>JAYZEV010000001.1:0-87388 GCA_036337105.1 Pseudomonadota bacterium
TGATGGGGATGATGATTTATTGATTGGAGATGCTGGATTGGATCTTGATCCATGGACTGGTGGTGGATTAGAGATATTCCTCCAGGATGATGGGCAATATAGGGAATTGAAGATTCCTGAAAATTTAGAAACTGTTAGAACTTATTCACTGGCGGCTGGAGATTTAGACTCTGATGGTAATATTGAAATATTGCTACCTGATAGTTATAATGTTTTGGGCCTAGGAACGATGTCAGTTTTAGAGCTTGAATCAACTCAGCAAGATATAAATACTCGTATATATGGTACCTCTGGAGAGCTTTTTCCAAGGTATCATAATAATGCATCCTATATGAATGCGCTCGATATAGACCAAAATGGAACCATGGATATAATTATAGGTGGCAATTGGGCGTCTCCGAACTACACAATTTATTTTGATGGGTTGAATGCGACTGAATATACAACACTCCCAGAAAACCATTGGGGGCATACGGATTACAATACTGCTTTATTTGAAGCAAACTCGTACGGTGCCGATGTGGGCGTAATTTTGTTTTCAGATTATGATCGTGATGGTGATTTAGACCTTTTTTCTATATCCGAAAAGGTTTCTCTTTCAGGAAAAGAGACCCATGTGGACACGGATTATCATGCAGAGTCAGCGGTTCAAATATATGAGCAAGCGGGTAATCGTGAGTTTGTAAGAGTTAATAGCAACGGCTTTGATATTGACCTTGGGCTTAGGTATTATCAGTCAGCAATAAATTTCGATGTAAATTCGGATGGATTAATCGACGTAATTGGTTATTACTGGGGAAAATTCAAGGGTTGGAACGGTTCATTCAATACAGGTACAACAATTTTCCTTAATCAAGGCAACCTTAATTTTGAAGTCCATGATGCCATCGATTTTTTTGGGGCGCTTGACGGTCCAAAAGGAAATCCCGAATTTGGTTACATTTTACCATTAAAGGAGGACGGTTCAACCGTTCATGAAGCTTTAATAGTAAATCCAGTTCTTCCCGACTCCTCGGAAATTCATTTGGAGGTTACGAAAATAAATCTTGAGTTTAAAAATTATGACTATGAAAGCAGCGAGACATCGATATATAAAATTAGTGGTGTTGGCCATGGTGTATTAGCGGATGGATCTACCTATCTTACACCTTTAACGGACACGAAGGGGAATGCATGGAGTTCGGCTACCCCTATTGGAGTTGAGGCGACATCGACGGGATATAATTTAATTACGGAGACGGTTGGTAAGAAGGGTTCGAGTTACCTTGAGTACACTGTATCGAGTGATGGTGTTGTTTCCAAGAAGGGAGCGAAGCTGACCTCGTTACAGCTGATCGGCGAGGAGGTTTCTTATAATGCGGATCTCAATAAGGATGGGGAGATAGGCATAGCGACTGATCTGACTTTGTCAGTTCTACCATCAGATAATCTTTATTCCGCTGGACCAGTAATTGATACCGAATCTTTTGTTCCTTTTGATCGTTCTTTAGACGTATATGGTCTCAAATTAGTTGCTTGGCCTGCTGTCGGTGGTGCCGAAGCTGTTTCAGATTCTTTTTTAGAGAAGACTGCGCGCACAGTGACATTACTTCTCGATCCTAACGCAGATGGAATAGAATCTGAGGCGCAGTCTTCATTAATCTCTGGCATGCAGAACCAGGCAAATGGAGGAGCTACCATACAGCGTATTGGCTACATCGATGGTGATAACTATTCGCCCTCAATTCTCGATGAAAACGCGGGGAAAAATTATCCAGGGTTGAACAATGTAAATGATACAACAAGGAATACTGATTATTTATGGCAACTTGACGAAACTGCTTCCGAATATAGTATTGATAATGCGGTTACGGAAACGATAGAGCATTTACTTCACACAATTTCTCAATTTGGGTTCCCAGAGGCTTATCCCGCTGAGCTAAACACTACCTCTCCACAGGGGCTTATCTGGGATGCCATGCAAGAGGCTATTGAAAATGGAGTTTTCAATGACCAGCAATATCAACCAATGAATGACGGCTCGAATGAGTATCATGCGCTTGTAATGAGAGAGTATGTGTACTTGTTGACCTATGCAGAATGGGATTACATTAACGAATTTGTTGACGGTGGGACACTCGCTCCGGAATGGGCTGACAATTCACGCACACCCGAGGAAGTCGCAATCAATAATCCTTTAGGCCATGAGCTATATACGAAATACATCAGTACGATTGTAGCAAAGCCAAGTGAAGTTACTCTAAAAGAAATATTTTCGCCTGGGGCTTCGAGTGGGTACATTGCGAGTTCTCCCTATGAGTATCCCTCCGTAAATACAGAGAGAGTCTCTACAAATCCAAGTGATTTTGAGTTCACTATAGCGGGTAAAACATATCTGCTAGCCTCTGACTTGCGAACCTTTGAAGAGGCTGAAGTTTACGCAAAATCCCTTGGCGGAAACTTAGCGTCTGTAGTAGGAAATTCTGAAAACTCGCAAATTTATAATAAAATTAGTGAAATAATTAGTATCAACGACTTAATTCTTAGTACGGCACCAGACGGTGGTGATGCTGGTTATGTATGGCTTGGTGCTTCTGATAGATCTAATGAAGGGCAATGGGAATGGGTCGATGGGGAAACGTTTTCGGCAGCTGTATGGGGCGAAGGACAACTAGGTGCTGAGCCAGACAATTATAATAATCAAGATTATCTTGCTTTGGGTTTAGAGAACTGGCCTGCCGGCTCGGCCGAAGGTGCCGGCTTTGGAAATGCGGGTTCTTGGAATGACATTGATGGTTCTAATTTGTTGTTTTCGTTGATAGAAATACCTTAAACTTGAAAGAAAAAAAATTGGACCTGTACTCAAAGGTCTTACTGGTTAGAGTAAAACCCACGAAGATCAGTATCCGATGAAATAGCTTGACGAGAGGATACTTAACCGAGCATACTTTGCTAAGTTCAAATTTAATAGCCGAGGAATTTCATGAAAAAGTTAGCAGTCTACTTTATAGTATCAATGTTTTTGGTAGGGCCTAGTTGGGCTGAAGTTGTAACCGGTGTTTTCAAGACAAACCCATCTGAGGAAACTGGAGGATATTTGCATATTGAGTTTGGCGCTTGTCCTGAAGATAAGAGCTTGTCATGTGGTACCATTAAGGCGGCGATCCGAAAAGATGGAAGTAGTAATGGCGATTACGAGCATTTGGAAAAGCTCATGGTCTGGAATATGAAGTATGGTGGTGACGGAAAGTATAAGAGTGGAAAGATTTGGGATCCATCTGAGAATAACGACGATGGCTCCAAGAAGATTTATAATTCCAAGATGGAATTAAACGGCGATGTCCTAAGAGTTGATGGTTGTATATTGTTCTTTTGTAAGGGTCAAGACTGGCAACGAGTTAACTAAGGATTGCCCCTGAGTAAAGTTTACATACATGTGAATTCATAAGAACAGCTTTTAGAAAAGCAGGCGTACTCCTTTTTTATGGTTGGAGTTGCTATATACTTTGGTAGAAAATAGAAAATGTTGGTAGCTTATGTGGACGCATGGAAATATAATATGACAGTCCTTTTCAAGGAAGCTTACCCTTAGATAACAGATAACCGCTTTTAACCTTTTTCAGACCTGCTTTTTTGAATTCAATAGTTGCGGTATCATGGTCAATATCTTTTACTTTGCCATATCCAAATTTTTGATGAAAAACTTTTTCGCCTATTTCTAAATCTGATGGTGTCGCCTGATTTAAGGGAACTTTCGATGAAATATTTGATCTTTCCAAGTGATTTGTAGTTGCCATTCTTCGTAAACCTGGTGACTGGTATTTATCCACCGTATTTTTGACAACTATTTTTGGCGTACTATTAAAATCATTATCTGCTTTGTTGAATTCTTGCGAACCAAATCGTGAGACATTTCTGTCGTTCCCTGCAAACCTACTTTGATTTAATGTGGGTGGAACAATGACTTCTACATCTTCTTTTGACAAATTATCAAGGAATCTAGACGGGATCGCGCTCTGCCAATTATTATATATCCGTCGGTTGGCAGTAAAACTTATTGTACAGTGTTGAATTGCACGGGTTATTCCAACGTAAGCTAAGCGTCGTTCCTCCTCCAAACCTTTTAATCCAGTCTCATCTAATGACCTTTGAGATGGAAACAAACCATCTTCCCAACCCGGCAAGAAAACTGCGAAAAACTCCAATCCTTTTGCTGCGTGTAACGTCATTATTTTTAGTTTGGCTATTCCATCTTGCCTTTCATTTTCCATCATGAGGGAAATATGCTCTAGGAACCCAGGGATATTGTCAAAATCCTTAATTGCGTCGATTAGTTCTTTGAGATTGTCAAGACGCCCGGGCGATGTTGGTGAGTTATCATTCTTCCACATCTCGGTGTAGCCAGACTCATCTAATATCGAAGCAGCGATTTCAAAAGGTGGCTTTTCGTCTTCGCTAATGATCTTTTTCCATAAGTCAATTTTATCGAGTAATTGTGTTAATTCGTATTTTCCTTTGCCAACAACTGTTCCATCACTTATTGCTAACCTAGCACTTTTTAATAAGGGCAAGTTTTTTTCACGACTCTTTTTGTTTAATTCTTGTACAGTGCGCTCTCCAAGCCCTCTCTTTGGCGTATTAATTATGCGTTCGAAAGCTAAGCTGTCGGTAGGTGATGTGGCGATCCTCAAGTATGCTATCGCATCCCTTATTTCCAAGCGCTCATAAAATCTTGGACCACCGATAACTTCGTAAGGTAATCCAATGGATACAAATCTTTCTTCGAAAGCTCTCATTTGAAAGGAGGCTCTAACTAATATCACCTGCTCATCTAATGGTACGGGGTCATAACCTCGAGTTCCCCTAGCAAGTGCTTCGATTTCCTCGCCTATCCACCTTGCTTCCTCTTCACCGTTCCAGTGGCCAACAAGGCGGACCTTTCCTTCTTTTTTACTTTCTGTCCAGAGCGTCTTTCCTAACCGTGATGAGTTAGCTTTAATTAAATTGCTGGCTGCTGAAAGAATATGCTTGTTAGACCGGTAATTTTGCTCCAAACGGAATACTTTAGCATCTGGGAAATCTTTTTCAAATCGCAGTATATTTCCCACTTCGGCTCCTCTCCACCCATAAATCGATTGATCGTCATCACCGACACAACAAATATTTTTCTTTTTTTGGGCTAAAAGTCTTAGCCAAAGGTACTGGGCAACGTTTGTATCCTGGTATTCATCAACTAGAATATATTTAAATGTACTCTGATACTTTTCGAGTAAGCCTGCATCTTTCTGCAAGATGTATAGCACATGCAACAATAGGTCACCAAAATCTACTGCATTTAGTGTCTTTAGTCGGTCTTGATACATTGTGTAAAGTTTTACTGCATTCCCATCAAACAAATTTGAGTCAGTGTCTGATACCTTTTCGGGTGATAAAGCTCTATTTTTCCAATTGTCTATAATATGTGCCAGAGATCTAGGAGGCCATCTCTTTTCATCAATTTTTTCGAGTCTTATTAACTGCTTCAATAGCCTTAATTGATCGTCAACGTCTAATATTGTGAAATCTGAGTTTAATCCAGCAATTTCTGCATTTATCCTGAGCATTTTTGAACATATGGAATGAAAAGTCCCTAGCCATGGCATGCCTTCTACCACATCCCCGAGGAACAGGCTTATTCGGGCTTTCATTTCGATTGCCGCTTTATTGGTAAATGTTACTGCTAAAATTTGATTTGGTTTTGCTTTACCGGAATTTATAATGTGAGCTATTCGAGCGGTCAATGCACGGGTCTTGCCTGTTCCGGCTCCCGCAAGCATCAACACGGGACCGTCAAGATTCAGCACGCCTTGCTGCTGCATTTCATTTAAGCCTTCCAAGTATGAAGGCTGTAAGTGTCTCATGGCGGCTGCGGCCAAACCAGTAGTATTCAACTCATTATCTAATAAATTATTTGAAACTCCGGTGCCCAAGTTTTTTTTTTCGGATTCATTTTGCATGAGCACCATTCTATAAAAACTTTTCGTGGATGAACAGATAGCTTTTAGCAATTGTTGAAATATTCATCCTTTGATCGATTTGTTACTTGAACATTTTTCAATTAGGCAATATTGTTGCGAATGATTATCAATATCAAATAAAGGTGTAGGCAAGTGTTGCAGGTGGCGGCTATTAGAACTTTAATCACCTTTACCTCATCCGGGGGGTTTTTGCTGCTGACTTTAATCGGGTTTTTGTTTCAATCGGATATGTCCTTTAGCCAAGATAAATTTAAGGTTGTAACTACATTTACCGTTATTGCGGACATGGCAAAAAATGTGGCAGGTGAGTCGGCAGAGGTCGTCTCCATTACCAAACCCGGTGCAGAGATCCATGGTTATCAGCCTACACCGCAAGATATTGTTAAAGCGCAAAATGCCGACCTTATCCTGTGGAATGGTTTTAATTTGGAGGTATGGTTCGAACAGTTTTTTGAAAATCTCTCTGATGTTCCTAGTTTTACTTTGACGAAAGGTATTAAACCAGTGAATATCGTTGAAGGAGAATACAAGGACAAACCAAATCCACATGCTTGGATGGGCCTACGCGACGCCCTGATATATGTTGATAACATTCAAAGTGCACTGTCTATACATGATCCGAGTAATTCCTTGGTCTACAGTAGAAATGCTTCACTCTATAAACAAAAAATATTGGAAACCATACGTCCGCTAAAGGAAAAAATAAAATCTATCCCGAAGGAGAAACGCTGGTTAACCACATGCGAAGGAGCTTTCAGTTATTTAGCTCGAGATTTTGAAATGCATGAGTTATATTTATGGCCTATTAATGCTGATGCAGAAGGCACACCACAGCAAATTCGTAAAGTCATAGATACAGTCAGGAAAAATCAGATTGATGCCATATTTTGTGAAAGTACCGTTTCGCAAAAGGCTGCCCAGCAGGTTGCTCGCGAAACGGACATTAAATATGGAGGCGTGCTGTATGTTGATAGCTTGACGGACAGTAATGGTAAAGTACCTACTTACCTTGATCTCATAAGAGTTACATCGGAGACAATAATTGGTGCGTTATCAGGCTCTTAAAACAACCACAAGTAATTTTCGGAGATTTATTTATTGCTGCGTATTTTGCTGGGAGATGTCTGGGAGATGTATTGAATGAAAGCTGATGAAAAAAATAATCTAATATTGAAGAATGTTTCAGTGGTGTATCGTAACGGATCGGCCGGCTTAACCGATGCCAGTTTCCAAATCCCTTCTGCAAGTATTTCTGGTTTGGTAGGGATAAATGGCGCGGGTAAATCGACGTTGTTTAAGGCAATAATGGGATTCGTTCCAATGTCGAACGGAAATATCTCAATTTGTGGGTTGTCAGTAAAAGCAGCGCTAAAACAAAACTTAATAGCATATGTCCCCCAGTCAGAGGAAGTTGATTGGTCCTTTCCAATCCTAGTGGAAGATGTAGTGATGATGGGGCGGTACGGTCGCATGAACTGGCTTCGAGTGCCGAAGGCAGAGGACCACGCTGCTGTCAAAATGGCGCTCGAAAGGGCAGGAATGAGAGATCTGCGTGAGCGACAAATTGGCGAATTGTCAGGCGGCCAGAGGAAGCGAGTTTTCTTAGCTCGTGCTATTGCCCAGGAAAGTAAAGTCATTTTACTCGACGAACCATTTTCTGGGGTAGATGTAGAAACGGAGAACTCAATAATACGGTTACTAAATGAATTGAAAAATGAGGGTAGCCTAATTGTTATTGCAACCCACAATTTAGGTTCGGTTCCTGAATTTTGTGATCACTCTATTTTTCTAAGAGAGACTGTTCTGGCTTTTGGCCCCACAAAAAAAGTCTTCACGCGACAAAACTTGGAAAAAGCTTTTGGAGGAGCTCTTCGACACTTTGTCCTTGGGGGGTCAGAACTTCATTCTGATAAGGACGACCGGAAAGTTACAGTCATTTCGGATGACGAGCGGCCGTTCGTAATTTACTCTGAGGAGGAAAAATAATGAGTCCTACCTTTTTAACACCGTTCAATTACGAGTACATGGTGAATGCGATGTTAGTAAGTGCACTTATTGGAGGTATTTGTGGTTTTCTCTCTTCATACCTGATCCTGAAAGGTTGGTCTTTAATTGGAGATGCACTAAGTCATGCCATTGTTCCAGGTGTAGCCGGGGCATATATATTGGGACTTCCATTTTCCTTGGGTGCTTTTTTTGCTGGTGGTTTAGCAGCATTGGCTATGTTGTTTCTACACCAAAAGACAATATTAAAAGAGGATACTATAATTGGAATTATTTTCACTTCTTTCTTTGGGTTAGGATTATTTATGGCCTCAATATTTCCTATGTCAGTTGATATTAACACTATTATTTTTGGGAATATTTTAGCAATTACTCCCTATGATACCATACAGCTACTCGTTATAGGGTTTTTGTCAATTTCAGTCATGCTATTCAAATGGAAGGATTTAACGGTTACTTTTTTTGATGAGAGCCATGCTCGCTCGATAGGGTTAAATCCGGATAAGTTGAAGCTAATATTCTTTTGTTTGCTGGCAGTTTCTTGCATTGCAGCGTTGCAAACTGTGGGAGCTTTCTTAGTCGTCGCGATGTTAATTACGCCCGGAGCAACCGCATTCTTACTAACTGACAGGTTCCACGTATTAATAATTATAAGCGCTTCAATAGGGATATTTACAAGCGCTATAGGAACTTATTTAAGTTTTTTTTGGGATGGAGCTACTGGAGCGATTATAATTCTGCTGCAGACAACCCTTTTCTTACTTGCTTTCTTTATCGCGCCAAAATACGGCTATCTATCTGCTAAGAAGAGGCTCTTTAGCAGTTTGGTGAAAAACAGATGAGTTTTTCTTTATTCGCACCTTTTGAATTTGAATTTATGACGAATGCATTCATAATGATTTGTATCGTTTCCGTTCCAGCATCTTTAATTTCGTGCTATCTAGTTTTAAGAGGGTGGGCACTGTTAGGGGACGCAATTAGTCATGCTGTTCTACCCGGAGTTGTACTTGCTTACATTCTTAAATTTCCTCTGCTTTTGGGAGCGTTCGTTGCGGGTATGAGTTGCGCTTTACTTACTGGTTTTTTTTCCCAAAATAGCCGCATTAAGCGTGATACAGTGATGGGAGTTGTTTTTTCCGGAATGTTTGCGCTCGGTTTATTTAGTTATTTAAAAATAAAGACGAACGTCCACCTAGATCACATACTATTTGGGAATATTTTGGGGGTTAGTTTCCGAGATATAGTAATATCGGGTACAATATCGATTTTGGTTAGCTCTACGATAATTGTGAAAAGATTAGACCTAATGCTTCATACGTTTGATCCTATACAGGGTCAAGTTGTTGGATTGAAAACATCGTTCTTGCACTATGGTTTCCTTGCACTTACTTCATTAACCGTCGTTGCAATCTTGTCTTCCGTCGGAATAATTTTAGCTGTTGGTCTTCTGATAGCACCGGGAGCAATTGCTTTTTTGGCGGTCAGAAAACTTACTCATATGCTTCTAACTGCTACAAGCGTTGCTCTAGTAGCAGGGTTTATAGGGGTCTATAGTAGCTTTTTTTTAGATAGTGCTCCGGGACCCACGATTATATTGATATTTTCAATATTTTTCTTATTCGTATTTTTATTTTCTACTTTGAGAAACAAAAAGTTCTTGGGACTTTTTAACTAGTTCACTAATTTGATTTTTGAGTATCTTGAGTTTTTCCTTAACT
The DNA here is from genome assembly GCA_036337105.1 of Pseudomonadota bacterium. Taxonomy (GTDB): domain Bacteria; phylum Pseudomonadota; class Alphaproteobacteria; order Rhodobacterales; family Rhodobacteraceae; genus JAYZEV01. The sequence goes on from JAYZEV010000001.1 coordinate 9,719, forward strand.
TTAGTCATTCGTTATAGCGCTATTTTTTTAACCGATTGACATTGTTGTATCTGTAAAATACATCTAACAACGCAAGCCGGCGCACGAATTGAACAAAGAAGTGCGAAAGTGTAAAGTGCGGGTGTAGCTCAGTGGTAGAGCATCTCGTTGCCAACGAGAATGTCGTGAGTTCGAATCTCATCACCCGCTCCAATATTGAGTTGGCTTCCAAATCGTTTCTAGTGACCGGTTTTTTATCTGGGCGATGGATTAAAATAAACATAGATCGAAGTTAGTATTATGAAGACCCTTCTTTTTTTACGACACGCAAAGTCTGATTGGTATCAAACTGGTGATGATGGCGAAGCAGTAGCGGATATTGAGAGACCGTTATCGAACCGAGGGTTAAAGGCAGGACGTTTAATCCGAGATTTCTTAAAAGAGAGGAGTTTCAATATCGATTGCGTCGAATACTCAACAGCGAGACGCGCTAAAATGACCTTCGATCTAATTAAGCCCTCACTAGAAAGTATTTTGTCAATGGAGACCCAAGAGTTATACACTTTTAACTATAAATGTTTGTTGAAAAAAATTTCAAAGACACAAAACACGATTTCCAATCTCATGATAATCGGACATAATCCCGCTTTTCAAGAAGCAATTACTTTTTTGGCGAACCCAAAATTGGAGAAAGTAGCATACAACTTGATTGAAAGAAAATACCCAACGGGAGCCTTAGCTGTTCTGAAATTAAATATTATTGATTGGAAGGATTTGAGCAGGTCGTGTGGTTACTTACATGAGTTTTTAACTCCCAGTGAGCTGAAGCGCCAATAAGTTTTGATGTATTATAAAGTCTTTAAAAAATTGTCTCTTTCTAAAATAGTATATTTATGAAATAGTATGGCCGAGTGTGAATAATTGTGAGAATAGTTCTATGGAAATAGTATTTCACGGTGTTAGAGGATCTACTCCGACTCCGCTTAAGCAATTTCTTAAGTATGGAGGAAATACAACTTGCACAGAAATTCGTTCGGATAACTTTCAGTTTATTTTCGATGCAGGGACGGGTTTTCAGAATTTACAGATTTTGAACGATCGTCCAGTGTACTTGTTTTTCTCCCACTTCCATTATGATCATATTCAAGGATTACCTTTTAATGGAGCAATTTTCGACCCGTCAAACGCGGTGACAATTTGCACAGGTTTAGGCTCAGCCGAGGAAATAAAGAATGTATTCACCAGGGCATTTCAACCGATGTACTTCCCTATTCCTCTCGTAGAGACCTTGAAGAACTTACGTTTTCATGAATTCAAAGACGTACAGTCTCGGCTAAAAAGAGAGGCTGACATATCCATAGAGTCCATAACATTAAATCATCCAGGTGGTGCGTCTGGCTATTCGGTTAAGTCATTAGGGAAAAAAATTTGCCTTTTCTTGGATCATGAGTACGGAGTGGCATCGGATATTGATAAGAATTTACATTTGGCTGCTAATGCGGCGGACATTGTTGTGTGGGACGGTATGTTTTTAGACGAGGAGTTGGAATCCAAGCGGGGTTGGGGACATTCTAGTATTGAGCAAGGAATTAAATTTGCTGAAGACACTGACTGTAAGAAATTCGCTATTGCTCATCACGCCCCGAGTCGAACTGACGAACAACTCAAAGAATTGGAAAATAATTTACCGTCAGATAATATGTTTGTAGCCGCTGAGAAAATGAAAATAGTTTTGTAGTGAATAGTTAGGGTTATAATCTTGAAGAAGTTAACATTTCGTCCTGGACAGTTTATTTTTAAATCTGGAGAAAAATCGACAGAGATTTTTCTATTGGTGGAAGGGGAAGTTGGAATTTTCTTACCCTATAATGAAACAAAGGTCCCAGATCACAAAATAGGTGTAAGTGAAATATTTGGTGAGATGGGAGTAATCGAAGGCAAGTTGAGAATGGCGCACGCCCGAGCGATGAGCGAAGCCCTCGTAATGGCTGTTTCAAAACACGAGTTTGAAGCGAAAATTGAGGCTACAGATCCCTTTGTCAGGGGGTTGGTGAGGATATTATCATCTAGGATTAGGGACTTGCAAGATAAACGGCATTGATTCTATTAGGATAATAGAGCTATAGACACAACAAAAGGGAAAACTAATCTACAGAGGAAATTTATGAAAATAGGAGCTCCGAAAGAAATAATAAAAGACGAGTGTCGTGTTGCTATGACACCTCAAAGTGCTGTCCAACTGCAAAAGTTAGGTTATGAATGTATCATCGAGTCTGGCGCAGGTTTGTCTGCTAAATTCAAAGACCAAGATTATGTTGATGCTGGAGTGAAAGTTGTGAAGTCTGCCGCTTTGCTCTGGAAGCAGGTTGATGTAATCGTAAAGGTTCGGGCACCTAGCAAAATCGAAATTAATCGCTTTAGAAAACATCAAGTTCTGATCAGTTTTCTGTGGCCAGCTCAAAATGAAGAGCTACTTAAAGAATTAAATGCCAAGAACGTTACCGCTATTGCGATGGATATGGTCCCGAGAATTAGTCGAGCTCAAAAAATGGATGCTCTTTCCTCGATGGCAAATATCGCAGGATATCGAGCTGTTATAGAGGCGGGAAACAATTTTGGTCGCTTTTTTACTGGACAAATAACTGCCGCAGGGAAAGTTCCTCCTGCGAAGGTTTTAGTCATTGGGGCCGGCGTAGCAGGTCTTGCAGCAATCGGCACTGCTCAGTCTCTAGGCGCTATAGTGAGGGCATTTGATGTTCGACCTGAGGTTTCTGAACAAATAGAGTCGATGGGGGCTGAGTTTTTATTTCTGGACTTTGAAGAGGATAACGCAGGTGAAGGCGGCTATGCCGCTCCATCGAGTCCCGAGTTTAGAGAGAAACAGTTAGAATGCTTTAGAGCTCAAGCTTCTGAAGTCGATATTGTGATAACTACAGCTCTAATACCGGGTCAAGATGCTCCTAAGCTTTGGTTAAAGGATATGGTCGATAAAATGAAAGCGGGCTCTGTAATTATCGATTTAGCGGCAGAGAGAGGTGGTAATTGTGAATTAACCAGACCAGATCAAAAGTTTGAAACTGAAAATGGAGTAGTGGTAGTTGGTTACACAGACTTTCCTAGCCAGATGGCTACGCAATCCTCAACGCTTTTCGCTAATAACATTCGACACATGGTTGACGACCTTACACCGGATCGTGATGGTAATCATAAAGTCAACTTAGACGATGACGTGATCAGAGGCTCAACGGTAACCCATAAGAATAAAATAATTTTCCCTCCCCCTCCCCCTAAGGTTGCTGCGATCGGAAAGCCACCCGAGAAAGAAAATATAAAGTTGAACGTCAATGAAAGCTTGGATCAAGATAAAGATAAAGCTAGAAAAGCAGGCATTCAACAAATTGGTCTATTATTGTTTGGAGGGGTAGCGATGTTTTTAATCGGCAGCTATGCGCCTGCGAGCTTCATGCAGCACTTTATAGTGTTTGTGCTCTCATGTTTTGTAGGGTTCCAAGTCATCTGGAATGTTAACCACGCACTACATACCCCATTGATGGCAATAACAAATGCAATATCAGGTATAATTATTATTGGTGCTCTGCTTCAGTTGGGTTCAAACAGTTTGTTAGTCCAAGTGTTGGCAGCATTTTCTGTTCTAATAGCAATGATAAACATTGTGGGTGGCTTCTTGGTAACTCGACGCATGCTCGCAATGTTTCAAAAAAGTTAATTGTTTAGGTGTAAGATATGAGTATTGGATTAGTCACAGCCTCCTACATAGCCGCCAGTGTTTTATTTATCCTCGCTCTGGGTGGTCTTAGCGATCAGGAGAAGGCAAAAAGAGCGATTTGGTTTGGAATAATAGGAATGGCGATCGCCGTTGTTGGAACGATATTTGGACCATATGTAGATTTCTCCGTCTTCCCGTTTCTGATACCAATCTTAATAATTGCGTCAATAATCGGTACGGTGGTCGCTTTAAGAGTACAAATGACGGAAATGCCTCAATTGGTAGCGGCACTACATTCCTTCGTGGGCCTTGCCGCGGTTTTTATTGGTATAAACTCTGACATAAACCCGCCGCCCGGTCTAAGTGCCATTGAGATTACGATACATGAGGTTGAAATATTCTTGGGCATTTTTATCGGAGCCATTACTTTTACTGGTTCGGTGATTGCTTACGGAAAACTGGCAGGCAGCATAGACGGGAAGGCTCTTATCCTTCCGGGAAGACATCTAATTAACCTAGCGATTCTGATTCTGATTGTAATTTTGGGATGGTTTTATTTGAATCATTTTGGGCTTTGGTCATTGATTATTATGACATTGCTGGCGTTCCTTCTGGGAGCTCATTTGGTAATGGCGATTGGCGGTGCCGATATGCCTGTAGTGGTATCTATGCTTAACAGCTACTCAGGATGGGCTGCTGCTGCAACTGGTTTTATGCTTGGCAATGACCTATTAATTGTGACTGGAGCTTTAGTAGGATCGTCTGGTGCAATCTTGTCTTACATAATGTGTAGAGCCATGAACAGGAATTTTATTTCTGTTATTCTTGGAGGATTCGGCGAAAATACTGGACCAGCGATGAAAATAGATGGTGAAATGGTTTCTACAGAATCTGAAGCTGTTGCCTCTCAACTTGAAGACGCAAAGAAAATTATAATTGTTCCAGGGTACGGTATGGCTGTCGCGCAAGCTCAAGCCTCAATTTCAGAACTCACTAAGAAGTTGGTTGCTAAAGGTAAGTCTGTTAGGTTCGCAATTCATCCAGTTGCAGGAAGACTCCCGGGTCATATGAACGTTTTGCTGGCGGAAGCAAAGGTCCCGTATGACATTGTGTTAGAAATGGATGAAATAAATGACGATTTTCCTTCCACCGATATTACCATTGTTATAGGTTCCAATGACATAGTTAACCCCGCAGCTCAAGATGACCCGAACAGCCCAATCGCTGGAATGCCAGTCCTCGAAGTTTGGAAATCAAAACAAGTGATTATCTCTAAAAGAGGGCAGGGAACCGGATATTCTGGTATAGAGAATCCACTTTTTTATAAAGAGAATTCGAGAATGCTGTATGGTGATGCAAAGGTATCGATTGACGCAATACTCAAATACTTTTAAAACCTCGGCGTGTTTGTCCCCTATTCTTGAGCCAACTCGGAAGATATGAGATATCGGGTATTACGTATTCTGAATGTTTTAAAAGATCGGTTTTCGATGCAAGTCCGGTTAATACTCCTACGCCAAGTATTCGAGCGTTTTTTGCGGCAGTAAGGTCATGTGCACTATCCCCAACCATCACTACCTCCTCCACCTCTAAATTGCAGTGTTTACAGAAAGCTAGAAGAGGACTCGGATCTGGCTTGCTCCCATACCCGCTGTCTTGTCCAAGAATTAGTTCGAATTGGGAAAGAATTTTTTCTTTAATTAACTGATTGCGGGTTGGGTTAATTAAGTCATTTGTTACAACACCCAATACGAAACCATTTGTGGAAAGAAAATCTATTGTCTTCTTAAGTGACTTTACTGGATGCTGCTTCATGTCGAGTGAGAGATTGAGTTGTAGTTCAATTATTTGCTCGACTGATTTTTCTGGTACCACCGACGCAATTAGATTCGCAGTTTCTGCAACTGTGCCAGCGATGAATTGACTGCTTTTCTGAAATTCTTTTGTCTCCAAGTCGTATTCTAAAACTCTGCTGATTTCTAGCATTAGATCCTTTTCACCGTTTGCTAGCTCACTAATTAACTTGGTACCCCATTTTCCCCAAGACTTCTGGAAATCAAATAAAGTTCCATCCTTGTCAAATATTATTGCTTTTATAGTCACTTGAGGCCTTTGAATAAAATGATATGCTAAGTTCTTAGGAGATTCTTATGAAACCGCAACGAAAAAATCAAAGCGATTTTGTATTTTTTAAGAACTATGAAACTAGATGGCGAGATAATGACGTTTATAATCATGTTAATAACGCCGTGTTTTACGAATATGTTGATAGTATAGTAAATTATTGGCTTCTCGAAAGTGGTGCTTTAAAATTACCTCACGGTCCCATAATTGGTTTGGTAGTAGAAACGAAGTGTAATTATTTTGCTCCACTGAAATTTCCTAGGTCGATAGTTTGTGGGTTAGCCTTAAATGAAAAAGGGCACTCCGCAGTAAACTACAGCATAGGTTTATTCGAGAAGGAAAACACTGCGGCTTCTGCACAAGCTTCACTGATACATGTTTACGTTGATTCAAAGACTAGAAGACCGGTACCGTTACCTTTTGAACTAGTTGAAGCATTAAAGTCTTTAGAAAATGTTTAAGGAAGTATTTCGTCAATTAGTTTCGCGACTTCGGGCCAACTACTAGGGCGGTGTGTCGCACCAGTGGCAATTGGCATCGTAGCTTTTACAATATCGCATGCAGTAAAATGGAAACGGTACATGGATGGCACGTAATCTGCGGCACTTTGTATTTGATAAGGGTTATCATCTATAAAAATACATAAATTCTTGGTCAATTTCTCAATCTCCTTGAGTGCTGGACCTTTAAACCCATTATTTTGAATCACAGGGTAGTTCATATCGAGGTTATTTAAATTCTTTAGGCGATCTTGATATGCGCTTTTTGGCACATTTGAAAGTATTATGATTTGAGCTCGAGTTCTGAATAGTTTGAGGGCTTCAGAGGCCCCAGGAGCTTCGGGTTGATGCAAAGTTTCCTTGTCAATGAAACTGTTTATTAAGAATTGATATGTTCGTTTGTCAGCTGTATGACCGTCTTTCACATTGATTATTGCATCGTCCAGTCTGTATCCCTTTAGATTTAATGTCCAACCTAACTTATTCAGAAAACCTGAAAAGTGGGCTGCAAATAATACTAAAACCTCATCAGCATCAACTATTAAAATTGGATTGTCTACGTTAATCTTTAAATCTTTTATTTGGGTGAATGTCGAATTTTTCATGATTATGTCCAATGAGTATTATTCCCGCCGGGCAAATGCTCGCGCGCCTCGATGATCTCTTGAGGGAGAACATCTAAATGCGAGCTTAATTCAACAACCAGTTTGTCGGAAGTTAAAAAAAAATCCAAAACCGAAACAAGAAATTCTGGTTGAGTGGAGGCTTGTCGGAGATCGCCAACTGAAGCACCACATTCGGTCAAGAAATTTTCCAACTCAGTCGGATTATTTCCTAACCAACTTAATGCCGAAATGGCATATTTTTGGGCAACAAATTTATTCATCTAAAACATGATCTTCCAAAAAAAAAGTGTAAAAATATCATTATGCTTAACTTAGACTCATGTTCAATATCAAATTTCTTTTAACTTGGCTCAGTTTTTTAAGCTAATTAGAAAATTGTTCTATTGCTGAGTACAATGACCTAAAAAAAATCGGCTATCAAAGCAAGATCAAATTGCCAAACGAAGTGCAAACTAATAAATTATGAAAACCCAATAGTTTTTGTGAAAGTTTTATTTTAAGAGCGTGTTTCCTAATAATTGACTGAATTTATGAAAGAAGAAGTTAAAATAAATAGCATTCGTGATGCTGCCACCCTCATTTTAATCAGAAGGTTTAAGTCTTCGTTATTCGTACTTATGGGAAGACGAGACTCGAGCGCTGTTTTCATGCCAAAAAAATATGTGTTTCCCGGAGGTGCGTGGGAGAGAGATGATACCAAGGTTCCAGTAGCTAAACCAATTTCTGTCAATGACCAAAAGCTGTTGACGATCGAAAGTAATCCTTTCGTAGGACTATCATTGCCGATAACAGCGGTTCGTGAGTTATGGGAGGAAACAGGCTTGAAGTTGGCGTCACCAATTAAACAGGCTAGTCCACCAGAGGTATGGTATGAGTTTTTTAGAGATAGCAATGGCCCCGATTTATCTAATTTAAGATTTTTTTTCAGAGCTGTCACACCACCTGGTCGTACTCGAAGATTTGATGCGCGCTTCTTTTTTTGTAATGCGGACAGAGTTTGTAACAATCTTGATGACTTTTCGAACGCTTCCGACGAGTTACACGATTTGAGGTGGGTGGATTTAAACGATTACAACCACCTCGAGCTGCCAACAATTACTTACTTAGTTTTAGAGCATTTAACGGGTTTATTAAGAAGAAAAATTACATCGAGACAGGTTCCTTTTTTCTCTGGTGGATCTCAGGGTTTACAGAATAAAGTCTTAAAATTGCCGGAGGTTTAACATTACAAATGTTAACGTGACAAGATAAGAAAGGTATTGAACATAATTGAAATTTGATGTACCTCTGGCGAAGCTCAAGGAGTGTTAACCATGGCAAAACCAACGACAATAAAAATTAGACTTAATTCGTCGGCAGACACTGGTCATTTCTATGTGACCAAGAAAAACTCTAGGACTATGACAGATAAGATGGTCGTAAAAAAATATGACCCAATAGCAAGAAAGCATGTAGAGTACAAAGAAGGTAAAATAAAGTAAGCAAAAGCCGCATCAATGCGGCTTTTACGTTTTTTTGTTTACTCTCTATTACCCATAAAGCTTAACAGAAACATAAACATGTTTAGGAAGTTCAAGTAAAGGCTGAGCGCGCCCATTATGCCTGCTTTTGCTGCGATTTCCTCCCCGGAGGTTGCTCTAATATGAATATATGTATTCTTAATATTCTGTGTGTCATAAGCTGTGAGCCCCGCAAATATAAGAACACCCAACACTGAAATTGCGAAGTGCATCGCTCCACTTTGTATAAAAATGTTTAATATAGAGGCGCAGAGAATCCCAATTAAGCCCATAATTAAAAAACTACCCATCCCACTCAGATCTCGCTTGGTCGTATACCCATATAAACTGAGTGAGGCGAATGCTATTGCTGTTGTAAAGAAAGTTTGAGCAATAGACACTCCAGTATAGACCGCAAAGATGTATGATATCGATAAACCTACGAGCCCTGCAAATATCCAAAAAACTAATTGCGCCGTTTCATAGCGCATGGAATTAATTTTTGCTCCAAACAGAAATACTACTCCGAGGGGGGCAAACATTACCACCCATTTCATCGGCGTATTAAAAATTGCGGCAAGCATCGCTGGTGATGTTCCGACTGCATACGCCACCAAACCTGTAATTACCATAGCAACAGCCATAAGACCATAAACTTTCGTCATGTGGGCCCGTAAGCCAACATCTAAAGAAATGTCCGTTGTTTGGCCCGTTGCTCGTGCGGTATCATAATTCGCCATTAATTTCTCCTTAGTTCATAAAATCTATTGAAAACACATTACTATAATATTGTCGCAATAGCCATCCTTTTCAAGTCCATTTTACAAAAAAAACTACTAACGTTAAGACAAACATCTAATCTCCTTTTCTCAGGATGCTAGCCGCTTCCATACGCAATGGTTTTCGCGAAAACAAAAGGCCTATAATGAGATTGATGGTTAAGCCCATCAGAATTATGATTATCGATGACAGTAAATCGAATCTAAACGTACCGTTCATCACAAATTCGACAATACCCCACGACGCAATACCTCCAAATATAATCGCAAAAAACCCTGCGCCGATTCCAATAATAGCTGATCTGAGCGTAAAGCTTTGTAAAATAACCGTATTCGTTGCACCCAAAGTTTTTAAAATTGATGCTTCATAAATACGGTATTTTTCTGTGTTAATTGCGACGCCAATTAGTACTATAATACCAGTAAGAATGGTTATTGAGGAGCTCCATCGCGTTATAATGGCCAATGTTTCTAGGTTTTCCGAAACACGAGTTAATAGCTGTCGGATAGGTATTGCAGTGACATTAGGAAATTTGTTAGCTGTGGTTCGTAGCAATTTGCTCTCGTAATCTTCGTTCAGATATACTGTTGCGATGTACGAATGCGGAATGCTTTTTAGCGAGTGAGTATCGAATATCATCAAGAAATTTATCTGCATTGAAGCAAAGTTTACCTCTCTAAAGTTTGAAATGGTGCCAGTAAAATCGCGACCCAAAACGTTGAGTGTTATCTTATCCCCAATTCTCAAGCCAATCTCGTCAGCTTCCGTTTTTGCAAAACTGATTAACGGTTCACCAGCATAATCTTCGCTCCACCAAGAACCCTCTATTACACTATTGTGTTTTGGTGGTTGTTGCGCATAAGAAACACCCCGATCTCCAGATAATGCCCAGTGATCGCCGGCCACTTCGGAAGCGGGTAGCCCGTTGATTTTACTTATTATCCCTCGAAGCATTGGTGCAGTCGATGTTTCGCTAACCGTATTGATGTTTAGAGCGTTGACCACGAATTCATCTAATTGAGTCTTTTGGATATCAATAAAAAAAAATGCTGGAGACCTTTGTGACAGCTCGTTGTTTATGTTACTCCTCAAATTGTAATCAATTTGTCCGATCGTTGACAAAGCTGATAATCCAAGACCTATTGCTAACATCGTTAAGGTGGTCTCTGAATTCGGTCCGCTAATTGAAGAAAAAGCCATCTTAAATTGGACTTTTTTACTTATAAATTTAAGTTTTACTAGGAGTCGAGCTAAGAATCTTAATAATTGAGCAACGGTTGCGAACATTATTAAGGAAATAATAATTCCTCCAAAAGCCCAAGAAGAAAGGCTAGGCTGAGGAGACAATATAACAAAGTTAGAAACCATGAATAGAGTTATGGTGATAACCAATATTTGATATTTCAAACTAGGGTAAAACTTAGGTAGTTCGGTAGCTTGGGATAAAAGCGTTGCGACATTTGCGCCAAGCATTCTACCTAGTGGCCAAATTGCAAAAATTAGTGAGATACAGAAACCATAATATAAAGATTGCAATATTGGTTCCAGATAAAAATCAAACCTCACTGGCAAGGGGATGTTGGAGAAAGCTACAGGTCCAACAAGAATAATTGTAAAGGAACCTATGATCGAGCCGAGTATTAAGCCTATTAGTGCAAAAAAAGAAGTGACAGAAAGATAAGTAAAGAAAATTAAAAACTCAGTTGCGCCTGATGTTTTCAAAATGGCAATTGCTGATCTTTTTTTTTCAAGGTATGAAGTTACCGTCAAGGCGACCCCAACTCCACCAACGGCCAGACCAGCAAGAGCCATTACGAGTAGAAACGAAGTTAATCTGCTTACAAATCTTTCTAAGCTGGGCGACGGATTGGTTATATCTCTCCAACGGAGTCCTCGATTATCAAAAGCTATACTTACCTCCTCTCTTATTCGCTCCAAATTTTTTAGAGATTTTAATTTCATTCGATACTCAGTTTCGAACATTGACCCAGGAGCCAAAAGCCCACTATATTTCAGGGCAGCATTGAGAACAATTACTCTTGGTGCATATGAGAATGCGTTGCTTCCGGCATCGGGTTCTGTGTCGATTATTCCTCGAATCTGAAAGAGACTATTCCCCACTCGTATGTGGTCGTAGAGAGCAATGTCCAACCTGTCTAGCAGTGATCGCGCAACAATGGCTCCATAGGAACCGTCTGTTTTTGACAAAACATTACCTCGTGTTTGAGCAGGGAGAATCTTAAGCTTGCCATACAAAGGATAATATTGATCGATACCTTTTACCTGAATTAGGGTACTATCGGTCACTTCATCGCCTTTCAGGACTGCCGCCATCGATCGAAAATCTGTTACTTCAGAAAGAGCGATTGAATTACTCTTAAGAAAATTTAACTCCTCATCAGTTGCAAAGCGATAAGTTAAGCGAACTACGGCATCTCCTCCCAATATTTCCGAAGATTGATGCTCAAGACCAGCTTCTATTGATCGTTTGATAGAGCCAATTGTAGATATTGCAAAAGCCCCTAAAGCTACACACAAAATCAAAACTTGGAAATCTTTTAATCCCCCTCGCAGCTCACGGCGAGCAATTTTAAAAAAATTTAACTTCATTTTTCTTTCTTCATAAACCCAGTGAACTCGCCCCTATTAGCACTGATGATTGAACCATCTCTTAAAACAATAGTTTGATCGCACAGTTCAGCCAGCTCTAATGAGTGAGTGACAACAATTAACGTAGAACCGTGTACTTCTTTCTGATCAAAAAGCATTTGCATAACTGTATTTCCAGCCTCTTGGTCAAGATTCCCAGTTGGTTCGTCTGCCAAAATTAAAGAAGGTTGAGTGATGACGGCACGGGCGAGCGCAACTCTTTGCTGCTCGCCTCCAGAAAGTTGAGATGGATAATGGTGCAACCTGTGTCCTAAGTTGACAGAAATTAAAGCTGCCTTTGCCCTACTGCCAACCTCTTTAGCTCCGCTGATATCCAAAGGTATTGAAACGTTTTCAAGAGCTGTCATGGTGGGTATTAAGTGAAAGGCCTGAAAGACAACACCTAAATTCTCTCCTCTAAACTTTGTTAATTCATTTTCATCAAGTTGTTCCAAGTTTTGACCTAATGCCTGTATCTCGCCTTTTGTAGCGCGTTGCAGGCCACCAATTAGCATTAACAAGGAAGATTTGCCCGAACCTGATGGTCCGATTAAAGCGGTAGACTTATTTTGCGGAATTTGTAAATTTATGTCTTTTAAAACTTCAACCGTTCCGATTTTACTGTTAAAGGTTAGATAAACGTGTTTGAGTTCTACAGCTATTTTGGTCATGAAAAGTATTTGTTTAATCACTATGAAAATTGAGAAACTAATTAGTTTTTTTTTATATTGTTACTTCAGATTTAAATCAGGATGTTGGGCATTTTTTGTATCTTTAATTATTTTGCTAGCTCAAAATACTACGCTCCTCGCAGGAAATCAACTCACGGTTGCCATAATCGGAGATAGCTTGACGCAAGGTTATGGGCTTAAAGAGACTGAAAACTTTGTCTCGGTACTGCACCAAAAGTTGAGCGAGAATAAACATGAGGTGCAGTTAATAAATTTTGGTGTTTCTGGTGATACAACGACTGGTGGGTTAGAGCGTTTTGAATGGAGTATTTCGTCAGGTATAGATGGCGTAGTGATAAATTTGGGTGCTAATGATATGCTTCGTGGTATTCGACCAGAAATTACATATGCTAATCTGAAAAAAATGGTTCTTTTGGCCAGAAATAAGGGGCTGCCAGTGCTCCTGATCGGCGTTGATGCTGGAAATAATTACGGTGAGGACTATAAGCTAAAGTTTCAAGAGAGCTTTTCGAAGTTAAAAGAAGAGTTTAACCTATTGCTTTACCCAAATTTTTTTAAGTCTTTGCTTTCAGATGACACTTCGCATTTTCTCTCCTTTATGCAAAGTGATAACATTCATCCAAATAAAGAGGGTGTTGAGAGAATTGTCAACGATTTCTATCCCTTTATGGAAATATTCTTAGCCAAGGTAAAACTAGCTAACCTTTAGAGACCCGTATTATTATTTTCCCGCTACCTCTTCTTTTTCTGAGTGCGTCTAGGGCTTGGTTTGACTGTTCAAGTGGAAAGATTTGGTCAATTAAAGGTGAAATAAGTTTTTTGGCACAGTTTTTTATTGCCCTCTTAAAGCATTTAGAAAGAACTTCTTCTTTGAACTCCTTATATAGCCCAACATTAAAACCTATAATTGTCAGATTTTTTACCATTATGATATTAGCGGGAATCATAGGCACTTCACCACTCGCGAAGCCGATTGGTAATATCCTCCCTTCTGGATTTGTTGCCGATAGCGCTTTGCCAAATAGTTCCCCACCTATGGGGTCGTATACCACATCTACGCCACCTATATCTTTAAGTATTTCAGTGAGGTTTTCTGTTTCGGTATCAATCGTGATATCCGCGCCCATTTCGCGCGCTAATTTGCATTTTGTCCTACCCCGAGCAACAGCTACAACCTTTGCACCTGATAGCTTTCCAACTTCTATCGTCACTAGACCGACTGCACTGGTTGCACCCAATACTAGGAGTGTTTCATAGGATTTGAGGTGAGCTTTGTAGTTAAGAGCAAGATCAGAACTTGCATAAGCGATCATTATACTGCATGCTTCCTCGTCAGATATCGTATTAGGGATTTTGAAGCATTTCCGAGCATTCACAGAAACATATTCAACTGTACCGCCAAAACCGATGTAAGACGAAACTCGGTCTCCAACCTTCAAATTTTTTACGTCACTTCCAGCAGACACAACTAACCCACAGACCTCCATGCCAATCCCAAACGGCAATTGGGGCTTTTCTTGGTATTTTCCCTCAATCATCAAGCGATCGGCGAAATTTAATGAAGTTGTTAGAACTTTAATGAGCACCTCTTCCCGATTAAAGTGGGGCATCGCCCATTCGGACATTTTCAGCTCACCATTCAATTCGGTTATTGCCATTGCCTTCATATGGATGTTCCTTAGTTGTTTTCAGGCTCGTTAACCGCTATACTTAAGTCAATTACAAATACAAACTTTAATCTGATTGCAAGTCTAGCCAGAAAGTATTTGAATTTGTGACATGAAATTTGAGTATTGAAGGTTTAGTTGGAACGCTTGTCCCAGTCAGGTATAATATGAGAATAGAAAAAAGGCGTCAATTAGAATTACTTTTGAAAAATGTGGCAATCTGTGGCGGAGATATAGCCAACCAGTATTTTAGGACTCCGAACCTATTAGAAAAGAACAAGAGCAAGTCAGGTTTTGATCCTGTTACAGCAGTGGATGTTGCTGTTGAGAAAGCAATGGTTGAGGTAATAAAAAAGCATCGTGAAGCGGACTCTGTTTTTGGAGAGGAAATGGGTTTGGTACCCGGAAGTTCAAAATTTACTTGGATACTTGATCCAATTGATGGGACACGTGCTTTTATATCAGGGATTCCTCTTTGGACGGTTTTGGTGGCAATTAACGATGGTATAAAACCAATTCTTGGGGCTATCAATCAGCCATTTACTAGGGAACTCCTGATTGGCGGTTTTGAAAAATCGGTTTATCTCTTTGATGGCGTCGAACGTAGAGTAGCAACACGAAAATGTTCCGACTTAAAATCAGCTATTTTGTCTACTACTTTTCCCGAAATAGGATCACTTGAGGAACGACTAGCTTTTGAAAGCATAAGCGAAAGGGCAAAGCTAACACGTTATGGACTTGATGCGTATGGATTTGCGCTCATCGCAATGGGCCAAATTGATATTATAATTGAAGCTGGTCTTAAGTCATACGATGTTCAAGCTCCAATCGCTGTTATTGAGGGTGCAGGTGGGGTAGTCACTGACTGGCAAGGAAAAGATGCTCAGAACGGCGGTCGGGTTCTAGCTTGCGGTGATAAGGATCTCCACCAAGAGGCACTAGAATTACTTTCACGAATTAAATAAATCCTATGTTTATTGATCTGCTAGAAAGGCTTCAATTTGAAGCCATAATTTGTCAAGAATTTCTTGCTTCTCAATCAGTAACTCGTGTCGAGCATTTGTAAAAACTTCAAAATTCCACGATGGGTTTTGTTTGCAAAGTAATTCAGCAGCATCTTGTGAAATAAGGTTGTCATTCGAACCTACAGCTACGAGAACTGGAATATTTAAATCATATATTTTTTTCAGGTTCCTTATCTCACGCTCTGCAGAAGCTATCCACGAAAAACTGGGTGCACCGGTACTCAAACTTGGTTCTTTTGTAGCAATGTCTTGCAAACGCTTAAACTGCTTAGGGTCCGAAGTTAGAGCGTTGCTCTTTACTGTTTCAGTTAGTACATAGGGTTTTTTAGGTTGAAAACCAAAACTAATATGACCGAGTCCAATTTGTTCTGCCAAGTTGCTAGAGGCCAAAAAGAATTTTCTAATAAACTTGGATTTCACTTTATCTCCCCATCCCCATAGTGGAGACAAAAAAATAGCCGCGTCAAAATTGTAATCGTTTTTTAATAGTGTTCTAAGGCCTATGCAGGCGCCTGTTGAGTGTCCCACCAGCACTCTCTTCCCGAAGTGACGGCTCAACAACGAGTCCTCTAAAACTGCGTCAATGTCGTGTTGATAGTACAAGAAATCTCCAATGTGCCCCAAATTTGTATTCCATGAGGGCCTTTCAGAAAAACCCTGAGATCGCCAGTCAAGAGTTGCTACGGCGAAACCTAACTCTTGAAACATTCTATATGCGTCATTATATTTTTCGATATATTCGTTTCGTCCATTAAGAAATAAAACAAAGCCTTTTTCTCCCTTAGGCCAAACTGCATATCTTATTGTTTTTTTATCCTTGGTCGTAACAAATCTCAATTCGCCATTTAGCGGGATATCAATACTGCTTTTGGGCGATTTATGATATTCCATTTACGAGAGGACTGAATTGTATTGCATTGCGACCCCCATTGACCCGTCCACCGTTAGTCGCCCACTCATGAATGCAGAAGTTGCGTTCAGTTCACCATTAAAGATCTGTTGGAACGTTTCAAGATTGCCTTTAAGCGTGCAATCAGTGTCTATTTCGGATATTGTTACCTTACCTTCACTAATGACAATTGATCCCAAGTCTTCAACTTCAAATTTAATTGAACCGTCGATTTGCGCGCCCTGTATTTTTTCCTGTAGTGAAATCCTTGCTTCTTCCAGAGTTTCAGACATTTTTCTCTCCCAAATAAAAAAATTCTTAATAATTGTCAAAGACAGGATTCCGAATTAAATTTCAAGCAAAAATGTTTTTGTTAAGTTTACCGTATTTAAAAAAATTGATTGACCGTTCAGAAAAAAGTTTCTCTATTTTAGTGAGTTGTTGTGTTCTAATAGCTTACTGTATTCACTTCTGGGTGATCTTGTTTTGAAAAATGCTGATAAAATCGTGGCCGTACTGGGACCTACCAACACCGGAAAAACCTTTTTAGCTGTAGAAAGAATGCTTGATTATCAGACTGGTATAATTGGTTTCCCCCTTCGCTTGCTGGCAAGAGAAATTTTTGACAAGCTAGTGTTAAGGCGCGGGAAAGAGATCGTTGCTCTTATCACTGGCGAAGAACGAATTATCCCTCCTAGTCCGTCGTATTGGATTTGCACCGTTGAAGCTATGCCAAGGGATCTCGGAGTAGAATTTATCGCAATCGACGAAATTCAGCTCTGTGCAGATTATGAAAGGGGGCATATCTTTACAGATAAGCTATTGAATGTGCGAGGCACCAAGGAAACCATGTTTTTAGGTTCCGACACAATGCTAAGAAAGATTCAGTCGTTATTTCCAGAAATTGAGATTCGTGGACGGAAACGATTTTCCAAGCTATCATACGCCGGAAAAGCGAAAATATCTCGTATTCCACCTAGGTCTGCTATTGTTAGCTTTTCAATAGATGAAGTCTATGCAATTGCAGAATTAATTAGGCGACAAAAGGGGGGTGCTGCCGTAATTATGGGGGCATTATCTCCTAGAACAAGGAATGCGCAAGTTGATCTGTATCAAAATGGTGAGGTCGATTATTTGGTTGCGACTGATGCCATAGGAATGGGTTTAAATCTAGATATAAAGAATGTATATTTCGCTAAACTGTCCAAGTTTGATGGTAAGAAAGAGCGTTTACTTTATGTGAATGAATTAGCTCAAATTGCCGGCAGGGCCGGACGGTATAAAACCGATGGCAGCTTTGGAGTGACAGGTGATGCTGAAAATTTAGAAACCATGAGATTTCAAGCAATTGAGAGAAATAGACTAGAACCGGTAAAATCCTTGCAATGGCGAAACTCAAAACTTGTGTTCACTTCTATGGACGCTCTTATAAGGTCACTAGAGTTACAACCAAAGAAAAACGATTTCTACAGAGCACCTGAGGGCCTAGACTTAAGCGCTTTAAAAAAGCTTTTTAATTCATTCTCTTCCGCTGATATGCCGACTCAGGGTGATTTGAGGGTACTGTGGAGTGTTTGCCAAGTGCCAGATTTTAGAAAAATTTCCTTGATTGACCATTTTAATTTGATAAAAAAGCTGTTTGATTTTTTAAGAGGAGGCGGAGTCATCCCTAACGATTGGCTGGCAGCTCAGGTGAAACGATTGGACAAAACTGACGGAGATATTGATACACTCTCGAAAAGACTGGCTTTTATTAGGACTTGGACTTATGTAGCATATAAAAAATCGTGGACGAATGATAATCGGAACTGGGAAGGCGAAACAAGAAAAATCGAAGATAAATTATCTGACGCATTACATGGGATGCTGAAAAAAAGGTTTATTGACCAAAGAACGTCAGTTCTAGTAAGAGGATTAAAACAGCGGGAGAAATTGGTGCCGGAAATAAACCATGAGAACGAGATATTTGTAAATGATCAACTGATTGGTAAATTAGTGGGGCTCCGTTTTGAAATGGATTTGTCCACTTCGAATGAGGAGGCAAGGATCCTCAAGTCCACGGCGATGGCTGTCTTGGGTCCTCAGTATTTGATGAGGTCAGAGAAACTTTATAATAGTTCCGATCAAGACTTTTCGTTATCGGACAAGGGAAAGATTCTTTGGTTAGACGCGGAGGTTGGTGTGCTGAGCAAGGGCAAGGATATTATGTCCCCTAAGGTAACCCCAATTATTGATGAGGAGGCTGGGGCGACAATTAAAGAAAAGGTGGTAAGAAGATTAGAGCATATGATCGCCCGACGTGTCGAGTCAATATTCGAACCACTTTGTAAATTGAGAGATGATCAAACATTAAAGGGATTGACACGTGGTCTAGCATTTCGCGTCACGGAAGCTTTGGGGATCATCCCTCGCAGTGAGGTCGCTAATGACGTTAAGAATATTGAACAAAAAGATAGAGCCGATTTAAGAAAATATGGGATAAGATTTGGACAGTTTACAATTTTTCATTTTTTGATGCTGAAGCCCGCGGCCACTAAACTACGATTACTACTCTGGGAAATATATTCGGATAGGGGTGATTTTTTGGAACCACCGCCACCTGGTTTAGTTACAATTCCTGTATTATCAAAATTTCCTAGCGATTATTATAACATGGCGGGTTTCAAAGTTTTGGGTGAAAGAGCTATCAGAGTTGATATATTGGAGCGCTTGTCCGATATTTTGAGATCAGAAAATATTTGGAAGGGTTTTGAGGCCAGCGTGGAGATGTTGTCTCTCACTGGTTTAACTCTGGATCAATTCGCTGGTCTGCTTACAAACATAGGGTACAAAGCTCAGAGAGGCTTACGAGAGAAAAAAATCAGTGAGAAAGCCGAGTCGAAAGAAAAGTTAAGCATACAAAGTGAGAAAAATTTGGATGATAATACTAAGGAAAATACTTCTGAAGTAAGGTCACTTCCCAATGAGGGAGAAGCACAATCAGGATTGGAGAGCAAAAATAAGCTAAACGAAAATGGAAACTCTGATAATCAAGAAGTTTTTTACACATTTAGATTTGTTAAAAAAAGAAGTGCTATTGCAAAGGGTTCGGACGCAAAGGTCCAATCAAATGAGAGGAAAACTCGGTTTAGAGCTTCAAACAACGCCGAGAACCGCATCGCGGCTCAAACGGGGACAAAACCCTTAAAGGAGAAAAAGAAAAATATTAGAAAGGTTGTTGGCACTCGTAAGCACTTGGACCCTGATAGCCCTTTCGCAGCATTAATGGAGCTAAAGAATAAGCTTTAGTATGGAAATTAGCATTAGTAAGATAAGATTGGATAGATGGCTTTGGTACTGTAGATTTTTTAAGAGCAGGACAGTTGCGGCTCGGCAGATTAGAAGCAACAATTTTAGGGTTAACGGGGCTCGAGTGCGCAAGGCCTCTGTTCCTGTTAAGTTAGGAGACATTGTAGTTTTTCAAAAAAATAATGAGGTGAAGATAGTTGAGGTGATGGCGGCTGGCAGCAGAAGAGGTGCGCCAGCTGAAGCGGCATCGCTCTACAAGGAGCGCGACAAGTAGGGTTTGACGGTACACTATTTAGACTTGATCCGATTATTGAATTTGGTTATCTACCAGACTTCGTAGGTTTTAAGTAGAGTAAGATTCGAAATTGCGAGCGAAAGCAGTGGATGACGTACATTGTTAATGATAAATGTATTGGGTGTAAATATACGGACTGTGTAGAGGTATGTCCTGTAGATTGCTTTTATGAGGGTGAAAACATGTTAGTGATACACCCTGATGAGTGCATCGATTGTGGGGTTTGTGAACCAGAATGCCCTGTAGATGCAATTAAACCTGATACTGAACCTGATGCAGAGGAATGGGTCGCCTTTAACCGAAAATATTCAGAAATATGGCCCGTCATCACAGTACGGAAGGATCCATTGCCAGAGGCGGATGAACGTGACGGTGAAACAGGAAAGTTTGAGAAATACTTTTCTGAGAAACCTGGAGAAGGAGACTAGCTTTCAATTTATCAAGAATTTTCTATTCTAGGGAAGTTATATTTTTTTTTAGGAAGAACTAGCATCGTTAAATTTGGCTAACTTTTTTGTTGATAAGATTATAGAAAAAAACTATTAACAGGTCTGACCAAAAGAACCATCTTCTTTCTGATGGCCTATAAGAGAGCAAAGTTTTAGTATAGTTTGCTATAAAATGCCCGCGGCAATTTAAATATAAGAACAAGGTGAGAAATGCGAAAATCAAATAACAGTTATGATTTTAACCCTGAAGATTACATAGTTTATCCATCTCATGGTGTTGGTCAGATAGTAGCCATTGATAAGCACGAGGTTGCAGGCATTGAAATGGAGATGTTTGTAATTTCGTTCGAAAAAGATAAAATGACGTTAAGAATACCGATCGATAAAGCTGCTGCTATAGGTTTAAGATCTATTTCGACGCCAGAAATAATATCAAGGGCTATGGAGACGCTTAAGGGGAGGGCAAGGGTCAAGCGGGCTATGTGGTCGCGGAGAGCACAGGAATATGAACAAAAAATCAATTCTGGTGATGTGATTGCGATAGCTGAAGTGGTAAGAGATCTGCATCGCAACGACGAACAAAGAGAACAATCTTACTCGGAAAGACAACTTTATGAGGCGGCATTAGAACGTCTGACCAGGGAAGTGGCGGTTGTAGATGGAGTAGAAGAAGATAAGGCGCAAGCTAAAGTAGATCAGGTTTTGGAAACCAGGGCAGCTTAGCGTTTTAGAAAAAGCTTTTCCTCGTATCCGGTCATCTCAAGGTAACCGCTTCCTTTATGGCTTCCACTTATTTTTGTAGGGCCTTCCCAATACGGAATGCTCGTATCCATAATTGAGTGAGGGTTCAATGCGTTTATTAGAATATCCACATTTAATTCCTTAATTTTTATTCTCCATTCCGTCGGATAGTTTGAGTAACTTTTTTTGAATTTAACTGGTTTAATGCTTATTCCCCGAGGATTCAAATTGATAACAGAGCCGTCGCTGTTTGCGATAGTTCCAGAGTAAAATTGTGAACCATCTTCGTCTCGAATTTTAAAAAGCATAAGACGTTCTCCAGTGGAAAAATTTAAGCTAAACCAGTCCCAACCTTTTTGATTTCTTGATAAGAATTGACTCGACCACTCGTGATCCAACCACGCGCTTCCAGAAACTTCATGACGGATGCCATTTTTTTCGATCCAACCCGAAGCACTGTAGAATGGTTGACTGTAATAAGCTGAGGCTTGACCCGAGTCTGATTTCGCACTCAGACCGTTTTTACCGTGGAATATGATTGGACTATACGCCTCCAGTTCAAGATAATAACTGAGTTTTTTTCCAGTAACGGATAATTCCAGCTTATTTAAATCTTTTCCTGAGACCCGCCAGTTATCTATCCAAGCCAGAAACGGGTAAGCCGTAACTCCTGCTTGTGAGATGCCACCACGAGCAAACTTTTCTTCAACCAGATGCGTGTTTTTATCAGTGCTGGCGATATGAGCCATCCATACCTCGGTATTGTTCCAACCTTTCTCCTCTGTGATTTTGGGTTCCAGTGCCGTACGAAAAAGAGTAAATTGAGCTCCATGATCATAATCAAATTTGTCTTTTAGGTTGGCAGTTATATACCACCACTCAAACCGAAAAGAATGATGTGGTCCGTGGTCTCTTGGAAACTGTAGTTTTAAATGTTTATCGATGACGTCGAACTTCGGCTTTAACACATTCTCAGTATTTTTTTCCTCGCCATTCCCAAGGCCACAAAAAGTCACAGCCAAACATACCGCTAATCCAAACAGGTTTCTGCAGCTATGTTTCATAGCTTGTGACTCTGAGTAAATCAGACGGAGAGGCTCGTCTTATACTGAAGTAATACAGAAATACGGAGACAAAAGTTACGGCCAAGTTAACTAGAAATAATTCAAGCCACTGAACAGGGAAGTATTTGGCGGGTATCCGCCAATCGAAGGCTTCTAAATGTACATAATTCATTAATATCCATGCGATTACTAATCCAATTGGGACCGAAAAAATGAATGTAATGAAAGTAAAAGTAAATATTCTTAAGAACTCTAACTTAGCAAGCGCTTTTCGATTGATTCCAATAGCCCAGACAGGAGCTATTTGGGATATTCTTTGAGCACTTAGAGAGGTAACAGATGTAAAAAGCGATACCCCAGCAACTGCCAATGTTAATACGGCCAATGCTCTGGTCACACTAAAAGTTTTCTCAAAAATTTGAGTTGAAAAATCCTTTAGTGACTGTTGGTCGGTTATACTTGTACTATTTATGTCAAACTTCTGTATTAGATCTCTCCGTAATTCTTCGTTGTTCGAACTATATGTTCTCAAAGCAAACTGTAAATGTGGAATTTCAGGAAATTTTTCATCAAATACTGAAATCGGGATCATTATTTGGCCTTTGGAGTTTCCATAATCTGAATAAATGGCCAGTACTTTAAATGTTAGATACCGGCCATTGCTTATTACAGAAATGTTGTCTGAGAGGCCTGCCTGCAAGCGCCGCGACAACTGTTCGTTTATTAGCACACCTTCTCCCCGTGTAATTTTCTCCCAAGCCATGTCTTCAGCTTGTAGTAAGGGCCAGTTTTCCTCGTATGTTAGATCTGGAGAAAAACCAAAAATATCAATCAATATATTCTTTGTCCTGGCAGGTACCTTTACAATAGGCAGAACACTTTCCACTTTCTCATCGAGATACAATTCAATCTGGCTAGCTAAGGCGGGATCTTTTACCGATAAATATAATTCTGATACTAGCCGTTGATCTAACCAGCCTAGAAACGTTTGCCTGAAGCTTTCTATCATTCCATTGACTCCAATATTCACGGAGAGTGCAATTAGAAGAGACATAAGGCACGCGCTCAAGCCATTTATCTGCTGTTTTGTGTCGGCGATGAACCATTGAAAGATCGGATTGTCAATCTTGAAGGATAGAATAAAATTAACGGCTGTCCACAATACTGTAGGTAGCGCAAGAGTTGATGCTAAAATTATCAATCCCAGTAAAATGAAAGCGGCCAATAAACCGTCGCCATAAAGCATCAAAATGCAGGCAACTAACGAAAAAAGAACGCATAAAAAGGCTTGACCTTTTAGCGTGTAATTAGCTTTTTGCACCCAGGCAATTTTTTTGCCAGTTTCTAGCGGTGAAAGCTTACTTGCGCGCCAGAGAACGGTGGAGGACGCCGTTATGGCACCTAAAAGAGACACAAATAAGCTTAAGATCCAGAATGAAGGCGAAAAAGAGATAATATGTGTCATGTCTTGATCGAAAAGACTTGCTAACGCAACAGAGACATCGGGTAGTAAATAACTTGCTATGATAAAACTTACAAACATCCCGAGATTGCCAGAGAGTAAAGCAAATAACGCAATTTCCAAAATCATGAGACTTGACAGAGTGATTGCGGAAATACCTAAGACTCGAAGGTTTCTCAAAGCACTTTTCCTTTGTTCATAAGCCATCGTGATTATCGAGTAATATATAAACAACCCAACGACAAATGAAAGAAATCCAAAGGCTTCTAAATTGAGGTGAAAACTTCTCGACAAATTTTGAATTTCATTCTTCTGGTTGGTCTCGGTGAAATATAGTCCCAAGGCTAATAATTCAGTCATATCGTTTGGTATTGGGCCGACAAATTCCATGCTACTCAATCTCCCTTCGAGCCCCAATAATTCCTGGGCCTTCCCTATGTCGCAGATAATGTATCCATCAGGTAGGTCAGACAAAATTATAAATGTATCAAGAACAGTATTTTGTGAAAATTTTTCGTAAGTTCTTTGGTTAGCTAATAAGGGTTTCGAGTCCGCCATGAAACGCTCAAAGTCGACGGTTTTCATTAGACGTTGAGAAGAAGAGGATGTCATCGACGAAATTAAATCGACGCCGATTATAGTTAGCAAGGGTTCATAAGGAGGGCTGCCACGAAGAATTGGTGTCACTTCCCAGCCCTGCTTTCTTAGTTCGACAAAACTATCGTCGGGAAAGTAATTGCCATTTATACTTTGAATCGACTCAGCGGACGTTTGATTTAAAAGCTGTTGAGCAGCATTGAAAGATCTCTCCGCACTCTCGTTTATTAACTTTACGGTCGACCACAGCGCTGTAGCTGTAGTCAACCCGACAAAAATTAGAAAAAGTTGGAGCGGTTTTCGTTTCCAATGTGTTAAAACTACTAAAAAAACTGAAAATAAAGATCTAGGTTTTGACAAGTTTTAAAGTTCCCCCTTCAAGGACAGTTACGCTATTCATCTTTGAGGCAAGTAACTCTGAATGTGTAGCCACAATTAACGATGTAGACATATTATTCGTAAATTTAGTTAATACTTCAATCACGCGCTGAGTATTGTCTTCGTCCAGATTGCCAGTTGGCTCATCAGCAAATATTACTGACGGCTTGGAAACTAATGCTCGCGCAAGCGCAGTTCTTTGTTGCTGTCCTCCGGAAGTTTGCTCTGGATACTTAGATAAGATGTTACTAAGACCAAGTGCATCTACGGTTTTTCTAATAAAACTGCTATCGTATCTACCTGCTAATTTAGGAAGAAAACTTATGTTTTGACCGATGGTAAGACTGTTTATGAGGTTGTATTGCTGAAACACGACTGCCATTTTTTCACGACGTAATTTCGCTCTTCCTGACTCGTTGAGTATCCACATATTGGTGTCATTCAATGTTACAGTACCAGTGTCTGGTTTTTCTAAACCAGCCATCACGTGTAACAAGGTGCTTTTCCCGCTGCCACTTTCTCCAAGTATTGCGAAGCTTGATCCTCTTGGAAAATCAAAAGATACACCTTTTAATACTTCTTGAACCCCCTCTGGGATCACGTACGACTTTGACACATTTTTGACAGCAAGCATTGTAAACCTATTGCATTAGTTTAGAACTATTAGATACTTTCGGATATTGTATTCGGGGACTATTGTTAAAGCCTCCCTATTTGTAGCTGCCCCGACTACTAGAGGTGCTTTGCCTTCCTGTTCGGCTTCGGCCCACCGCGATGCGCACAAGCACCATCTATCGCCGGGTTTTAACCCGGCAAAATTTAGCTCTGGTCTTGGAGTAGAGAGGTCATTACCTCGTGCAGCTGAAAATTCTAAAAATTCCTTTGTTACTTCAACGCAAATGGTATGGCTGCCAACATCTTCGGCGCAAGTATTGCACGAACCATCTCGGAAAAATCCGGTTAGAGGCTCATTCGAGCACACCTCCAGCGTTTCTCCAAAAATATTCTTTTGCTTTTGACTAGTGTATCTCATCTTATTTTACCTTTGGCTAATATTTTTTTGTGTTTTTGTAATCAAATTAAATCGATCTCTAATAGACACTTGGCATCTTCACTTTCCTTTCTTAAGAATATATTACAAATCGTTTTAGGAACAATTGTTTTAAATATTTTTAACTCACAAAAAATACCGAAATATGAGGGGGGTTATTTCAATTGAACAGTGAAACATATTATGAGAGCAAACTAAAGTATCGAGAGAGGCCCTCTTTGGAGGAAAGTTTGCAAGCTGATATTGTTATCGTCGGCGGAGGGCTGGCGGGTCTCGCTTTGGCTTTCGAATTGGCACAAGAAAATGTAAACTTTGTCCTAATAGAGGCGAACAAGATTGGTCAAAGTGCGTCAGGAAGAAATGGCGGTTTCTGTTCGCCAGGTTGGGCAGCTGATGATGACAAAATATTAAGGTTGTTCGGAGCCGGTGTATCAAAAGACTTCTGTGATCTTTCGCTGGAAGGTATGGATTGGATAAAATCTATGACAAAGCGAAGTGGATTTGAAAATATTCGGATAGAGAAGGGTACTGTCAATTTATTTATTTCTGGCTCAGAGGCAGATGCGGAGAGAATGCTGAGAAAAAAAAAGGTATTGTATGGAGACGCATTTGAGATGATCGGAGGTAGTGATTTAAACGCATTGGTAAATTCTTGTAGGTACAAGTATGGGCTATTATCGACTGACTCATTCCACTTGAACCCCCTAGAGTTTATTGTTGCCTTGCGAAATAAGATAGTTTCTATGGGGGGGCAGATTTTTGAAAACTCACGGATGGTAAGCCATTTCGAATTAGATAATGAATTTCATATTACGCTCGCGAATAAAAAGGTTTTAAAAGCGAAGAGATTGGTAATAGCGACTGGGGGCTACGGTGGCAGTGAAATAGGATTTTTGAAGACCAGATGGCTACCCCTTCAAACCTATATTGCTGTAACATCGGGTCTCGGTGCTAGTCTGCACCTAGCAATTCCGGGACGATTTGCTTTTAGTGATAACCGCAGAGCAGGTAACTATTTTCGAAAAATTTCTGGGAATAGGCTACTTTGGGGAAGAGATATAAGCGCGCTTAATGCTGTCGAGCCCAAAAAGGTTGGTATGTGCGCTCGGAAGGATTTAGATTTTTTTTTCCCAGAGCTTGTGGAGTCAGTGGGAGGGGGTGAAAAAATTAGTTTTGAATATATCTGGTCGGGTAAAATGGCATACTCGGTATCAATGCTACCCTATGTTCGACAAATTTCCCCAAAATTATATGCACTGATGGGGTTTGGCGGCCACGGCTTTAATACTGCTCCAATCGCCGCAAAAATTTTGTCGGAATATTTGCTTGGGCTAGGTGATCGAGTCAAGGTCTTTGAGCAAATACCTTTCACTTGGAATGGCGGCGTCTTTGGACCTTATGCCGCGGAAATATTTTGTAAATGGCAAAAAACTATCGATTCTCGGAAACTATATTCGAGCCGAACGCCTGTGTCGCGATTAGTTTAAGTGTCTAATTGGGCCTTTAACTCTATCTCCTTGGCTATCAAAGAGAGAATTATTATTACCATGGACATTATAGCCGAAACAAAAAAAATGATTTGTATCCCATGAGTTAAGGCTCCCCTTATTATTGTTCCGTCAGACTCTGATATATGCGAAAGACTTCGTAGTGATAGTGCTTGGTCCAAGATTTCGCTTTCAACACTCTGGTTATAAAAAAGATCTTTCTTATATTGAGAAATAAATAGCCATGTCAAGCAAGTGACGCCTACGCTACTTCCGACTTGCCGCAAGAGAGTTAAAGTTGAAGTAGCCACCCCCAATTGCTTTGGTGGAGCTGAGTTTTGGATAGCAGTTGTTATTACGCTTAGCTGGGGACCTAGACCAAAACCAATAATGCTTAAATATATTGTTAGCGCGTGGGGTGTAGTTGCCTCGTCAAGTGAGCTCATAAGCAAAAGTCCAAAAGTCAGAAATATGGCACCAATAAATGGGATCAATTTATATTTACCTGTTTTGGTCATTATAATTCCGCTGATAATTGCTCCAAAGCTGATACCAGCTGTAAGGGTGATGATTTGGAATCCAGATCTCGTAGGTGAAAAATCTTTCACTATTTGTAAATAAAACGGTATAAAAGTTAATACTGAGAATAATATACTACTTGAAATCAAGCCAATCGCAGAATAAACCCAAAAATTGTTTATCCTAAATAAGTTTAGCGGAACTATTGCATCTTTGGCATTTAATTCCACGAAAATAAAACAAACCGCGCTGATTAAGCAAACCGCACAAAGTAAATTGAAGTTTGTCGTGCCCCAATATGAACCATTGGATCCAACGGTTGTAATTAGTATCAGCGAACCAATTACTAAAGCGAGCAATAAAATACCAAAATAATCCGGCGAGAAGTTGACTTTTGCGACTTTTGTCTTGAAGCTCAACTGTAATATTATCAATGCGAGTATACCTACAGGTATGTTTATCAGAAAAATCCAATGCCAAGTTAACTCGTCTACGAAAAAACCACCGAGCAGTGGGCCTAATATTGAGGATAAACCAAAAACAACTGCGAACAACCCTTGCACTTTTCCTCTTTCTCGTGATGGGATTATATCCCCAACAACTGTGAAGGCCAAAACGAACAAACCGCCACCTCCCAATCCTTGAGCGGCTCTGGCAATGAGTATCCACGTCATATTTTGAGCCATGGCTGCTAGTAGTGAGGAACAGATAAAAATGATAATTGCTACCTGTATCATCGCCTTCCGCCCAAAAATATCTCCCATTTTCCCGTAGATTGGAGCTGATATCGTTGCTGTGAGCAAGTACGAAGTTACTACTAAAGACAATTGGTCTAAGCTTCCCAAATCGCTTACTATTTTAGGAAGAGCCGTGGTAACAATTGTCTGATCCAATGCAGCGAGCATCAGTAGTGCTGCTACTGCGGTTAAAGGTAGAGTTTTCGACCTGGTTTTTCCTTCAGCCGTTTTTGTCATTCAACGGTCCCAATATAAAACTTGTGCTGCTTTTTTCTGCACACCGCCAGGAACACTGACTTTATTACATCCGTCACAATTGCATCTATCACAGGTTCTTTGGACGGCTAACTTCGATTCCTGGTTTCTCCTCTTCGTTGTCCCAAATTGCCTCTGGGAATCCCGGTGACAAGATATTGAGACCTGTAAGTATTTCTAAACGACGTATGATAGAGGGTGAATTCGCTCGATCTCCTAATTTTCGTATGCCGTCCTGCACAATTTTTATCAGAAGTGGCGATATTTCTAAAGGGACCTTGTTGTCTGACGCTATTTTTTGAAATAAGCAGATATCTTTTAGCACCAAATCTAACGTAAAATTTATGTCACGGCTGCCATTCAGTATGACTTGACTTTCTGTTTCGTGAACAAATGAATTCCCTGATGAAATTCTTATAGCTTCATAAGCTGTTCCCAAATCAATTTCTGCGGCTTTTAACGTGGTTAATGCTTCACAGCAGGCCAAAAGATGGGTAGTCGCTAGATAATTTGTGGCCACTTTCAAAATTGATGCAGAACCCAGTGGTCCTGTATGAATTACTTTGTGACCAAGCAAAAATAGTAACGGCTTTATCTTGTCAAAAACTGGGCGATCACAACCCGCAAATATTGAAATGTTGCCGGTTTCAGCTTTGTGACATCCACCTGAAACTGGACAATCAGCAGAATGAACGCCGTATTTTTGTAAAGTTTCCCCAAGGCGTTTGACTTCTGAAGCTTCAGAGGTACTCATTTCGATCCAAGTTTTTCCAGAGCAAATGCCAGATAATATTCCATTTTCCCCCTCTACCACTTCAGCAGATATTTTGGGTGAAGGTAAACAAGTAATGATCACGTCACATTTTTTCGTCAGAGCGACCGGGGTTTTTGCCCATATGGCGCCTCTCTCGATTAAATCTGACGCGTTCTTGTAGTGGAGATCATGAACGTAACATTTGATCTTGTTTCGAACTAGAGTGTTAGCGAGTTTTTGTCCCACATTACCCAAGCCAATGAACCCAACAACCATTTATTTTCCTTTAAAGTAACATTTAGGTATTTACAGAATATCTATTTGATTTCAATTGCCCTTAAGTTTCTAACAATAATTTAATCAAATGAATAGGTAACTTTGAACCTAGTTTTTGCGGCGGCTTTGGCCTCATTCTCTGGTACCAGTGCGAGTTTTAAGTACACCCCCTTTTCACAATCAGAAACCTTTACTCTTGGGGCCTCCGGGTCAGGCATCCACTTTTCAGACCACTCGCTTAACGCTAACAAGATATTAGTCACATCAGCGCACTTCTTTGTTGGAAGGTATATCGCTCTTTTCAAGCCATCGGGTACAACTTTTTTTGTTAAGCCATCTTTTTCCATCTGCCTAAGCCGAACCGTAAGCAGATTTCGCGAAATTTTCAAGCTATCCTGAAGCTTATCAAACTTATTAATCCCATTCATCAAATCTCTAGCAATGAGAAGCGTCCATTGGCCGCCCAATATCCCTAACGACTGACTTATTGGACATCTGTGGAGCGTATAATTTTGCAGAGTCATATTTTTCTCTCACTATAAGCTTTTGAACTTGGGTATTTCTTTAACGACCAACGTTTGACTCTATACGAAGTTTCCGTTGGGTCAAGTTTTAACTATACTCTCTAAGGCTTTACCGACAAAGCTATCAAAAATTGTGAGGGTAAACACAAATCTTAAGCTGGAATTTAATTTTTCTTTTCTCTCAATGGGTTTTGCAGTGATCTGCCGTCTTAAAGCGTTGTTGGGCAAAATATGCATAGACGATTTTCGCAACGAATTTTACTGGTCGTAATGAAATTATTTTAGCAAGTGTCCTCCAGTATGGAACTCGTTCCCATAAAGCTATAAATGCGTCAACTCCAACAAGTATCTGATCATCCTCGGTCCTAGCATGCATGTAAAGTAATGCGTCAGATTGCGTAATGCCAAAAGCTTTTAGTGCGTCGCCGTTTCGGGCAATATCTATCCACTCCACCTTTGATGGATCTACTTTGGCTTGATAATATGTTATCTCTCTAGAGCAAAGCTTACATATTCCGTCGTAATAAACTGTCAGCATAGAATTTTTTCCTGAATCATTAATTTAAATCATAATTAGTATGATTTTTATTTTTTTCTTGCTAACAAAAGAAAATTGTAGTATTTTTAAGTACAGAAAGAGGCTGCAAAAGCCCTCCTCCCAGAAGGACTAGGCGTTGGAATCGAGCAGCGCCTTTTTTTTTGGGCTTATCAGGGATATATAAAAACATTATTTGTTTTAAATTCACATCGTTAGATGCGCCAAAAAAAACCTCCATTTATATGATTGCATTATAATCTTTTGTGAGTTTAACTAAAAAGTGAGATAATTTTGTCGTTTATCTTTTCGTAAGAGATGTTTCATGTACTATCGTTTCAAAAAAACCTTAAGCCGAACAGCGAAGTGTTCGGCTTTTTTTTTATCTTTCGGCTTGATATCGGCTGAATATCTTTTCTCCCAAACGGTCCACAACTATGGTCAGTGGCAAAAAATTGGTTCTATATATCAATCAGCATACATTGCAGGCGTAATAGATGAGCGCCTTTCAAAAACATGTGAGAATTGTGGCTTAGCAATCAGAGCGGAAAATTTACGTTTGTGCCTAATAGAACTTAATATTAGTACTCCTGAGATTGTTGCCATGGTAAACAATTTTTACCAAAATCGAAATAATTGGCCTTACAGTCCTCAGCAGGCCTTAGACCACCAACTCGTCAGAGGGCATTGTTTTACATACGTAAATGAGTAATTCATTAATCAAGGTTTGTGAATAATACTTTTGCACTCAGAAGGTAAGTCGTCAATTCTGTACGTTAATGCATTTTTTTTAGGTTTAGTTTTTTTGACTGGCTTCTCTGGTTTTTTATAAGGTTCAAGTGCTTTCGTGACCCACCACTCTAAGGTATGATCACAACCATCTTCACTTTGAGAAATTTGGCTAACTGTTGGTTTTTGCGGTGTACAATGTTGTGAGTCTTTCGGGCATTTAAGACGTACGTGTATATGCTTGTGATGTCCTCTCATAGGACGTATTTTCTGTAACCAGGATCTATCCTTGCCTGCTTTATTACACATATCTATTTTTGCTGGTGCTGTTATAAAAATTCTGTCCACCGCGTCATCTAATGCTGCTCTTTTTAAAAGTTTCATATGATTTTCGGTCCAATTATTATTAGTTTTTTTCATATCCTTAGTTCTAATTGAGACTTGATTTATTTCTTTTAATTCCTGTTTAGTTAGATATAATTTCTTTGCTGGAGTAAGCCAAATATCCACATCTAGACCAATTTGGTGTGATTTGTGTCCATATGGCATCGGACCACCACGTGGTTGGCTAAGGTCACCTATGTAGAGTCCTGCCCACCCAATCTCCTTCGCAGCTAAGCTTAAGCGTTGAACGAATGATATCGTTTTAGGGTGACCCCAGTTTCTATTTCTACCAGGATTCATTACTTGCCAAGTTGCCCCATTTAGCGGCAGAGCCACTCCACCGCCCATGCATCCTTTCGCATATGAGCCAATTGGTTGTGGTGGCTCTGTTGATGGATATTTAAAGTCATTAAATATCTTATGTGCTACCACGTTCGCCTTTGGGTCGTGCGCACCTGCAATTGAAGCAGTTTGAAAAAAATTTAATGAAGAAAGTATTATTAACTTGATTGCAAAATTCAAATGCTTCATCCCAATCTGAACCTTTCTTGTTGCTACAACTTAGCCCAACACTTTGTCCCGATGTAAAGATGATCTATCAAAGATTAAAGACGTCGAATAAGTTATGTTATCCGCGACGAAAGCTACTCAGAATTGTATACTATTTCAATGTAAATATTTTCTGATAGGATAGTTTTTTTTGAAAAAGTAAAAAGTTCCCGAATGTATCATATCGTAGTGCAGCGAAAAAGCCGTCCTTTTCCTTTGGAAGAGATGTTTGCACCGCTTAGCCTTGCCATATCCCAAGCTATAGCAGAATTACTCGACACTACAGGGATATCTAATTCTGACTCTATTTGATCTATAATTTGGCTACATTTTAGTGATGTACAAGCAACGAAGACGGCTTCCAGGTCTTTGCAAGCTCTTTTCATTTGTATAACCCCAGAAAATATTGAATTAGGTGAGATATTTCCGACAACAGAGTCTCTGTTTTCACCGAATGTAGCAGCAGAGCCAATTTTCCAACCATTTAGGACAAGGTTATCACACATCTCCTGAGATATTTCTGATAAGTAAGGGGCTAGATAACCAATATTTTTTACTTTCAGAGCAGTCAGTCCGCGCTTCACAGCCGTCATAGGTGTTGTCACATGTCGCGTATCGACGAATGACTTAACCGTTTTCTCTATTTTGGCTTCGCCTATTAGCAGAGATGCCGATGTGCAACCGTATCCAATTACATCAAATTCATAATTCTTGGGTAGAAGCGAAAGTGCACCGCCAAACCTAGTTTCCATAAGTTTTAGATTTTCTTCTGTTACGTGATCGTCACAAGGTATTCTGGTATGAATTAAAGAAATAGGCTTTTCGCTTTTTTCTTCCGTGCTCAAATAATAACGCATTTCAGTCTCAAGCGTTAAGTCAGTTTCGAGTACGACCAGCCCCATCCTAACTTCTCGGTTTTTTTTCGAAATGCTTGTAAAAGGTATCCGAATAATATCTTTCTTTGACTCAATATTTTTTGTCATAAAATTATCCCGTCTCACTTAAGCCGCCTCCTTGCTATCGCAGTCACCCTCTATGGTGACATGACTAATGGCCTACAGGAATATGTGGTAGTTCTTTTCCGACAGGTTTTGAAAGAAATTCCACTCCACTCTCCGTAACCAAGATATTTTCCTCTGCTACCATTAAAAAGTTTTCTTTCCCATAGTTTATAGAGGGTTCTAATGTTAAAACCATTCCCGCTTCGATAATGGTTTGGTCCCAATTCGTATGAGATGGTGGTTCCGTTAATTGCATGCCCAATCCATGCCCATACCTCCCTACATTTTCTTCTGCCATAGCGCTACTATCGTTCATGTCTGGTCTCAAGATACAATTCATCGTTTCGAATAAGTCCTTTGATTTGGTTCTTCCGGGTTGTATACTTTTGGCTACCTTCTCAATGGATTCAATTAAAGTTCTATGAGCAGACTCTGCCTCGTCATTAACTTTTCCAAATCGAAAATTTCGATCGAAATCGCAGAAATAGCCATCCCAAATACAACCAGTGTCCAGCATCAGTATGTCGCCATCTCTAATGGGTCGATCATTCGGCGGTGCGATTATATCGTAGTAGCCGCCGCTACCTGCTGCGCCGACTAGATAACTTACGTCGTCAACCCCTGCAGAAAGTGCTTGAATTTTGAATTGCCGAAATACCTGTGAGAGAGGCATGTCAGCGCTAATCCAGTTTGGTACAGATTCGAATACGTCTGAGGTGATACCACAAATGTGACGAATTTTTTCAATTTCAGCAGATGATTTTATCATTTTTAAGTGCTGAATGTTCTTAGTGACGTCAACGAATTTTGCAGTTTCTCTTAAGTTCACAAACATTTTATTTATGTCATTCAGTGGAGCTCGAAAATTCGTTTCTCGACCCATCATCAAGCCTACATTATGCGTGCTTTTGGAGTATTTACTTATTATTTCTGAAAGCAGTTGTATCCCGTCATAATCACCTGCTGGCGAACTCCAAGTATATATTTCCTCTATAAAGCAATCGCGCATTAAACGTTGGCCTATGGAGGGAATGATTGCGACTGGACGTTTGTCTACAGGAATAAAGATGAACCAGGGTCGGGTTGGACTTTGCCAAAATTGAGTGAAAAACCCTGTAAAATACCTTATCTCTGGTTCAGACGAGAATAAGATGCCGTCCAGATTATTTTCTGTAATTACTTTATGTACCTTATCAAGGCGTTCTTTAAATTCCTTATTCTCAAAACCTCGACGTGGAGCTGCTTGACTCATCTAGTTAAGCCCTAATTAAATTTTCGTAAATTTCGCGGTCGGTTGCGCCTTCTGTTCCGATTATAAATACTACTGATTCACTATCAAGTGCCATTTCTGCTGCAATCTTCGGTCTGGTGTAACAGGATAACAAAGCTGCCAAACCCGCTGTCGAGCACTCACCCGCCTCGATACTCTCGCCATTGGCACCTCCGTTCGCGAAAAGTTTCATCAATGGCCCGATGGCGTCGTCATTTACAGAGATACAATGTGTTATAGTTTCATACAGAATGTCCCACGCGATAACTGAAACCTCCCCGCATGACAGTCCTGCCATCACTGTCTCCTGTTTGGTGTCGAATGACGTTCGCTCTCCCGCTTCTATGCTTTGCAATAAACATGGAGCTAAAGCACTTTCGACGGAGACTATTTTGCCTAATCCTTCTCCCATTTGTTCCCAGAGTTTTGCGACAATTGCAGCGGCTAAGCCTCCACACCCCACCGGTAAAAACGTGTGCGTGGGACGGTCTGAACCCATCTGGTTAATGGCTTCATCGGCAATTAAGGAATACCCAGCCAAAATTTGTAGTGGGATTTCTTTGTATTTTCCCCATGACGTATCTGATACTATTTGCCACCCATTCTTAACTGCTTGCCTGAAACATTCCGCTAGAGAGCTTTCGTAATTGCCTTCCACGCGAATTACGTCTGCTCCTAATGCAGCCATGGCATATTCTCTATTCCTGCTCACATTTGAGTGGATAAAAATTTTTGATTTGCAGCCCAATCGGCTGGCTCCCCACGCTACTGATCGACCATGATTGCCATCGGTAGCTGTTGCTACGGTTATGTTTTCTGGTAGAACCCCATGTATTTTCTTACTTTTAACATGCCTTTCCACGGCGTAGGCTCCCCCCAAAGCTTTAAAGGATCCGAGATCTAATCTAGACGACTCGTCTTTATAATAGACGGTTTTGACGCCGCAGAATTCGGCGATAGCAGTAAGACTGCGAAGCTTCGTGGGCGAATGGTTGGGCCAGTTTGATATAACATTTTTAGCCATAATCATTTTTTTTGTATTTAATGAGTCTGGACTATTCGGGAAAAGTTGTTTTTTATGAGCACTATTTTTTATAAACTTTTCTACAAAGATGGATTTTGCAGCTGTTTCTATTGCGTCTTTGTACATAATAGTTAATCCGTTTAATCTAATCTTTTATAAATCACCAACCAGTCGAATCGACTGAATTGCTACTATTGCTTAAACTTTTCGTTAGTCTATATAAGTCCACACTAAACTCCTTTAATCTTTATCTCAATTGAATAACGGTTTTTTTATTCCTGGGTTTACTAGTACCCCAAGACTGATCAGTTGCTTTATTAAAAAATAGGGTTATAAAAGTCGCCATGCTAGATGGAAAAAATAATATTGATTCTTACGTCTCATTTCAAAACGTACAAAAAAGTTATGACGGAGAGACCTTGGTTGTGAAGGACTTAAATCTGGATATAAAGCAAGGCGAGTTTGTCACTATGCTTGGTCCATCTGGATCTGGTAAGACCACTTGTCTTATGATGTTAGCAGGTTTCGAAACGGCAACACATGGAGAAATTAGGTTAGCTGGGAAGCCAATAAACAATATTCCACCTCATAAGAGAGGAATAGGCATGGTGTTCCAAAACTACGCGTTGTTTCCGCACATGACTGTTGGAGAAAACTTATCTTTTCCCCTTGAGGTGCGCGGTCTAAGTAAGACAGACCGTGAGGCGAAGGTGAGGAATATATTAGACATGGTGCAAATGGCAGATTTTTCTGGTCGGAGACCTACGCAACTTTCTGGTGGACAGCAACAGCGTATTGCGCTCGCGCGGTCCTTAGTATTCGAGCCTGAATTAGTGTTAATGGATGAGCCTCTTGGAGCACTGGATAAGCAGCTACGCGAGCATATGCAGTACGAAATCAAGCATATACATGAACGATTAAGAGTAACCGTAGTATATGTGACGCATGACCAGGGGGAAGCGTTAACTATGTCCGATCGGGTCGCAGTTTTTGATGATGGTCGAATACAGCAGTTGGCTACACCGGCTGATTTATATGAGCGCCCCGAGAATTCTTTTGTAGCTCAATTCATCGGTGAAAATAACAAGATTGTATGTGAGATTAAAGAAATCAATGACAAAATTGCTCTAGTAAAAACAGAACGTGACAGTTTGATATCCGCGACCAACGTTAGTTGCGGAGAAATAGGAAGTAAGACCACGTTGTCAGTACGCCCTGAGCGAGTGGTCGTTGGAAAAAAAGGTGCCAATACCTTGAAAGCTGAGGTAGAGGAGTTGATTTACTTAGGAGACCATATCAGGTGTAGAATGAGAGTTGAAGACAATGCCAATTTCATAGTAAAAGTGCCCAATGCGGAAGGATACAGTAAACTGTCCGTGGGTCAAAGCACTACCGTGAGTTGGAGTGTTGAAGATTGTAGAGCGTTGGATTACTATTAAGACCTCTGCTAACAGTTGTTTGCCGTATGCCCGAGCGGTTAAACTGAAAAAACGAAGACGGGCTAACATATTGGGAGTGAAAATATGAAATTTAAAACTTTAATATCAGTTGGTATTACGACCACGCTGCTAGGTGCTTCGTCTGCATTTGCAGGGTCGATAACTGCTGTTTCGTGGGGTGGCGCTTATACTGCTTCACAGGTTGAGGCTTATCACAAGCCATGGACTGCAAAGACGGGTCACACTGTTGTATCGGAAGATTATAATGGTGGCTTGGCAGAAATTAGATCTCAAGTAGAAGCTGGAAATGTTACTTGGGATATCGTCGATGTGGAACTGCCACAGGCTGAAGCTGGCTGCAACGAGGGAATCTTCGAAGAGATTGACCCTGCAATTTTACCAAACGGCGCGGATGGAAGCAAGGCAACTGACGACTTTATTGATGGCGCTATTCATGAGTGTGCTGTTGCTAATATTGTCTGGTCAACGATTTTTGCATACGATGACGCAAGAATGACAGGCGCAAAGCCGACATCGATAAATGATTTTTTTGATACCAAAAAGTTTCCAGGCAAGAGGGGTATTAGAAAAAGCCCAACTGCGAACCTTGAAATGGCACTCGTAGCTGATGGTGTGCCGAGCTCCGACGTTTACGATGTTTTGTCAACACCAGAGGGAGTTGATAGAGCATTTGCGAAATTAGACACTATAAAAGACTCAGCTGTTTTTTGGGAAGCCGGCGCGCAACCTCCTCAATTGTTAGCTGACGGAGAGGTTGTTATGACTACAGCTTACAATGGAAGAATTTTCAATGCGGTTGCAAAAGAAAATAAGCCATTTGTGATTGTCTGGGATGCGCAGGTATTCAGTATTGACCTATGGGCTATTCCGAAGGGCGCGAAGAATAAGGATCTGGCCATGGAGTTTCTAGCGTTCTCAACTGCAACGGAGCAACTAGCGAAGCAAGCATCATACATTTCATATGGTCCTGCAAGAAAGTCCTCTGCAGCTTTAGTATCACATTACGATGGAAGACCTGACTTGCCAATGGGTCCACAGATGCCTACGGCTCCAGAGAATTTCAAAACAGCGATTCCAACAAATATGGAATTCTGGGCGGACAATGAAGACGAGCTAAACGAGCGTTTCAACGCTTGGATGGCAAAATAATCAATCAATCGGGGGAGATCAAATTGTTCTCCCCCTTTTCTTAAAAAAAAATGGTTAAAGAAAACTTCCAACTTTTGGCCTCGGACGGGGTTTCGCTAAAGAGGAAGCTCTCCAAAGCTTTGTTTAGGTCTCGGGTAAGAGCTTTTGGTTTAGCGTTTCCGCTAATAGCCCTTATTATAGTCGCATTTTTGGTGCCAATATCAAGTTTGATGATTAAATCAGTTCATGATCCGCGGTTTGCTACCTACATGCCCAATTTAACCCCTATGCTCAAATCTTGGAATGGACTCGATGAGCCGTCAGAGGCGATGTATGCTGCTCTCGCAGCGGATCTCGTGATGAACGCAAAAAATAAGACGACCGGCAGGGTGGCACTTAGGGTCAATAGGGAATTATCAGGAACAAGGTCTCTCTTTTTATCGACAGCTCGAAAAGCTAAGAAAATGGAAGAGCCGTTCAAGGATGCATTAATTAAAAAAAAGAAGCGGTGGGGCGAAATAGAGGTTTGGCAGGCAATGAAAGTCGCGTCGAAAGTATATACAATCGGACATTTGGTAAAGACCGTGGATCTCAGATTAACTGCAGATGGACGAATAGTGCAACAGCCGGAGGAACGAAGGATACATATAATGTTGTTTCTTCGGACGCTAGAAATTTCGGTTGTAGTAACGATCGCTTGTCTATTGCTAGGTTATCCAGTTGCTTATTTGTTGGCCTCTTTAAATCCTAGAACGGCTAATCTTCTGCTTATTTTGGTTTTATTACCCTTTTGGACCTCGCTGTTGGTTAGAACCACGGCTTGGATCGCTATGCTTCAGGCGCAAGGAGTAATGAATGATTTGTTTGTCCTCTTTGGTTTTGCTTCTGACGAAGATCGCTTTTCTCTGATTTATAATAAAACTGGAACTTTAATTGCGATGACTCATATCTTGTTGCCGTTTATGATCTTACCGATTTACTCTGTGATGAAAACTATTCCACCGAGCTACGTCAAAGCCGCGAAATCGATGGGAGCAACGGGCTCAACGGCTTTTTGGAGGGTCTACGCTCCTCAAACTGTTCCAGGAATCGGAGCAGGAGGCATTTTGGTTTTCATCTTGGCAATTGGTTACTATATCACACCAGCTTTGGTTGGAGGTCAAGATGGTACAATGATATCAAACATAATTGATTTTCATATGAGGAACAGTCTCAACTGGAATTTTGCAGCCGCTTTGGGCCTTGTTCTTTTAGTCTTCGTTTTGTTTATGTTTTGGATATATGACCGTGTAGTTGGAATAGATAATATGAAGCTTGGGTAGTAAATGGAAAAGAGTAAGAAAGAATATCGCTACATACCCCCAAAGACTCCAAGTTGGTTCCCAATTTTATGGTGCTCGGGTGC
Organism: Pseudomonadota bacterium; assembly: GCA_036337105.1. GTDB lineage: Bacteria > Pseudomonadota > Alphaproteobacteria > Rhodobacterales > Rhodobacteraceae > JAYZEV01. The sequence continues at coordinate 49,238 of JAYZEV010000001.1, forward strand.
AGGGGCAATAATTGGTTTTTTTGTAACCCAAGGAAGGTTCGAAGTTCTTCTATATAATCTCCTCTTATGGGGGGGGCTATTTGCTATTTGCGCTTATATACTCGTTAATTATGTTCGGCATGGCTCTTTATCTAGGCTGTTTTGCGGTCTTTTTTTGGGCTTTAGCGGGTATATTTTTATTGGAGCACCTTTTTCTGCGTTGATGGTACTTATTGGGGTGAGTTTTGGAAACATTCCGTACTGGTTAAAAAGTGGAAATTATCGACTTGACCTTCCACCTTATGCTTCATCTGGTGAAGTCCTATGGTTTTATTGTTTTCGGGCAATTTGTGCCATGATTTTTGTGTTCTTGATTGTTCCCATCCTGATCTTGGTGCCTTTAAGCTTTAATCAGGAGCCTTACTTTAGTTTTACACCTGGCATGTTAGCGTTTGAGTCTGAGGCCTATTCGATGCGTTGGTACTGGGACATTCTTAAGAATGGAATGAGTGCGCCGGATGCGGTGGAAGGTTGGTGGTCTGACATGTGGGCGAATGCTCAATGGGTTCGCTCAATAAAGAACAGTTTCATTATTGGTTTTTTTGCTACAATTTTGGCTACTGGATTCGGGACTCTGGCGGCAATAGGTTTGAGTAGATCAGAGATGCCCTACAGAAGACCGATAATGGCCTTGCTAATTTCGCCAATGATAGTTCCATTGGTTGTGACAGCATCAGGACTTTTTTATTTTTTTTCTCAAGTGGGTTTAGCAAAAAACTATACTGGTCTAATTTTAGCTCACGCGGTTTTGGGAACTCCGTTTGTTATTATCACCGTTACCGCTACTTTAGTAGGATTTGATAATAGCTTGACAAGAGCGTCTGCTAGTTTGGGAGCAGGACCGATCCGAACTTTCTTTAAAGTCCAAACGCCCTTAATTTTGCCGGGGGTGATATCGGGTGCACTATTCGCATTTATTACCTCCTTTGATGAGGTAGTTGTGGTTTTACAACTCGCGGATGTACGGCAACGTACCTTACCCAAGCAAATGTTTTCAGGTATAAGGGAACAAATCAGCCCCACCATTTTAGCTGTGGCCACAATTTTAGTTATCTTATCAGTTGTTCTTTTGACCATTGTCGAGATGTTAAGAAGAAGATCTGAACGTTTACGTGGCATATCCCAGAGCTGAACGTTTATTTTGAGCTCAATTATAGTTGCTTTATTGATTGGTTTAAAGTTTACTGACATTGAAACGAGTTTCTAAAAAGCAATAGTAAGATGGGTTATGGAAATATTTCTAGATCAAATTTGATTGCAGGGCGGCTTATGGGATATGCTCCACCTGTTTATTCAGTTTTTGAACCTGTTATTAAGTTTATATCTGTCCGAAACTTAACAGCAATATGTTCATTACATTTAAGGAATAAAATTCTTGACGGATGATGGTAAAAAAGTAGTGGTTTTGACTGGAGCCAGTCGTGGAATCGGTCATGCCACAGTAAAACGTTTTGGAGCTGAGGGTTGGAGAGTAATTACGTGCTCAAGGAACCCCTTTGACCCGCGTTGTCCTTGGCCTGGCGGGGAAAGAAACCATATCCAAGTTGACTTGGCAAATCCCAAGCAGACAATTGCAGCCGTTGATGAAATTAAATCAAGGCTCGAGGGTAAACTCCATGCCTTAATTAACAACGCAGGAATAAGCCCAAAAGATCAAAGTGGGAAGAGGTTGAATACGCTCGAAACTGATTTAGGAATTTGGGGGCAAGTTTTTCACGTGAATTTTTTTGCGTCGGTGGTTTTAGCCCGAGGTTTAAGAAAAGAGCTGTCACGCGCTAAAGGTTCAGTTGTGAATATCACCTCTATCGCAGGAGTTAGAGTCCACCCTTTCGCTGGATCTGCTTACGCGACATCAAAGGCAGCTCTCTCGGCTCTGACAAGAGAAATGGCGCATGACTTCGGGCCTCTTGGCGTTCGCGTGAATTCCGTGGCACCTGGAGAGGTTGAGACAGATATTCTCAGTGAGGGAACAGATAAATTGGTAGAGGTTTTACCTCTTCGCCGTTTGGGACAACCAAACGAGGTTGCTGACACGATTTTCTATCTCTGTTCGGGCCAATCCAGTTATGTATCTGGAACAGAAATCCATGTAAATGGTGCTCAGCATGTTTAGAAAAAGGCATTATTTGGCTGATGAAGAAAAACGCTTTTCAATTACACTAAATTAAGCGCGTGGTGAAGTTTGTTTACTGAGGATTTAAATGAGAACTTTGGTAATTGGTGCGGGGATTACCGGTCTATCTATCGCTGAACATCTTAGGCGTGAGGGCCTAAAAGTCATTTTAATAGATAGGGTTTCCCCTGGTGACCCTGGGCAAGCTTCTTTCGGTAATGCTGGTATTTTAGCGAGATCTGCAATAGTACCAGTGTCTCAACCGGGATTAATTAGGAAGATCCCTCAAATGTTGATCAACCCAAGTAGTCCATTATTTGTACGATGGGCTTATCTTCCTAAACTAGCTCCGTGGCTGATCCCATTTTTAAGATCTGGTAGCGGTGAGCGGCTCGACGAAATCATTTCGGCGCTCGATAGTTTAACCAGTGACGCCGTTGATCAGCATCTGAAGTTAACGGCTGGAACCGACGCTCGAAAATTTATAAGGTTGGGGGAAATTGGATATATTTACCCAGACGAGGAGGCATTCTTAGATGACTCCTTTATGCGAGAAACAAAAAGTCGCTACGGATACGAATGCAGAAAATTAACTCGAAGTCAAATTGAGGATTTGGACCCATTTATTTCGAAAAAGTATAATGTCGCTGCTGTTTATAACAACCATGGCTGGATTACTTCGCCGTCCAAGTACGTAAGGGCCATTTTCGATAGTTATATTTCTCTTGGTGGGGAGTATATCCAAGACGAGGTTATTGAAATTCTTGAAAAAGAGGTCGTGTTAAAGAACGCCAAAAACTTGAGTGTGGATAAAGTAATATTGGCCATGGGGGCGTGGTCTGGTTCTTTGGCAAAAAAGCTCGGGGTCAGAGCAAAAGTGGAGAGTGAAAGAGGCTATCATATTTTTTTTAAGGGATCAAATAGATGTCCTCCATTTCCTATAATGCTTAGCGACGGAAAGTTTTTTGTAACTCCGATGGAGGGTGGAATTCGGTGTGCCGGCGTAGTGGAGTTTGGAAGTTTAACGGCTCCACCTTCCAGAAAACCAATTGAGTTAATTCGTTCGCGTGTAAGGGAATTTTATAATGATTTAGATTTTGAGGAGGAATCCGTTTGGATGGGACACAGGCCATCTACGCCAGACAGTTTGCCGTTAATAGGAACACTTAAGGACAAACCTAATGTAATATTTGCCTTTGGGTCTCAACACATTGGTCTTACAATTGGTCCTAAAATTGGTTATCTGGTTTCGCAACTGATGATGAACAAGAAAATCAATTGCAGTATTGCCCCTTTTGATTCCAATAGATTTAATTAGAAAAAGCTTTACTATATGCTTGTTAACCAGAGTAGGTATCTTAACATGTATCCAACAATAAACGATGTTTTCAAGGCAAAAGAGGTGATTGCGGGGATTGCTGACAACACTCCCCTTATTCCTTCTGCATTTCTTAGTAAAATTAGCGGTGTGGAGGTACTACTTAAGCTGGAGAATATGCAACCTATTGGGTCCTTCAAAATAAGAGGTGCTTTGAATGCGGTTAGTAAAATACGTACTAATACCTCCGGAGTATCATGTTGCTCTACTGGCAATCATGGGCGTGGGATAGCGTTCGCCGCCAAGTCCAGAGGAATGAGATCAGTGATTTTTATGTCTAGCCTGGTGCCTGAAAATAAAATCGAAAGTATAAGAGAGCTTGGTGCAGAAGTAAGATTGACTGGAAATTATTCGTCAGATGCAGAATTAGCATGTACTGAGAATTCAAAAAAAGAAGGTTTGTTAGAAGTCTCCCCGTTCGATGACCCGGATGTAATTTCTGGCCAAGGCACAATAGGTTTAGAGCTTATAACAGCTCGGCCTGATTTGCAGACTGTTATCCTTCCGCTTTCAGGCGGAGGCTTGGCGGCAGGGGTCGCTTTAGCTATTAAATCACAAAATCCAGATGTTGAGGTTATTGGGGTAACAATGGAAAATGGGGCCGCAATGCATGAGTCTTTAATCGCGGGAAAACCAGTAAATGTGAAAGAACAGGCTAGTTTAGCTGATGCTCTCGGTGGAGATATTGGTAATAATAACAGGTATACTTTCGAGATGTGTCGTAAGTTTCTAACTAAAACTATCACCGTTTCTGAAAAGGAAATTTATAAGGCGATGCAAGCATTATATTTTGAAGATAGAATAATAGCTGAAGGCTCCTGTGCCGTTAGTGTGGCCTCTCTGCTTTCTGGGAAAGTCGCAAATCTTAAAGGTCCGACTGCAATGATTATAACGGGTAGAAACGTAAACATGAGTATGTTCACAAGGATTATTGTCGGGGAAGATATCACACTGGGTAAAGGTTTGTTGGCTGGACAAAAATACGACAATTCACTTTAAGTGAACTAAAAAGGAATGTTTTATGTTAGGGCAGGAACAAAAGCTCTTGGAGAAATTATTTTATGAAGCGGTAAACGCCGCTGATCCTGATACAATAGTAAGACAACATATTCCTCAAAAGCCAAAGGGTAGAACCGTGGTAATTGGTGTGGGTAAAGCAGCTGCAAACTTAGCCGTCGCTTTTGAAGCGCACTTCTCTGGGCCCTTGTCTGGTGTTGTCGTAACTCCTTATGGGCACGGAAAAAAATGTAAGTGCATCGAAGTTTTAGAGGCCGCTCACCCAATCCCAGATTTAAATGGTTTAAAGGCCTCCCGAGCAATCCTCTCGGCCGTAAAAAACCTAACTGCATCCGACTTGGTCGTTGCATTCGTTTGTGGAGGTGGGTCCGCACTTTTACCTTCACCACCCGGCGATCTGTCACTTAAAGATGAAATCCTACTTAACGAGGTACTATTGTCATCTGGGATTCCAATTTCCACAATGAATTTAATTCGTAAAAATGTTTCTTCGGTAAAGGGTGGACGACTTGCTTTAGCAAGTTACCCAGCGAAGGTAATAACTTTTGTATTATCTGACGTGCCAGGAGATGACCTATATCAAGTAGCATCAGGCCCAACAGTTCCTGATAATTCAAATTGGAAGGACGCGCTCACTGAAATTGATCTTAATAATATCAACTTACCAGATAATATCATTAATTATATAAAGGAGCCTGCAGATAAATGCCCCGATCCCTCAGACCCCATGTTTAAAGACAATGAAGTGCATTTGATCGGATCGTCCAATCAATCTCTAAAAGCTGCTTCGGATTTGTTGAAACGGAAAGGCCTAAAAGGATATATTCTCTCTGATTGCATTGAAGGTGAAGCAAAAGAAGTAGGCAAAGTTCATGCAGGGTTGGTAAAGCAAATCCTCAAGTATAACCACCCCTTCCAGAAACCTGTTGTTTTGTTGTCAGGAGGGGAAACCAGCGTTAAAATTTCTGAGAGTAGTGGCCGAGGAGGCCGAAATTCAGAGTTTTTGTTGTCGATGTTGTTAAATTTACCAGAAAAACAAAATTATTGGGCGTTGGCAGCAGACACTGATGGTATAGATGGGTCTGAAAAAAATGCTGGTGCTTTTGGCGATCAGTATACTTTAAAAAAATTACGAAACGAAGGACTCGACCCTAAAAAGTTTCTAGCTGATCATGACTCTTATTCAGCATTTGAAAAGGCGAAAACTCTCTTCTTTACAGGACCAACGGGGACAAACGTCAATGATTTTCGTGCAGTTTTTATTAGCTAGTTATATTTGCAGTTTGAGTATATACATAGGTTGAATATCAGCCCCCTCTTTTTTTCCATGCCAAATGGATCAATACGTTAAACCTTTAGGAGAATTAACGATGGGAGAGAATTTTTTTAAACCAGTTTCGGGTTTTGAGTTGCCGCGTTTTGCTGGCCTACCTACTTTTATGCGTCTGCCGCATTTAAAAATGGATGATAGTAAGATCAAAGAGGTGGAAATTGGTTTAATAGGTATTCCTTGGGATAGTGGGACTACCAATCGGCCTGGCCCGAGACATGGTCCAAGACAACTGAGAGATATGTCGACTATGATTCGGGCGCAAAACGGTGTGACTGGCGTGAGGCCATTCGAAAAGTTTAATTGTGCCGATCTTGGAGATGTCGGGCCAAATCCGGCCAACATTGAAGATAGCCTAAATCGGATTTCGTTGTTTTATAAAACGATCAAAAAGCTAAATATTACCCCCTTGACCGCTGGCGGAGATCACCTTTGCTCCTTGCCGATATTAAGGGGAATCTGCGATGATAATCCTCTCGGCATGGTACATTTTGATAGTCATACTGATCTTTTTAAGAGTTACTTTAATGGTCAAATGTATACTCATGGCACGCCCTTTAGGCGAGCGATTGAAGAAGGCTTGCTCGATCCAAAAAGAGTGATCCAAATTGGGATACGAGGAACGGCGTATGATAATGAAGACAGAGATTTCGCAAAGAGTGTTGGCGTTGAAGTAATAACAATCGAGGACTTTTTTAGGCGAGGCATAAAAGATATTTTAAATCAAGTTAGAGATTTATTGGGCACTCGCCCTTCTTATCTGTCTTACGATATTGATTTCATTGATCCAGCATTCGCGCCGGGTACAGGGACGCCTGAAGTTGGAGGTCCAAATTCTTTTCAAGCTCTTGAAGTGGTCCGAGGACTGAAAGGCTTGAATATAGTTGGAGCTGACTTGGTAGAGGTCTCTCCACCATTCGATACTTCGGGAAATACCGCTTTCTTGGGCGCTTCAATCATGTTTGAGCAATTATGTATCTTGACTGAGGCAAGAGCTCAGTTTGCTTCCAACAATCAGGCAGGATAACCGAATAAATCGATATGGACCCCGATGGCTTTCAAAATTGCGATTTTTGAGCAACCACGGTACTTTAAGCTGTTTACATATTGATTTTTTTTTTTTAAGGTCCGCTTCATAAATATTAACAATCGTAAGAATTGTGGTCTAAAAGTAGACTAAACTTGGGAGAGAAATAAATTGGTGTCAGTACCAAGTGCCGGCAGAGATTATGAAACAATTCCAAAACTGTTAATTCGAAATTCAGAGCGTTACGGCTTGAACGTGGCGTATCGTTATAAGCAATTTGGAATTTGGCATAGTTGGAATTGGAGTGAAACGGCTATCCAAATTAAGTCACTCGCAGTTGGTATGGTTAGTCTTGGCGTAGAGCCAGGTGATCACATAGCGATTATAGGAAGTAATAGACCCGAACTTTACTGGACTATAGTCGCCGCTCAGACTATCGGAGCCGTACCAGTCCCAGTGTATCAAGACTCCGTAGCGGAGGAGATGGTTTATATTCTCGATCATTGTGCTGCAAAATATGTGTTTGCCGAGGATCAAGAACAGGTAGACAAAATTATAGAACTTAAAGGCAAATTGAAAACGATCAAAAAAACCGTGTTTCTAGACCCACGTGGTTTAAGAAAGTATGACAAATCATTCTTGATAGATTTCAATACTTTAATTGCCAGTGGGCAAATTGCAGACCAAGAGCTGATTTCTTCTTTTGAAAAGCGAAGTGCCAAGGTGACTGGTGACGACACTTGCGTAATGCTTTACACTTCTGGAACAACTGGGAATCCTAAAGGGGTTGTTTTATCTCACAAAAACATAATTGCGGCTTCTGCGTCCTCCAGTCAATTTGACAGTTTGAGGCCTGCTGACAGTGCTTTGGCATATTTGCCAATGGCATGGGTTGGCGATTTCATTTTCTCAATTGGTCAAGCCTACTGGTCCGGCTTTTGTGTAGCATGTCCCGAAAGTGCGGAAACCATGCAAACCGACCTAAGAGAGATTGGCCCTTCTTACTTTTTTGCTCCTCCGAGATATTTTGAGGGATTGCTTACATCGGTGATGATAAGAATGGAAGATGCAAGCAAGTTAAAGAAAAAACTATTCCAGTATTTTATGCACTTTGCAAAAGTTGTTGGCCCAAAATTATTGGATCAAAAGCGTGTATCACCATTAGACAAAGCACTTTATTACCTTGGTGACAAGTTGCTGTTTGCTCCGTTAAAAGATACCCTTGGATTGCGCAACGTTAGAGTTGGATATACTGCAGGGGAGGCAATAGGCCCGGAAATCTTCGATTTTTATCGATCGCTGGGTATCAATCTCAAACAGCTATATGGACAAACTGAAGCGTCGGTCTTCATTACGCAGCAGCCAGATGGTGAAGTTCGTTCCGATACTGTCGGTGTGCCAACTCCTGGTGTAGAGCTAAAGATAGCGGACTCCGGAGAGGTTTTTTACAAGTCAGATGCTAGTTTTGTTGAATATTACAAAAACCCAAAAAGCACAAAAGAAACAAAAAATAAACAGGGTTGGGTGGCTACGGGAGATGCGGGTTTCATAGATCCTGAGTCTAAACACTTAAGAATAATAGATCGAGTTAAAGATGTAGGCAAAATGGCTGATGGTAGTTTTTTCGCGCCAAAATACGTTGAGAACAAACTGAAGTTTTATCCTACTATCTTAGAAGCAGTAGTTTTCGGGGATAGTCGTGAAAATTGCACCGTTTTCATAAATATTGATTTAACAGCAGTCGGGAATTGGGCAGAAAGGAACAATATAGCTTACGCGTCCTATCAGGAATTAGCAGGAAATGAGCAAGTCTATAAAATGATTGAAGCTCATATCAAAGAAGTGAATCGATCTGTCTCGCAAGATTCCATGCTGTCATCTTGTCAAATACATCGGTTCCTCGTACTTCACAAAGAGCTAGATGCAGACGACGGAGAAATAACAAGAACTAGAAAAGTCCGTCGTGGTTTTATTGAGAAAAAATATTCCGATCTAGTGAACGCGTTATACGATGGAAGTAAAGAAGTCTCAACACGAACTGAGGTGACATATGAAGACGGTAGGAAAGGACAGATATCTGCGACAATAAGTATTTGGGATGTTGAAGTTTTTGACAAATCGGTGGAGGCAGCGTGAACGATATTGACGAGAGAAGCTTTACGACACCTGATGGACGTACGATTGGGTCTGAAATTCTCTCGGTAAAGAATATTACCCTAAAATTCGGTGGCGTTACTGCGTTAGAAGACATTTCTTTTGATATCAAGGAGGGAGAAATAAGAGCCATAATTGGCCCCAACGGAGCTGGGAAATCCTCGATGCTTAACGTGATAAATGGATTCTACCACCCTCAACAGGGAGAAGTTTGGTTCAGAAAGAAATTGCGTCCCCCTTTGAAACCTTACCAAATAGCATATCAAGGTGTGGCTCGGACATTCCAGAATATTGCCTTGTTCAAGGGTATGTCCACCCTAGATAATATTATGACAGGAAGATTTACTCATATGACCTCAGGGATAGCCGCTCAAGCTATTTGGAAAGGTTTCGCAGAACGCGAAGAGATAGAGAATAGAGAAAAAGTTGAGCAAATAATTGATTTTCTTGAGATTCAAAAAATCAGGAGAACTGAAGTGGGTCGATTGCCGTATGGATTGCAAAAGAGGGTAGAATTAGGTAGAGCTCTTGCAGCAGAACCAAAGCTTTTATTGCTTGACGAACCAATGGCTGGAATGAACGTAGAAGAGAAAGAGGACATGTCACGTTTTGTTCTGGATGTGAATGAAGAGTTTGGTACTACCGTTGCTTTAATTGAGCATGATATGGGAGTAGTTATGGATATCGCTGATAGGGTGGTGGTAATGGATTATGGAAAAAAAATAGGTGATGGCACGCCAGCTGAAGTACGGAGCAGCCAAATTGTTATAGACGCATATCTGGGTGTAAGCCATGAGTAAAAGTGTAGCTGAATATTTAATCTTTGGACGGTATTAGCTATGTTCTTGTTGGATCCATTTTTTTGGGAGGTGGTTATATCAGGTTTGCTAGCAGGCGTAATGTACGCTCTGGTTGCGCTTGGATTTGTACTAATTTTTAAAGCTTCTGGAATATTTAATTTTGCCCAAGGTGTCTTAGCGCTTTTTGCAGCGTTAACCTTGGTGGGCTTCCAAACTGGTCAGGTCCCGTTTGCTCACCTTTTAGAAGCTGTTTTGGGAATTCATTATTCCCATTGGGGCGAGGGTATGTCCACCGTCATAGCTCTTATTCTCTCCCTTTGTGTTATGATTGGTCTTGCCTGGCTTGTCGTAAAAGTTGTGCTAAAGCCGCTAGTTAATCAAGAGGGAATAATTTTATTTATGGCTACCATTGGGCTCGCATTTGTTCTTGAAGGAGTGGGAGATTTGATGTGGGGAGCCAATGTAAAGAGGCTGGACGTAGGCTTACCTGAGGGTCCTTCGGATCTTCTTTTAGACTATACTGGCATGTTCATTGAAAAACTGGAGATATCAGCTGCCGTTGTAGCAATCATACTGGTAATATTACTAATGTTGTTTTCTCAATATACAAAAATGGGACGGGCTTTGCGTGCAGTGGCAGATGACCATCAGGCGGCATTATCAGTGGGAATTTCCCTGGAGACCATTTGGTGGGTTGTATGGTCAATCTCAGGGCTCGTGGCACTTGTTGCGGGGGTCATGTGGGGTGCAAAATCAGGTGTGCAATTTTCGTTATCATTAATTGCCCTTAAAGCGTTGCCGGTACTGATGTTGGGTGGATTCACATCAATACCCGGAGCAATTATTGGAGGGCTAATGATTGGAGTTGGGGAAAAAGTATTTGAGTTTTATATTGGCCCGATGATAGGTGGGGCAACCGAAAATTGGTTTGCGTACATGCTTGCACTCGTTTTTCTTCTATTTCGTCCGCAAGGCCTCTTTGGCGAGAAAATTATTGAAAGGGTATGACTCTATGATTTATCGGGAAGCAGGACAGTTCAAAGTTTCATATCAAGAGGATCAAGAGACCTTTCCTATAAGGTTTGATAAGGTAGCATTCTGGCTTAGTATTTTTATTGTGGCGGCAGTTATTCCATTTTTTGTTAATGATTATTGGGAAAAGTCAGTTTTTTTACCATTTTTTATATACTCTATTGCAGCCATTGGGTTGAACATATTAACGGGTTATTGTGGACAAGTTTCTCTTGGCACGGGTGGTTTTATGGCCGTGGGGGCTTATACAAGTTATAAATTGATGACCTCTTTTCCCGGTTTGGATATGTTTATAGTAATAGTGGGCTCTGGGCTTATGACAGCTGCTGTGGGTATGTTGTTTGGTATTCCATCGTTACGGATAAAAGGTTTTTATTTGGCCGTTGCGACCTTGGCTGCGCAATTCTTCCTGGTATGGTTGTTCAATAAGTGGGAGTGGACGTATAATTACTCCGCAACTGGCCAAATTACAGCCCCGCAACGAGATTTTCTTGGAATAGTTGTCACGGGGGCATATTCGAAACCGTGGGCAACATATCTGTTCTGTTTCGCATTTTTATTTGTTTTTGCATGGCTGGCACGAAATCTCGTTCGAGGGCATATAGGACGAAGTTGGATGGCAATTCGCGATATGGATATAGCGGCTGAAATAATTGGAGTTAATCCATTGAAAGCCAAGCTCTCTGCTTTTGCAATATCCAGCTTCTACATTGGAATTGCGGGAGGTTTGTATTTTTCAGTTTGGTTAGGAGCGGCAGAACCTACAGAGGCCTTCTCAATTGATAAATCCTTTGATGTGCTTTTTATGATTATAATTGGGGGGCTAGGGTCAATGATTGGGTCGATTATTGGGGCCGCTTTTATCGTCTTGCTACCAGTTTTTTTTAAGACTACTTTAGTTGGTATACTTGGTTGGCCCACAGATATAGCAGAATTTTCGCAAATTATATTAATTGGTAGTTTGATTATTTTTTTCTTGATTAAGGAACCTCATGGCATAGCGGCCCTGTGGAGAACCTTAAAAGAGAAGTTGAGGCTTTGGCCATTTCCGTATTAATGTGGTCATTTATAACTCGAAATGTCAATCGAGTGAATTTAAACAGATCTTATAGATCAAAGGGAGGACTAAAAATGAAGAAAGTTACTTTGGCGGCTATGTCGGCCATTATGATATCATCGGCAGTTCCAGCTGCCGCAGAACTTGTGTTTCCGCTTTTAAGCTATCGAACTGGCGCATACGCACCCAACGGAATTCCAATTGCAGATGGTTTTACTGATTATTTAACTCTGATTAATGAACGTGACGGAGGAATAGGTGGTGAAAAAATCAAGATACTGGAGTGTGAAACCGCTTATAATACCGAAAAAGGTGTTGAATGTTATGAGTCGACTAAGGGTGAGGGGTCTCTCGTTTACTGGCCGCTTTCCACAGGTATAACTTATCAACTAATTCCAAAAGTAACGGCCGATAATATTCCTCTACACACTATGGGATATGGACGAACGTCAGCTGCAAATGGAAAAATCTTCAGTCATGTATTTAATTTCCCGGGAACATACTGGGATGCAGCGTCAATTATAACGAAGCATATGATGGATGTCGAAGGAGGGTCGCTAAAAGGTAAGAAAATAGCGCTTGTTCATCACAACTCCGCTTACGGTAAAGAACCAATCAGAACTTTTGAAGTATTAGCTGAGAAGCACGGTTTCGAATTCATCACACTCCCCGTTGACCACCCTGGTCAAGAGCAGAAGTCCACTTGGCTACAAGTCCGTAAAGAAAAGCCAGATTTTGTGACAATGTGGGGCTGGGGGGTAATGAATCAAGTTGCCATTAAGGAGGCGGCATCTATACGTTTCCCCATGGACCGGTTCATTGGCGTTTGGTGGTCAAGTAATGAAGGAGATGTCTTGCCGGCAGGAGACAAGGCTAGTGGTTACAAGGCTATTGCTTTACATAATACGGGTACCGATTTTGAAATATACAAGGACCTTGACAAGCATGTTATCTCAAAAGGACTTGCAGCTGGTGCCGGCGATCATGTTGGAGAAGTGTTATATAATCGGGGATTTATGCAGGCGGCGTTATTAGTGGAAGCTGCAAGAAATGCTCAAAAAATCCATGGAACTTCAAATATTACTCCTGCCATGATGAGGGACGGTATGGAATCCCTAAAGATAGATCAGGCAAGATGGGCGGAGATGGGGCTAGCCAATTATGCTCCAGACATCAACGTGACGTGTGAAAATCACGGTGGACCTGGTATTGGTTTTATTCAGCAGTGGGATTATGGAACAAAAAAATGGAATATTGTGAGCGATTTTATCGCGGCTGATAGGTCGGTTGTAGATCCTTTAATTGTTGCGGACTCGGCAGCTTACGCCGCTGAAAACAATATATCGGAAAGATGTAATTAGACTTCTCCCAACAATTCTCCTCGGCGATGTTGTCGAGGAGAATAGCTTCTATCTTTCAATTTAGGGAAACGGCAATGCTCGATAATTTTTCAGAACCTGAGACCCTGCTAGAGGTAAACAATATAGAAGTAATCTATAACCATGTGATTTTGGTATTAAAAGGAGTTAGCCTTTCAGTTTCGAAAGGGGGAATAACTGCTCTGCTCGGTGGAAATGGCGCTGGTAAAACCACTACACTCAAAGCAATATCGAACCTATTAAGGTCGGAACGCGGAGAGGTTACCAAAGGTTCTATCCTTTATAAGGGTGAAAAAATCCAGAACCTTAATCCGTCGGAGCTGGTAAAGTCCGGTGTTATTCAAGTTATGGAAGGGCGTCACTGCTTCGAGCATCTTACGATAGAGGAGAATTTGTTAACGGGAGCTTATACTCGCAGTGACGGTAAATCGGCTCTTACAAAAGATTTAGACCTAGTATATACTTATTTCCCGCGCCTGAAGCAAAGAAGAAAGAGTCAGGCAGGGTATACTTCCGGAGGTGAGCAGCAAATGTGTGCGATTGGACGCGCATTAATGTCTCGACCAGAGACAGTATTGCTGGATGAACCAAGCATGGGTCTTGCTCCGCAACTTGTTGAAGAAATATTCAATATCGTGAAAGATCTGAATGAGAAAGAGGGTGTTTCTTTCTTACTCGCCGAACAAAATACTAATGTTGCCTTAAGGTTTGCCGATTTTGGCTATATACTAGAAAGTGGCAGAGTGGTGATGGATGGACCTGCACAGGAGTTACGTGAAAATCCAGATGTAAAGGAGTTTTATTTGGGCATGTCGGATCAGGGAAGAAAATCCTATCGTGACACTCGATCATATCGAAGACGAAAACGTTGGTTGAGCTGAATGAGCGTTTTTTTTGATTCTAGGGAGGCGAGAAGCTTCGAGAAAAGAACTGAAGATAATTTACGTGCGCTTTCAAATCAAATTTCAATTGCAAAGCAAACGGTTCCATACTACAGAGAAGCTTTTGCACAGATTGACACTGATCAAATAAAGAGTTTATCCGATTTAACGAAATTAGATGTCCTGAGGAAGAGCGACCTCATGTCGATTCAGGCTGAAAACTCGCCATTTGGTGATCTTAATCCCTTGAACAAAAAATTCGATTACGTTTTCCAATCGCCAGGTCCAATTTACGAGCCGGGCTCCAAAGGTAAAGATTGGTGGAGAATTGCGCGGTTCCTTTATGCTTTGGGTATAGGTAAAAATGACATATTGCAAAATTGTTTTTCATACCATTTTACGCCTGCAGGTGCTATGTTGGAGAGTGGAGCCCTTGCGTTGGGTGCGTCTGTTTTTCCTGCTGGAACGGGGAATACCGAACAACAGGCCATGGCAGCGGCAGCCTTTGGAACGACAGCGTATTGTGGAACCCCCGAGTATCTTCTGACGGTTTTGAAAAAAGCGAGCGAATTGGAGCTTGATTTATCGAAGTTGACTAAGGCTGCCGTTAGTGGAGGGCCACTTTTCCCAAATGTCAGAGCTGAGTATCAAGAGCGCGGCATAAAATGTTTGCAAGCCTACGCTACGGCGGAATTAGGGTTGATTGCTTATGAAACTGAAGCTGATGAACCCATGATTGTGGATGAGGGTGTAATCGTTGAAGTTGTCACGCCAGGAACTGGTAACCCCGTTAAGCCTGGAGTGATAGGAGAAGTGCTGGTTACGCTTCTCGGGTCGGATTTTCCTCTTTTTAGGTTTGCGACTGGGGATTTATCGATGATTGTACCTGGGGAGAGTGCTTGTGGTCGAACAAATACCAGGATAGCTGGATGGAGAGGACGGGCAGACCAGGCTGCAAAAGTACGGGGTATGTTTGTTCGTCCTGAGCAAGTTGCAAAGTTTCAAAGTAAGCATCCTGAAGTTTTGAAAGTAAGAATTGTTATAAATTTAAGAAATTCTACCGATGTGATGACTACGAAGTTAGAAATCTCAAGTGAATCCCGACATAGTCATGATTATTACTTTAACTCTATAAAGGACTCATTGAAATTGAAAACTGAACTCGAAATACTTGACCCCGAGACGTTACCAAATGATGGGCTCGTAATTGAAGATCTACGTCCATCCGTGTCTTAGCTCAGTGTTATTAGTTTTTTACTTTAAATATTTTTCTAATTTCGGTAAGAGTTTTTTGCATCACTTGGTCGTATGGCTGAGGACACATGCTGCCTCTAGAAGGTCAAATATTATAAGTGAGACTATGAAATGAGTGAAACAGTTATAGTAGGTGCAGCTAGAACTCCCGTGGGAAGTTTCTTAGGAGAACTGTCTACGTTCAGCGCGACCCATTTAGGTGCTCTAGCGATAAAAGGCGCGATAAAAAATGCTGGTGTCAAGTCAAAGCTTGTTGAGGAAGTGTTGATGGGATGTGTTCTACCTGCTGGACTTGGACAAGCTCCCGCTAGGCAGGCATCTTTAGGGGCGGGAGTTCCTATGAACGCTCCTGCCGTGACAGTGAACAAGGTTTGCGGGTCGGGAATGAGAACGGTCACTATGGCTTTCGATCAAATTGAATTGGGTCACTCAAACCTGCTGGTTGCGGGAGGTATGGAAAGCATGTCGAATGCACCACATCTTTCTAGGTATTTAAGAAAAGGTACAAGGTTAGGACACTCAAATTTCGAAGATCACATGTTTAAGGATGGACTTGAAGATGCTTATGATGAGGGTAGACTTATGGGAACCTATGCGGAGGATTGTGCAGAAAAATATCAATTTTCTAGGATTGATCAGGATGATTTCGCCATAAAATCGTTGAAGCGTTCGGTTGAATCTCAAAAGAATAAATATTTTGAGAACGAAATAGTAAAAATTTCAAAGTTTGATTCGTCTGATGAAAAAGTAATCTCTGAGGATGAACAACCCAGACTGGCCCAAATCAATAAAATTCCATTGTTGAAACCAGTATTTAAAAAAGGTGGATCGGTTACGGCTGCTAACTCTTCTTCAATATCGGATGGAGCGGCCGCGCTGGTTCTATCTTCGTCTAAAATGGCAGCTGAAAATTCGCTAAATATTCGTGCAAAAATTGTTGGGCACTCAGGTTTTGCCCATGAGCCTGGATGGTTTACGACAGCCCCTATTCATGCTTCTCGAAAATTGCTTGAGCTCGTGAAATGGTCTAAAGATGACGTTGATCTTTGGGAGGTCAATGAAGCTTTTGCGGTTGTGGCTTTGGCTTTCATAAATGAACTTGGGATTCCAATCGAAAAATTAAATATAAGAGGAGGTGCCTGTGCGCTTGGTCACCCGATTGGCGCTTCGGGAACAAGAATTATAGTGACGTTATTAAATGCTTTGGAACAACTAGATTTAAAACGAGGGATAGCTGCAATTTGTCTCGGTGGCGGGGAAGCATTGGCAATAGCTATTGAACGACCATGAAGATAGATGAGAAACTCACAGTAGTTGTGTGTGGAGGAGCATCTGGTCTTGGGAGAGAAGCTAGTAGACACCTTGCAAGACTTGGGGCAAATGTTTCAATTCTTGATAAGAACCGAACGCTTGGTCAACAAGCAGCATCGGACATTGGTGGTTTTTTTGTAGAGGCAGACGTGTCTGATTATGAACAAGTTTGTAACGGTTTTGTATTATCTCGTGGACAATTTGGACAGGAACGAGTTTGTATAAATTGTGCTGGAATAGCCCCAGCGGAGAAAACTATTTCTAAAGGTAAAAGCCATAGCGCTGAGCTGTTTCGCAAAGTCGTTGATATCAACTTGGTTGGGGCATTCAACGTTGCAACATTTACGGCATTGGGCATGGCCGAAATAAAATTACAAGAAAATGACGAGGAGCGCGGTTTGATAATCAATACGGCTTCTATTGCAGCTTATGAGGGGCAGGTGGGGCAATTGGCGTATTCAGCTTCAAAATCTGGGGTAGTCGGGATGACATTGCCAATGGCGCGTGATTTGGCTAATCTAGCAATCAGGGTTATGACAATAGCTCCTGGTATTTTCTTAACCCCAATGCTAGAGGTTTTACCACAAAATGTTAAGGACTCGTTGAGTGTTTCGGTCCCATTCCCAAAGAGACTAGGTAAACCGAGCGAGTTTGCGAAGTTAGCCGCTCACATTATAGAGAACCCTATGTTAAATGGAGAAACGATACGATTAGACGGAGCCATAAGGTTATCACCACGGTAAATAAATTCGATGCACTTCAATACGATAATAAGAACGGGTGAAAGAAATGTTTGATAGAACTATGAGCTTTCAGTTAGGAGATGAGATCGAACAACTCAGATTCATGGTAAGAAAGTTTGCTCATAAAGAAATCTCTCCCATCTCTCATATGATAGATAAAACGAATGAGTTTCCAAAAAAGTTGTGGAGAATGCTAGGTGATTTAGGGCTGCATGGGATAACAGTTCCAGAATCCTATGGTGGAGTCAATATGGGTTTTTTGGCGCACTGTATTGCTCTAGAAGAGATTAGTCGTGCTAGTGCATCCGTTGGTCTTTCTTACGGTGCTCATTCAAATCTTTGTATCAATCAAATATATAGATGGGGGACTGAAAATCAGAAGGAAAAATATCTCCCATCTCTAATTTCTGGTGATTATGTGGGTTCTCTTGCTATGTCCGAGCCAAATGCTGGTTCTGATGTGGTTTCAATGCAGTTAAAAGCAGAGAAGCGAAATGATCACTATATTTTAAATGGTTCAAAAATGTGGATTACGAATGGTCCAGACGCAAATGTACTGATTGTTTATGCAAAAACAAATCTTTCTAAGAAATCTGAAGGAATTACAGCATTTTTGGTTGAAAAAGGTGTTGCTGGATTTTCCACGGGTCAAAAGTTGGATAAGCTAGGCATGCGTGGGTCCAATACGTGCGAACTAATTTTTGATAATTGCAAAATACCGTATGAAAATGTTTTAGGTGAAGAGGATAAAGGAGTAAAGGTGTTGATGTCGGGTCTTGATTTTGAAAGAGTCGTTTTGGCAGCAGGTCCTTTAGGAATAATGGCCGCCGCCTTGGACATTGTTATACCATACGTTCGGGAGAGGAAACAATTCGGTAGCCCGATTGGAACTTTTCAATTAATTCAGGGTAAGATTGCCGACATGTATACTACGCTTAATGCTTGTCGCTCCTACGTTTATAATGTGGCTCGGGCCGCAGACCAAGGAGAAATCACCCGAAAAGATGCTGCTGGGTGCATCCTTTTTTCCTCTGAAAAAGCCACGCAAATAGCTCTGGAAGCCATCCAATGCCTTGGGGGAAACGGTTATATAAATGATTATCCGGTAGGGCGCCTTTTGAGGGATGCTAAATTATATGAAATAGGTGCTGGGACTTCGGAGATAAGGCGTATGCTAATAGGTCGAGAAATTTTCCTAGATAAAGATTAATAAAAAACTCAAAGGAAAGCCAATGGATAAGAGTATGGAATCAAAAACACTTGAACAGAAAAAAGGTGTTAAGCTCTCTGACTTCCCAAGGGACATTGCTGACAGAATTAGTAAAGTTCACGAGAAATCAGGATTCGTTCCAAACGTATTTCTTAAGATGGCGGAGCGTCCCTCCGAATTTAGAGCTTTTTTTGCTTATCATGATGCCTTGATGGAGAAACCAGATGGATTATCAAAGGCTGATCGTGAGTTGATTGTTGTCGTTACTTCGGCACTGAACAATTGTACTTACTGTGTTGTTGCTCATGGAGCGATATTAAGGGTTAGGTCAAAGAATAGATATATATCTGACAAAGTCGCAGTTAATTACCGACATGCCGATTTGTCAGTTAGGCAGCGATTAATGCTTGATTTTGCTGTAAAAGTTGCAGAGGACTCTAAAAATTTATGTAACGGTGATTTTGACCTTTTAAAAGATAACGATTTCTCAACCGATGATATTCGTGATATCATTTCGATAACAGCTTTTTTTGCGATGAGTAATAGGTTGGCGAATTCCCTCTTTATCGAACCGAATGAAGAGTTTTATTCGATAGGACGGTAATATCCATCAACCGTAAGAACTCTAGCTCAAGAAAAAGGATTGAATTTCGTTGATCGTATCAGTAGGACGCTCTTCCGGAATAAAGTGGCCGCAAGACAATCCGCGACCGGTGACCTTAGCACTTGTATATTTTGTCCAAACTTTTATAGGGTCATAGAATTTTCCAATAATCCCAAGGTTTCCCCATAGCACGTGAATAGGAATTTTAAGACTAACATCTCTATCTTTTCTGTCATGTTCTAAATCGATTGTAGCTCCAGCTCTGTAATCTTCGCAACTCCCATGAATTTTTTCGGGCTTACGAAATGTTTTTATATACTCTGACTCTACTTCTCTAAAGTTGTGTCCAGTGGACCATTTGTTTAAGCAGTTCTGAAGCCAAAATTCTGGGTTGGCTTCTATAAGCCTTTCCGGGACTCCTACTTTTTGTATTAAGAAGAACCAGTGAAAATAAGCTCTCGCGAAGTTCATATCAGTGTTCTCATACATATCTAAAGTCGGACAAATATCGAGTACCATTAGCATAAGAACGGCATTCCTGTTATCTCTAGCCAACCTATGGGCAACTCGACCTCCTCTATCATGACCAACCAGATAAAACTGCTCAAAACCTAAATAAGACATGAGAGTTTTCATATCCTTCGCCATAACTCTCTTCGAATAGTTGTGATGACTCTCGTCACCTTTTGGTGACATACTTAAGCCATACCCCCTCAGGTCTGCTATAACTACTGTGAAGGTTTTTGATAATTTTGGTGCAGTTTTGTACCACATAAAATGATTTTGTGGATACCCATGTAAGAGTAGAAGCGGGGGGCCTTTGCCACCAATACGATAAAAGATTTTACCTTCTTTTGTATTACAATACCCATGTTCAAAATTGGAAAACACTTTTTACCCTTTGACTCTTATTCTTATATCGATATACCAAACACACAAATTTTTTCAACTCTCTGAGAATTTGCGTGTGATCTGCGCGTAATATGGATCGTGGGTAAACAACAATGGCAACACATGATTATGAAAGTGGGCGACTGAATCTTCCATTCGTGGGAATATCCACTTTTGCAAAAAAACCGTACCAAAGCGATTGGTCAAATTGTTCTGCGGACGCTGCGATTATTGGAGCTCCATTTGACGCAGGAACGCAATACCGTTCTGGTGCTCGTTTTGGACCCAGAGCAGTGAGAGATGCTTCAACTCTTTTCTCGTTTGGACATGCTGGCGCATACGATCATGAGGATGATGCTGTCTATTTGGGCTCCGAAATTAAGATTGTTGATTTTGGTGATGCCGATATTGTTCATACCAGAACTAAAGAAAGCCACGCTAATATAGAATATGCGGTTCGGTGTGCTCTATCAGCGGGAGCGCTCCCGGTAGTTATAGGTGGTGATCACTCCGTAAATATACCCTGCATTAATGCTTTTGATAAAGTAGGGGATATTTTTATTCTTCAGATAGACGCACATCTTGATTTTGTAGATGAGCGCCATGGAGTCCGATTTGGTCATGGAAACCCAATGAGAAGAGCGGCTGAAAAACAATACGTCAAAGGTATTCTTCATGTGGGCATTCGAAATGTGTCTTCTACCTCTAAAGATGGATATGAGGATGCCGTAAGCATGGGTAGTCAAATTTTATCTGTGCGGCAAGCGCGGAAGCTAGGTGCGATGAAAATCATAGATAAAATACCGCAAAACTCTTTGGTGTACGTCACCATAGATATTGATGCATTTTGTCCTTCGATAGCTCCAGGTACTGGTACGCCTAGCCATGGTGGCTTTTTATATTATGAGGTGCTTGAGTTGTTGCAGGCTTTATCGAAACGGCACGAGGTCGTGGGTGTTGATTTGGTTGAAGTGGCACCTGATTATGATTTGAACGGATCAACACAAGTATTAGCCGCCCAAATTCTTTTGAATTTTCTAGGGTTCATTTTTTATAATAGAAAAACCAATTAAATATTTTGGGGTGTACCAGTGCTGTGTGATTTATATATCGCGTCTATCACTTTCTGATTTTTTTTTGAATCCACTAAGCTAAAAATCTGATGTTTCTCACCCGTTACAATTGCTTTAGTGAATTGCTCAATTTGTAACTTATACTGGTCTATATCGCCGAATTTATACTCTGTGACTCGACTATTGTCTCTTGAGTGCACTGTTAGTCGAGCATGGTCAAATACTCGAGCATTAAATGGAGCATACACTTCTACCCTGCCTTCGTCACCGTGGAACGTCATATGCTGATTAAGTGCCATTTGTGTAGAACAGTAAAAGCTTAATTGAAAACCTTGAAACTCTACTTGGGCAGATGCGTACTTGTCTGTACTAAAGATATCGTCATATTTGATTCGAGCTGTTACTTTGATAGGTTCGGAGTTCGTCGCATATCTTGTAGTAACGATTGGGTAGACACCAATGTCAGGCAATCCTCCTCCTCCAAGCTCCGGTTGGTTGCGCATATCTGTCGGATCCTTGTTGTAATACGTAAAGACTCCGTTGACCTGGTTTAACTTTCCTATTACACCTTTTCTTATAATCTGTCTTACCTTAATCCATTGTGGATGATAGGTTACCATAAATGCTTCAGAAATTATAACGTTATACAGCTCTTCAGCTTTTATCAATTTGTCGATATCGTTGGCCATTAAAGATATTGGTTTTTCACATAGAACGTGTTTTCCCATTGCCGCTGCTTTTAGTGACCACTCAATGTGGTCTGACGTAGGTAGTGGTATGTAAATAGCGTCTACTTCAGTGGAAGATAATAGCTCGCCATAGTCACCGAAATACAATGGGACATTATAATTGGTACTCAAATTTTTTGCCCTTTTTATATCGCGGCTTGCTATGGCAGCTAAACACGCTCCCTCAGCTCCTATAATAGCGGGTATGACGTGTTCTTTTGCAATTTTTGCCGTCGATAAAACACCCCATCGTATCATTGTAGTACTCAATATTGATTAAATTAAATAAACGGTATTATAATTTTCTTTTAAAAGCTAGTCTGCGCAATAAAGTGCTTGCACGTCAACCAGATGAGGCTCGATTTCTCTTTTATACTAGCTGCAAAAGCATCTTGTGTAACTAAGTAATGCTTTAATGATCGGAGAGTTTTACCCCTACAATTAGCTAGAGCCAATTTTTAAAGTTTACATCTTTCTTGCATCACCCAAAAACCTTGTATAAAAATTACTAAATTGTCCTGATAAAGAGAGGTGGCGTGAGTTATACTCCGGATTGGATATTTGATATTTCTGTTGCACGAACAGCAAGCGAATTCCTTTTATTAAATATTCCGTTAGATAGCCTCGCGAAAAAATACTCGGTAGGTTTGAGCGAAAGTTATAACGAGGTGTATCTTGAAGAGATCCTGGATCCCGCTGAAGAAATTTTACGTTTCCTCTCTGAGGTGAAGGCTCAGCATATGGCCGTAGACCTCCTGGCAGATTTCACTTATTTTCGAATGTATTATGTAAATCCTAAAAGATTGCGGAAGCTGCAACCGTTATTTGGCACTTTGGAGGGACCAGAGAAAAAAAAACCCTACTCTTCTGAAAAAGCTATAAAAAATTTCCGTGCCTATGTTTTTGGTCTTCGGTCAAAAACTGTACCTAAAGCTCCATCAGGTTGGGCTTTAGGAAATGAAGAAAAACTGAAGAAGTTTAGAGACCTGGTAAACGCTAAAGTTGGTATCAGTGGTCAATTTTTGGATGATTAGTATGAAAAAATAAAATGTGCAGAGGACCCTTTACACAGATAACTCATGAATCTGTGTATTGCATAAAGTTTTTACTTATGTAAGCTGCGTGATCAGGGCAAGAGAGAACGTTATTTATATAAGAGACTAGTCGTATGAATTTTGAAAGAGAAAGAGCTGATTTATCAGCAGCTTTTAGATGGACTGTTAGATTAAATATGCATGAGGCGGTTGCTAACCATTTTTCATTGAGCGTGAATAATGATGGGTCAAAGTTTCTGATTAACCCTAACCAAATGCATTTTAGTCGTATTAAGGCTTCTGACTTGCTTTTAGTGAATGCGAATGATCCCAACGAAATGAGACGATCCAATGCACCTGATCCAACTGCCTGGGGACTACACAGTGCCCTTCATAGAAGTTGTCCGCATGCAAAATGTGCAATGCATGTGCACTCGACCTATGCAACTGTTTTGGCGGTTCTCGCGGACAGCTCGCTACCTCCGGTAGATCAAACTTCAGCGATGTTTTTTAACAGAATAGTTTACGATATAGATTATAAGGGATTAGCATTCGAAAATGAGGGTGAGCGGTGTGCGCAGCTTTTCAGCGATCCTAAAAAGAAAGTTATGGTTATGGGAAATCATGGCATTTTGGTAATTGGTGAGAGTGTCAGCGACACATTCGATCGCCTTTTTTTCTTCGAACGTGCGGCTAAGACATATATTCTGGCTCTTCAAACAGGAAAAGAGTTAAGACGTATGTCGGATGAGATTGCTGAGCGTGTTGCCTCTGAAATTGAAAATTATCCTACTGAGTCGAGGCATTTTGACGAGATTAAAGCAATTTTAGATTCTGAAGGCTCAGATTATTGTGCTTAGTAGTCAAAGTTAGTATAAAATGATAGCTGACAAGAGCATAGTGGAACTTCCCTCAGTTCAAATTGAGATGCGAGATGGCTGCTTTCTTTCTGCCCGAATTTGGATGCCAGCAAGTGCCAGCTCAAAACCTGTTCCAGCCATTTTAGAGCATTTGCCGTATCGAAAGCGAGACGGAACAGCACATAGAGATACTCTTAATCATACGTGGTTTGCAGCTCATGGTTACGCATGTATACGAACGGATATGAGAGGTAACGGTGATAGCCAAGGCTTAATGCACGATGAGTATCTTCAACAAGAGCTTGATGACGCCGTTGATGTAATTGAATGGCTTGCTAAACAGAAATGGTGCAGCGGGAATGTTGGTATGATGGGGATTTCTTGGGGCGGTTTTAACAGTCTTCAAGTTGCATCAATGAGCCCAGAAAACCTTAAGGCCGTAATAACTGTGTGCTCGAGTGCAGACCGGTTTGCAGACGATATCCATTACAAGGGAGGCTGCTTGTTAACTAATAATTTTACGTGGGCCGCGAGGATGCTCTCTTACTCATCGCGTCCTCCTGATCCATTAACATTTGGTGGAAATTGGAAAAAAGAATGGCTGCTTCGACTAAATCACTTACCACTTTTAGCTGACAAATGGTTGTCTGAACAAAGCCGTGGAAAATACTGGAAGCATGGTTCTATCTGCGAAGACTACCCAATGATTAAAACACCTGTATTGGCATTTGGAGGTTGGCATGACGGGTATAGAAATACTGTGTCAAAATTGGTCTCCAATCTACTTTCCCCTGTAAAGGGAATTATAGGCCCGTGGAACCATCGTTATCCGCATTTAGCAGAACCAGAGCCTAAAATTGGATTCTTACAAGAGTCTCTTAGATGGTGGAACAGATGGTTGCTTGATGAGCAAAATGGAGTTGAAAAAGAGTCGGACTTGAGAGTTTTTTTAATGGACAGCGTTTATCCAAACCGACAATTGAAAAGTCGTGCAGGAAGATGGATCAGTGGAAGAAAAAAAAGTCAGGAGAGCAGCATGCCAATTATGCTGAATTTTGGCGAAAAAACTCTTGGTACTTTCGAGAAAATATCAACACCAAGACGATTTTGTTCGAAAATGGATTGTGGTATGCAAGCGGGGGAGTTCTTTCCATACAATTTTGGCCCAGAAATGCCTGGAGATCAAAATGCGGATGATAAGAAATCATTATATTTTGACGGTGCAACGCTGGAGAAAGATATTATTATTCAAGGATGTCCTAAAGTGAGTATGGTGTTGGCATCCGACAAACCACTTGGACAGGTGGCAGTTAGACTTTGTGATCTTAGGCCTGATGGGTCATCAGCGCTAATCTCGCATGGTTTTTTAAACTTGACCATGCACAAGTCATTCGAAAAACCACAACTTTTGAAGAGTGGAAAAAAAATTAATGTATTTCTTGACTTAGATGATATTGCATACAGAGTTCCTGCAGGTCATAAATTGCGACTTTCGATATCAAATTGTTATTGGCCCTTCATTTGGCCTTCTCCAGAGATTGTTACCATGGAGTTGTTTTCAGGTAACCTGACGATTCCTCAAATGGATTTGAAAACCCACGCTGAAAGTATTTCGTTTGAAGCACCAGTTAGTGGAGCGTCGTGGAATGTTGAGGTGATTAGGGGCGCTTCATCTCGTCGAAGGGAGTTTATAGATTTTGATACAAACGAGTCCGTGGTTGAAGTAAGGAATGACTCTGGACATACGCGAGATCTTTCGCATGGCCTAGAAGCCGATAGCTCGGTACTGGAAGAATGGAGAATCCTTAAAGGCGATCCTCTATCCGCATCGGTTGCTATAGAGTGGAAACAAGAATTAGCGAGAGGTGACTGGAAAATTTCTACCCTAGCGAAATTAAAAGTCTCCTGTTGCCAAGAAAAATTTTATTTAAAAGGAGTTGTAACGGCTTCTGAGGGTTTCAAGCAGTTTTTTTCGAAAAAGTTCAAAACTTCAGTCAAACGGAAGTTCATATAAATTAATTTTTAAGAGAAGGTGTAAATTCTTTATTCCCTAACCGAATTATCTCTCTAATCAACTTTTGATATACGCACATTGCTTTTGCCGATATATGTCGAATTCTCAGAAAACTATGAAAGAGACCCTCTGCATTAGTATGCGATACTGGGGTTTTTTGATCAAGCAATCTTGATACATAAGCAAAACCATCGTCTCTCAAAGGGTCCAGATCTGCGGTGAAAACAGCTGTTGGTAGTAGAAAGTTCGAGAACTTTATACTGAGTGGTAGAAAACGTAAGTCGTATCCCTCTTTTAGCCAGAGGCTCAAATAATACCGAATATCATCGGTTGAGAGGAATGGGGTTTGCGCATGCTCGATATAGCTTCCTGTATTTAAATTGCCTCCAAGAAAAGGGCATATAAGCACCTGTCCAATCAATGACTCCCCCTTAGCCATCAACTCATGAGCCATTATAGCAGCTAATGTGGCTCCAGCGCTATGTCCCAAAATAATTATTGACCCTTTTGTCTTTAGGTAATTGTAACAAGCACGAACGTCGTCTAAAGCTGCGGGGTGTTTATGTTCAGGTGATAGACGATATTCAACTGCTGTTACGTTAAAACCTGAGGACTGGCAGATATCCGAACAAATATCATCATCACTCTCAATGCCTCCCATAATAAAGCCCCCACCATGTATGTATAATATCTGCGCATGTGAGTCCCGTTTGAACATATAAGTTCTAATCCTAATAGTCCGATCGTTGAGCTTGATCAGGTCGTTCGTTACATTTAACTCTCGCGAACGCTTTCCACTTCTCATGGTGTCACATACCTTCTCATTGATCTTGCGGAGCTCTGGAATGTTCGTCTTGTCTATTCCACGAAACATCTCATTTATTTTTTTAGAAACAATTCTAGTTTGACGGTCGATCTGTTCCCTGTAATTTTTTTTTATTACTTTCCTTTCCATTTAGCCGCTCGCTTTTCAGTAAAAGCCAATTGACCTTCTAGAATATCTTCAGAGCCGTAGAGCGTATCAACGGTTTTCAATTGCCGTTTTGTCACCCTATTCATCATATCCTGAAAGTTCCTATCTTCCGACTCCCTGACCACCTCTTTAATTGCGCTCATGACGAGAGGTGGACCCGAACAAATTAGTTGAGCAATTTCATAAACACGAGCTTCTAAAATATTGGGTTCAACTATCTCGTTCACAAAACCCCATTTATGACCTTCATGAGCGTCTAGCCAACGCCCAGTCAACAATAATTCCATAGCGATATGATAGGGTATCCTCTTGGGGAGTTTTATTGATGCGGCGTCCGCTATAGTGCCTGACTTGATTTCTGGTAAAGCAAATGTGGCATGAGCAGCAGCAACTATCAAATCGCAGGATAACGCGAGCTCCAAGCCTCCGCCACAGCAAATGCCGTTTACTGCAGCAATCACAGGCTTATTTAAGTCTGGAAGTTCCTGCAAACCTCCAAAACCGCCAACGCCATAATCACCATCAACCAGATCCCCACCGGCGGCCGCTTTTAAATCCCAACCTGGGCAGAAAAACTTTTGGCCTGAACCAGTGAGGATAGCTACTCGAAGATCAGGATCATCTCTGAAATCTGAGAAGATTTTTCCCATGATTACTGAAGTTTTTAAATCGATAGCGTTAGCTTTCGGCCTATCTATTGTGACTTGTAGAATCTTATCGGTAATTTTTGTTTTTATTGGTGAGTGCTGGGTCATTTTAATTCCTCATACTATTAATTAATAATACGTCAACCGCGATAGAGTCCTCTTGACCTACTATCAGCGGGTTTACCTCTAACTCTAAAATTGTGTCTGCGTTGTTCAATGTAAATTCAGCTATCGATTGGATCGACGAAACAAGCTTATCGATGTTGGGGGCTGTAGTATTCCTAAATCCAAACAATAGCTTAGCAATTTTCAAAGTTTTTAGAGCGGTCAAAATTTCATTTCTATCTACAGGCAAAAGCAAATTGACTCTCTCTTCAAAGAGTTCTGTGAGAGTGCCTCCTGGTCTAATTGATAAAAGAAACATCCCGGTAGTATCTCGAATTACTGCGATGCATAATTCAAAAACATTGTCCATGACCATTTCTTCAACAAGTATGCTTTTGGTTTTGGATAGCATTTTTTTACTCATTCGAGTTAGCTCCGTACTTTCTGAGATATTTAGTATTACTAAACCGGCATCCGTTTTGTGCGCCTTTCCTTGTCCTTTCAAAACTAAGGGGTATTTGAGATCATTTGATCGTACTAGCCTGATCAATTCTGAGGAATTTTCAGCTAGGATAAATCTTGGGATTGAAACGCCAGCTTCGCTTAAAGCTAATTTTGCATCTGACTCCCTTAAGATCTGAAAGCTTTCGGCTGATTTTTTTTTATTTGGATCAATAAAAACCGTATGATCTGATCTATTCGAACGATAAAGTTCCCCCAGCATTACTGAATTTTGTATTGCAGTGATTCCAGTTTCCATCCCACATAGTGGAAGTACACCACCATCAATGAACACATTGGCTAATTCCTCAGGCATAGCCTCTGGGAGTGACGCAATGACTGCGGCTTTCTGCCCAGTTCGTCTAGACGCGTTCGTAATTGCGTTAATCGCACATTGGAAGCTTGAATTATCGCAGTGGTCAACCCTTGGAACATCAAGTATAAACACTACGAGGTCGAATTGATCCTCCAGCACAACACTGAAAACCTCTGTCATTTTCTCTGTATCTCCCCAGATGAACGTATGATAGTCAAAGGGGTTAGATATGGTTACAATAGGTCCAAGAGCCTTGGACAATTTTTTTTTGCTTATTTTCTTGAAATCTCTATAATTTATTTTTGTTCCTTTTGAGAGGTCAGCAATTAAACTAGCCTCACCACCTGAGCAGCTTACGGAGGCTATCTCATTACTTTCAAGATCCCCAACAAAGTGAAATATTTTTAATGTTTCAAGAAAATTACTTAAGTCATTAACTTCGATAATTCCTAATCTTTCAAAAAAAGCGCTTGAAACTGTGCTACTTCCAGAAATTGAAGCAGTGTGTGTGACTGCTGATGTTCGTGATAAAGATGTTTTGCCAGTTTTTATAGCTACTATTGGTATCTTCCTTGAACGTGCTATTCCAACTGTTTGTTGAAAGTCGTTGATATCGTCAAATCCTTCGATATATAAGCCAATTGCTGTAACCCTTGAGTCATTCAGAAGTTCTTTTATAATTTTTGAAAGTCCAGTCTTTGCTTGATTCCCGATAGTTATTACGTATGCAATGGGAACACTTCGTTTTTGCATAGTGAGGTTAATCGCAATGTTCGATGACTGTGCAATTATAGCCACTCCACTTTCTTGCTGTTTGCCGCCATGCTGATCGGGCCATAGACAAATATTGTCTAAATAATTTAGTATTCCGTAACAGTTCGGCCCTATTATTGGCATTGGCCCGCTTGCTTTAACTAGCTCATGCTGTAGTTTCTTACCAGATGTGTTCGTATCTGATGTTTTTGACTCCAAGAAGCCAGAAGCAAAACAGATTGCACCTCCGGCATTCATATTTGACAATCTTTTTACAGTTTTAATTGTTTCGAGACGATTTACCGCTATAAATGCAACATCTGGAATTCCCGGAATTGTTTTTAAGTTAGGGTAGCACTTATGTTTTCCCATGGACTTTTGTTTTGGGTTAATTGGCCAGATTTCTCCTTTGAAATCAGACTTTATTAACTGTGAATAAACATTTCTGGCCCATAATCCTCCAATCAAAGCAATTGAATTGGGTCGCAATATGCGCCGTAGCTCAGACACGAGGGCTATGCTCCCATTGAGCGCAATAATGCGCGGCTAACAATATGTTTTTGGATTTCCGAAGTGCCCTCCCATATTCTCTCGATGCGTGCATCACGCCATATGCGCTCTAGAGGCAACTCTTTCATTAGACCCATTCCACCATGTATTTGAATTGCTTCATCAGATACCATGGCTAACATTTCCGTTGCCTTTAGTTTTGCCATCGCCATGTCAGAGTCCGTGGCTAACCCCTGATCATACTTCCATCCAGCTTCGAAAACCATAAGCTCTGCTGCTTTTAACTCCGTCGCCATATCTGCTAGCTTGAATGAAACTCCTTGAAATTTGCCGATAGCCTGACCAAATTGTTTTCTTGAGCTCGCCCAATCAAGAGAGCACATAAACGCACGCTCAGCTCGTCCCAGACACGTTGCGGCCACCTGAAGTCTTGTTGCGCCTAGCCAAGTATTTGCTACCTCGAAGCCCTTATGTAAATCTCCGAGCATCGCATTACTCGGCACCCTGCAGTCATTAAACTCTAGTATAGAGTTCGTATAACCCCTATGAGATACATTTGAATACCCTTCTCGTACTGAGAAGCCAGGAGTTTCTTTGTCGACGAAAAAAGCAGTTATAAGTTTCTTTGGACCTTTCGACGTTGTTTCTTCGCCGGTCGCGACAAAAACTATGGCAAAGTCCGCGATGTCGGCGTGTGATATAAAATGCTTTGTGCCATTTATGACCCAATCCCCATTTGACTTCACGGCGTTGGTCTTCATTCCACGAAGATCGGAACCTGCTTCAGGTTCTGTCATGGCTAAACAGTCCCATTTTTCACCGCGGACGCATGGTTTCAGATATTTTTCTTTTTGCTAATTTGTTCCAGCACATAGAATATTTGATGGTCTTGCTACGCAAGTCCAGTGCAGTGCATAGTTGGTTCTTCCTAGCTCTTTCTCGTACAGCAACCAATCTAGAGTGCTCAGACCTCCACCTCCATGCTCCTCAGGGATATTGGCAGCATATAGGCCTACACTTATTGCTTTTTCCTTTATCTCTTGAATTAGATCTGGAGATAATACTCCATCCCTTTCAATTCTTTCCTCATGCGGATAAAGTTCTTTTTCTACAAAATTCCTTGTCGTCTTAATGATTAGCTTTTGCTCATCCGAAAGCGCAAAATTCATTTTTCCCCCTAAAAAAGTTGTCAGTTGCATTTATTGAGCGTTTCCTACCGATCTTCCTAAACCCTCTGGTTTTTTCAGTTTGCTGTGCTGTAATTGTATTTCCTGAAGTTTTTCTGATACTTGACTGGTAGGTTCGCATGCAGATCGAGAATCTAAAGAAACATGAATTAACAAATGTTCTCCCGTCGCACAAATTTCTTTTTCTTCGTTAAGCATGGTGTGAAACAGATGCATTTTTTTTCCTTCGCTCGCAACTAGCATTGTCTCGACTGCAACTGTTTGTCCAATTTGTACTTCTTTTAAATGTCGGATATGTGTTTCAACTGTGAAATATGAGTTTCCATTTCGTACGTATTCTTCATCACATCCAATTATTTGCATAAATTGGTCAGTTGCTTCGCAAAAACAGTCTAAATATCGTGCTTCGTTCATATGGCCATTATAATCCCCCCAATCCGAAGGAGCCCTACGACGCAATGTTCTAATACCCTCGTACAAATGACCGTCTGATCTAAAATCATTTAATTTCATTTTTTTTAATTGTTCCTCGTAGTCTATTAGTGTTTGTCCTGCACCCCAATTATGGGCTTTAAGCGCCTTTTGTATAGAAACCAGGTTGGCATCTCGTCTCTGTTCCATCTCAGAAATTGAAAAATGACCAGATTGGTTGTCAGATTGTTGAGAAATCAGCTCGATCAGTTCATCGTTAAAATCAGGTACATTAGTTAGCTTGGTCCATGGCCACTTTAGGCATGGTCCGAACTGCTCCAAAAAGTGGCGCATTCCTTTTTCTCCCCCCGCCACTCTGTAAGTATCAAAAACACCCATTTGAGCGTACCTAAGGCCAAAGCCAAACCTAACTATGTCGTCAAGTTCAGCTGTCGTACATATGCCATCTTTAATTAACCAAAGCGACTCACGCCATATTGCCTCTAGTAGTCGGTCTGCCACAAAAGCCTCTATCTCTTTTTTTATATAAATAGGGTGCATCCCTATTTCTTTGTAAACTTGCATCGCTTTATCGAGAGTCTTTTGCGAGGTTTTTTCACCAGCTACCACCTCGACTAATGGTAAAAGATAGACTGGGTTGAATGGGTGCCCAACAAAAAAACGTTCTGGTCTTTTCATATTTTTTTGTAATTTTGACGGCAATATCCCCGATGTAGAGGATGCTATCAATGTATCCGTGTCGCACTCTTTTTCTATCTCCTCATATGCTAAGCGTTTTATTTCGGTTCTTTCTGGGATACTTTCTATTATAAGGTCTACACCTTTTACTGCTTCGGAGATTGTCGTTGTAAATACCGCTTTGCCTCGGTGTCTACGTGGCAAACAGGTCAAATTAGAATAAGCAATTTCTGCATTTGTAAGTGTTCGGTCTAGCGCTTGCCTCGACTGATCGGAGATATCATAAATTTTGATATTAACTCCGTTCTCAATAAAGCGTGCAACCCAGCCGGCTCCAATTACTCCACAACCAATACATGCAACGCTTTTTAAATTCAATTTAGAGCTCATGAAGGCTCCCTTTTTACGAGGCCGAGTTTCTTTCTTACTTCTTCTGGGGATAAAATAACTGAGCCTAAGTTCGTTATGATATCTACCGCTTTTGAAACTAATTGCTCATTTTTCGCAAAAATACCTTTTTCCAAAAATAGGTTGTCTTCAAGTCCGACTCTAATATTTCCTCCTGCCAGTAAAGATGCTGCCACGAATGGCATTTGATTTCTCCCTAACGAGAAAGCAGACCAAGTCCATTCCTTCGGGACATTGTTTACCATTGCTAAAAAAGTATTTAAATCGTCCGGAGCACCCCAAGGGATTCCCATGCATAACTGCACTAATGCTGGGGACTCAATTATACCCTCTGTTACGAGCCGTTTAGCAAACCAGAGATGCCCCGTATCAAATGCCTCAATTTCCGGTTTTACGCCTATGTCCTTCATCATCTGGGCCATCGATCTAAGCATACCAGGAGTGTTAGTCATAATGTAATCTGCCTCTGCAAAGTTCATTGTTCCGCAGTCAAGGGTACATATTTCAGGCAAACACTCTCGGATATGCTCTACACGCGCTGCTGCATTAATCATATCGGTTCCTTCCTCTAAAGGCAAAGGCTTCTCAGCTCCACCTAAAACCAAATCACCACCCATACCTGCCGTTAAGTTTAATATTACGTCAACTGATGAACTGCGAATTAGGTTTGTTACCTCCTTATAGAGTTCTAATTTTCTTGACGGGGTTCCAGTTTCTGGATCCCTTACATGACAATGAACTACAGCTGCGCCAGCTTTGGCCGCCTCAATTGCGCTATCAGCTATTTCTTTTGGGCTTCGCGGCACATTTCGGCTTCTATCCTGTGTGGTCCCGGATCCAGTAACAGCGCATGTGATAAAAACTTCTTTGTTCGGTTGAAGAGGCATGAATTCACCACCTTTCTCTTTTTGGACAAAGTAGGGCTTTTAGCTAGAAAAAGCTTGACAATATACGTAATATAATTGATTTTTTGCGAAACGATGGAAAAAAAGTATGAAAACTCCTTTGGCGGTTAGCATTTTGATTTTCCCGGCCTGCTCTCTAATGACAGTAGCCTCAGCCATTGATCCTATGCGCGCAGCGAATAGAGTTTCGGGACAAGAATTATTTCAGTGGAAACTCCTATCTCCTAGAGGGCTGGCGGTTGAGCTTACATGCGGATTATCTCTCCCGGTGAATGGTAGATTCAGTGATAATGACAAAGGTGATATATTATTGATACTTGGTGGATTTGATGCACTAAATCAAGCTCTTCCAGTGACACCAATTAGGTTAAAGCGCGTACTTCCAAGTTTTAAGAAAGTAGTTTCCATTGAAGGGGGGAATTGGTTGCTCGCTAAGACGGGTGTTCTTGAGACTCATAAGGCTACCACACATTGGGAAAATTTAGAAGACTTTGCGACTTCATTTCCTGAAATAGATATCGTGTCCGATAGGTATGTCGTGGAAGGTAAATTCGTGACAGTTGGCGGCGCTGCTCCGCTTTTAGATTTCTTACTGTCCTTTATAGAGGAGCAGTTTTCTGCAGCAATAGCTTATGACGTAGCTAGTGTATTTATATACTCGAGCGGGGGCAATGCTTCCGACCGTCAGCCGTTCGTATCTTTTGGTAGCTTGGAGGACCGGGAACCAAGAGTTGCCCAAGCAATAAGACTGATGGAGGAGCGTTTAGATAAACCTGTGACGATAGCAGCAATAGCAATGATCATGAAAATTTCGGTACGACGATTAGAAATGCTTTTTAGCGAGCACCTTGGCTTAAGCCCAGCTGCCTACTTTACTCGATTAAGGTTAAAAATGGCACAAAGATTGTTGAAAGACACCGGTTCATCAATTCAAGAGATTGCATTACGCACAGGTTTTAGTTCGACAACTTCTTTCTCTCGGTCTTTTAAAAGATTCTCTGGGGTTGCGCCACTGAAGTTCAGACACTCAAAAAAAACTTAAGTTGCTGTAAAAGGAATATCGCAGACTTCTCCATCATATGACATTCCATCCTCTGATAGCACTGACACAGTTGTTTTTTCGTCCCAGAAACCTTTTTTTATCATTGCGAGGCCAATATTTGTTTGAAAATATGGCGAATAGACACCGGACGTTATTTCCCCAACATATTCCCCTGTTAATTTAGAAGAAACCCGCCATGGTTTTGAGCACGGTTTCTGAGGGTGGCCAGAAAAGCGAATACCTCGAATAACTTTATTTACACCAATCTCTTGAAATTTTTGGAGAGCTTTCTGACCAATGTATTCAACATCGTTTGAAAAGCAACAATATTTGTCCAATCCACATTCAAGCGGATTGTTCTCCAACGTCATCTCATTACCATAAGACAGCAAACCGGCCTCTATCCGCTCTATAATATTGGGTGATCCTGCTCTTATTTTATATTTGCGACCAACTTCCCAAATCTTTTTCCACAATTTTGAACCGAGTTCAAAACCTTTTAGATAAATTTCAAACCCTCCCTGTTTTGAGTATCCAGATCTTGCAATCAATTGTTTTTGTTTATCAAAACTAAACCAGTTAAAGTTAAAGTACTTGAGGTTTTCAATTTCACCTCCAAAAATTTCCACCATGAGGTCTTGTGCTTTTGGACCCTGAACAGCAAGAGGCCAGACGTCAGGTTCCTTAATGCTAACCTTCATGTTACTTCCTACTGCCAGCCCCTTTACCCATAAAAGAACATCTGAGTCTGCTATTGACAGCCAGAATTTTTCATTGGACAGTTTGAGAAGAACAGGGTCGTTAATAATTTTGCCATCTTCTGTAATTAAAGGTGCATAAAAGCACTTGCCAGATTTAGCATTAGAGAGATTTCGAGGAGTGAGCCATTGCACGAAACGTGCTGCGTCTTTACCTTTAATTTGAACTTGTCTTTGACATCCGACGTCCCAAATCTGTACGTGTTCCTTTAAATGCCAGTAATCTTCCTCAAGTGTTTTCCCAAAAGACTTTGGTAAGAGTGTATGATTTACAACAGTGTATCCGGAAACGTTGTGATTTTCGACCTGCTCAGTAAAAGGTGTACGTCTTATTCGACGTGACATTTTAAGACCACTCTCATCCATACAGCCCCGCCTCCAACTTTATTTAGACCACCAACATGATGCTCCATACGGAGACAATATAACCGGAAAATGATATTTCAGACTCGGGCTAGTCAAATTTACATCAAAGGAAATTCGAGAGGTACGAATCTCATAAGGTTTCTTCCGAAAGTAATTACCAATAGAAAAGGTTAAAATAAATTTGCAATCAGAATATTCTTCTCCAAGCTGGAAATCTTTTTTGACTCGACCTCCAATATCAGTTTCTTCAGACCAAATGATTTTCTGTGAGGTATCTGGCATCTCAGCATTGAGTATCACTGGCACACCTTCTGCATCGGTTCCATTTGTTGCATCAAGGATATGGGTTGTAAGTGTAAACATATTTCCTACTCTATCGAGGCCTTGTCGCGTTTATCGCTAGTAGCCGCTACAATTGGACTGATTACTCCCCTAGCTTTTACATTAATACAGGCCGGTTTGCCACTAGCGATAGCTCTTTTTACAGCTGGGCCAATCTCAAAATATTGGTCGACAAGTTCTCCATAACCTCCCAACCCTTCCATTAATTTGTGAAACGGTATGTTCCGAAAGTCGGTTGCGAAATGTTTGCCGCTTTCAAATAAGCGCTCCTGCTGTTGCGAGATACAATCTAGTCCACCATTGTTATCAATAACTACGACAATAGGTAAACCCTCTTGAAAAGCAGTTTCAATTGATAGACCACCTGACAAAAACGCCCCATCACCTGAAATTAAAACCACAGTTTTTTCTGGATTGAGGTTTTTTGCTGACAAAGCAAAAGAGACTCCGACCCCGAGAAGGCTATAGGATCCAGGATGAAGTATCCCATCAAATCTTCGGCCTTTTCTCGCGGCAATATTAACAGCAATCTCAGACCAAAAATGTGTATTCCCTCCGTCAAAAACTAGCCAATCGCCATTCTGCATAGCCGCTTGAACTTCCAAAGCGAGTTTTAACGGATGTATAGTTCCATTTGACCATTCTGGACCAGATGTTTCGGTTTCGAGATCAGCTACTGTCTTGGCTACCCATTTTTTTCTCTTTTTGAAATTCTCTGCTAACCAGTTTGGATTTATACGCCATCTTCCGGCCTTTCCGTTTTTCAACAATTCGGCAAGAAAGGCGCCTGGGTCGCTTAACAGGGCATAATCTGCAGCGCGATTAAGCTCAAGTTCTTCGTGAGAGCCGTTTATACAAATTAAATCTGCGGTTTCCGGTATTAAAGGTGGGTTTCCAAAATTCATTTGGTTATCGAGGCGACACCCCAACATTATAATACAGTCACTGTTTTGTAATGCGTATTTAGACGGTCCGTATTGATGAATATCAGCAAGACCCATAAAAGCAGGACAGTCTTCATTTAGTAGCTTTTGATGATATGGGGTGTTGAAGATAGGTATACCTAATTTTTCCCCCACCCTGCCAAGACTTTTTTCGTTTCTTGACCACCAAACCCCATGACCGCCTATAAATAAAGGCCTTTCAGCTTTTTTGATAACCTCTAATATTTCTGCCAGAGAATCTGGCTCTGGCCATGCTTTGGGTGTTTTTGAAGGAACCTGCCTAAAAGGGCGTTCATTTTTTCCTGCGTCATGTGGAAACGAGGAAAACATTATGTCAACAGGCAAACTAATATGTACGGGACCAGGGTATCCACTTTTTGCAATCCGCCAAGCTCGATCAACAAACTCACCAATCCTTGCTCCCTCTGTAATAGATACACTATATTTTGTTAGTGGCGCTGCGATCGCCACGTCGTCTATTTCTTTGAAACCACCCGCACCCGTTCGTTTTTGAGTCGATGAGCCCGTTATGAAGATTACTGGCGATCTCTCGCCCCATGCTTCCATCATTGCAGGAACGGCATTAGAGAATCCCTCTGGTCCAACAAGGCAGACGGTCGGTTCTCGCGTAATTCTTGCGTGTCCATCAGCCAAATGACCTGCAATTTGCTCGTGAGGACAATTAATAACTGAAACTTGGCAATCCATGAAACCCTCAAGAGCCGGATTGCAGAACCCTCCAGATAATGTAAATACGTGCTTCACTCCCTTTTCGTGTAAAGCCATAGCTAATAATTGCCCGCCACGAAGGCTTTTCCTTAACTTCATATGTGGATTACCTCTGATTCTACCTTTTCTTCTCTCTACAAGATACCTATGTGGTGAAACATGGAGTTTTTCAAGTACACATTGATACATTTAAATTGAAAAAATTCAAAAATACATTTTTTTAAGTCTATTTAATTAAAGTGTAATTTAATAATTACTGTGTATCGAATTTGTAATAATCCGTTGTATTTATATCACTGTTGCGTGAATCAACTAATTGATTAGTATTACCAGTTGATAACTAAAAAGTAGTGGCGGGATGAAACTAAAAGCTGGCTAGCTCGATTAAATATCGAACGTTATGATGAACAACTTTAAACAAAAGTACAGAATTATAAGTATTTAAGAAAGGGAGAAAGAAGATGAAAAAGAAAGAATATCTCGATAGATTGTCAGGGCAACTGTCAAGTGGGCAAATCGATAGGCGTCAGTTTATGATGTCAGCCATGGCGGCAGGCATGACGATTCCAGCGGCGCTAAGTATGGCTGGTCAGGCGATTGCTGCCACCCCCAAAAAAGGCGGTTCG
>JAYZEV010000002.1:0-142730 GCA_036337105.1 Pseudomonadota bacterium
TCATCTGAGTGAAGAGGCGAAGGGGTAAACCTTAATCTTTCTGTTCCCTTTGGCACGGTTGGATAATTTATCGGTTGCACGTATATTTTGTACTCGTTCAGGAGAATATCACTGATTTCCTTACATTTTATGGGATGCTTGATCATCACGGGCACAATATGGCTAGAGTTGAACAAATGTGGGATGCCCGCTAGGTCTAACTTCGACCGTAGCTGCTCTACTTGACGCATCTGTCTTTTTCGTTCTAATTCACTGTTTTTCAGATGCATTACCGATGCACGAGCTCCCGCTGCAATCGCTGGAGGCAGCGCCGTTGTAAAAATGAACCCACTAGCAAAAGACCGTATAAAGTCGCACAATGCTTTTGATGCTGCTATATAACCGCCAACCACTCCAAATGCTTTACCCAATGTTCCTTCGATCACAGTTACTCTATCAGCCACGCCCTCTCTTTCAGAAATACCACCACCGTGTTTTCCATACAACCCCACGGCATGAACTTCATCAAGATAAGTCATGGCCCCGTACTTTTCTGCTACATCACAAATCTTCGCTATCGGCGCTATATCACCATCCATGGAATATACACTCTCGAATGCCACAATTTTTGGCGCCTCAGGATCCAAGCCAGCAAGTTTATGCTCTAGATCAGCAACGTCATTATGCCGCCATATAACTTTTTCAGCTCTCGAATGCCGAATTCCCTCTATCATTGAGGCATGATTGAGTTCGTCAGATAGTATGACGCAATTCCTAAGTCTGCTTCCTAACGTTGAAAGAGCAGCCCAATTCGATACATAACCAGAAGTAAATAGCAACGCCGCTTCTTTACCGTGTAAGTCAGATAATTCATCTTCGAGTAGCACATGATAATGATTTGTACCCGAAATATTTCTTGTGCCACCAGCCCCTGCACCGCACTCTTCAATAGCCATCTGCATAGCGCTTAACACATCAGGGTGCTGCCCCATTCCCAGGTAATCATTGGAACACCATACCGTCACATCTTCCTCTGTCGGAGCACCATAATTCCGTGCCCTAGGGAAACTGCCTTTATGCCGCTTAAGATCAGCAAAAATTCGGTAATTACCTTCGTCTTTAAGTTGCTTCAACTGCTCTTGAAAAAGACTTTCATAGTTCATCGCTTCCCCCAGACGTTCCCAGCCAAAACCTCGCTGAGATTCTTTACTGTAATAATATATTTACAAAAAAAATTGTCAACTCAATTAGACAAAGTGTCACCTCCTTTCCAAGGCAAAAACTTACTGAGAGGCTATCGTTTTCGACCTAAGTTCTTTTTGGGAATTATCCAGCGCCAAAGTGCCGCATCAGGGATTCTTAGTATCATAAAAAAATGTTCAAGAACCGCTAATAAGGTTAACACTGACAACAACGTAAATCCCACCAAGTGATCTGCAGAGGAACCCTCTATAGTCAAGTTGCTAAAGCATATTGCAGCTAAAGAAATTAAACCAAGAACTGAAAACGGAAAGAATTTATTTGTCTTACTGATTTTGAAATGACTTTGTAGATGAGAGATACTGTCTGGTAAGAATTCTTTATTAATCTTTGGAACACCGAAATAAAGGTTAAGTTTAGCGCTTAAGCGCGCTAGATATAAAACAAGAAATGTAAAGAGGCCAAAAAGGTTGGTTGCTCCGACACTGCTCAAAAACAAAATTATAATCGTCGAGAAAAGTGCAATCTCTGAGTAAGCAACTGCACGCCAAGCCAGAACAAACCTTCGATAACCCGAAAGCTCCGGAGGGCTTTCCCTCCGATTAGATCCTGTCAAGAGCCCAGAAAGAAACGCAATTTCAATCCAACTCCACAACGCTAAGGCAGACAAAAATGCAATATAGACACCTGCGACGGATACATTTTGCAAAGTCTTTAGAAAACCATACATTCCGAAAACAAGTAAAGGGGATGAGCAAATCACTAAACGTGCATGCGCTCTTTCTCCTTTATTATCTGCCCACCTTACTAGCAGCAAGATTACAGCTGTTAAAAACCACCACAGAAAGATAACGACTGCGGCGGCTATCCAAGGACTTTCCAATTGCTAGGCACCTTCAATAGGTTGGTTGTAGACACGAATTATCCGGGACGATATTTTTCTTCACGGGTATCGAGTATAAAGAGATAAAAATTAAGGCTGCGCGCCCCGCAGCGATCGTCTTTTTCAACGATCCAAACAAACCTCCCTGACGCTTCCCCTCATCTATTTTTTCGAAGGCCTTGCGCAATTTCTTTAACCCAATCTCCCAACGTGGATGATTCAGATCGATTTCGATTGGAAAAACTTGCCTTGAAATTTCTGAAGTGATTCGGAGTACCTCTCTATCATACCACTCAATATCCACATTTAAAGCCTTGTGAAATGCTGGTCGGGCATGATCCCTAACTACCATTGTCGCAAAAACTGCCACTAAGAAAAATCGTATCCACAGTATGTTCAATCCAGAGGTAAGTTTAGGGTCAGACTTCATTAAAAGTGCGAACGCCTCACCGTGCCGAAATTCATCATTACACCATTTTTCAAACCATTTAAATATTGGATGAAACCTAGAGTCGGGATTTCTTTCTAGATGCCGATAAATCGTGATATATCTAGCGTATCCAATCTTCTCAGAAAGGTAGGTCGCGTAAAAAATAAATTTTGGTTTAAAATAAGTGTATTTCTTTGTTCTCGTTAAAAATCCCAGATTCACATCCATCCCTACCTCTCGCAACGCATCATTAATGAATCCAGCGTGACGAGCTTCATCACGCGACATATAGCCAAACAGCTCGCAGATATCTGGATTATTGCCGCGTCTTTTCATTTCCTTGTATAACACACAACCCGAGAATTCGGCGGTGAGCGAACTAACCAGAAAATCTATTAATTCTTTGCGCAACTCTGGCTCCAACGTGTCAAAATCAATCTCGTCCCATTCAGATGTTTTTTTAAAATGAGTTCTATTAGGATCTGATTTTAACTCTTCAATTAAATTATCCCAATCCGCCCTAACGCGATCAACTCTCACTTTATCAAGCTCGTCAAAATCAGTCGTATAAAACCTTGGGTTCAACAGCGTTGTTTCGTGAGCCATTTTTGTGGTTTCGTTAATGGGTTTGCCCCTAGGGATTTTTTTCTCAGTTGCCTCTGATCTCATAGTTTCAACTCCTCAGAAAAAGAAAATTCACATATTTCCATAAACTCAAGCCCCCCTGTCAGACGTGTCCATATTCGCTCTAGTAGAAATGCTCTTTTTATAGTAGCCGTACGTTCCTCAGACAAGATTTCCCCGTAAGCTGCTACTATCGGCGAACCATGTACCAAAACCTCATCGCCGGGATGCACAACCGCCCCATTATTAAAACGCACATGTGCGTGTAAGCTTTCGAACGTATGAGAAACTTCCACTGTGCAGGGAGCGGTTTCTATTTTTCGATTAAATAATTTCATCTCGTATCCCCCCAAAATTATTTAATTCAATAAAACACTAAATACAGTCATATTTTTTTCTCCAAAACTGTTCAAGTGAATTCTCATATTTGTAGCGTCGTCTATCAACACGAGCCTATCATTTTCTTGCAATACAAGTCTAAGAAAATCGTTTCCCTTCACTCTTTTTTTTATTCTTTCTCGCTGTATCGCGCTGTAAACCACGGATATGAATCCTTGATTATTATTTTTAGAATTTGCTAATATCACGCCCTCCGAATCAAAAATTGAGATGTCTAACCTTCCATTAGAAACGAACTGAAGGGTCTTTTCGAGCTTGATTGCGCTATCGGGCGCCACACCAACCAAGGGCTTATCGGTAAACCGGTAATAAAAAACTGCAATTAGAACAACTAAAAGACTGCCGCCCAAAATCTTTATGAAGAGCCCTGGAAAAATCTCAGGTGCCATCTCCCTTCGTTTTTTCATGCTTTGACCTGATTTTCTTTATGCTCGCTCGATGAGCTATTATGTTGAAATTTCATTTTCACTAGGGATATCAAGATTTCTTCTACCTCTAAGATATTCTCAACACACCGAAAAGATGGCTTCGGTCTCACGAAATATCCGGGACGCACGCTCGGCCAGCATGAGAAAAAAGGTATTCTTTTTCCAGTCTCTGATGAGAACGAGATATTTCCACAACCTTTTCGCAAGTTTTGTCTGTCGACACTTTGTATGTTTTTTATTGGCATGTTAAGCAAAAACACAAGAGCTATACCAGTTTGGATTACAACTCTGTGATCCGTTAAGACGTAATACGTATGGTTAGAAGAAATAAAGGCCAAAAAAGTAAGTATTAGGGCTGCCAAAGTCCCTGAGATTAAAAAAGGTACAAAATCTATTAACAGGGCCATCCAACTGAAATCACCCTCAAGTGTGGCTGCACAATAAAGACAAGTTATAAGAAAATAAAATAGAAAGTACTTTAGACCATAAGCGCGGTATGCCAACGACATCCAATTTGGTCGCCCAGTCCAAAGCACTTTCTCGTTGGGAGGAACAGACTTTTCTATTTCTTTTGTAAGCCTAAACGAAGTCTTTGGCTCCATACTTAAAAAGGAGAACTCAATCTGTCATAAGCGGCGTAAAGCTTTCCTCCCCCTATAAATGCACAGATTTTTTCTTCTTCAAGCATAGTCACTTGACTGTCTGATTTTGTTTTTGGGACTTTTGGGAAATGCTTGCCATAAAGTGAATGGACATCCACCGATTGCTGATTGATTTTTGCCAAAGGCAGCGGTACCAAACAGGTCGACTTATCCTTTAAGGTAACCTCCAAATATCTTACCAACTGCTCAGGGACATCAACCCAAAGATCTGCTACTGTCCCAACAACTTTTTTGTCCGCTGAGACTACATTCAGACCACGAGGATCCCTTCCACCCGAGACATCATAACCCTCAACCTTACGCATCGGTCTCAATTTTGGTTTTCCGTGTCCATCAAGTTCAGGAACATCTCGCCGTTCCGCCCACGCTGCAGCCCCTACACCATCGATCATGGGGTCTCCTTTGGGAACCAAAGGTGATCCGGCTGCA
This sequence comes from Pseudomonadota bacterium, assembly GCA_036337105.1. Taxonomy (GTDB): domain Bacteria; phylum Pseudomonadota; class Alphaproteobacteria; order Rhodobacterales; family Rhodobacteraceae; genus JAYZEV01. The sequence continues at coordinate 5,035 of JAYZEV010000002.1, forward strand.
ACGTTAGTTCGCTCCAATGCTAAGTCTCGTTTGTCTCTTGAGGGATCTGGAACATGAGCTTCACCCGCTCCGTTAGGTAATCTAAAAGTTTTTGGCCCATCTGGCACTGGATATGGCCCTTGATTCACGCTTTCGTCGCCAGCTTCTGTTTCCAAAGGGTAACCTTCCCTCATATTTTCCCTTTGCAAATATATCACTAATCCCACAAAAAATAGCCAGAACATGTACAATGATAACTGCGCTAAATCGAAATCTTCAAAGAATGGTTCCATAGATATTCCTCCTGTTACTTAATAATTAAACTGGCAACTCACTAAGTCCGAATTCGCCATTTTCTATTTTTTTGGATCTGTTGATCCGGTTTATTTGCTGCGCCAAGGGACCTAGCACAGCAATCGAAACAAAAATAATTAAAATCTCTAGATGATAAACAAAAATATAACCTGTAGCTGGGCTTATTAAGCCAACGCCCAAATCACCTTTAATTGCCATAGAGCCAACGCTATCTTTGATTATCCCGCCTAATGCGACACCGACGCCAGCAGCAGTAGCTTGCGCTGCGCCCCATGACCCTAGGGCCAAACCTCGTCCAATATTTTTCTCCGTAGGCATCGTCATCGCAATTAACAACGTTGAAACAGCAAACAAGCCCGACCCAAACCCAATAAATAGCGCCCCAACGAAGAAAATAAACGCGACCCCCATTGGATACGAAAAAATTATGGCTAAAAATCCAATTAAGCCGACTATTAAAGCCACAAGCGATAGATTGGTTGCTTTTTTCCCCCTTGCCATAAAATACGCGGCGTAAGACAAGCCAAATATCGCACCAAGTGCCCATAACGCTGTTAGACTAGTAGTTGCTGAAACGCTCAATCTCAATATTTCGCCACCATAGGGCTCGAGCAATATATCTTGCATCGAGAATGCTAATGTGCCAAGTAGGACGACAGCGATTAGACGTCCAACGTAGCTTTTGCGGGCGAAGTCGCTCCAAACTTTACCAAACTTTGGTTTTGGTGCAGCTATCTCAGCCTTGGTTGAAGGGAAAACTCTCTCTTGCCTCCACATCGCGATCAAATTTAACAGTAGAGTGACAACGGCTGCACCTTGTACCACCTGAATTAACCTGAACTGGGAAAAATTAATTAAAAGCGCGCCAACTATAACAGCTGAAAGGCCCATACCCACTAAAAACATAAGATAAAGTAAGGCAACCACCCTGTGACGAGTACTATCAGTTGCCCTGTCAGCAGCGAGCGCGAGCCCAGCTGTTTGGGTCATATGCAATCCTAAGCCAGTCATTAAGAAAGCTAGTGCGACAAGAGCTTCGCCTGCCCATGACGGGCCAACGGTTTGATCACCTGATAGTATTATCATCGCAAATGGCATTATGGCTAATCCCCCAAACTGCCAAAGAGTTCCGAACCAAATATACGGTAATCGTTTCCAGCCTATTGACGACTTATAAGTATCTGAACGAAAACCTAAGACAGCCCTAAGTGGAGCAATCAGGACTGGTAGAGCCACCATTAATGCCACAAGTGATGCCTTAACCCCTAATTCTACGATCATTACTCTGTTGAGCGTTCCCAAAAGCATAACCGTTGCCATTCCAGCAGAGATTTGGAATAGTGAGAGCCTCAGTAATTGCAACAACGGCAGATCGTTAGATGCAGCATCTGAGAACGGTAGTAGGTTCTTACCTATTTGCTTGATATGCGCTTTTGTCATAATAATCATGGCTTCGCTATAACAGCCTCCGAAATGTAAAAGCTGGACTTAACAACTTCTAGTTGTGCCATTTTAATATTTTTTAAGTTTTTCTTGATAGAAATCTCATCTCGCAACCTTTCATATTTTATTGGCGAAATCACTGGAGACCTCTCTGATTTTGGAAATGCTTTGCCTACCAATAATAGTGCAGACAACAGAAATGTCTGGGGTGCGATCGTGAACGAAATTTGTTTGTGTATACGTGGGGCCAATCTATCGAGTGCATCCGCAACGTCATGTAGGTCGTAATGGATCAAACTATCCATCGCTAAAACATAATCGAATGAGCCATGCTCAGGTGCTAACATATCACCAACTAAATAATCAATTTTTTTTGACAAATAAGAAGGGGTCCGCCTCTTCGCAACACTAATTAAACTTGCGGAAATATCTACTCCTAGAACTTCTGCTCCCCTTTGAGCAAGCTCAATGGAAATTTGCCCAGTACCGCATCCAGCATCAAGCACCCGAGTTCCGCTTAAATCATCTGGAAGCGAATCCAGAAGGGTTTCTCTCATTTTGTCTCTTCCAGCCCTAACCCTGGCTCTTATGCCCGATACAGGTAAATCAGTCGTAAGAACTTGCCATGCTTTTGACGCCGTTTCGTCAAAATAAGTTTCAAGCCGATCTCTAGTTTTAGCGTAACTATCATTCATTAATCAAAACCCAACAATTCAAAAATATCGCGATCCTCCATCGTCGCGGGAGCTAGACCTTCAGTGCCATTCCACAAAAGTTCAGCTAATCTGATGTACTCTTTTTGTACGGCCACAATATCCTCGTCAGACCCCATCTCAAACAGTGTCTTTTTCTTCAATCGAGACTTTCTTATTGCGTCTAGATCAGGAAAATGCGCTACTCGTGAAAATCCTACCTCTTTACAATATCTGTCGACCTCATCGGTATCTCGCGACCTATTCGCAACACATCCTGCTAGTCTTACATTGTAATTTCTCGCCTTTGCGTGAACGGCTGCAATTATCCTGTTCATTGCGTAAATAGAGTCGAAATCATTCGCAGTAACAATTAATGCTCTGTCGGCATGCTGCAATGGGGCAGCAAAGCCTCCACAGACAACGTCACCTAAAACGTCAAAAATAACCACATCTGTATCCTCTAACATGTGGTGTTGCTTCAGCAATTTTACGGTTTGGCCGACAACGTACCCTCCACACCCTGTTCCAGCAGGCGGACCACCAGCTTCAACACACTTGACCCCGTTAAAACCCTCATAAACGAAATCCTCTGGCCTAAGCTCTTCCGCATGAAAATCTACTTCTTTTAGAGTATCGATAACTGTTGGCACTAACTTGCCGGTCAGAGTAAAGGTGCTGTCATGTTTTGGATCACATCCAATTTGAAGAACTCTATGCCCAAGCTTAGAAAATGCCGCTGACAAATTAGAGGACGTGGTTGATTTCCCGATACCTCCTTTACCATAAACTGCAAAAACCTTCGCTCCATCTATTTTTACACTTTGGTCCATCCTGACCTGCGTGGACCCTTCTCCATCCTCCCCTTTCAGGACAGGTGGCATATTCTTGTTATCCAATGGACTCATAGCTTTAAATCCTTTCTCGTAATCTTAAAAAAAAACTTACTCTGCCGCAATTGTTACACCTTCACACTTATCTTCCAGTTCATTTGCCCCCTGTCTGAGAGCCTCTAGAGTTTCGTCATCTGGCTTCCAATAATCCCGCTCGTGCGCTTCCAAAAGTCGATTTGCCATTCTAAGACCAGCTGCTGGATTCATTTCTGCCATTCGATGTCGCATTTCCTCGTCTAAAACAAAAGTTTCACTTAGTTTTTGATAAACCCATGGCTGGACCTGACCAGTAGTGGCTGACCAACCCAACGTATTTGTGACATGAGCCTCCAATTGTCGAACCCCCTCCGAACCATGGCTTAACAACGCTTCATAAAATTTTGGATTTAGCGAACGTGACCTTGTCTCAAGTGACACCTGCTCTTCCAACGTACGAATTTTACCAGTACCCCGAGTCTGATCACTTATATAGATCGATACATCTTGCCCTTTTGCGCGCTTGACGGCTCTCGAGATTCCTCCTAGCGTATCAAAGTAGTGATCAACGCTAGTCACACCAAGTTCAATACTCTCTAAATTTTGATATGCGATATCGACGTCAGTCAAAGCCTTTTGCAAAAGCTTTGGGTTGCGAGATGCTTTCCCATTTACACCATATGCAAAACTTTTCCTCGATTCATAAGCGTCCGCTAATTCATCTTCATTCTCAAATGCAGAACTATCAACCAAATGGTTTACATTCGAGCCATACGTTCCCTCCGCATTTGAAAAAACTCTTAACGCTGCTGTCTCCATGTCCACCTGCATTTCTTCAGAATATTTCAAAGCATGTGCTCGGATGAAATTCATTTCTTTTGGTTCATCTGCCTGCGCAGCTTTCAAGGCAGCTTCCGCCAGCAATTTAGTTTGCAAAGGTAGAAGATCGCGAAATATCCCTGACAGGGTCATAACTACATCAATACGAGGCCTTCCCAAAATTTCTAGTGGGACCAGCTCTGCACCTGACAACCGTCCAAAACTGTCAAATCGTGGCTTTGCACCAATTAAGGCTAACGCTTGAGCTAAAGGTGCCCCATCCGACTTTATGTTATCTGAACCCCAAAGAACAAGAGCAACCGTTCTGGGCAAGCTTTTGTGCGTTTTCAACAATAAATCTGCCTGCTTAAAGCCTTCTCGACAAGCAAATTCGGATGGCATTCTGAATGGATCAAACGCATGGATATTTCGTCCAGTCGGAAGTATTTCTGTTGATCGAATCAAATCGCCCCCAACCACAGGGGGAATATATTTCCCATCCAAAGCATTTAATATCGCCGGTATCTCGTGATCCTTTTCTAAAAGAGAGTCGACCCTTCTAGCAGCCCCTGAGTCGACGTGCTCAATTAGCTTTAGGTACTCAAGTCTTGCATCTTTCGACATTGGCTTTCCCAGAACATGCAAACCTTCGGGTATTAACGCGTTCTCTGTCTCGAGTAATTTTACCCACAACTCACTGGGGTTTTGACCGTCAAGATCCACTGCAGCAGCCTGCTCCGCTATAAGCTCCGCCAATTCAAATCTTCCGGGGGTCTGATCAGACATTTCTCTCCATCTAGACAAACTATCCTTTAGTTCGGCAAGTCCCTTGTATAACCCCGAAGCAGCCAGCGGCGGCGTCAGGTGAGTAATAGTGATAGCATTACTTCGACGCTTGGCTAGTGTCGCCTCTGACGGATTATTTGAGGCATAAAGATAAATATTTGGCAAATCTCCAATTAAACGATCAGGCCAATCATCGCTCGAAAGACCTGTTTGCTTTCCTGGCATGAACTCCAAAGCTCCGTGCATACCAAAATGAAGAACGGCATCCGCCTTAAAATCCTCTTTCAACCATTGATAAAATGCTACAAATGCATGTGTGGGAGTAAAACTCTTTTCAAAAAGCAGCCGCATTGGGTCCCCTTCGTACCCAAAAGCGGGTTGCAGCCCAACAAAAATATTTCCAAATTCTTTTCCAAGAACAAATACTCCTCGGCCATCAGATTGAACTTTTCCAGGGGCAGGTCCCCATTGCGATTCAATTTCCTCGAGCCAAGGCGTTTGCGCCACAATTTTGTCGGCTGTAATATGGTCTGCGACATTGGCTTCCTGACCAAATTGCTTAGCTGTTCCACCCAGCACAGCCTCTCTTAACTCGTCCACACTCTTTGGAACATCGACATTGTAACCCTTTTTGGAGAGAGCTACTAATGTATTGAACAATGACTCGTAAACGCTTAGGTAGGCAGCGGTCCCAGCAGCACCAGCATTTGGTGGAAAACCAAAAAGCACGATAGCTATCTTTTTTCTATATCGCTCCTTTCGCTTCAAAAGCGCAACCTTCCGCGTTCTTGAGACAATTCTTTCGATGCGTTCATCTATCGGAACCATTCTACGAGAAGTAATTGTCGTTTTGTTTTCTCCAGATTTCAAGTCTTTTTCCGTCACGCGACCAGCATAAACTGAGGGATACGTCGCACCATCAAGTTCTGGAAGAGCAATTAACATTGTTGTCTCCACGGGACCTAATCCTTGCCCAGAGGATTTCCATTGACCAATGGTTTGAAACTCTAATGGATGAGCTGACAAGTAGGGTATATCAAGTTCTTTCAAAACCCGAACAGCGGCTTCAGAGTCGTTATAAGCTGGACCTCCAACCAATGAAAATCCGGTCAGGGATAGCAACGCATCAATCCGAACTCCTTCTACGCTTTTAAAGTACTCCTCTATGGCAGGCCGAGCATCCAAACCACCCGCGAACACAGGTATTACCCGCATTCCCTCCGACTCAAACTTTCGAATAACTGCATCGTAATGTAAAGTGTCAGAGCTTAGTACATACGACCGCATTAATAAAAGTCCAATGTGACCTTTGGCTTTTTCCATTTGGGGCAAGCGAGCTAAGTCAGTAGTTATCTTTTCCTTCAAATCAGGATGATAAAGTCCGACCTCAGGGTATTCGATTGGTGCCGGGGCATGTCCACCCCGCCATGCATCAATCTTACAGTATCGAGAGAGAAGAAAGCGGACCATTGACTCCATATTATCATCAGATCCTCCTAACCAGTACTGCATCATCATGAACCACGCACGCAAATCTTGAGCCTTCCCCGGAATATACTTTAAAATTTTTGGAAGGCGCCTCAGCATACGCATCCGTTTCTGCCCTGTTTCAGACGAAGGTTTGTTTGAACCCCGAAGTGTCTTGATAAATTTCATGGCCGTCGACTGGGGAGCTGACATATCTAGGCTACCCATTCGGGTCAAGCGGATGATCTCCGAGTCAGATATAACACCACCCATAGCGTCACAATGTTCTCTTCGAGATTGTAGACTCGGTAAAATTGCTTTTACATGCTCCTCCAAGAATAGGAGGTTAACCAATATAATATCTCCTTCAGCCACTGCAACTTTAGCTCTTTCAAGCGTCTCGGGGGACTCTCCCCACTCAGCGGCAGCATGCACTTCAACCTGAAGTCCAGGGAAATCTTTTGACAGATTTTCTGACACTCTCTCGCAAGGTCCAGCTGCATGCGAGTCTAGCGTTATAATTACTATCCGGTAGTTAGTCGGTGCAGCTTTGATATTAGTTTCAATTCGCATAATGAGCTTTTGCCTCATATAATGTGTCTACTGTTATTTCGCTTACACCTCGGGATACCGCGTAACGCTCGGTATTCCTTCGTGCTTTTCCGCGAACAAAAAATGGGATTTTTTTTAATTCCTTTTCTGCATCATTTAACCAAATTATCCCCTCATCAGGAGTAGCGATTGGTCGACTTTCACTGCCTTCATTATCTTTTTCTTCCACAAGTGATGCTTTAGACTTTTTCGATACTAAATGTCCGCCATGATGGCTTGGCCCCGCTTCATCATGGAATTCAAAGTCGTCTCGAAACATATGTAAGAGATGCTCCTCTAAACCCATAACGAGTGGATGAACCCAAGTATCAAATATGACATTTGCTCCTTCCCAACCCACCTGCGGCGAATATCTTGCCGGATTATCTTGAACATGGAAAGGTGCTGATATTACTGCACAGGGAATCCCTAATCTTTTCCCAATGTGGCGTTCCATCTGCGTTCCCAGTATTAACTCGGGCTGAAGACTTTGTATTCTCTTCTCAACTTCAAGGTAATCATCCGATATAAGAGGCTCAACACCAAAATCTTTTGCTAAGACCCGTATGTCCCGAGCATACTCCCTATTGAAACACCCAAGGCCCACCACTTCAAAGCCCATTTCGTCTTGAGCCATCCTAGCCGCACATTTCACATGGGTAGCATCACCAAAAATAAAAACTCTTTTTCCAGTAAAGTAAGTTGAGTCGACTGACTGAGACCACCAATTGAACCTTAATCTCGAGCTATCAATCTTTGGCTCATGGATTCCTGCAAACTCAGCGACTTCAGACACGAATTCTTTTGTTGCTCCAACTCCAATGGGTACTGTCTTTGTATATTTCTGACCCATTTCCTTCTCTAACCATCTACATGCTGCTTCACAATTCTCCGGATACAACATCACATTAAAATGGGCAGATCCGAGCCGGCGGATATCGGAAACCGTGGCATTCAAAGGTGCTACCGCGTTGATCTGCACTCCAAGATCTACCAAAATTCTTTTTAGCTCCTCGAGATCATCTCTATGCCGGAAGCCTAGAGCCGTTGGTCCCAAAATGTTACAGGAAACCGTCTTTGTTTTTTCTTGGGGGATACAGAGACCGCGAACAATCTGAAAAAATGTTTCATCTGTCCCAAAATTTTCTTTTCTTTGATAAGATGGCAACTCAAGCGATATGACTGGGACAGGCATACCTAATCTTTCGGCTAATCCACCAGGATCATCTTGGATGAGTTCTGCTGTGCACGAGGCTCCGACTAAAAGAGCTGACGGCTCGAAGCGATCAAACGCCTCCTTACAGGCATCTTTGAAAAGATTTGCCGTATCTTCGCCTAAATCTCGAGCCTGAAATGTGGTATAAGTAACTGGTGGTCGCTTGTTTCGCCGATCAATCATTGTGAACAGCAAATCAGCATAGGTATCACCTTGTGGTGCATGCAGAACAAAATGAAGATCTTTCATTGCAGTCGCCACTCTAATCGCCCCTACATGCGGTGGGCCTTCATATGTCCAAAGAGCTAACTTCATAGCTTTAAAGCCTCTCGACGTTTAATGGGACGAGAGAAAAGTCCTGCCAGATCTCCTGCTTGCTCATAACCATGAACTGGAGTGAACACCAACTCGATCGCCCATTTCGTCGTTAATCCTTCACCCTCCAAAGGATTAGCCAAACCTAAACCGCAGACAGTGATATCTGGTCTGGACTTTCTACAACGATCTAACTGCAAATCTACGTCTTGACCCTCAGAAATAACGGGACCTTTTTCGATTAAAGACAGGTCCGGTCCAACTATTGACTTGTGAACATACGGTGATCCAATTTCGATTGCATTCATTCCACATTCATTTACCAAGAACCTGGCTAACGGAATTTCTAACTGGCTATCTGGAAAAAAGAATACAGTTTTATCTTGAAGAAGGCTGATCGCAGCTTCTAACGCTTTTCGAGCTCTATTTCGCGGAGCCAGCGTGACTTTTTCAAAATGAGATCTCTCAACTTCAAACTCCCTTGCGATTGCCTTTAGCCAAGCCGTTGTACCCTGCTCTCCAAACGGGAATGGAGCAACGATTCGTTTTGCGCCTCGACGCTCAAGCGCCTCCGCAGTTTCACCTAAAAATGGCTGAACTAATGCAAAAACTGAATTTGGACCAATTGATGGTGATTGATTCCTGCTAGTCGATGGCAAAGTTTTGACGTTCGAAATACCAAGTTCATCTAGTATTTTTACGAATTGATCCTCGACAATATCAGGTAACGCACCCACTAGGATAAGCTCTTTAGCTCCTAAAACATTTTCAGACTCTTCAAGAATTGGCACCATCGAGGCTATACAAGCATCTTCACCCTGTGTAAAAGTTGTTTCGATCCCAGACCCAGAATAGTTCAGAACTCGTACTTTAGGCGCATATAATTTCGTCAATCTCTCAGCCGCCCTTGATAAATCTAGTTTTATAACCTCAGAAGGGCAGGAACCTACCAAAAATAGCTGCTTTATATCCGGTCTCCGAGAGAGTAAAGCATCCACCTCCCGATCAAGCTCGTCGTGGGCGTCTGCCATTCCTGCCAAGTCTTTCTCTTCTAAGATAGCAGTGCCAAATCGGGGTTCAGCAAATATCATTACTCCGGCAGCGGATTGCAAAAGGTGAGCACAAGTTCGTGATCCTACAACTAAGAAAAAGGCATCCTGAATTTTTCTGTGCAACCAGATTATCCCTGTTAGACCGCAGAAAACTTCCCTTTGGCCTCTTTCTTTTAGAACTGGCGCGCTCATGCACCCACCAGCATATTTTATCTGCGAAAGTTGGTTCATACGGTCGCTCCGTCGCTTATTGGCGGAGGACTTTCCGACGCTAATCTTGCTGCACGAAACTTTAATAGAAACTGTATGGCATTTATTACGTACGCAGAATATGCGGCGATTGCAATTAAGATTTGGATATCATGACTCAGAGAGCTCCCGAGTAAAACCACGACATACGCGAGATGAAGTGCAATAACAAAAAAACTGACAACGTCTTCCCAGAAAAAAGAATCAGCAAACAAATACTGGCCAAAGACTTCCTTCTCCCAAATAGCGCCTGTAATCATGATAACACATAGTACCAATGTCTTAACAACAATTGACAGTGCCGCGATTTCGTATCCGGCGCCCGTGACAACGAAACGCGCGATAAGCGCACATGATACTAGAAATACAATAAACTGAACCGGTGCAAGTATACCCTGTACGATCGTCCAGCTTGTATTATCGCGCTTTTCCCGCTGCTCCCTGGTATAAAGCTGCTTACCAGCTGCTGGAAATACTGCCACTTCAGACATAGATCCTCCTTACTTCACGCTGGCGGCGGAGTGCTTGTACAACTCCTCACTTTTATAGGTAAATTTCGCCTCATTTCGGTCATTGTGTGTTCCTCTAAAAATATAGAGTACCTTAGCAGACTTAGGTGTCAACAAAAATTTACATGTTTTCTGTTTTTTCTAATTACTGTGTTAATCCACAAAAAGGTTTCAATACATTGTTTTTGCTCGTTATTTTGATGAGTAGAAAAAATACGCCTGCCAAACAACCAAAGAAAAGCTAGAGCTACATTAATTGTATAAATTAAATTACAAATTTCTGTCATTTATCTTTGACAAAACTATCAAAATAACCGACTATATAACCTTAGAACACGTGCGATAGATAAAATTAGAGCGAAGCAGTATGGGCAAATTTAAACCCTGAGACTAGTGCGAGGAGAGGGTATGAACGAATTGATTGAGGAGACCGTCGGCAACGTCGGATCCAAAGGCAACAAGGTATCACTTTCCCTGATTAATTATGCCTTGGAAGAGCTGGTCTCAAAAAACGATGCACTAAATAAAAGGAACTACGACGCACGCATTAGGCTCCTGTGTAAGTCTCTACTTCAACTGAAAGATACATGCAGAAAAATCTTTGGCACAATGCTATCCAGAGGAGTCCCAATCACAGAAATTTTTGAACAATATATGCCTGATACTGCGAGGCAATTGGGTGAATATTGGGTAAAAAATGTTTTGAGTTTCGCAGAAGTAACAATAGCGATTTCGCGGCTGCAAAATGTTGCACAGGAATTAGAAAAATTATATGTGAAATGTTGCAAGAGAAGGTCTCTAACAGGCGGCGAACTTTTGGTTATAGTGCCAGAACGAGAAAGCCACACACTGGGAGCACAAATGATATGCAGAAAATTCAGAAGATTGGGGGCTGAGCCTTACCTGGCAATAAATAATTCGGTTGCGGAATTAGAGAAAATAATTGCAACGCAAAGCTTTGATTTAATTGGCTTGTCGCTGTCCGATCAGAACCTTTGTAAAGCGAGCGATAACGCTAAAAACATCAGAAAAATAGTGAAATCAAGTAATCTGCCGCTAGTAGTTGGTGGAAGCTTGACGGACACCAATAAAGGCTTTTGCAAAGATATTTTTAGCGTCCTGAAACCAGATTTAGTTACGTCGGATGCGTATCAAACACTGCATTATTTCGGATTAATCCCATCACATACGAGAGAAGCCCAGTAGCAATCAAAAGGAAAAGCTGTTTTTAATTATAATCAATCTTGAAAAGCATGAACATAAAAAGTACGGCCCGAAGCCAAAGCAATTCTTTAACAGATAGCCAAATGCTCAAACTAAGCACAAATAGTGTTATTGATATCATTAGGGAGTCTTCTGAAATGACAATCCTGATGGACAGATCAGGAAAAATACACGAGTGTCTTATCAATTCAAATTGTAACCTAGATAAAGCTATTGAAAGTTGGCGAGGAAGGAATATAAAAAATCACCTGACTGTAGAGAGCATTGCAAAACTTGATACGCTGCTGTCGCATAATGCTGCTGAGATCAGCACTTCATACGGACCTATTGAGCTAAACCATGTCGATGAAAACAACCATGAGTTCCCCATTAGCTACACTGCTCATTTCTTGGAAAGCGATAAACAAATTTTGCTTACGGGACGAGACCTTCAGCCGGTAGCAGAAATACAACAACAATTAATTAGTACCCAGCTATCCCTAGAGCGTGAGTATGAAAAGTACCGTGGTTACGACACAAGGTTCCGGGTTACGCTTGAGACATCAAATGAAAATATGCTTTTTTTGGACCCAACATCAGGAAAAATAATCGATATAAACTCCGCAGCCTCGCAGCTATTAGGCCAAGAGGCAAGCGTTCTTACGGGACGCACCATACAAAGCGTCCTGAAAGATTGTTCAAATGAGGAACTGTTAACGAATCTTAAAATCCAGATGTCGGGCGAAGGCCAATTGCCAATGGAATTGACCCTTAAGAATAAGAATCAGCGGGTAAGAATTGTAGGTACCCAATTTCGTGCAAATACCGATATTCTAATTATTTGCTTACTTAATAAAATCGAAGCGTCAGCTACGATGCCCAAGGATATTGGTTCGGCTTTAAATTCACTCTACGAGAACACTGCCGATGGCATTGTATTTACCGACGGCGCCGGTAAAATTATCCATGCTAATGAAAGCTTCTTGATAGTTTGCGATACCCCTGTTTTCGAGAATATTAGTGGGAAATCCTTAGGGAGTTTTTTTAGTCGCGGGGCTGCAGATCTTAAAATGTTGTTAGATAATACCGAGGCAAATGGGAGAGTTTTGCCATATTCTACAAAGTTCAGAACAGTTTTTGGAAGGCAAATATTAGCTGAAATATCAGGTATAAGATTAAGCGAGCAGAATCTGACAAAGTATGCTTTTTTTGTGAGAGATGTTTCACATCTTGAAAACCAGCGGAAAGAAACAGACACAACGTCCCAAAAATCATTGCAAACTGTGATGAAGCTAGTCGGGTCCGCACCGTTAAAAGAGTTAGTGGCAGAAACCAGCGACGTTGTAGAAAGAATCTGCATTCAAACAGCTATCGAAATGACAGAAAATAATAGGGTTGCAGCAGCAGAATTGCTTGGCGTATCTCGGCAAAGCTTGTATGTTAAACTGAGGAAATACAAACTGATGAATAAAGAGGTCGAAGAAAATTTTGAACCAAACTGACTCTCGGCTAAAGGCGGTAAAACAAAAAAAATAAACTGAAATTGGGAAAAATGTCTTGCCTTATAATCAAATGTAAATAAAAGTTTACACATGGGCACATTGCAAAAATACCAGAATCAACAATTTCCTGACTTTCTCACAGCAATAGAGCTACTAAAGCCTATCACTTGGTTTCCTCCGATGTGGGCGTTTGTTTGTGGTGCAGTGTCAACAGGATTTTTGTCAATCAATACTTTGGGAGTTTTGTTTTTAGGTCTACTCTTAGCTGGCCCCATAGTCTGTGGAATGAGCCAAGCGGTAAATGACTGGTGTGATAGACATGTGGATGCAATAAACGAGCCTGCGAGGCCCATTCCTTCAGGAAGGATGCCGGAGAAATGGGGCTTAGCAATTGCAATCACGCTATCATTAGTAGGGTTAGCAGTAGGTTGGACTTTTGGACTATGGGGGTTCGTCCCTACTGTTCTCGCCGTTTTGTGTGCTTGGGTCTATTCGATGGAACCATTCAGAATAAAAAGATCCGGAGTATGGGGACCTTTCCTTGTGGGTGTGTGTTATGAAGGGCTTCCTTGGTTTACTGGGGCTGCCGTCCTTTCCAAAGGATTGCCAAGCGTCGACACTATATGTCTGGCAGTATTATTCGCTCTCGGGGCATATGGAATTATGACACTTAACGACTTCAAAGCTCTAGAGGGCGATCGTAAAACTGGTATAAATTCTCTACCCGTTTCAATTGGGCCGATGGCAGCAGCAAAAACTGCATGTGCAACCATGGTCGCACCGCAAATTATTGTTATTTTATTGTTCTTTTCAGCCGAAGAGGCCATTTACGCAACTATACTCTTACTTGGCCTCATTTTACAGCTCTTAGCCATGAGAAGACTTTTGAGAGATCCAAAAAAGTATGCGCCATGGTACAATGCGACTGGTGTCACCTTATATGTCGCCGGAATGCTGATAAGTGCCCTCGCATTGGGATCAGGAGTTTCCATAATATGACGAAAAATGGTTTATCTTGGATATCAATAGTAAGGTTAGGTCTAGTCCAAATGGCTCTTGGTTCAGTCGTCGTGCTAACCACTTCTACACTAAACCGTCTTATGGTTGTCGAAGCTGCTTTGCCAGCAATTATTCCGGGACTCTTAGTTGGTCTCCACTATGGAGTCCAAATCACTCGACCGGCATGGGGATTTTTTTCCGATAAGGGAAACAATCGAACCAAGTGGATAATACTGGGGATGGCAGTTTTAGCTATTGGAGGTTTTCTCGCGACTACGGGTGTCGTTTTAGTTCAAGACTATTTAATCGTCGGATTAGCTGTTTCCATCTTATCTTACACCTTAATTGGGCTTGGTGTGGGCGCATCGGGAACGTCACTATTAGCTTTTTTAGCCACAACAACAAAACCTGAGAGACGAGCAGCAGCGGCAGCGACCACTTGGTTAATGATGATTTTTGGAATTGCTTTAACAGCAGGGATAGCTGGTAGCTTTATTGATCCATACTCCCACTCAAGACTATTAGCAGTCGTGGCGGTAATTTCGACTGGTGCATTCGTTTTAACTTGTTGCGCCGTGTGGAAAATTGAAAATCAGTCCAATATAAATCTTAGTGATAATCTCAATCAGAGTTTAGGTCTAGTGGAAGGTTTGAAATCGGTAATGGCGGAACCGAAAGCTCGTTTTTTTACTTTATTTGTAGCCGTCTCAATGACAGCATATTTTATGCAAGAATTAATTTTGGAACCGTATGCAGGAATCGCATTTGGATTTTCACCTGGCGAAACAACCACCCTCTCAAGCATCCAAAATTTTGGTGTTCTTATCGGTATGCTGGTTGTTGGGATAACAGTTTCTTTTGTTAGATTTGGCTCATTGAAGCAATGGGTTTTCTATGGGTGCCTCGGCTCTGCAATCGCGTTGTTGCTTATATCACTCTCATCAATAGAAAGTTTCAACCTACCATTTCGTTTTTTAGTAGTAGCACTTGGCTTTTTTAATGGCGCTTTTGCAGTTGCAGCAATAGGGACTATGATGCAGTTTGCTAGTGATGGACAGCAAAATAGAGAAGGAACAAGAATGGGTTTGTGGGGAGCCTCTCAAGCATTAGCAGCTGGTTTTGCGGGATTGGTCGGTACTGGAATGGTAGACATCATTAGGTTTACTTTTGGCAATCACACCGTAGCCTTTGGAACTGTCTTTCTCATTGAAGCGGTTCTTTTTATTGTAGCCGCGGTCATGAGTACGAAGTTAGACAACCAGACCGCAAAAGGAACATTTTATTCAGCTTTAGGAGCAACCAAAAATGAAACACTTTGATGCTGTAATTATAGGTGGTGGACCATCAGGCGCAACGGCAGCAAATGAACTCGCCAAGTTAGGAAGGAATGTCGCGTTCATTGATAAAGATGGAAGGATTAAACCTTGTGGCGGCGCCATTCCACCTAGACTGATTAGGGATTTTAATATTCCTGATGATCAAGTTGTCGCAAGAATCCGAACTGCTCGAATGATTTCGCCAACTGCGCGTAAAGTCGATATGCCAATAGAGAATGGTTTTGTCGGAATGGTTGATAGGGAAAATTTCGACGAATTTCTACGCCAAAGAGCCCAAAAAGCGGGGGCAACAAGGTTTACGGGAACCTTCCAAAGGATTGATAGGCGCTCGGATAAGCCTAAGGTAATCTTTAAGGATAAGCAATCCGGAATAGAGGAGACTATTACCGCAACAGCCATAATAGCTGCGGATGGCGCAAGGTCAAATACTGTTCGTGCTGAAATCCCGGGGGGGAAAGAGCTTCCTTATGTGATAGCCTATCATGAGATTGTCAAAGCGCCTCCAAATCAGGACGTTGCATCATACGACCCAGATCGTTGCGATGTTATCTATGATGGAAAAATATCTCCTGATTTCTACGGGTGGGTTTTCCCTCATGGAAAGGTGGCTAGTGTTGGTATGGGGACAGGAGTAAATGGTGTTGACCTGAAAGCGGCAACTTTGGAGCTCAGGAAATCAGCCGGCTTAGCTAATTGCGAGACAGTTAGAAGGGAAGGTGCCCCAATACCTCTAAAACCATTGGAGAGATGGGACAATGGAAAGGATTTGGTACTAGCTGGGGACGCGGCAGGCGTCGTAGCACCCTCGTCTGGAGAAGGAATTTATTACGCGATGGTGGGAGGTCAAGAAGCAGCTGCAGCAGCGCAAGCATTTCTAATTTCCGGAAGCCCTGCAAAACTGGCGCTAGCAAGAAAACGATTCATGGCAAACCATAAAACAGTATTCCGTGTTTTGGAAGCTATGCAAAACGCGTACTATAAGTCAGATGATCGACGTGAAAGGTTTGTGAGTCTTTGCAAGGATGTCGATGTTCAAAGGTTAACATTTGAGGCCTACATGAATAAGAAACTTGTTCGGACAAAACCGTTAGCCCATTTCAAAATCATGTTTAAGAATATTGCTCACCTTACTGGCTTAATAAAGGCAACTGCATGACTAACATGGTACCAGCCTGGGTAAATGGTAAACTTCAACCCGTTGAAAAAATTGAGGTGCACAAACGTGCCTTGCGGCACAAAGCTATCTCTGTATTTATAATGGCGGGGACCGAAACCTTGCTCCAAAAAAGAGCACTAAAAAAATATCATTGCCCAGGTTTGTGGGCGAACGCGGTTTGTACCCACCCATTTTGGAATGAACTTCCAGAGGTATGTGCGCACCGAAGAGTTAATGAAGAACTGGGAGTCGATAGCACATTACCTTTGATCTATCGAAACCAAGTGGAATACCGAGCCGACGTGGGTGGCGACTTAACCGAGCACGAGCTGGTAGATATTTTCGTTTTAAAAATTGAACAAAAGTCCAATTTAGAACTGAAACCGAACAGAGACGAAGTGATGGAAATTCGGTGGATAGACATCGGTTTGCTAAACGCTGAGATCAAAGCCGAACCAAAAAACTTCACTCCGTGGCTAAAAATATATCTGAGAGATCACTTTAATCAAATACTGTCATTCTGAATTACGAAACAATTTTCATCTTTTGAGTTCCACTTTTCGTACGTCCCAGCAAACCAGATACCAGATCACAAATAGACTTTGAGTCAAGTCCTGCTTCTATATACATTTCTGAGGGACTAGCTTGATCTATAAATCTATCCGGTAAAGTCATAGTCCTGACGACTAAATTACCGTCCAAATGCCCCGTTTCTGCCAACCAGTGGAGAACATGGGCTCCAAATCCACCCTTGGCTCCCTCTTCTACGGTGATAAGAAAATCATGTTTCGTGACTAAATCAGCTATCAGACAGGTATCTAAAGGTTTAGAGAACCGCGCATCTGCTACCGTTGGCGAAATTCCCTTGTCTCGTAACTGCTCTACCGCGGTAAAAATGTCTGACAGATGCGTTCCAAAGCTTAAAATCGCAACCTTCTCCCCTTGCACTAACAATCTTCCCTTTCCTATTTCTATTGGCTCTCCAATCTGCGGCAAATCAACGCCCACACCGTCCCCTCTGGGATATCTAAATGCTATTGGACCATCACTATACGAGACCGCCGTAGCAACCATATGCATCAACTCGGCTTCGTCGGCGGCTGCCATCACAACCATATTTGGTAAATTCGAGAGATAAGCAATATCGAAAGAACCAGCATGGGTAGGTCCATCGGCTCCAACGAGACCCGCTCGATCTATGGCGAATCTGACCGGCAAATTCTGAAGAGCAATATCATGAACAATTTGATCATAACCCCTTTGCAAAAACGTGGAATAAATTGCACAGAATGGTTTAAGACCTCCCGCCGCCATACCCCCAGCGAAAGTGACCGCGTGCTGTTCGGCAATTCCAACATCGAAAACCCGATCAGGAAATCTTTTGGACAAAATGTCAACACCCGTTCCCGACGGCATTGCCGCCGTTATCGCAACGACTTTTGGATCTCTTTCCGCTTCTAGAAGTAGTGCATTCCCAAAAACAGAAGTGTAACTTGGAGCGTTTGATTTGGCTTTCTTCTGCGCGCCCGAGGATACGTCAAACTTTGACACACCATGGTATTTATCAGCTGCAAACTCAGCAGGACTATAACCCTTACCTTTTTTTGTTATACAGTGTATTAAAATTGGGCCTTTCGCTCGGGTTTTCACTGCTCTAAGAACTGGTAATAACTGTGCCATATCGTGCCCATCTATTGGTCCGACATAGGAAAAACCTAGCTCTTCAAAAAATGTATTACCGACCGCTAGTCCAGTAACAAGACTTTTAGCGCGACGCGCTCCTTCTCGTAAGGGAGAAGGCAAATTACGGGTGAAGTCGTCGGCAATCTCCGCAATTGTATAGAGCGGAGAACTTGAGTATAATCGAGACAAATATTTTGACATAGCGCCAACCGGCGGTGCTATAGACATTTCATTGTCATTAAGGATTACAAATAAACGCCTCCCCTCCGATCCAGCGTTATTGAGAGCCTCATAAGCCATACCAGCACTGATTGAACCATCCCCTATAACAGCAATCGCATCACCAGTTTCCTGTCCAAAATCATGAGCAACCGTAAAACCCAATGCCGCCGAAATAGATGTTGAAGAGTGCGCTGCCCCGAATGGATCGAACTCACTCTCTGCTCTCTTTGTGAACCCTGACAAACCATCAGTCTTACGAAGTGTACGCATCCGGTCTCGGCGCCCCGTAATAATTTTGTGTGGATAGCATTGATGGCTTACGTCCCAGATTAATTTATCATAAGGTGTATTAAAGACGTGATGCAAGGCGACCGTAAGTTCAACAACACCGAGACTCGACCCCAGGTGACCGCCGGTTTCAGAAACAACCGATATCGTTTCCTCTCGCAGCTCTCGCGCCAGCTGCGTCAGATCATTATCTCCCAAAGTCCTTAAGTCTGCCGGAGATTTAATCTTATCTAGAACCGGCGTATTCATCATCACGTCATCCCCCAAAACACCTGACTAACTAGAGCTTAATCAAACCTCTTGGGGGACGAGTCTCCCCCAAGAGCACTTTATTTAGTTTCCGGCAGTCAACCGCTCGCAAACAGCGGAGCACTCTGGGACTGAATACTCTATCTCCGATGCAAAGTGATGCACGATAGCCCACTCTCGCCAATCGTCCACAACCGTGCCCGTCAACAAAATTCCAATACCACCTGTGATCGGCACTAAAATGGCAAACCACCATGCCCATCGATGAATTCCCTCCATCGAGGCATTAAATCCCATCGTCCATCTCCAAAACAAGGCGGCTCGCTCAGAAGCAGTTCCTCGATCATAGATTTGCTCCAGTTCGCGATCCCCACCGTATCGAGAAACAGCAAGAATAGTTGCACCGTGCATCGCGAAAAGCAAGGCAGAGCCATAAAGAAAAGCGATGCATAAAGCATGGAATGGGTTGTAAAATAGATTCCCGTACGTAAGGGAGAAATAGTTCGTCCAGTCTAGATGCGGGAATATTCCATAGGGTACCATTTCAGACCAAGAACCCATTGCCATAGGTCGAAACAAGCCAAGGACCAAGAAAAGCCATATCGCTGCCGCGAAGGCCCAGCATATATGTTTACCCATACCTAATTCGTGCGCTCGAAGATACGATCTTATCCACCAGCTTATCACAGATATAAGAAGACAACCGCTTGCGATCATATACATTCCGCCATCATTCAATGGCGGCATTGACAAACCGTACTCTTCAGGAGGCGGCTCCATCGCAAGCCAGAAACCCTGTTTGAGAAATTCAAAAAGATTATAGTCGACTTGTCCAAGCATATTAAAACCTACCAGAAGGAACCAAACCGAAAACATGTAAACTGAAATCACCCCGAACATACCCAGATGAATTGGTCCAAGTTGTGCATTCCCAAGCCAACCTAAAAGATTTGAAAATCGGGGTGTCCCTCCGCGTTCCGCCTGAAGTGTGCCTCTGTCGTCCATGCCCAGCTCAGCTGGTCCCCTGACTTGCACTTGCGTGATAATATTTTGATATTCGGCCATCTTAACCTCCCACTATATAAGTTAACATGTTAGGCCACCAATCCCACCACTCTATCCAGCTTTCTCCATCTGGCATTAACCATGACGGCCCAGAAATAAGGATACATATGGCTGACCAAAAAGCGGCGTTCAAAGCAAGAAGTAGACCTAGCCGATGAATACCTAGTGTTCCAATGGAATACCCTATGAAATCCCTGAAGTAAGTGTCCTCGTGATCCGGCGTCTTGGACTCCTCACCTTCCTCAGGGTTTGCAGCCGACAATATCAAACCACCATGAAGCGCAAGCGCCAATGTCGTCGTAAAGAAGAATGTAATGGCCACCATATGAACAGGATTATAATGAAAATTTCCATACTGATATCCAGTGTACGACACCCAATCAAGATGGCTAAAAATTCCATAAGGAAACGCATGACCCCAGGCTCCCATTAAAATTGGTCTAATCACAACAAGAGAAACGTAGGCAAAAATCGCGACCGAAAAAGCTATCGGAACGTGCAAACCCATTCCTAACTTTCTTGCTATCTCTACTTCTCTCAAAGTCCAGCTCCCAAAGGCTCCCAAAGCACACAACGTGATGATTTGCCATAAGCCACCATCATATAAGGGTGCAAAACTCAACCCATACTCAATTGCAGGTGGGTTAATACTAATTAGAAACGGATTCCAGGTACCTTGTAATGCCGCACCCCACAACACCAAAATAGTTCCTAAACCCGCGAAAAAAATAGTTGTCAGCCCAAAAAAGCCAACAAAAAAGGGTCCGATCCAAAAATCAAATAGATCACGCCCAATTAACGTTCCTCCCGGAACACGGTATTTTCTTTCAAAGCTGAGCAACGCCATTTCGTGACCTCCATGCTCTATTGCGCTCCGATTTATCGGCGCAGATTATAAAATTGCCGCGGGCGGATGCCGGGGGGATTGGCTTCCCGCCCGCAGCGTCTCTTAGGTTTAACTAGCCTCCAGACATTCTGGCAGCTTGCTCAAACCAATTGAAGTGTTCGGTGCTTAGCAGTACCAAATGAATTAGTGATGCTAGCAAGAAGAGAAAGACACCCTGTGCTACAAATACACGACGGGGGTCAAATATCTGCCATATTTTGTAAAATTGACTCATATTTTATCTCCTCAACCGAAATAGAACCAAGGACGCCAGATCCACGTCGCGATATGAGCAACTACGGCTATAAGTGTAAAAGTCCACAAACCGCTCATATAAACGCTGTGTAGTTCTTGCGCTTGATCGTCTGATAAACCTGATAAAGACAGGTCATTGTTTCCAGCCATTGAACATCCTCCGGATTTGACTGATCCCGTGATTTCTCACGGGCTTGACATCTGCAAAAAGGATTTCTTGCAAATGATTCTCCCGACCTAAAAGGGCAGGAAGAATTTCGATTTCCGCTATCACGCGGAAAAGATCATTGGCGTATAGACACGAGCCTTGTCCCACGCACATCTCACGATACCATTCCAGCTTTTGCTCCTCTCAAAAATGCCTACCCTGCAGAGAAAGCAGTGCACAGTGGCTGGAATCAACCCCACAAGAAAGATAAGGGTGAAATATATTCTGTACTCCCACATCGGCGCAGATCGGCGTCGATATTTAAAGGCTTCTTTTCCGACTCTTAATGACATTTTACTTCTCCCCTACTTCTGTTTCATTTCTATTTGGACTCAAAGCACGTACCGTCTCAATCACTACACGTTCAGCTCCATTATCCAGAGCACGCTTCTCAGCTGCATCTCTAAGAGATTTTGCTGCTGAGATTCTTGTCAATACAGGATGCTGCTCCACAATTTTACTTAGAAGTTCCTGAGCATCCTCATCCCAAGGGAAATCTCTCAGTAGCTTTGTAGGAGTTGCTTCTGCGCTGTCCATTTCCGCGCCCAGTGGCAAAATATGAAATAGCGCGTCAAAGAGGCTATTACATACTTCTTGAACAAGATATGTCGCGCCTGCGTAACCCATCATCGGCGTGCCTGTTGCTCGCCTTATTGCAGCGCCAGGAAAGCTGGCGGGAATAAACGCTGGTTTTGGACCATAGCCTTGGCTCAACTCTGCCATATACATTTTCTCATTAATCGAACCCAGTATTACCAAGGGTCTTTTTTCAGACATCAGCTTTCGAACTTCATCATTGTTAGTTTTTGCTCCGGCCTTTCGAGCTACTGCAAATGCACAAGGCAACCCAAGATCAGTTTCCAAAAACTTTCTGATACCTCTTGAGTACGTTTCATTGGCAACAATTGCAAAACTTGCTGTTGCAAAAAAATCTTGAGTAACTGACCGCCAGAGATCCCATAATGGCTTTATCGTCGAATGTTTTTCTTTTTCTATGAATGGTTCTGGATCAAGATCGAGGATTTCTCCCAATTTCCTCATGAACTTAGTAGTGCTCTCCAGTCCGATGGGTGCCTGTAAATATGGTTTATCTAAGATTTCTGCTAGATTGCGTCCAAACTCCCGATACATTACGACATTTGCGTCTGAATTAACAAGTTTGTTCATCTCCGACAAATGCATACCTAAAGGCATTACCATATTCACTTCAGCCCCAATACCTTCTATTAAGCGCCTAATTTCGGCTAAATCTGATGGCATATTAAACGTGCCGTACATGGGACCGAGAATATTAACCCTTGGCTTGGCACCCTCTTCCCTTTTCGCCGCTTTAGGCATTCTGCCTTTTGTCATTCCGTAATTTGTGAATAACCATGTCATGGCACGGTCAGCTGATTGCCACTGATCTTCATCTATAGTTCGAGGTAAAAACCGTTCGATATTAGTACCCTCGGGAGTAACTCCACCACCTATCATCTCGGAAATCGACCCTGTAACCACAACTGCCGGTAAAACCGGATCTAGGGTCCCCCAGGCTCGCTTCATAGATTCTTCTGTTCCATCGCGACCTAGCTCTTCCTCTCCCAAACCGGTTACAACTATTGGCAACTCGTGAGGTGGCAGCGCATCAGTATAATGCAACACTGAAGTGACTGGCAAATTTTCACACCCTACAGGGCCATCAATTACGACTTGTACACCCTTGACACTACAAAAGGCGTAAACTGCCCCCCAGTATCCCCCTGCCCTATCATGATCCTGAACTAACATTATATCATCTCCGCCGCTTTGGCAGCGCGAGCGCGCTTCTCAAGTTTCTTCGCTTGATGAACTCTGAAGGAAGGGTTCACATTCGGCTTTCCCTCCCAAATTCCAGCAGTATCTCCTTCGCCTACACCGGCGAAGAAGTTCTTCATGTTTTCCATGCGACCCCTATTGGCCATTGCTGCATTCACCACTTGCGCCAGACTTCCGGCGCCGGCAGGTCCCATAAGTGGTCTCGCAGAAATAAGATTTGTGAAATATAACGAAGGTATTCCAAGTTCTTTACCTTTCTGCACAACAGGTGTGGTTCCAACAGCCAAATCGGGCTTTATTGCCTCCATAGCTGCGCAATCATCCTCTAAACTCGCTCTAAATTTCACTTTTGTCCCGTGAGACTCCAACCACTCCTGATCTATCAGAGACCATTTTGTCCTAGGGCATGCTGTACCTACGTATGGTACTTTAGCTCCACTTTCGATAAGCAATCTAGCAACCAAAAGCTCAGACCCTTCATACCCAGATAATGTTACAGTACCATTTATTGGCGCTGAAGCCAGAGCCGTCTTAATAACTGGAATAAACTTATTTTTTGCCTCAGATAACTTCTTCGGTGACACATCAAAAGCACCTGCAACTGAGTCAAGCCATTCATTGGTTCCTTCAACACCAACCGGCGCTGAGCCGAAAATCGGCCTTCCCGCCGCCTCAAACTCTCTTACAGCTGCGGTGTAAAATGGATGAATTGCCGCTACTCCCCCACAATCCAAAGCTGAATATAACTCACGCCACTCTCTGCAAGGAACAGTGGGTCCAATAGCCAATCCTAACGGGTCAAGCAACGCAGCTATCATCACGGGATCAGCTGGAAACATTTCTCCTAAGAGTGTAACCGTAGGCCTATCTACTTTTCCAGTAGCAGGCCTAGCAACCGGGCCTGCTTCAATTTCAGAACGAGCATAGCTCAGCATTGCCCCTGCCAAGACATCCTTGGCCTCTGCATGAGTCGGAACCCCAAAACCTGGAACGTCAATTCCAATGACACGAACCCCATCGATTTCCTTAGGTAGAAGCCTCAGCGGCACTCCTGAAGCAGTTGGCACACATAAATTAGTTACTACTATTGCATCATACTGATCGGGGTTTGCCAATTTGTGAACAGCATCTCTTATATCTTCATACAGCTTTCCTGTCACCAGAGACTCCGAGTTAAAGGGAACGTAACCTACAGATCGACGGGCTCCATAAAAGTGAGACACAAAAGTCAACCCATAAACACAGCAAGCCGAACCAGACAAAATAGTAGCCACCCGCCGCATCCTAAGCCCAACTCGAAGAGAGCCGAATGCAGGGCACATACTTTGCGGCTTGTCGTGGGGACCTTGCGGATAGTCCTCAGCATACTGGTCCAAAATAGTTGACTTTCCAGCAGCTCTAGCCGCTTTTTCCATTTCATTTGCTCCAGCATGACAGCCTAATCCATCGGTCAGCAACTCTTTACTACCCGTCAACTCGACCTTGGCTACCCCTTCGGTAACTGCATCTTTGATCTCTGCTTCGCCGTTACGTAACTCTGTACTCATAAATTTGTTCTTCTCACTTTTTTTTATACAGCGTCGTCATAAATAATTTCTAACGATGCTTTTGGTTTTGACAATTTGCCTCGCATGTCTTGATCAGTGGCTGGCTCGAGGACAAAATCTCCGCCCGTTTCACTGGAGTCAAACAAACCCAGAAGGCCATCTTGGTTTAAAGGAGTCGGTCTAACTGGCGGCGCTTCAGCAACATTTTCCGATAATTCTTTAAATAGATCGCCCCACTGTGATTTAGCCGACCCCACAATTTGGTAGTTTGCAGATTTTCGCCTTAGATCTTCATCCTGCGGAATTGCGGCTAGCACTGGAATTCCTGCCACTTTCGCAAATGCTTCAGCTTCACCAGTCCCATCATCTTTATTGATAACTAAACCGGCCACTCCTACGTTACCGCCAAGTTTACGAAAATACTCGACCGCAGAACAAACATTGTTTGCCACATAGAGGGACTGCAAGTCATTTGACCCAACCAATATGACCTTTTGCGCCATATCTCTCGCGATCGGCAAACCAAATCCACCGCATACTACATCACCAAGAAAGTCCAACAAAACATAGTCAAAATCCCACTCATGGAATCCCAACTTTTCTAGAAGCTCAAATCCATGAATTATTCCTCTTCCTCCACATCCACGACCGACCTCAGGCCCACCAAGCTCCATCGCAAACACGCCATTTCGTTTAAAACAAACATCTCCTATTTTCACTTCCTCACCCGCCAATTTTTTTTTGGTTGATGTCTCGATAATGGTTGGACACGCCTTGCCTCCAAATAGTAATGAGGTTGTGTCTGACTTTGGATCACAGCCTATTAACAGGACTCTTTTTCCCATTTCTGCCATCATGCAACTTAAATTCGCTAACGTGAATGACTTTCCTATTCCACCTTTGCCATAAATGGCTATAATTTGTGTCTTTTTTGTCGTTTCCTGAACTGGCACCTCATTCGGCTCAGTACCTGCCTCTTCCCTTAACCGGGAATGATGTTTTCCCAACGCATCCCCTTTCAGGTTTGGAACATCCAAGCTCATGCTACCTCCCTCCAATCTAGGATCATTTTTAAACATTTCGGATTCTTAAACGCCAAATTGTATGCGCTTTCGACATCCTGGGCAGATTTTTGATGGGTAATTAGTCCAGAAAGAGATAAGTGTCCTCCTTCTATGAGCTCCCTTGTCACACTAACATCCTCACTCGTAAACTCAGCAGAAACTCGAAACCGCGCTTCTTTGATAAACGCGGCGGGAAACGCAAAATTTAAGTTCTCAGGATAAAATCCTGCCAGAACTATTTCTCCGCCTTTTGCCAACCTACCGAATAGTTTATCCAAAATGTTTGGATCACCACTAACGTCGTAAACGCTCAAATAGTCTTTCCTCGTATCGTTCTCCGGGCGGATTACCTGGTAACCCTCGGAGCAACCGAACCTGTCCTTCTCAACCTCCCAGACTGTGGGAGGTTTACCGCCGGCGGCAATTGTCATTCTCGCTAACAATCGACCCAAAACGCCATGCCCGACAATTAATTCTGGAAGTTCGCTCCGAAAACCGGCTATCGCGTGGCGCGCTGTAGCGGCGAGCGCGAATAATGCTCCATCCTGTTTAAACCCAGGGTCAATCTTTATCACTCTCGATGCTCGGGTTACGATGGTTTTTGAAGCTCCACCGAATAAACCTTTAACCTCACCAAAGCAATTTGCCCCAGGAGCAAATACAAAATCTCCAACCTTTAAATCAGCCTCTTTTGATGCCTCAACAATCTCTCCAACGGACTCATATCCTGGCACTAGTGGATAACCCATACCGGGGAAAGGTGGCATTTGCCCGGACCAAAACAACCTCTCAGTGCCTGAAGAAATTCCAGAATAATTTATATTTACAACAACTTCATCACTGTCGGGAGTCTTTATTTCTAGAGACTCAACCGAGAGTTTTTTGGGCCCCGTCAAAACTACTGCACTTGTATTCATCTTTGCTCTTGCTTTCCGCCACCAGCGGGTGCGACAATATGTATCATTTTTTTCACAGACTTCATATGTGTCATCTTATCCTTACATATCACATTGTCAATAAATTTAGACACCTAATCCTAAAATTTTTTATACGGTCTTTTCTGCTGTAATCACTCCAGTGATAAACTCCCTTGTTCCCTTTAGTTTTTTCATGTTAGTAAATCCAGCCTCTGCCAACAGTCGAAAATGGGTGTCAGGGCTTCTAGGCCTACCAGAAGTCATGGCCATGGTGTAAAAACCGAAATATGCATCGCCAGACCGACTCGGTTTCATTCCACCAGACATAGGTTCCGAAATTACAACTAACCCCCCCGCAGGCAACACATCATAAACTTTCTTTAAAAGCATGGAAACACTGGTATCCTCGTGATCATAAAGAACTCTAACAAGACTAACCGCATCTGCTCCTGCAGGTAACGAATCAAAAAGAAAAGAGCCGCCAAACAGTTCAACGACAGATTTTCCAACCAAAGAATCAGTGGCTTTACCAACATTTTCTATTACGGTGGGAAGATCAAATAGTTGAAATTTCATTTTTGGCCACGATTTGGCCACTTCCTCTATAAAAGCACCTGTTCCTCCGCCAACATCCAAAAGCTTGTTGACTTTTGCGAACGGTACGAGCGCCAGCGTCTCCTCAGCAACGAGCTTTTGTGACGAACGCATTAGGTCTGAATACTGCACCGAAACCTTTTCATCCAATTCGATTTGTTTGCCGGAGGTATACGGCCAGTATTTGCTTAAATTTGTAGTTGACTCACCTCTAAGAAGCTTCACTGGATCTATCATATCCTCATAAAACAAGCGATGATGCCCAATCATCTGTTGAAGACCAGGAACACCTAATATGGCAGCACCCAATCTCGAAAGTGCAAAAATATCGTTCCCAATTCTTTCAAACAAGCCAATGGCGCAGGAAGATTGGCACAAAATTTTCACTTTAGCCTCTTCAATTTTTGAAAATTCTGCTATCTCAGAGATACTCATTGGACCTTTCAAGAGTTCCTCTAGTAACTTTGTTTCCGTTAAGGCAAGTAGAATTTGCGAGTAAACAAATCCCGCAACAAGGTCGTATATTCTTTCTCCATCCCTTCTCGCAAATCGGCGAAGAATAGGAGTACGACCCACAAATTTCTGAACACTCTCTGAAGAAACATAAGAATTCCGAAAATTTATCAGCCACCGCCTAAAATTAAAAATGATCCGCATCACATTAACTATTTAATTAAAATCGTATTTTTGTCGAAGCAACTTAAACCAAAATAATGTTGCTCCAGTAAGTTCTACAACATATGCTTTTTGTAATTTATCGGGGTAAGAATTGCCGCTTGTTTTCTAACTATTTCACATAAAGCTGCCTCACCTGGACATGACGGGATTGACGAAATAGCTCCACTAAGAATGTCTTGAAGTTTGGTTATAGCCCCCTCTACACCCAATTCTCTCACAGCACTTGGACGGTTATTTACTTTATCTTGTTGAACGGGCTTTCCAAGCTCGTTCGAGCACTCAATTGCGTCCCGAATATCATCCGCGACCTGAAAAGCTTCCCCAATTCTCGATCCGAGTTCACTCCATTGCTCAGGATCCTCTCCTGCCGCTATAGCTCCCATCTTGGTAGCCGCTACAAATAATGAGCCAGTTTTTAGTTGATGATATGCACTGAGATTTATACGAGGTTCACTTTCCCAACCTTGACCTGAGCAAATACCGAAAGGCATCCCTCCTGAACGCGCAAGCACAGATATTAATTCCGATAGGCGGCTTGGGTTTTTCTCGCAATGAAGGGCAAGAAGCTCAAAAGCCATCATGATCAAGGAGTCTCCTGCCAAAACAGCAATAGGTTCGTCAAATGCTTTGTGGACAGATGGCTTGCCTCGCCTTAAATCTGCATCATCAAAACATGGCAAATCGTCGTGTATCAGACTTGCACAGTGGATTAACTCAATAGCTGCAGCTACTCCGTCACTTAGCTTTGGGTCATCATCTCCACAAGCAACGGAAACAGAAAGGGACAATTGCGGACGAACTCTTGCTCCACCCGGAAAAACGGAATAATTTAATGCTGCAGCTAATTTCGGTGGCGCTGGCTGAAGCCTAGCTCTTTGCAACGCCTCAAACAACGTTTTTTCTATTCTTTCCGAAGATTTCATATGACGACCTTATTTGTGCTGTCTATTCTATCTTACATAATTCTGTATTGTTGTAAATAATATTGGACAGATAAAGCAGATGTGTCAATAGTAGGAATATTCGAATTTAGAGATTTGCAATGGGGAAAAAAAATATTTTAGTAGTTGGTTCTGGTATCGCGGGTTTAACGGGAGCTTTAAAACTTGCACACAGCGGACATAGTGTGAGGGTTGTGGAACGACACCCTAATGTGGGCGGAAAATTGCGAAATGTTCCAAGCTTTGCAGGACCAGTCGATGCGGGACCCACAGTTTTCACCTTAAAACACCTGTTTGATGAATTGTTTGCTGAAGTTGATGAAAAACTTGAAAATCATCTTGAGTTAATAGAGGAGCCGATCCTCGCTCGTCACTTTTGGCCAGACGGAAGTAGACTAGATCTGTTTTCAAATTTTGAAAAGAACATGCTGGAGATAAAAAATTTTTCTGGAAAAAAATCAGCGTATGAATTTAAAAATTTTTCTCTCACCAGCGAAAAGTTGTTTTCGTGTTTTGAAAAACCAATATTGAAAAGCATGAAACCTTCCTTAACAGGCGCCTTTTATAATAGTTTGATAGCAGGGCCAAAAATTATGCGACTCCTAGCTACGGGAAAAACTTTGCACAAATTAGTCGCCTCAGAATTCTCGGACCCCAGACTACAGCAATTATTCTCTCGATATGCAACTTATGTGGGTGGATCTCCCTTTGCTTCACCGGCTATATTAGCGTTAATATGGCATGTCGAAACACTAGGTGTATGGCGCGTCAAAGGTGGGTTGTCTGAGTTAGCGAGAACCTTAAAACGTTTGTGCGAACAGAGAAATGTCATTTTTACGCTGAACAAGAATGTTTTGGCAATTAATGCGAGTAATGGTCAAGTCACTGGAGCGCGGATCGACGGTGGTGAGGTGATCTCTGCTGATCAAATACTTTTTAATGGTGACCCCGCTGCCATTTATGAAGGCCTATTTGGTCCAAAAGTCGAAGGTGCGGTGCCTCAACGCAGCGTTAAGCTTCGTTCCTTATCGGCATATGTTTGGAGTTTTGGAGCAGAAACTAATAATAAGGAATTAGCACACCATAATGTGTTTTTTAACGATAATTACCGATCTGAGTTCGATGATATTAATCAGGAGGGCATGCCACGAGACCCTAGTCTCTATGTTTGCGCTGAAGATAGGGGAACTGGAAAAAAGAAAACGGTTAAGGAGCGGTTCGAAATTATTATGAATGCCGCACCAATAATTAAGGGTAAGTGCAATTTTTCTAACAGTGAACAGGAGTTTTTGTTATGCAAAAAAAGAACGTTCGATCCACTGAGCAGGAGAGGGTTAACCTTCAAGGAACTACCGCGAATGGAAAATCTAACAACTCCAACAAATTTTCACGAAATGTTTCCAGCAACTCAAGGGTCACTGTACGGGCTGAGCCCATCCAGTCTCATGGCGACCTTCCGGCGACCTTCACCTCAAACGAAAATAAAGGGACTGTACCTGGCGGGAGGAGGGGTACATCCGGGTCCAGGAGTTCCTATGGCAATGCTGTCCGGAAAGCACGCGGCAGAAACGATGCTGAGGGACCGAATTTCAACCTAAATGTACCTGAAAATGGATATGCGTGGTGGTATGTTGACGGATTGTCACATGATAAATCAAAGGCCATCTCTATTATTGGATTTATTGGCTCCGTATTTTCTCCCTGGTACTATTGGTCGGGTAGAAAAAATCCCGCGAATCACTGCTGTATAAATGCAGCACTATACGGAAAGGGTTGGCGCTGGACGATGACAGAACGCGGATCCAGTGAATTAAAACAGTCGAACACTTTATTAAGAATTGGTCCGAGCGAATTTGTGTGGGATTCAGGATGCCTAACAATAAATTTAAACGAAATATCTAACCCACATTTTGATAGAGTGAGAGGTTCTGTTAAGATCATTCCTTCAAGTATTTCAAATATTGAAGTTGCTTTAACTGCTGATGGAGCACACATCTGGCGACCATTCGCACCCAACGCAAATATTGAAGTCAACATAGATAAGCCAGGGTGGACTTGGACAGGAAGTGGCTATTTTGACGGAAACTTTGGAACACGGGCCCTAGAACAAGATTTCTCGTATTGGACATGGGCACGTCTGCCAATCAGCGAAGGCTCGGCAGCCTTTTATGATGCTCGGTTAAGAAACGACACACAATTAAATGTATCACTTAAGTTCTTAACAAACGGCACGGTTGAGCCTCTGGACCCTCCACCACTGACCCGCTTGTCACGCTCTCTTTGGGCCGTCAAAAGAGAAACTAGGGCTGACCATGCTTACAAACCTCATCAGATCAAACATATGTTGGACACACCATTCTACACACGATCAGCCATAAAAACGTCAATTAATGGTGAAGAGTCTGTAGGCATACACGAAGCTCTCGACCTTAACAGATTTTCAAACCCCCTTCTTAAACCTATGTTAGCTTTACGAGTTCCGCGTCGTTTTCGATGGTCATAACTTTAGTTTTTTTCTTTATCAGGGTTTCGAAGCCATAAGGAATAATTAAGACTAGCCGCGAAGGAAACCCAAAGTAGGTAAGGTGATAGTAAAAGCCCTGAAAAAGTATCCAAGAAGTAAAAGGTTATTATCACACCAAGCGTCGAGAGCCACAATAGTATCATCACAATCATGCCGATAAATAAATTGTGTGCACCAAATACAACCGGTGTCCAAAGAGTATTTAAGGCAATATGAAATGACCAAAGTGCGATGGCATAGTGGTTTTCATCCACCATAGCCACCCGAGCCGCTGATACAGCCAAGGAAGTGTAAAAAAAAGTCCATGCTATTGGAAATATCCAATCAGGTGGCGTCCATCGCGGTTTATCTAGTTCCCTATACCAAGAACCAGTAGGGAAGAGGCTCCCAGTGGAGGCGGCTGCCACGCACGCACCAAAAAAAATTGTTAGTACTACCCAATCCATTAAGCTGTCATTTTAGGATATTCTGAAAACTTCTATCACGTCTCTCCATTTGTTCCAATATATTTATTACAGCTCCTGCCTTTCTTTCAAGAAAGGTCTTTTTAGGAACATTGAATGCTGTTGCATCAATTAAGAACTTCATTTCATCCAACGGAGCGGCATGAACCACCGCAGAGCGCGGCATAACCGACACCGTTGCCGTATTTGCAACTGACAACAACAAAAATCCTATTTTTTCGGATTTGGTAGTGAACGCACGCTTCGTTATCGAGTCATATCCAGCTGACGCGATATGCTTTCCTATCTGACTATAGATATGTCGAGCCGCAAAAATTCCTGGCCTGCAAGAAATTGGCAACCCCGACAAACCTGCCTCAGCCCTATTATAAAGTCTCTCTGCTTCGGCCAATAGTCTTTGCGCCAAATTTGCAATCTTCGTGCTTGGTTTTGGGTTTTTCAAGAAAGATGATGGATTTAATCCCTCTTCCGCCATCCAATCTAATGGTATATAGAGCCGACCGTTTCTTGCATCCTCTCCAATATCACGAACAATATTTGTTAATTGCATCGCTGCTCCAAGATCACACGCCCTCGCTAAAACATCCTTGTCCCGGACTCCCATTAGAACACACATCATGACACCAACGGCAGACGCAACCCGCGCTGAGTATGCATTCAATTCGGATAGAGTTTGGAACCGTAAACCCAATGAGTCCCATTCTAGTCCCTCCAAAAGTGCTTCAGGTAGAGCCCTTGGCATCTTCGAAACTTTAACTAACGACGCAAAAGCTCGATCAATAGGCTCATTTCGAGGTGTCCCTGAATAGACCAACTTAAGCCTGTGTTTTAGGTTATCAAGCGCTGCTAAGCCACCATCTCCCTCATCAACTTCGTCATCAGCGAAACGACAAAAAGCGTAAAGAACAACCGCAGGATCTCGGACATGTTTAGGGAGCAGCTTTGAAGCTGCATAAAATGATTGAGATCCCTTTTTGATTGCTTCGTGGCATCTTATAATATCTGAGTCTCTCATGATACTTCCTCCGTATAGTGACTTGCGTTTGACTTCTGCTTGCCAATATTTTCTTTCAAATTGATTTTGATATTCGATGATTTAGCATCTGGAATTAAATCACTCACAATTTCTGCTGAAGCCAGAACTCCCGGCACCCCAGGACCCGGGTGTGTCCCAGCACCCGCGAGGTATAATCCAGCGAATTCTTCCGACACATTGTGCGGACGAAACCAAGCACTTTGAAACATAAGAGGCTCGAGTGAAAACCCACTTCCTTTGGAACTCAAGTAACGGTTTCTGAAATCTAGGGGCGTCAAAATGTGGCTTGCTCTTAT
The DNA here is from genome assembly GCA_036337105.1 of Pseudomonadota bacterium. Lineage (GTDB taxonomy): Bacteria > Pseudomonadota > Alphaproteobacteria > Rhodobacterales > Rhodobacteraceae > JAYZEV01. The sequence continues at coordinate 38,248 of JAYZEV010000002.1, forward strand.
ATATTTACTTAGTCCAGGTAATAACGAATCCTCCAAAAACTCTTGAATTTTTTCCTGATAGTTTTTTGCCTCTTTATTCCAGTCAATAGCTTGTTCAAAACCTAAATGTGGAACTGGCGATAAGGCATAAAAGGTATCATCTCCCTTTGGTGCAGCAGTTGGATCACCGACACTTGGCCGATGTATGTAAAGACTCATGTCATCAGAAAGTTTGCCTTTTAAAAAAATGTCATTCACGAGACCTTTGTACCGAGGTCCATTCAGCACGGTATGGAAATCGACATCAGTCCAAAGCTCTCTGGTTCCCTTGGTCCCAAAATACCAAACAAAGAGGCCCATTGACCACTTTTGGCGATCTAGTTTTTTTTGCGTCCATCTTTTCTTAACTTGTTTCTGAAGCATTTTACTATAGGTATAACCGCAATCAGCATTCGAAACTACTAGATCAGCACGTTCTACTCTTCCATCCGCAAGTTGCACTCCCTTAACTCTGCTTTGTTCAATTAATATTTCCTTTACCTCAGAGTTTAATATAACTTTGTTTCCCTGTTCATTTATTACCGCTTCCATTGCCTTTGCTATTGAAACTGCTCCTCCAATTGCGTAATGAACACCAAAGGTTTTCTCCAAATGGCATACGAGACCCCACATTGAAGTTACTTTAAATGGGTTCCCTCCAACAAATAACGGATGAAAGCTTAACGCCATTCTCAGACGCTCGTCTTTTACGTATTTTGCCGCATTGTGATAAACGGAAGTATCGGCTCTTAGTAATGCAAACTTAGGTATAACTTTTATGGTATCCCATAATTTCTGCATTGGACGTCTACCAATCTTATCTCTCGACGAAAAAGCGAAGTCATAGCGTTCCTTTGAGTCAAGCATAAACCGATCGTAACCTTCCAAATCGCGTGGGGAAAGCTTCCTTACCTCCTCTCGCATCGCACCCATGTCTTGTTGTGCTTTAAATCTCGTCCCATCATTAAATACAATCGTGTAAAATGGAGTTTTGGGCCGAAGGTCAACGTAGTGCGAGAAATCTCTGTCACAAAACCTCCAAAGTTCTTCAAGTAAGTGTGGCATGGTCACAATAGTTGGTCCAAGGTCAAAACGATGACCGTTTTTATAGATACATGATCCTCGGCCCCCAACCACATCAAGACGATCGAAAACAGTCACCTCATAGCCTTTTGCACCTAATCGCATAGCTGTTGCAAGACCACCAAACCCTGCCCCGACAATTATTGCGCGTTGTCGATCAACATTTTGTTTGCTCTTTTCACTTTTTGTGTCAATTTTAATTAACATAAGGCTACGGTAACATATGGATTTTTTTTGACAATCTTTAAAATTTGTTTTTTAAGAAAAACAGGGTGTCTATTTTTATAGACATTAAATGCAAAACCGATAAAGGGAAATAATCATTAACGTTGTCACCATAAGTTTTTTCGAATTTGACTCGAATATAAAACGAGCCTGGGCATTCTTGCAAATGGGTCTCGCTCGGTTTTATTTATCTAAAATCTCAGACATCTCATTCTACAAATTATTTGGAACTGGCTCGGACGATGGGTTTACATTTAAAATAAACCCATTCACCAACACAGGCGTTTATGCGATATTAGCTGTTTGGCAAAACAAAGGTATAGCGGAAGAAATTATACACAAGGATAGACTGTTTAGAAAATATAGAGATTACTCTTGTCAAAATTGGACTATTTACCTAGATCCAATATCAGTAAAAGGGGTTTGGAACGGGAAGAAGCCTTTCAGATGTACTGAAGCAAGTGCTGACGGACGAATAGTTGCATTGACAAGAGCAACGATAAAAATACGCACAATGATGAATTTTTGGCGTAAAGTTCCAAATGTACAAAAAATGATAGCTGCAGACGAAAACGTACTCTTCAAGATAGGCTTAGGCGAAGTCCCCTTGTTTAACCAGGTTACTTTTTCAATTTGGCCTGATGCTGAGTCAATGAATACCTTCGCACGAAAAAACGGACCTCATGCAGAAGCGATCAAAGCAGTAAGAAGGGGTAAATGGTTTTCTGAGGAGCTATATGCACGCTTCATAATTTGTGGGGAACACGGAGAATGGAGCCGTAAAAGTAGCTCCGAGGAACGATATGACAAACTGGAGGCGTCATGAAAAATATGTTTCCTTTTTCTGCTATAGTTGGTCAGGAAGAGATGAAGCGCGGAATAATATTAACCGCAGTCGACCCAAAAATTGGGGGTATCTTAGTATTCGGTGATAGAGGGACGGGAAAATCAACTGCTGTGAGAGCACTTGCATCGCTTCTGCCGCGTATAAAGGTCGTAAAAGATTGCCCTTACAACTGTGCGAGTGTGAACAATATGTGTCCACACTGCTCTAAAATTTCGAAAGGGCGTATTATTTCTGTCCCAATACCGGTTGTAGATCTCCCTTTGGGAGCAACGGAGGATCGTGTGGTGGGAGCCTTAGACTTAGAAGCTGCCCTTGTTGACGGTCGAAAAACATTTGAACCTGGCCTGCTTGCAAAAGCAAATAAGGGGTATCTATATATTGATGAAGTAAATTTGTTGGAAGATCATATAGTTGATCTCTTACTGGACGTAGCCGCATCAGGAGAGAACCTTGTCGAGAGAGAAGGTTTGTCTGTAAGACACGAAGCCAAGTTTGTTCTAGTGGGATCTGGAAATCCCGAGGAAGGTGAACTTAGGCCCCAACTCCTTGATCGGTTTGGTCTGTCAATAGAGGTTGGGTCGCCAAAAGATATAAACGAACGAGTTGAAGTGATCAAACGTCGTGACGCATTTGAAACTGATCCAGATAGTTTTTTACGTAAATGGCGAAGGCAGGAAAAAAAATTGCAGACTTCAATAGTTCAAGCAAAAAATTGCATCGAAAACGTAAAAATGCCAGACTCAATTCTCGAGGACTGTGCTAAACTGTGCCTTGCGCTAGGAGCGGACGGTTTGCGCGGAGAACTAACATTACTTCGAGCGACTCGGGCACTAGCGGCGTTTCAAGGAGAAACGCTAGCAAAACGAGATCATCTAAAAATGGTTGCACCGAGCGCCCTACGACATAGACTTCGCCGAGACCCATTAGATGACGCCGGATCAAGCGTTAGGATTACAAGAATAATCAGCGAAGTGTTACCATAATGCCTACAGAAAATCATCCTGAAAACAGTATTTTTGATGATGCTCAGGATCAAATTTCCATAGCGATATTGGCGGTCAGCCTTTTAGCCATAGATCACCAAAATCTCACGGGTATAGATTTTATAGCTCGTGCCAATTCGATCCGTGAGAAAGTTTTCAAGAATATTGCAGCTTTGTTTGGAGAGATGGACTTTATGAAAATCCACCCTTCGGTAACCGATACGCAACTGTTGGGTGGTCTCGATTTTTCTGGAACAATAGAATTGGGGAAACCAGTATACTTAAAAGGCTACTTGCAAAGTACCAATAAGCTTTTTTTTCTTGCGATGGCGGAGCGATTTGACCGTGGACTGATCGCTAGGTTTACTGAACAAATAGATACAAATCAAAACCATTGCTTTCTAGCTTCCAATGAAGGAACAGAAGACGAGTCGTTAGCAACCGCCCTGAGCGAGAGACTAGCTTTTCAGATTTCTCTAGAAGGTCTACGATCCAAAGATTGGGGAAAAGTCCGATTTAATGCCCGAAAAATTAAATCCGCAAAGACGAAAGTAAAACGAATACGGATTACAGAGAATATAATTAACACTTATGTGATGTTGGCCGCTGAACTTGGAATAACTAGCATTAGAGCGCCGCTAATGGCGTGTTATGCTGCTCGAGCCGCCGCTGCATTGAGAGGGAGCATGGAAATTGATCAATCGGATGTTCTAAATGGGGCCAAGCTAGTTTTAGCCCATCGCTCTACAATTCTTCCAGAAACGCAAGACGAGAGGGAACAGGATGAAGAACCTGACTTTCCAAGCGACAATAAAGAAAGCGAAGATAGAAAAAGTGAACTCGAGGGAATAGTTTCAAAAGAGATACTTCTAGACGCAGTTTTGTCTGCTTTGCCAAAAGACATTATAAAAAATCTCACAAAAAATGAGATGGCGAGAAATCAGGGTTCTTCCGGTTCAGGAAGCGGTCAGAAAAAACTTAGCAACCGAAGAGGCAGACCCCTGCGTTCTCAACCAGGAAGCCTAAACAGCCGTAATCGCCTGGATATAGTTGAGACACTAAGAGCAGCCGCCCCGTGGCAAAAAATAAGAATAAATCGCTCACGCTTTCCAAACTCAAATATCAAAATAAGAAGTTCGGATATTCGAATAAAAAGGAATGAAGAACGCTCAGATAGATTGATAGTATTCACGGTTGATGCTTCGGGAACATCCGCTTTTGGTCGGTTAGGGGAAACTAAAGGCGCGATTGAAATACTCCTCTCTGAAGCTTATGCTCGGCGAGATCAAGTGGCCTTAATTTCTTTTAAAGGCAATTCGGCGAAAATCGAGCTACCACCAACAAGATCTTTAGTGCAAACAAAAAAAAGACTTGCAGCTTTGCCGGGAGGCGGAGGAACTCCTTTGGCTTCTGGGCTCGAGGAGGCCTACAATTTGGCTATGAAATCAAGAAATCGCGGAATAACTCCAACTCTGGCCATACTGACGGACGGAAAGGGAAATATAGCGCGTGACGGTTCTCCGGGCAGAGACATTGCAAAGCGTGATACCGAGAACTTATCTAAAGTTATCCGTGCTTCTTTAATACCAAGCATAGTCATAGATATCTCCACTAGACCCCAACGGGAGGCATTAGAGTTAGCAAATGGACTGGGCGCAAAATATATAGCTCTTCCAAAAGCTGACTCAAAAAGGTTATCCTCCGCTGTAACAGAAGCGATGGAATAAGCTATGGACTGGGTGCTGGACGCTGAAAACTGGCCGTATCGGGAAAATAGTCAGTTTGTCAAAGTCAGACCTTATAACTGGCACTATCAGGAGTTTGGTGGAAAATCCAAACCCGTCGCTCTACTATTGCATGGCACAGGCTCCTCTACCCATAGCTGGAGACTTTTAGTCCCACATTTGCTCAATAAGTTTAGAGTTATAGCGGTTGATCTTCCAGGTCACGGCTTTACAAGATTTTTTGACAGCAACCGTTGCACAATAGATAATATGGCAGAAGACCTTTCTGCTTTTTTAGAGAACATTAAAATAAGACCAAATTTGATCGTCGGACATTCCGCTGGTGCCGCCCTCGCTATGAGACTGACACTCGACAAGTTAAGCCTTAAAGTTAAATTAGTTTCCATAAACGGAGTTCTGGACAATTACTTTCAAGGTTTGAGTGCTTATTTTTACCCATTGTTAGCAAAATTTTTAACTATCAGTCCATTCGCAATCTCTATAATGGCGCTATTAACCAAAAACTTTAATCAGACACGCACAATTTTGGACTTCACAGGAAGTCAAATAGATGAGGAGGGTTTTTCCTATTACAAGAAGTTATTTTCCGACGCCGAACATATGAAGGGTACAATCTCTATGATGTCTCGTTGGAAATTGGGACGTTTAGAAAACGAGTTGTCTGAGATAAAAAATCCTGTACTTTTTCTAATTGGAGAAAACGATAAAATCGTAAACCCTGAAACCGCAAAAAAATACCACCAACGGATTCAAAACTCTCAAATCAAACGTTTGGCAAATCTAGGTCATTTGATGCATGAGGAATATCCTGAAAAAATATCAGAAGTGATAGTAGAATTTTTTTACCAAAGATAAATTAGCTAGTTTTCTTGATAAGTAAGATAAACCTTTCACCGTCAGTTATGATTTTTTCGTTTACCATCCCTATAGGAAATAATTGTAATAGATAAGATTATTAGTGCTGCCCCAATAATTACAAATGCATCTATTTTATCATCAAAAAGAAAAAAGCCGAGCAGGACTGACCACACTAGCTGCAGAAACGTGATTGGTTGTATAACTACAAGAGGTGCAAGGGCTATTGATTTTGTCATAGCAAAATGTCCCGCGGTAGCAAAGAAAGCGACCACAGATAGAGTTAGTACCGAATATAGTGGCGGATGCACCCAGACAGCCAGAGCAAAAGGAGCTAAAAACAGGGTCACGAATAAGGATAGCATAGCGACTATCACCGTAGAATCTTCAGACTGAGTAAGATTTTTTGTTATAAGATAAGAACCAGCAAAGAAAAAAGTTGCGAGCAACTGAGATCCTCGACCCAAATTAAATTCCTGAAAACCAGGTCTTAGTATTACTATAACACCTACGAATGCTATAAAAAATGCCAAGGCTCGCCAGTAGGAAGCTTTTTCCCTAAAAAAGATTACAGCACCAATTGTTACAAACACTGGAGTCAAATATCCGATTGCTGTTACCTCAGCGACCACTAATTTCGTCATAGCAAAAAACCAGCAGATTACAGCCAAAGAATGGACCATGCCACGCAATATGTATTTCCAAACATTACTCCTGTTGAAAGTTTTTCTTGGTATTTTTAAAAAATAGGGCACAAAAAAGACTAGGCCCACTGCGTATCTTATGAATGCAGATTCAGCTGGTGGCAATGTGTCTCCTAAATAGCGTACCAAGCCTATCACAGCCACAAAGCATAGACCTGAGGTGACCATCCAAAGTATTCCAAGTACGGTTTCTCTCGGTGAAGCGTGCGGTATCAATTGATTATCTCTCTAGTGAGTTTGTAATTTGGTGTCTCGGCCCGAAGTCATTAGTTTTCCAGCGGAAAAGAAGGTGTGATTTATCTTCCCATAAATTTTGGCTTAACCTTCTTAAGAAATGCTTTCCTCGCGTTATGGAAATCCTCAGAAACGGATAGTTTATCTTGCTCGAGTGCCTCAGATTCAAAAGCCTCCCCATAAGACTTGTTGGAAACTGCGCGCAAGAGTCTTTTAGCCGCCTCGTTGGCGAGCGGAGCTCTTTTCGATAGAGCGTCAGCCCATTTTTTTGACTCAACTTCTAGCTCGCTATCTTTTACAACTTTGTTCGCAATTCCATATTGCAGACAATCTGCAGCCGATAAATATCCCCCCTCTACTACAAGTTGCAAAGCTTTCCGATAACCTAGTGCCTGATGTAAAAACCAAGTTGATCCACCGTCTGGCACTAAACCAATATTACTGAAAATGACGGAGATTCGCGCTGACTCCGACATAATGAGGAAATCGCACGTCATCGCTAAGGCGGCTCCTATACCCGCTGCAGAGCCATGAACTGCGGCAATTATCAGTAGCTTGCTGTTGTTTATAGCTTCAAAAATGGGTCTGTATTCGCACTCTAAATGTTCAGATATTGGAGGTGGAAACGGTTCGTTTAGATCAGCACCAGCCGTAAAACCAGGTCCAGAACCTCGGAGAACTATTAATCTCACCTCGTCTCTATCTTCAAGCTCTTTGATCGTGTCAACAAGCTCTCGACGCAACCCCGCGTTGAACGAATTATACTGCTTGGGTCGAGCAAGTTTGATTTCTGCGGTTGACCCATTTACGGTACAGCTCAAAAATTCCTTAAGCAATTTTCCTTTCCTTTCTCAAATTATTCTAAATGATAAATTTGTGTTATTAAAGGGGTTGTTTTAAACTATATTTTTTTGTTGGCGGGAAAAAGGCATGAGTGAATTTGTTAAATTGGAAATTAGCGATGGTATTGCAGAGATTACGTTGAGTCGGATAGCCAAAAGAAACGCGTTGACGATTGAAATGATAGAGTCATTGATTAATATCGGACAGTCTCTAAAAAATGAGAAAGGGCTACGTTGCGTAGTTATAAAAGGAGCTAACAAAACCTTCTCTGCAGGTATTGATATAAAGAACTTTGCTTCTCTGTCTCAAAACAAGCGCCTTCTCAAAGAAGTTTTGACTCCTAGACCAGGCTGCAAAAGCAATAAAATGCAGATGTCTTGTACTATTTGGAACGAATTAATGTTGCCAGTTATAGCTGTTCTGGAAGGTCCCTGTTTTGGCGCGGGACTACAGTTAGCTTTAGGCGCAGACATAAGAATTGCCTCAGAGGACGCTCTATTGTCCATAATGGAGGTCAAATGGGGTCTAATACCTGATATGGGTATAACGACCTTTTTACCAAAATTACTGCCATATGATCAAGCGATGCTCCTTACACTTACAAGTGATATAATCAATGCAAAGAAGGCTCGTGAGCTGGGTTTAGTTACTATTTGCACCAGAAATACTCAAAGAGAATTAGAAAAGCTTCTGAAGAAAATTGTTGGCCAATCGCCTTCTGCAATACGAGCAGTGAAACAGCTTTATACAAAAAGCTGGAATGGCAGATTTTTGGAAAGCCTTGATTATGAAGCAATTTTGCAATCAAAGTTAATCGGCTCAGCAAATCAAATAGAAGCGGTTTTTGCAAATTTTGAAAAGCGGAAAGCGAAGTTTGTTATCGAGGACGATCTTGATGACAGATAAGCGTTGGATTGTTTTGGCCAAAGCCCTAAAAAAAAGAATGCACAACCTTAATGAAGAAGAAGAAATCAACTCGGACGCAGGGCACACAGTAGCATTAGATCAACAAAGTGTTGGACGGCTTAGTCGGATAGATGCTTTGCAGCAGCAAGCGATGGCCAAAGCACTTACCAAACGACGCATAACAGAAAAAAAGGCCATAGCACAGGCTTTATTGAGAATAAAAAATAATGAATATGGTACCTGCATTGAGTGTGGCGAAGACATAGAAAAAGCGAGATTAATTATTAACCCAACCGTACTAAAATGTATCGAGTGCGTTCAAGACTCCTGATCTTAAGGAAAAACTAAGATAAATGAGCAAATCTAATTTTTATATTGAGAACGCTAGGTGGTTATCCGCCGGCGCCCTTATGACGTTTTCAACAGCTTTCGGGCAAACATTCTTTATCTCGATCTTTGCAGGTGAAATCCGAACCTACTTTGACATAAGTCACTCAATTTGGGGAATGATATATGCGATCGGGACCTTAGCATCCGCCTTTACAATGATAGTTTTCGGTGGACTTGCGGACAAGTATGAACCGAGAAAAATTACAATGGCTATTATGCTTCTATTCATTTTTTTCGCTCTTTTAATGAGTACGGTCAACTTTATTTGGGTTTTACCATTCATAATTTTCGGTCTTAGATTTTGCGGGCAGGGTATGCTCTTTCATCTCTCGATGGTTTTTGCGGGTCGTTGGTTTTCAAAGAATAGGGGCCGAACCATCGGTATCGCTTCTTTGGGATTGTCACTTTCCGAAGCAACACTTCCATACCTTTTCGTGATCTCAATCGGTCTTTATGGATGGCGCGCAAGTTGGGGACTGGCAGCCTTGTCTATAGGGTTCTTAATGGTACCCCTTTTTTTTCTTTTATCGAAAGAACGAAACCCCAAGTTCCTCGACCATGACAGCGGTCAGCGACAATCAGGGATGTTTGCGCGGCACTGGACTAGATCGGATGTACTAAGACACTGGGTATTTTGGGCAGTACTTCCAGCTTTTCTTTTCCAATCAATATTTGGAACAACATTTTTTTTTCAACAAGTCTACTTGGTAGAAATCAAGGGATGGCAGTTAAGTCAGTACGTGGCTTTAATACCAGTATACACGGCGACTTCGCTGGTAGGATTATTTTTCGGAAGTGTATTTATCGATCGATATGGCACATCGATTTTGTTACCTATTTACATGCTGCCTATGACCGTCGGGCTAATTATAGTCGTCTTTGCAAAAACGTTGCTTGGTGCAGCCATGTGTTTTGCATTCATGGGGCTCATGCAAGGTTTAGGCAATACCGTCTCTGGAGCCTTTTGGCCTGAATATTTTGGTACAAAGTTTTTGGGATCAGTGCGGTCAGTCGCAACATCGTTAATGGTGTTTGCGAGTGCTCTAGGACCACTTTTTAGCGGTTATTTACTCGACATAGGTTTTGATCTCCCTGATCAGTACCTCGGAATGGCTTTTCTAACCATTTTATCTTCTGTAGGGCTGCTAGTTGTTAGCTTAGGTGCGAGGAGGGCTTTTCGTTGAGGAGAAGCTGGTTCACGCATTTATTATTTTTGCTACAGTCATTTTTTCAACTTGCTCGAAACTGACTCCTTTTGCCATTTCCATTATTTTCAAGCCACCCGCGACGACATCGAAAACCCCTAAATTTGTTATAATTCGGTCTACCACCTGCTTTCCGGTCAATGGCAAAGTACATTTGTTTAGAAGCTTGCTCTCTCCATTCTTATTCGTATGATCCATTATAACGACAACTCGTTTTACACCAGCAACTAGGTCCATGGCCCCACCCATTCCCTTCACTAACTTTCCCGGTATCATCCAGTTCGCCAAGTCACCCTCTTCCGATACTTCCATTGCTCCTAAAATAGCCATATCAATATGACCACCGCGGATCATCGAAAAGCTGTCGGCACTATTGAAGTAACTTGTTCTGGCCAGCTCGGTAACGGTCTGCTTACCAGCATTTATTAAATCAGCGTCTACTTGTTTTCGAGTGGGAAACGGTCCCATCCCCAGCATTCCATTTTCCGACTGAAGAGTTACGTCTATCCCATCTGGAATGTAGTTCGATACCAAGGTTGGAATACCAATACCCAGATTTACATACATGCCGTCTTGAAGCTCACGAGCTGCCACTTGGGCCATACAATTCCTGTCCCACATTAGGTTTTCAAACCTTCCTCTGTTAAAGTTAAATTCTCAATCCTTTTTTCATGAGTCCCCTCGATGATCCTATTCACAAAGATGCCAGGCGTATGAATATGATCTGGGTTAATCGAACCTACAGGTACCAGCTCTTCAACCTCAGCCACGCAAACCTTGCCGCAGGTAGCTGCATTAGGATTAAAATTTCGTGCGGTCTTACGATAAACCAAGTTACCTTCAGTATCACCCTTCCAAGCCTTGACAATTGACAAATCAGCCACCAGACCTCGCTCTAGTATATAGGTTTCTCCGTCGAATATTTTCTCTTCTTTCCCTTGAGCTACAACGGTGCCCACACCCGTTTTAGTGTAAAAACCGGGGATGCCTGCTCCCCCTGCTCGCATTCTTTCGGCTAAAGTGCCCTGAGGTGTGAATTCTAACTCAAGTTCACCTGCCAAATACTGCCTCATGAACTCAGCGTTTTCGCCAACATAAGAGGAAATCATTTTTTTTACCTGCTTAGTAGCCAACAATTCGCCTAAGCCAAAATCGTCTACACCTGCATTGTTTGACGCTATTGTTAGACTTCCCGTTCCAACCCTTGTTATCTCTGCTATCAAGTTTTCCGGTATACCACAAAGTCCAAATCCCCCTGCCGCGATAAACATGCCATCAAACAACAATCCATCCAGTGCTTCTTTTGCTGATCTAAAAATTTTTTTCATTTAATTTTCTACTTTTTTATCTCAAAATACACTGAAGGTCGCTTTTGGTCCATCAGAAATTTGTCGCGTCGTGCCACGAGACTTTTTTAGTCGCTATCATTATCTTGAGCACCCGCTCCATACAAACGAGATGTCTGGCTTGACGGAACATAAGTTTGCTCTGCCAGTCGCGTAAGATTGGTCCAGTTTTCTATAGAGATCCGTTTTTTTGAAAGCTTTGGAAAAAACAATCTCTTTTCACTTTTCTCTATCCGACAATTTATTTTGGATACGAGAAATGGGTTTGTATTCTTTCCTCTCATTAATAGCCCGGAACTGCCTAAAGAAATCCACTTGTCGGACCAGCTGACAGAAATACAAAAATTCTCACTTAACAGTCGGACAAATACACCGAAAAACCCAAGTGGACCAACTACAGAATGTGCAATTTTGATATCTTCTCCAGAATAATTGAAAACTTGGTCAGCGAGCCTAATCCCGAGCAAAACCCCTGGAACTAGTTGATCAAATTCTCTCTCCATACCGAACTTTAAATCGAGTTCATTAATCTTGTTTTCATGAATACACTTCAGGCTAAGATATACAGCATCGGCACCAGGCAGGCCAAGCTCAGTCAAATGCCTCGCAATCAGTCCACACTCCTGAGCCACGCCCCAACTTAATCCTGCCCCCCTCGCAGCTTTATTGCAATTAGATTCAATTTCTCCAAGCGAAAACACGCCTACCCTGTTCCCTTTAAAATTGGATAAGGCCAGTAATCATCGTATTTTTCTATCAGCTCTTTTGGAAATGGAGCATTCTGATACATACAAATCCTGACCCACCTATCGGACCTAGGATCAAATCTGGTTGCTCCAAAAAAGGATAATTTGCACCTTAACATGTCTATTGGCTTCATTTTAGAGCTAATTATATTTTCGCGTATCTCCGCATACTTTTGACCCCCGTTTTGTAGAATCCGCCTAATAGTATGACGAAGATCAGGATGTTTCATTAACAGATCCGCTAGTTTAAGGTTGTCCGGTAGTGCGTTTAAGGTCTCATATAACTGCACAATATCTCGACCAATAGCGAGCGGCTGCTCTAAATCCGCTCCATCTTCCTTAAATCGTTCACCTAGTCTAGGTTCTAATTTCTCCTCTGAGATATACCAAAACCGAGCTTGATCTTCTGCCTTACTGTAATCACACTTTAGTGCCCAAGCATAATCTTTCTCAATAATCTTGGAAACTCTCCTACATTCTATAGAGCCATCTATGCGGAAGTAGTTGTTTTCTTCCACACTCATTTCAGAGGCTAATTCATCCACCAGATGTGGAAAAGGTTCTAACATTAGAGAAAAAAGAGCCTCTTGACCTTCAACAGTGAGTTTGTCCATCGCCCATAAAAAAAGTGTATCCCAAGGATATTTTTGGTCAGTCGATAATTTGTTAAAAAAACTCTTTATCTTTTTGAGATCGCGTCTTAGGTCTTTCAATTTATTTGTTTGAATTACGTGCACTGATTTCCAGCAGCTTACACTCGTGATAGTGCTCTCGAGCAATCTCCGGAATAAAATACCGTCGTCCAACTTATAGTTTTCAATGCTTCTTATTCTACCAATCGCAGTTTCTCTTGCTTTTATCCATCTATGAAACAAACTCGGATGTGTCACTAAAAAAGGTGCCATTCCTAAACCCGTAGAATTTCCAATTCCAAAATATTTTCTTAGCTCTGGTTTAATTTTACAAGCTACGCCGTTACTACTTTTAACCGCGATATACTCGATTAGATCACAGACCAAACACCTGACAAGATAAACAGCCAACATTTCAGCTTGAAATGGGGAGCGGAGTTCAACTCTATCCTTCGTAAATTCCCTGTCGCACAACCCAAACTTTCCAGAACCATAGACTGCTGTGGTCCGCATTAAATACCCCACATCCTCAATCTCGCTGACAGAAGGTTGCTGCCCGTTTCTAAGCAACTCAAGAACTTTATTCCACAATCTTACTGATTTATTTGCTCTTCCGAGAACCAGTTCCTTTTCTGAATACCTGCCCGCCTCCTGTCGAGGAACATTTTTCTTTAATCTTGAAATATCAGAAGCTTTAGGAATGCCATCGTAGAGTACGAAAGTGAGGTCCCAAGCCGTGGCTATCACTCGATCAGAACGGTCTGCATCTCGAAGTCGATTTGAAAACCCAACCAGCGAATACTCTCTTTCTGGACCTTTAACAGTGTATACGGCTGTTCCATAACCATCGGCAGACATTTCCCAAATAGGTCGGCAAAATGTCCATTTCTCGGCAGATAGTCTACGAAGAAGTTGGCGCATGAAGCTCAATCTTGTTTGATGAAATGAGCCTAGACGCTCAAGTTTCATGACTTCATCGGGGTCCCTGCACAAAACTCGTTCAGATGTTAGCGATGCTTCAATCATTACAAAAATATGTCCTTTTAATTAAAAATGGGGGTGCGGATTCTTTTCTATATCAGTAACAAAATTTTCTTTAAAAAACCGGAGCCAATTACCTCCCAAAACCTTATCAATTTCATCCTTATTCATTCCAACAGAACGCAAGCCCTTCTCCAAGTTAGAAAAGCCTCTTACATCCTTAAAAAATTTTGGCATTCGTGGAAAGCCAGATAGGTCCGGCGACCCCTCTCCGTAATCAATTTTCTTTGTCCAGTTTCCAGCTCGCATCCACTCCACCACTGAATCCGGCTGATCTTGACACAAATCCGAACCAATTCCGACATTATCTGAACCTATGACTTCAATAGTATCCCTTATCATAGTGCAAAAACTTTCTAGCGAGCAATTCGAACCATCTTTAAGATGATGCGGGTATAGCGAAAACCCCAACATTCCTCCCGAGTCTGCTAACGCAGTCAAAACCTCATCTGACTTGTTTCTTCTCGCAGAGCACCAGGAGTTGGGATTGGCATGGCTTATTACAATTGGCCTCGAAGAAACTTTGATTGCTTCAAGGGTTGATACCGCCCCTGAATGGCTCATATCGACCACCATGCCCAAACGGTTCATCTCTTCGATTACCTCCTTCCCCATCCTCGAAATACCTGTATCCCGCTCCTCATAACACCCAGAAGCAAGAAGGGATTGATTGTTGTAAGTTAATTGCATGAATCTAACACCGAGCCGATACCAAATTTCAATTAACCTAATATCTCCCTCAATTGGGGAGGGGTTTTGAAAGCCAAAAAAAACTGCCGTCCTCTTTGTCTTACGAGCTAAACATACGTCATCAGCAAAAAAACCTTGGAATATTAAATCTGAGTAGTCTTCGAACATTTTGTTCCACTTCTCCAAATTCTGAATTGTCTCACGAAACCCTTCATGATACGCAATAGTTACATGAACCGCGTCTAGTTTTGCTTGTCTCATCTGTTGGAAAATTTTTTTTGACCAGTTTGCATATTGCAAACAATCAATTCGGATACTTTTCATGTATATCTCCAAAGTGCTGGCAAAGCGAATTCGTAAAATATCGAATGACAGTATTTTAACGCGTTAAGTAAATTAGCACAATAGCGCCAGCTTTTCATCGTATAGCAGAGCTTCCAGTACCACTGTATTGGTAAAAAAATACTCAAAACCTAGAAAAAGTTAATTATGTCAAGCCCATTTAAAAGGCGGTCTCAAACCACTCGCGTAGTAGTTCTCTTTCCTGGGGTTCCATGTAGGATATATTGTTAGGAGGCATATAATTACTCAAGACAGCATTCAAGTATATAGCTTTTGCATTCAAAACGATATGATATTGATTTTCAAGAACGACTCCACCAGGTGGACTTAAGAAGCCGTCCCAAAGAGGTTCACTTGCATGACACATCGCGCAGCGGCTGATTATTACATCATTCACTTCCTCAAAGCTAACTTTTGTAGAGTCATTTTGCATTTTATTATGGAGGGCAGAAAATTCATCCAACGGAACTGATGGAACACGTATCGTAGACAGAGCAATCACTGCACAAAAAAGAACGAAAGTTACTACCCATGCCCAATAAGGTTTAACTTTATGCGCATGCGACATATTGAAGTAATGCCTAATCGAGACTCCCATCAGGAAGACCAACCCTGCAATTAACCAATTATATTGTGCACCAAAAGATAGTGGATAATGATTGGATAACATCATAAAGATAACTGGCAACGTCAAGTAATTATTGTGAGTCGAGCGTTGTTTCGCAATGATCCCGTATTTTTCATCTGGTTTTCGACCTGCGATTAAGTCTGCAACCACTATTTTTTGATTTGGAATAATAATAAAAAAAACATTCGCTGACATTATTGTGGCGGTTAATGCTCCTATGTGTATAAAGGCAGCTCTTCCACTGAAAATGTTGCAATAAGCATACGAAAATCCAATTAGCAAAATAAAAAGACCAATCATTAAAAGCGTATCATTCGAGCCCTCACAAAATTTACATATAAGATTATAAAGCACCCAACCCAGAGCAAGCGACGCAAGCGATAGGATTATTGCGAACCTAGGCTCGATATCGAGTACAAACGTATCAACTAATAAGAGTTCAGCTCCTCCGTAATAAACTATCGCTAACAAAAAAAAGCCGGATAACCATGTTGCGTAACTCTCCCACTTAAACCATACAAGTTGCTCCGGCAGTTGCTCTGGAGCAACCATAAATTTTCGAATGTTGTAAAAACCTCCACCATGCACTTGCCATTCTTCGCCCTTGACTTCATCAGGAAGGTTAGAGTGTCTTCTTAAACCTAAATCTAAAGCAATAAAATAAAAGGAGGAGCCGATCCAGGCTATCCCGGTAATAACGTGAACCCACCTTACGGCAAAATCTAACCACTCCCAGAGTAAAAGTTGAGTGCTGATGCTTAACAATTAATTAACTCCCACGATAGGTTGAGTAACTAAATGGAGATAGCAGAAGTGGGATATGATAATGTTCATCTTCATACCAAATTTGGAATCGAATTGGTATTTGATCAAAGAAAGGAAACGAGTTAGGCTTAATCAAATTTTCAAAATACTCGCCGACGTGAAAGACTAATTCATATTTTCCTCTCAAAAAGTTCTCTCCCGATAATATTGGTTTCTCAAGCCGACCATCTTCGTTAGTTTTATCAGTGGAAATCAACTCAGTATTATATTCCTGAATTCGTGAAACCGAAACCGAAATCCCAGCTGCAGGACATCCCCGAGCTGTATCTAATACGTGAGTGGTCAAAAACCCCTTCTTTAAATCGCTAGCATTCATTTGTCACTCCTTACTCTGCTCAACCTCCTGAAATTAGCACATCGGCACTAGACTGATCAAATATCAATTACATGTAAAATGTTTAATATTAATATGTGGTATTATACTGTAGAATCATATTACTATTTATATAATTTAAATGTTTAAGTGTACCAGATGAAATATCCTAGGAATATGCTTGGCTACTCCGGCAAACCGCCAAATCCAAACTGGCCGAATGGTGCAAAGATCGCTTTACAATTTGTATTGAATTATGAGGAAGGCGGAGAGAATTGTATACTGCACGGTGATGAAATGTCGGAGGCATTTCTTTCAGAAATTGTTGGGGCGTCAAATTGGCCAAAGCAAAGACACTGGAATATGGAAAGTATATACGAATACGGTGCTAGAGCAGGGTTTTGGCGTATTCACAATATTTTCACTAAGAGAAACATTCCGCTCACAGTGTTCGCAGTTGCCTCTGCTATCGCGAGAGCGCCTGAGCAAGTACAGGCCATGCAGGATGCTAATTGGGAAATAGCATGCCATGGCCTCAAATGGAAAGACTACAAAGATGTTTCCGCTTCCCAAGAGCTAAAAGATATGAGGGACGCGATAAAAATTCATGAAATTGTTACGGGCTCAAAACCCAAGGGTTGGTATCTAGGGCGATGCTCGACCAATACGGTTAAGATCGCCTCCGATTTTGGGAATTTTGATTATTTATCGGACTCATACTGTGACGATCTACCTTATTGGGTTAAATCCAAGAAAAAGAATCACCTTATGATTCCTTACACGCTAGATGCTAACGATATGAGATTTTCCACCTCACAGGGTTTCAATTCTGGAACGCAATTTTTTGATTATTTAAGGGACACCTTTGACTGTCTTCATTCTGAAGGTTTAGACGGAGCACCAAAAATGATGTCTATTGGCTTGCATTGTAGGCTTGTAGGAAGACCGGGAAGAGCCGCAGCGTTGGAAAAATTTCTTGATTATGTTTGTAAATTTCCTGACACTTGGATCGCAAAACGAGTAGAAATTGCACATCATTGGCGAAAAAATCATGCCCCTAATTCACCCAAGATTTCTCCTTACGATATGACTAAGCGTCAATTTCTAAAGAGCTTTGGAAACGTATTCGAAAATAGTGAGTGGATAGCAGAGAGAACTTTTAAATTTGAAATAAGCCCAGCAATGGACTCGGCACAAAGTCTTTACGCCGCGCTTAGGTATCAATTTCGAAAGGCTAGTCGAAAAGAAAAAATGGCGGTGATATTAGAACATCCTGATCTGGCAGGAAAACTCGCACAAAGCAACAAGATTGGTCGGGAGAGCCAAATTGAACAAAAATCGGCTGGATTAGGTGATTTAAATATAGAAGAGCTTAGAAAATTTAAAGAATTAAACAAAATATATACAAAAAAATTCAAACATCCTTTCATAATGGCTGTAAAAAATGTGCCAAAACAAGAGATATTGAAGAATTTTGAAAGCCGGATCGAGAATTCTTCGGAGATGGAGTTTCAAACCGCGTGTTCAGAAATTGAAAAAATTGCGCTACTACGCGTTAAAGATATCATGGGATAAGAAGAAAATAAATATGCAAAAAACCGTTTTATATGCAAACAAACTTTCAAAAAAAAGTTTCGCTCAGTTCGGTCAGGTTATAGAGACGGAAGGCTCGGCTAGTTTTTGGATAAACGAAAAAAAGTGTAAGCGATTTGACGCTCTAGCAGACATTGATGTAACTCGGTCGTCAGGACATCCAGTAATATCCATATTTAAAAGCAGACCGTATTCGATACCTATCAAGTTAAGGATTTTTGAACGACACCCTTTAGGATCGCAAGCTATTTTTCCGATAAAATCTGATCAATTCCTTATAACAATCGCAGAGGACAAAAATGGTGTTCCATATAATCCCAAAGCCTTTCTGACGAATGGGAAGCAAGGAGTAAATATTTATAAAAACATCTGGCACGGCGTGCTAACACCAATTGGAAGACAGTCTGAATTTTTAGTTGTAGATCGATCAGACCCCGATACAAATCTGGAATTGTTTGAATTGACGACACCCATTGAAGTATTCCTTCCTAAAGGCTCAACTTTAATCCCTCCACAAGATCGGGACGAAAAGTGCTAATGCGACTAAAAGCTCTAACCGACCAATTATCATCGCAAAAACTAACACATATTTTTCAGCGTCGCTGAGAGATGAGAAGCTGCCCGCTGGACCGATCACATCTCCAATACCAGGGCCAACATTGGCCAAAGCAGTCGCGGCTCCCGACAGAGCAGTTATAAAATCAGCTCCAAGAGCACCCAAAATCACGGTAAAAATAGCTAAGAATACAAAAAAGCAACAAAGCATAACCATTGAAGATCTAAAAACATCTTTATCAACAATTTGCTTTCCATATCTCATTAGAAATACTCCTCGCTTATATAATAGCTCTTGTAGAGAAGTTCTGATCAGCTGCCCTAGCACAATTAAACGATAAATTTTTATTCCACCAGACGTTGAACCTGCGCAACCCCCAATAAATATCAGGAAGAAAAAAAGCGTCGCACCAATACCGCCGTAATCCATAAAATTTCCAGAAGCATAGCCGGTTGTTGTCAAGATAGACACCACGTTAAAGATATATTGTGAAAATTCAGTAAACGTATTTGCTCTTTGGAAACCATCTGCTACCAAAAGAATACCACAAGCTGAAATTGCTATTAATAAAAAAACTACTATCTGCGTATCATACCTTGGCATGTTTCGAGCAAAAAAAACGGCAATAAAAAAACTAAAAGGCAACGCGCCAGCTATCATAAAAATTATTGCCACCCACAAAACTTTCCACCCACCATAGTAACCCAGCGACTCATCATGTGTAGAGAAGCCTCCCGTAGCAACGGTCGTCATTGCATGAGTAAGCGCATCAAATGGCGCCATACCTACAGAAAGATATCCAATCACACATAATATAGAAAGAACCAGATAAATAATTATTATTGATTTTGCAATCTCAATTAGTCTGGGTAAAGGTTTCTCAGACCTATCTGAACTTTCCATTCTGAAAAGTTGCATCCCACCTACCCTCAAAAAAGGTAAAAGGATTAGACCTAGAGACAAAATGCCCAAGCCTCCAATCCATTGCATTATTGCCCTCCAAAGGAGCACAGGCCGGCTTTGATGAACAATGTCAGTAACTATCGTAGATCCTGTAGTGGTTAGGCCGGATGTAGCTTCAAATAAAGAATCTGTGAAACTGAAATTTCCAGTAGAGTTCATGAGCGGAATAGCGCAAATCAAAGGGAGTACCCACCAAAGCATATTCACTACAATGACACCAAATCGCGTCGAAACTCTGGGAGCATCACCCCAACCTGCAAGCATCACTAACGCGCAAACCAAGCCTGTAGTTAAACCTGACCAGAGAAAGGGTTCTCCGCCAGCCCAACCGGTGAAAACCGATGCCAACCATGGGATCAGCATTAATACAGAGAATACTAGCCCAACTAGCGCAACAATTTGACTTGCGGACCTGAGCTCTTGATTTAGCATATCGCCTCCAATCAACCTAGCGAGAAGGAATCAGTAGTTTGCACTTCCAGCACCAATCAGTCGTTTATGTCGACAAAACAAAGTTTTTTCAAATAATTATTAGTCTTAAAAACTTTTATCAAATAAGTTTAGAAAAAATCAATTATCAGATGTAGTGGCACTGTCTTTCAGTTTCTCTCGTTCAAGCTGTCAAAATTTTTGCCACTTTTAATCAAACTCAGCAACAGTGGAGAAGGCCTCCAAAATAAGCTATCTTCCTGTGAAAATAATTTTATGTCTTCAACTATTTTTTCTATGCCATAAGTGTCTGCATACTTCATTGGCCCCCCACGAAACCGAGGAAACCCATAACCAAAAAGCTTTACAACATCTATGTCCGACGGACGATAGGCAAAACCCTCACCCAGTACATTGGCGGCTTCATTAACCATAGCGGCAATATACCTACGCATAATTCCTTCTGAAGTAAATTTCCGTGGTTTTATACCTTTTTTATCACGCTCTACTTCAATTAGTCTGATAACTTCAGGATCTTCTATACCTTTGCGGTTATCGCCAAAATATCGATAGAAACCTCGCCCTGTTTTCTGTCCAAACCAACCGCGCTCGCACAAACGATCTGAAATCTCAACATAACGATCATTTGGGTCACGGGAGGACGCTTTTCGTTTTCGATTGGCCCATCCGATGTCCCCACCTGCTAAATCAAACATTTGGTGTGGTCCCATCGGGTAACCAAACGCTTTGACTGCTTCGTCTATCTCGTATGGACTAGCTCCATCTTCAACCATAAAAGAAGTGACATCCGCATATGCTGACAAGATTCTATTGCCTATGAACCCATCACAATTCCCAGCACATACGGCGACTTTTTTTAGTTTTTTTGCCAAAGCAAACCCAGTTGCTACCGTTTCATCTGAGACAGCCTTATGTATTACAATCTCCATTAACTTCATGATGTTAGCAGGAGAGAAAAAGTGTAAACCAATAACATTCTGTGGCCTTTTGGTCGAGGAGGCTATTTCATCTAAATCGAGGTATGACGTATTAGAGGCCAGGACTGTGTGCTCTGGAACTGCTCGGTCCAAAGTTCTAAATACTTCTTTTTTTACTTCCATTTCCTCGTAAACTGCTTCTATAACTAAATCGACTTGTTCTAACGTTGAGTAATTGGTTGCGCCTACAAACCTTTCCATTAGAGCTTTTTTTTCGCTTTCAGTTATACGACCCTTTTGAACATCTCGCTCAAAAGCCTTAAACACTGATGACTTTCCCCGCTCTAGACTTCCCATATCCCTTTCTATCATAATTACTTCGAGACCCGCATTCATCGCAGAGATAGCAATACCTGAACCCATAGTTCCACCACCTATCACTGCTAACTTTTGCACATGTTTAGGCTTTGCGCGAAGTAACTGGGGAATTTTTAACGTTTGTCTCTCTGCAAAAAATGCATGTATCATTCCTTTGCTCTGATCATTTGCTCTTAACTCCGCGAATGCATTTCTTTCAAAACTCAATCCTTCATCAAATGAGAGATTTGAGACGGCTTCCAAGCATTCTAAAATTTTGTAATGGGCTGACAATATATTTTCTTTTGAATCAAGTTTGTCTCTTTGAATAGAGATTAGGTTCTTATTATGATCGACGCTCAATATCTTTTTGGATAAATCTCTTACACGAGGACATCCCAAGTTACGTTTCAAAATAGACTTAACGAAACGCTGCGGGCCGTTCTCCAAATCCTCAACAATCTCGTCCAAAATATTCATATCTAAAGCGGTTTTGGCTGATATTGGCTCTCCCGAAGAAATAATGTCGATTGATGCTTTAACGCCTGCTAACCGTGGCAATCTCTGGGTTCCTCCTGCTCCGGGAACAAGGCCCAAAAGAATTTCAGGGAGACCTAATTTTGTGTCTGGGGTTGCAATTCGAAAATGCGCAGATAGCGCTACCTCAAAGCCGCCTCCCAATGCCATACCGTGCATCGCAACCACAACTGGCTTTTGACACTGTTCTATTCTGCTGCAAATATATGAAAGGTGGGGTTGTTTTGGGTCGGATTTAAATTCTTTTATATCTGCACCGACTGGAAATGTCTTACCACCACCTTTTATTATTATTGCCTCAATATCAGCTTCATTTTCGGACTTTTCGAGATGAGCTAAAAGCTGTTCTCTTACTGCTAAGCCTAATGAGTTTACGGGAGGGTTAGAGATCGTAATACTGGCGACTCTATTTTCAATTTTTAAAGAAACCACTTGATTCAAATTTTTTCCTCATATGGACATCTATTGCTGGATGCTTATTGGCTTGACTACACCTTAGTGCCTAGTATGGTGTAGTCAATAATGGTTTTTCAGTTTAAGAAAGGTCCCAGAGTCCTGTCATCTTTGTTTCTATTAAAAGGAATGTTATGCGATCAGTGATATGTGAAAAGTTTGGACCACCAGAAAGCCTGAAAATAAAAGAGGTAGAGTCATTAGTGCCGGGAAAAAACCAAGTCAGAATAGCTGTCGAAGCTTGCGGCGTGAACTTCCCGGATACACTAATCATTGAAGACAAATATCAGTTCAAACCAGACTTGCCCTTTGCACCAGGTGGAGAAGTTGCTGGACTAATAGATATGATTGGAACAGAAGTATCTGAGTTTAAACTAGGCGATCCTGTAATGGCTATGACTTTGTCAGGCGGCTTCTCTGAGCAGATAGTTGTCAATGCAGTTGCCCTATTGAGAAGACCATTAGAAATGGATAGTGTGACTGCTGCTGGGTTCACTATGACTTATGGGACCTCCATGTATGCGCTGAAACAAAGAGCAAGACTGAAAAAGGGGGAAACACTGTTGATCCTGGGTGCTGGTGGAGGTGTCGGACTAGCAGCCGTGGAGATTGGGAAAGCTATGGGAGCAGTTGTTATTGCAGCGGCCAGTACTGAAAACAAACTTATAGCTGCAAAAAGAGCTGGAGCTTCCTACACTATTAATTATTCGAAGCAGGACCTTCGGGAGGGATTGAGAGACATTGTTGGAAAAGATGGTGTGGACGTCGTTTATGATCCTGCGGGAGGTAAGCTTTTTGAAGCCGCTTTGCGTTCTACTGCTTGGAAAGGTCGGGTTCTAGTGGTGGGCTTTGCATCAGGGAAAATTCCGAAAGTCGCAGTAAATCTAGCACTATTGAAAGGTTGTTCAATAGTTGGAGTATTTTGGGGTGCGTTTAGATTGAAAGAAACTTCCGAAGACAATGCAAATTTTGACGAGTTGTTCGGATGGTATAAACAAGGAAAGATTAAGCCACTAGTTTCACATACCTTTCCTCTTGAGGGCGCACATCTGGCATTGAGAAAATTGATCAACCGGGAAGCTATAGGAAAAATTGTTTTACAGACTTAAATATTTCAAAGTGAAGTATTGCTAAACGCATCCTGCACCCATATCGAAAAGCATTCTCACAGTTTCTACAACCACCACATCATTGTTCCTAGATACTTTCTATATTTTAAAATAAAGAAAGGTATTCCCAAATCAGTTATCAAAAATTGTTAAAAGTATCCAGTCGGCAACCAGAGCCAGCCTATCAAATCTCTCTATTTCTATTGACACATTGTAAACCTGCCTAAGCTCTTTTGGTTTACTCAAACCTACATTTTTTAATGCAAAATGCCCTCGCACGCGCGAGCCGCACATTACGGGAGAAATAAAGCGGATTTTGTCAAATCCATAGTTAACCCTAATACTTTTGTCCGGATCATTTGGCAAAGCCTCTAAAGCAAATTTACTTATGAGCGAAAGTATCAGGAAGCCATGAGCAATCGTTCCTCCGAAGGGAGTTTCGGCTGCCGCTCTGCTCTCATCAAGATGAATAAATTGATCGTCCCCAGTCAGCGCAGCGAATTCATTTACCAGCCCTTGATCCACAAGAGTCCAACTAGATGCGCCAACTTTTCTTCCCTCTCTTGTTTTCATAGCCTGAAAACTTTTTTCTACTGAGCTCATTTAGAAAATCCTTATATATTAATAAATTAACAGCGCAGGTCATAAAAGAAAAGTTAAAGCTACCAAATGAATTTTGCTGCACTTTCTTTGATACAAGTGAAAAATTGTCGGTTAATCTGATTTGACAAAAATCTTTTTAGCGTCCCGATCTTAGCAATAAATGCGAGTCCACCTCAACACCAATCCTAACAGATATGAAAAAATAAAGGTTATGTTTAATTCATAACAAGGCGCGGATGCTCCTTCTTTATTTTGAAAAAGGGACGACTCAAAATGTATTTGTACGCTTCAACCGTTGATACAGGCAAATATTCAAATATTTTCTTAGCGAAATTAATGATGTAACTTTATCTTTACCAACGTCTTGGATAGAGAAGGACTATCCAGTATTAAAACTTATCCATAAAGGGGAGGGTCCATAAACCATATATTAGTTTAGTTAAATCAAATTCATAGAAAAGGCATTAGAGTATTCAATATGAAACCATTCAAATCAAATTTAGCCATATCTTCAAAATCGTTTGTTGATAATAAGGCTGCTAATTTGGCACTCATAAGAAAATTGAGAGAAATTGAAAAAAGAGCTGCCAACAAATCAGAAATGCGGCGAGAAAGATTCACAGAAAGGGCTCAATTATCCCCGCGAGAGAGACTAGCAGCTCTGCTCGACCCAGGTTTGCCATTCTTAGAGCTATTTAACCTTGCCGGTTATCTGGTAGACGACGAAAACCCCAATACTGCTATACCGGGTGCCAATATAATTGCCGGTATAGGATATGTTAGTTCCAGCCGCTGCATGATATGGGTCGACGACAGTGGCATCAATGCCGGAGCTATAACGATGAAATCTGTAGAGAAAGGCTTAGCTTGCATTGAAATGGCAAAAGCTCAAAAACTTCCATTAATTCACTTAGTTGAAAGTGCTGGAGTTAATTTGATGGCTTATACAGTGGAGCTTTGGGCAAATGCAGGAGGTTTTTTTGGTGGATTAGCAGAACTAAGTGCTATGGGAATACCCACGGTTACCGTTTTGCATGGTCCATCAACAGCCGGAGGAGCCTATCAACCTGGCCTGAGCGATTTTGTGATTGGAATAAAGAAAAACGGTATGGCGGCTTTAGCAGGATCAGCTTTAGTAAAAGCAGCTACTGGTGAAATTTCATCCGACGACGACCTCGGAAGCGTAGAAATGCACTCGGAAGTGACTGGTCTTGTTGAATATCTGGCAGAGAACGACGCACATGGAATTGAGATTGCAAGAGATGTCGTAGAAAACTTAGCGTGGCAACGAGGAAAAAACACACCCAACAGCAGTGTACAAAACCCACGTTATCCTTCCGAAGAAATCATGGGCCTTGTCCCGACTGATTACAAAACACCTTATGACGTTAGAGAACTAGTCGCACGGATTGTTGACGACTCATCCTTTATTGAATTTAAACCTCGCTATGGGATATCAACCGTCTGCTTGCAAACTAAAATTTTTGGCGTGTCCTGCGGGGTGATTGGTAATAATGGACCCATTGATCCGAATGGTGCAACCAAAGCTACACATTTTTTTCAGCTTTGCGATCATACCAATCTACCCATTATTTTCTTAAATAATACTACAGGCTTCATGGTAGGAAAAAAATATGAGCACGCTGGTATGATAAAGCATGGGTCAAAGATGATCCAAGCAGTGACAAACGTAACAGTACCAAAAATTTCTTTATACATAGGTGCAAGTTTTGGAGCGGGCAATTATGGTATGTGCGGATATGCATTCAAACCAGACTTTTTATTTTCTTGGCCAAACTCAAAAACAGGTGTAATGGGTGGACAACAGGCAGCTTCAACGATGGAAAATGTTATGGTGAACGCTGCAAAACGTAGAGGAACTCCTATCGACAAGAAGGAGCTCAGGAACCGTCTTCAAAAAGTGACCGACCATTTTGAAAGGCAATCAGAGGCTTTTCTGACATCAGGACGCTTAATGGATCACGGGATGATAGATCCACGTGATACCAGAAAGGTCATAGGCTTTTGCTTGTCCACCTGTCTTGAAGCGCGGGATAGGAAATTAAAACCGAACAGTTTTGGCATAGCGAGGGTGTAATAATGAGAAACTTGCTTACTGAGAATTTTAAAACAGTTAAAATTGACGTTTCGAACCAATGGGTCACTCTTTGGTTGAACCGGCCAGAGGCAAAAAATTCTATTTCGGAAAAAATGCTTTCTGAACTCATGATATTATTTGATTTCATAGGGAGTGATAAAACAATTCGCGGTATTACTTTGCGGGGGTCAGGGAAGTGCTTCTGCGCAGGTGCAGACCTCAAAGAATTCAGAGAACATTTCGTAACAAGTAAAAAGTCTTATGCGGCCATAGTACAAATGAACAAAAAGGTTGGGTTATTGTTTAAAAGGGCTTATACACTTCCCCAATTACTTGTAGCCGTGGTAGAAGGACCTGCTTTTGCTGGTGGTCTTGGTCTAGTGTGTTGTGCTGACTTTGTATTTGCAACGAATGACGCAATTTTCTCCATTTCGGAAACAAGAATTGGGTTAGCACCTGCTCAGATCGCACCTTATATTATCGATAGGATTGGGAAGCGCAACGCAAAAAAACTGATGCTAATCGGCGAAAGTTTAAATGCATTCGATGCTAAATCTGTTGGTCTGGTTGATCAAACATTTGAAAATGACAAATCACTCTCTAATTACTTGCAAAAGTTCCGAGAAACCTTTAACAAATCTGCGCCAAGAGCCGCGGCTATAACGAAACAAATAGTGGTGGAGATCGATACCATTGAACCATCTAAGCAATTAAACTATTTGGCCAGAAAGTTTGCGGATTGTGCACAAAGTGAAGAAGCTCAAGAAGGAATTTCAGCGTTTTTTGAAAAGAAACAACCAAATTGGGTAAAGTCGAATTATGATAAAAAAAATAAAAACATTTAATTCCGTTTTAGTGGCGAATAGAGGTGAAATAGCAGTTCGAATTTTGACAGCTGCTAAGCAACTGGGTCTACGAACTGTAGCAGTTTATACTGAGGTTGATAGGAGTGCTCCACATGTGAAACTAGCTGACAAGGCGGTTAGAATTGGAGATGGTCCAGCTTCTGAATCGTATTTATCTCGCACCAAGATAATAAATGTGGCTAAACAGGAAAAAGTTGAGGCCATCCACCCTGGATATGGTTTTCTATCTGAAAACGTTGATTTCGCACGAATTTGTCAGAAAGAAGAAATAAATTTTATTGGACCGTCTCCAGAAACCATTATGAAGATGGGGAACAAGACAGAAGCTAAAAACTTTGTATCCAATATCAAAGTTCCATGTATAGCTGGCGCGGAGCTAAAGACAGATAACTTCTCCGAAGCAGAAAACATAGCGAGAGAAATTGGGTATCCGCTGATTATAAAAGCAGTTGCAGGTGGCGGTGGAAAGGGAATGCGGTTGATAAAAAGACAGAGTGATCTCAAACGCGCAATAGTTTTGGCTAAAGCAGAAGCTGTAAAAGCATTTGACTCGGATGAAATAATGTTTGAACGAGCTATAATGTCACCAAAGCATATTGAAGTTCAAATATTTGGAGATAAACACGGAAATGTTATCCATTTAGGTGAACGAGACTGCTCCATACAAAGACGATACCAAAAAGTTATAGAAGAGGCTCCGTGCCCAACCGTGACTGCAAGAGTGCGAAGTGAGCTCGGTAGGGTCGCTGTAGAAATTGCAAAAAAACTTAACTATGTCGGCGCCGGAACTATCGAATTCTTGCTAGAGAACGATGAAAGTTTTTACTTCCTTGAAATGAATACAAGGATTCAAGTAGAGCACCCCGTTACAGAGTTGATAACAGGAATAGATCTCGTCCAACTCCAATTCTTGGTTGCAGATGGTCAAAGATTACCCATTACACAAGAGGACATTTCTCTAAAAGGACATGCAATCGAGGTTCGCCTATATGCGGAAGATCCAAAAAACAACTTCCTTCCCAGTTCAGGCAGAATAAAACTGCTTAAATTAGAACCTATTGAGGGCGTGCGGATAGATAGTGGTGTAGACGAAGGAAATCTAGTGTCACCATTTTATGACCCTATGCTCTCGAAACTCATCGGCTTTGGGAAAAACCGAGAAACGGCATTATACAATCTCACAAAATGCCTCGAAAATACAAGCATCATTGGAGTAAAAAATAACCGAAATTTTCTCATCGATGTGCTTAATCAAGACAGTCTAATGAGAGGGCAAACCACAACATCATTTTTAGACTTAAAGTACTCCGAAGGATTTTTTGAGAGGGAACCAACAACTTATCACTATGCGCTAGTAGCTACTCTAGCTTACACAGGGAAAATGCTAAACCATTTACACCACACTAGTTTTATTTCTGATGAACTGCTTGGTTGGACGAGTTCAGGCGAACTAAGTGCATCAGTAATTCTTAAATCTGGAGAAAAAACAAAAAGAATAATGTTACGGCAAAAAAGCATGGGCTTTTTCATCGTTGAAATAGAGGGGATACTAGCAGATATTTCGATTGATGGTCATGATATTAGGCTGGACGGAGTAAAGCAAGATGTAGTTACTTTCTTTAATGAAGACCAGACTTACGTGCTAACAACCTCTAAAACCGAGTACATTTTTCATGAAGTGCTGTCACTTGATAGCTTTCTCTTTAAAGAAGAAACTGGCATCGTTTCTGCACCAATGCACGGCTTGATAAGCGGTGTTTTTATTAAGGTAGGTGATAGAGTCAAGCGTGGTGACAGTATAATAGTTCTGGAGGCAATGAAGATGCAACACGAAATATTGGCCAGTATTGACGGAGAGGTAGTTGAAATCTCTTGCGGCGTTGGGGATCAAGTGTCGCTAGACGATGTCCTAGTTAATCTTAAGTAGAAGAAAGCTAGGTATGATTTAAAAGATTTAAGTAAGTAGGAAATTATGGAGCAAGCAATTGATTTCTTAGAGGAGAGCAGACAACTTTATAGACTTATGATTAAGAGGGAAAACTCCGATTATTATAAGAAAACCCAGTTTAAAGATTGGACTATTGACCAGGTATTTGGTCACCTACATATATTCAATCACGCCGCAAACATTTCTCTTAAATCATCAGACGCTTTTGATAGCTTTTTTACGCCCATGGCGGTGGCCATTTCTAATGGTTCAAAACTCGTAGATATTCAAGTGGAATGGCTAGATGGGCTTTCAGGTCCCAATCTCCTCCATGCTTGGTGGGAGGGCGTACTTGAAATAAGTGAGAAATATACTCGCGCAAACCCAAAAGTCCGCCTTAAATGGGTGGGTCCCGAAATGAGTGCCAAGTCGAGTGTAACTGCCCGTCAAATGGAGACTTGGGCACATGGCCAAGAAATCTTCGATATACTTGGAGAAACAAGGGTAGAGCACGATCGAATAAGAAATATCGTTCATCTAGGCGTGTCTACTTTCGGCTGGACATTCGACAATCGTCAAATGAGCATTCCTAACCATCCACCGTATGTGAAACTTCAAAGTCCATCCGGCTCAAACTGGGAATGGAACGAACCCTCCCTAATTTCTAGGGTTGAAGGTTTGGCTGTGGATTTCGCATCTGTTGTAGCCCAAACTAGGAACGTAAAAGATACATCTTTAAAAGTCACGGGTGACGTCGCGAAAAAGTGGATGAGTATTGCGCAGTGTTTTGCGGGGCCACCTAGCGATCCCCCACCAGTTAACACGCGATTTGTGGTAGCTCGTAAATAGTCTTGTTGTTCCTGTTTCCAAATAAGGACAGGCGTGCAGGCCGGATCCCGCACACCCGTTTATATTGTCAGTACTTATAGGTTAATGATACCCCGATCCTATTTGCTTCATTATTTGTCATTGTAGCATAGGACTCGGGATTTCCATCCTCCATATCCACTATTCTAGCATCTCCATACGCAGTATTTGTTAGATATACAGAAATATCCGTATTATCTAACCCTGTGTAGAGCACACCAAATGTATGCGACTCAGTACCGTCAAAGGGCTCAAAATAAGACACTATGTTGGTTTCACCTTTTTCTTGAGTCGAGTATGCATACAAAATTCTTACATCATCTGACACCTTATATGCTCCATAGTAGTCACTCGCAGTATCCGTACCTGGGTCATATAGTGCCGAGCCCGCCACCCCCAAGTAACCTGCAGGACTTACCGAAAAAGGATCATAGTACGCTTTTGTCCAATTGGTTCCTATAAATATTTCCTCGGTTACAGCACTTTGCGCTTTCAGCATAACTGTCCTTGGCCCAGTTGTATTTTCCGTCGAGGGCAGCACATTAGTTCCCATAGTGGGCACAAACAAGCCAGAAGTTTCCGTTGTACTTTGAGTGATATCAGTTTCACCGTGAACGGTCGCCGACACACGCAGCCCTATTTCTTTTATTTCATACGCCGCCCCAATGATTGTACCCCAAGCTGTCTCACTTTCGGTTTGATAATTATATGGGACAAACCCCACGTCAGGAACCGGCACACTAAGACTTGCACCACCCTCGGTAGAAGTCATCCTCAAACCACCCATAACGCTTATGTTTTCATTCACCTGATACTTTACAAGACCCAAGATTTCTTTCCAGGTGTTTTCCGCAGAGACAGTGGACAAAAAGCCACCCCCACCCTGGAAGCTTACCGACGCACCTCTGGGCTCATCATAGGCCAGCCCGATTGAAATTTTATCATTTACATCATTTTTTATTGTCAAGTTTCTTTGAACAAAATCGTCGAGTGAATTGGTTATTGCAGTGCCTAGAACACTTGTTCCCGTAATGCTACTATCGTGACTCTTCACGGAAACCGTCACTGCGTTGCCCGCCCCATACATGAAGTCAGTATTAAATGGCGACGCACCGCTTCTATCCAATCCAACGGCGTTCAGCAAATTGGTTGTTGCTAAAAGCGCTCCAGCCGCCGTCAAAGTTAATCTTCTAAACATAAAATCCTCCCGAAGGTTAATTATTAAGCTGCCGTATAGTATAAACCCCCTCTATTTCTATCAAGAACAAAGTTATAACTAGGCAGAATTAGAGGGGAAATCGGCAAATATACCACAATTTATTGTATTAATTCGAGGGATCTCCAATAGATAAATAGAGCAAGAACTTGGTTGTCATGTAATGGTTCTACATCACCCTGGCAAAGATGAAACTAGAGGAGCACGGGGGTCATCAGCTCTTCACGTAGCTTCAGGTAGCGTTGTAGGTAGAGTTGCATAATACCATGCAATATTCATTTAAGTTAATTATTTATAGCAAATAGATGGCGGAGAGACAGGGATTCGAACCCTGGAGACGGTTACCCGCCTACACACTTTCCAGGCGTGCGCCTTCGACCACTCGGCCACCTCTCCCCTTTCAGTAAAAAAGTATAACAATAGAAGATTTAAGATCAACCTTTTAAAGAAATTTAAACATGATCTAGTGAAATAGAAACTCTTCTATTCTGTCGGCCTTTATTTTCTATTTTTCCTAATCTGACCGGCCCTATTTCTGAAGTATTTAAGACATGCGTTCCTCCGCATGGCTGCAAATCAATCTGGACGTCTTTATCGCTGATTTTCACAAGTCGTATCCTACCAGAACTCATAGGTGGTTTTACGGACATAGTTTTAACTAAACCTGGATTCCTTCGCAACTCATCACTGGCAATCCACTGGTCTGTCACACAAAGATTAGATGTGATTAAGTTATTAAGTTCACGCTCGATCACTTCCTTGTCCTTGGGGGCATCTGGCATATTGAAATCCAAACGCCCTTTCTCGAACGCTATTTGGCCGCCTGTGACAGGCAGAGGAATTACAACAGATAATAAGTGCAGTGCTGTATGAGTACGCATATGCTTGTACCGTTTTTCCCAATTAATCACCTGCTGACACTCATCATCCTTTGATGGAAGTTCTGAGTCTGATTTTGGAATCAAGATAATATCGCCATCAGGGCCTTTAATTGTATTTTCAATTGGGCACACTTTGTTGTTAGAATATATCAGCTCTCCAATATCACCAGGCTGTCCGCCGCTGTTTGGGTAGAATATAGTCTGGTCAAGTACTATTCCCCCTTCTTCTGTAATATTTTTTACTATACCAGAACCTGACTTTAAATAAGCGTCATCTCTGAAAAGCATCTCAGTCATTTTTTTTATTCCTCTTCGTGGCTTCGGAAGGTTTTTTCACTTTCGCAACAGCTTGGTCAAAGTTTTTGATGAAAATATCACGCTGTGCAAATGGTATCTCTATGTTCTCTTTAGCTAGGGCAGAAACTATATCAAAATTCATATCAGATTTTATAGCTAAAACATAACCAACATCTTTCATATACGCTCTTATTTCAAAATTTAATGCGTCAGCCCCAAACCCCATGAATACAACCGAAGGACCTGGATCCTTGAGGACTTGCGGATGGTTTGAGGCTATGTCTAGCAAAATTTTTTCAACTTTGCGAGGGTCCGAGCCATATGCAACCCCAACGGGTACTCTCACTCGTCCCATGGAATTACTATGTGTATAATTTAACACGGAACCAGCAATCAACTCAGAGTTAGGGACTATAACAGTACCTCTATCAAATGTTTGAATCTGCGTCGACCTGACTGAAATTTTCCTCACCGTACCGGAGAAGCCAGCAACTTCAATCCAGTCCCCTTCTTTAATTGGTCTCTCTATAAGTAGTATCACACCGGATACAAAATTTGATACTATCGTTTGCAAGCCAAAACCAAGTCCTACTGAAAGTGCACCAGCCACTATTGCCAGCGAGGATAAGTCTAAACCAGTGGATGATATCGCGAACATTGTCGACAGAATTATACCAGAGTAGCCCACACCAGAAATTATTGCGTTTCTACCACCAGAATCTAATCTAGTTTTTGGTAGTACTGTGTTTTTCAACATCCTTTGTACCACTTGTGTTAAAGCGTAACCAAGGGCAAATATGACGATTAAAGAAACAAAACCTCGCAAAGTTAATCGAGCTGATCCCAAGGGAATTCCCTCATTTAATCGTAACCATATTTCATAAATGTCGGAGCTTTGTGCTCCCCAAACTAAACTAATTAGAGGAATGTTTATAAAAATAATCGTCGTTGCGAAGAAGATCGTTAGCACATTTTGGGTGCTTTCAACTTTTGTAATACCCTCAGTTTTAGAAGCAACCAACGAGAACTCGGCAATCGCATATCTCGCGAGCGAAAAAATAATCTGGCTAGTAAATATCAAAAAAAGTGTCGCAATTATTGGGTAAAGTAATTTTTGTGCTGCAAAAAAGTAACCCGAAAGAGCTAGTACAGGCGCCGCTATCGAAATTAATTTTACGCTTAGAAATAGCAGACGGTTCAAGGAAATACCGCTTACACTCGCTCCAGTTTCGTCAAATGAAGGAAAACGTTTACTGTCATTATCAAGCATATTAGCGAATTTAAAAAGCCATATTCCACCAAGTGAAATTAAGGGAAAATTTATGATAGACTGCATCTGTAAAGACCATTCGGCAGAGGAAGCTATATGCTCTACAAAAGTATTGACCGAGAAGATTATACCGAGAAGAAATATTTTTTGTTGTACACTCCTTTTGAGTTTTCTCTCCTCACGAAGAGTCTGAACACTTGCCATTTTTATGAGAAAAAAATTATCCGACAGCCATTTTGAAAGCACTAAATACAATATCACAAGAGGGATCACTTTTAATATTATAGTTCCATTGAAACCAATAAGTCCCGTAAGCTTTATCGCCTCTATGACCAGGACACCCGACAAGAACAACAATACGAACCTTATCGAACCTGAGATTGAACTAAAAAATTCATCATGTTTTTCAGCGCGATTCTTAGAAAAAAGGAATAACAAGGAACTAGGAATGTTCTTCAAAAACATAAACCAAGACAAAAGGCTAATGAATACGAGTGAAGCTATCAATGGCAGTTTTTGCAACAAAAGAGCGCGTTGAGCTGCGCTATCAAAAATATTTAGTGACTCATCAAAAGCCCTTTCGAAAAACCCTGATGCTCCCAGAATTGTTGGGACCCAATATGTAGCGTTAAGAGGACTGCCCGAAAAACTATAAAGTTTTTGTGTTAACCGCATTCTCGTAATTCTGTTAATTTCAGAGATTAAAAAATCCGTACGCTCTAACATCCCGCTAGAAGCATAAAATGGAACATTTGCTGCCGATAATCGAGTTTCAAGTTGCTTTCGCCTGAGAGAAATACTCGGATCTTCGAGTATGCCATCGTCTGGAATAGGACCTAATGCATCCAATTCAGCGGATAAGGTGTTAATTGTTACCGAACTGGACAACTGTGCAGCAGATACCTCTTTTCTTTGTTTCAAGAGATCCGACAGTATAATTTTCAAAGCCTCATTTGAGGCTTCTGCCTTAGACACAACCTCTTCTGCACGACTTGCAAGCTTATCCCATTGAATTACCTGGGCCTCTTGACCGGAGTTTTGAGCATACAAAAAACCATAATTCAAAAGTACTATGAATACTTTAATTGTTATTGCAAATAGTACTTTGGAAAACATAAAAACCCGAATTTTCTAACATCTAAATTTTAAGCGGTTAAATTTCTACACTAGGCAACGCTACCATAGTTTCTTCCATCCAAAAGGGAAGAGGAAGTTTTTTTTCCTTTAAAAAATTGTGATTGTAAATTTTGGATTGGTAACGCATACCATGATCACAGAGAATTGTCACGATAGTGCTGCCTTTCCCCAATTCTCCTGCCAATCGAACTGCACCTGCCATATTTATACCTGATGAAAGCCCTACGCTTAGGCCCTCCTCATAACACAAGTCGTAGATAAAACGCATCGCTTCTGAGTCTGGAATTTGATAAGAAAAGTCGACTTTCAGTCCGCGAAGATTCTCAGTAACTCGGCCCTGCCCTATTCCCTCAGAAACTGATTCTCCAGACGAGCTTAGCTTGCCGTTCGTAAAGTAACTGTGTAAAGCTGATCCCATTGGATCAGCCAGACCTATTTTTATTTCAGGATTCTTAATTCGAAGAAACTTAGCGACTCCAGCAAGTGTTCCCCCAG
Source organism: Pseudomonadota bacterium (assembly GCA_036337105.1). GTDB lineage: Bacteria > Pseudomonadota > Alphaproteobacteria > Rhodobacterales > Rhodobacteraceae > JAYZEV01. The sequence goes on from JAYZEV010000002.1 coordinate 73,441, forward strand.
TTCCTACAGAACATATAAAGCCATCGACTAACCCATTCGTCTGTTGATAGATTTCAGGACCAGTAGTTTTCTCATGAGCCGCTCGGTTGTCGAGATTGTCAAATTGATTGGCCCAAAAGGCTCCCACTGGCAGAGCCTCGTTAAGCGCTTGCGCTAGTCTTTCGGAGTACTTTACGTAATTGTTCGGATTCGAGTAAGGGACTGCTGGAACCTCTACAAGTCTCGCTCCAGAATTTCTTAAGGTATCTTTTTTTTCCTGACTCTGCGTATTTGGTATTACAATGACACTGTGGCAGCCTTTAGAGGCGCCGATTAGGGTAAGCCCAATACCGGTGTTCCCTGCCGTACCCTCAACGATTGTCCCCCCAGTTCGAAGCTTTCCTGTCACCATACCAGCCTCAATAATCGATAAAGCTGCTCTGTCTTTTACAGACTGTCCTGGATTCAAAAACTCTGCCTTTCCGAGGATCTCACAGCCAGTAGAATCGGAAATCTTGTTTAATCTGATTAACGGAGTATTCCCTATGAGGTCCGACAGGTTGGTTTTCATAATTTATTCGTCGTACGATGATTACGCCTTTCAGGCAGAATTTTAACTTGAGCACTAATATCACTGCAACTAAAAATTATAGTGACTTTAACAATAAAAAGACTATATACGAGGGTTTATAGAGAGCCAAGATAATAATTAGTTCGAGGACAATAGTTGGAACGAGCTTTAGTTGTATTTGCATAGAGCAGAATGACGAGACAATCGATGAATCGAAGACATTTCGTGCTAGGAATAAGTAACTTTGGACTTATAATGCTCTCGGGTACTACCGCGGAGTCGAGCACAGCGGGAACCGTTTTCAACATTACATGGCGGGACCTGAACATTGGGTATTCAAAAGTCAATATTACGAGAAATGGAAGTCAAATTGTTGCACGGACCGAAGTGCTGATTAAAGTCAACATTCTCGGCATAGATTTATTTGATTACAAGTTGAATTCAAAGGAAATATGGAGAAACAAAGCTCTGTTTTCATTGGATTCAGAAGTGTTTACCGCTGGTAAACGCGAATTTTCCAGTGTTAAAAGAAAAAGTCAAAATTCGTTCGAAATTTTTGGGTCTGGGTTCAAGGGTATTTTTTCTGGAAACCCCGGCACAACAAGTTACTTCACTCCGCATTTTTTAGAAAGAGACGTTTGGATCAGCACCCAAAATGGGAAACCACTTAATGTTGAAGTCAAAAAAGTTGGACCACAGAGTATCAATACTCCCAATGGCACTATTGAGGCAATGAAATGGTCGATAACTGGAGACTTACAGTTAAATCTATTTTACGATAATAATGACGAGTGGGTTGGCAGTGACTTCCGAGCGGGGGGGTCAAAAGCTCAATTCGTTCTTCACAAAAAAGTCGGAATGATTAATCAAATTTGGGCCTCCACATGAAAAGTGTAGTTGTTACAGGTGTCTCTTCAGGAATAGGGTATGATGCCTGTAAATTATTTCTAGAAAAAGGTTATCATGTTTTTGGCTCTGTACGAAATAAAACCGATGCAAGAAACTTGTCAAGCCAATTTTCCGATAAATTTACACCTCTAATATTTGATATCAGGGATACGTCTGCAATTCGAAAAGCCAGTAAGATAGTATCTGAAAAACTCTCCGGAAGAACTCTTTCAGCCCTAGTTAATAACGCGGGAGTAGCAAATATCGGTCCCCTAGAGCTTTTACCAAGCTCAGATTTTAGAGAACAGATAGAAACAAATGTTGTGGGAACATTCACTTGTATACAAGAATTCCTACCCCTATTACATCCAGATGCAATCGTTAATGAGGCTCCGCCTGGGCGAATAGTAAATATCAGTAGCGCGCTCGGGGGAAAAATTGGGTATCCATTTTATGGCGCTTACTGCGCTAGCAAACATGCGCTCGAGGGACTATCTGAGACTCTTCGACGAGAATTGTGTGTTTATGGGATCAAAGTTATTATCGTTGCACCTGGTGCAATAGTGACACCTATTTGGGGCAAAGCAGAGAAAAAAAACTTTAAAGAGACTTACTCTAATACTGTCTATGAGGAACCATTTAAGAAAAATATGAAAACCCTGAAATCACTTGGCGCGAAGGGATTGTCACCAACCACAGTGGCAAAAACAATTTTGAAAGCCGTAGAAGATCCAAAACCAAAACTTCGATATTTTTTCTTAAAAGAACTTATGTTAACTTTGCTATACTATACGCCAAAATCAATCTTAGATATTTTAATATGTAACAGTTTGGGTCTGAAGAAAAAATAATCTACAAATTTTCTCTTTCCTCCAATCGATTTTGGATCGTCTTGTGAGCGGTTCGATCCAAGGGGAAATTCCACATAACCGCTATTGCAACGACTTTAAGAAAAATAGGAGCTATTGTATATAAGCCGGCAAGCACCCAAAGCGAAAAAATAGAATTTTCTACGTTTGGATTAAATTGAAAGTAAGACAATGTCAGAAGAGCTGCGCCAGATGACAACGCAGCTGCCCCTTTGGTTGCCACTGACCAAATAGCGAAAAAGATACCAGTTCTTTTTTTTCCTCCTCGTAGGGTTTCCACGTCAACTAAATCAGCTTGGATCGAAGATGGAATTGCTAAATCGACACTTAGTGCAAACCCGCTAAATACGCATATAAGAAGAAAATAAACCCAGTCGCCATCTTTCAGAAACAGAGTTATTATGAATATAACACAGGCATAAATCATAGAATAGCACCAAAGCCGGTGCTTAGGACAAAACCGAATCAATTTAAGCCAAATGGGAGTCGAAAAGATCGCTGCTAAGAAATAAATTAGTATTAGAATACCCGCTAGATCTGGCGCACCCAATCTATGCCCAACAAAGAAAACGAAAAGTGCGGCCGGAAGCCCGTTGGCCGCCCCATTAATGAAGTATGCCGTTAACAATCTGAAAAACATTGGCTCAGACCTGAAAGCCATCACTAAATTCCGTAAATCGAATGTTTTTTCGATATATGATTTTGATACGGACTCTTTAACTTGCAGAAAACAAAATAAAACTGAAATCGGTAATACAACTAAAACAAAAATGGCAATGTACCTCATGCCAAGAGCAGCGTCGCCTGCAGCAGTATAGAGCAAGGCAGAAACTATGGTTCCTAGCAAACTGGCGGCCTCTCTAAAAAGAGTTATTCGAGATCGCTCGTCATAATCAACCGAGATTTCGGCACCGAGAGCAAAATAGGGAGTGAGGATAATTGTCCAGCCAGCCGTGAGCAAAAACAGCCAAAAAGAAAAATAAAAGATCCCAATTTCATCTTGCCAATCAGGAGAAAACAAAGCCGTAGCAGAACACATTACCAATGGAAGGCCTACAAGTAGCCACAACTTTCTGCGCCCAAATCGGGATCGAAATCGATCACTTAGTAAGCCAACAATTGGGTCGGAAAAAGCGTCAAAAAGTCTTATCAGAATAAATACTAAGCCCAGCTGACCTAATGATATGCTACTATTAGTTGTGTAGAGATCGGCCAGAAATACATAAACTGGGAAATAAAGAGCCGCCAATGGCAAAGCTACTCCACTATAAGAAAATAATATTTTAAGTGAAGTCTGTCTAACTTCCAAGATTTATCACTTTTTCAAAGTTATTTGCGTGACATCTCCAGTTTCAGAGAGGAAAAAAGCTGCACAGGAGGCAATATAAAAATTCCACATACGCTTAAATCTTTCGTCAAAGCCAAGCGGAGCAATTTCAGACCAAACAGAATTAAACTGCTCATACCAAATCCTTAATGTCTTCGAATAACTTTTCCCGAATTCGCGACTTCCAATTTTTTGCAAACCGGCGTTTAAAATCTGTTCCTCTAAGGCTTTAGGGCTAGGCAACATACCACCTGGGAAGATGTATTTTTGAATAAAATCAACATTCTTACGATAGTTTGGAAAAAACTCGTCCGAAATAGTAATTATCTGGAGTGTAGCCTTAGCTCCAACCTTTAGGCTTTCCCTTACCGTATTAAAATAAGCTGGCCAATATTTTTCACCGACAGCTTCAAACATTTCAATCGATGCCACTCCATCATATACTCCACGCTCGTCTCGATAATCTCGTAAAACTACGCTTGCTTTATCGTTAAATCCTCCCTCAAAGATTCGCTTTTGTGAGTACTCAAACTGTTCTTTTGAGATTGTCAGACCCGTAACTTTAACACCGCGCTGTTTTATCGCATATTCCATAAAGCCTCCCCAACCGCAGCCAATTTCTAGAATGTGATCCTCAGATTTTACTCCAAGACTATCGCATATTAATGAGTACTTTTTGGTTTGCGCTGTCTTCAGGGATTCCCTTCCCGTCTCAAAAAACGCAGATGAGTAGGTCATCGTATTATCCAACCACTTTGTATAAAAGTCATTTCCCAAATCATAATGATAAGAGATATTTTTTTTGGCTTGCCATCTGGAGTTAGATCGAAGCCAATGCCGCATTCTTTCATAAAATCGTAATAATGCTGCACCCGGTAAATTCGTTCCAAACAGCTCACCATTTATCAAGAGCAGATCCAGAAGTGCCAATAAATCCGGGGTTTTCCACCATCCATCAAGGTATGACTCACAAAATCCATTCTCTCCTTCTCGAATAACTCTTGCAAAAAAGTCTTGATTCAAAACACTAATTGATGCCACCGGCCCCTTATTTTTTCCAGTTAACTTAAATTTTCTTGAGTCGGGGAGAATGATTGTCAAATCGCCTGACTTAAGTGATTGCAACAATCCGAAAACCGTGCTGAACCTTCGCGGCAAATTATGCTCTTCCGCAGTCAATTTATATCTCGTTCGTTATTTGACACTATATCAGTAGTTCTATCCTTTGAATAACTAATCAATGTTATACCTTTGATATAAAGCATCAATGCCTCCCAGTGAATTCCAATAATCACTTTTAAAGTCATCAGCGGTTGCGTCAATATACATTTTAACAGGTTTAAGTCATTAAGTTCAATCGCTGAGCCATTTTGAGCCGCTATCAGGGTGTGTCCATCAGGCCCACATTGCTTTATTCTTATTGCAAGCTTTTTACTAGGAGAACAAACGGAAAAATGGTAGATTTGATTCATGTCAATAAAGGGGGACACAAACAACTCTTTTTCATGTTCATGACGAATCACACCGTCCTTGTCAGTTTGAACTCTTCGCACGTACGCAATTTGTTCTCCAAAGGTATTCTTTACCTCGTAAACGATGCATGATAGCGCTGATTTTGTATAGCAGAAATATACTGAAAAAGGATTGAAAGCATATCCGAACATCCGGGCAAAACTTAACAAAAAGACTTTGTCCGCAGAAGGCATAAGGTGCCGTTCCAGTTGCTGATTAACCCAATTCCGAATATTATTACCGTCTCGCTGACCGTGGTCCCTGTTATAAAATGAAAGAATATTCGGACGGTTAAATGCGATTAAATAACTTTTCCCCAGAGTTGGTTCCAACCTATCAATATCCAAGAGCAAACTAAAGTAACTGTATCTAAATTGGTGTTTTTTTGGTATTAGACGCGTGTGTGTAATTTTTCCAACATAAATCGCCTGATCGGGTATCATTCTGCAGCCTTCAAAAAAGAGTTTTTAGAAATTAGTGGAGGCACATTGATTGCCCATTTAGGTTTAGAACCGAGAGCCTCAGCTACCCGAAGGCCTGAGGTCAAACCATCTTCATGAAAACCATATCCCAGCCACGCGCCAGCATACCAGATACCTCCATCTCCCTGCAGAGTTTCTATTGCAGCTTGAGCATCAAAACTGGTTTGATTAAATGTCGGATGCAGATATTCTAATTCAACGAATTTTCTTTCGGGCATGGGTTCTAAAATTGGATTTAAAGTTACAAAAAAAGGATAACTTTCGTCTATTGATTGAAGTTTATTCATCCAGTAGGTAACTGAAGAAGGTTTAGTAAGACTTTCTGCCTTTCCAGGAGTAAGAAAATTCCAACTCGACCAAGTTTTTCTACGTTTTGGCATCAGTCGAGTATCAGAGTGCAAGATGGCTCTATTTTTCTCTGTTTTAAAACAGCCTAAAACCTCAGCCTCGCGATCCGTCTTACATACGATCATTCGTGCCGCATCCTGTGCGCTGCAACATAGAATAACATGGTCAAAAGTCTCATTTTGTGAAGTATCATTAAAACTAACAGTTACTCCATTTTCGACCCGCTCGACGGAGTTAACCTCATAGCCCGTGAAAACATTTTTCCCCAAGCGATTTATAATCTCATTCACATAAACTTTTGACCCTCCATCAACAGTCTTCCAATTGTAAGCTGTCGACCAACCTGCCAAGAGACCATGATTCTTAAAGAAAGAGATAAAGTTTGTTGCAGGAAATTCCAGTATATTTATTGCAGGTGTAGACCAAATTGCTCCACCCATCGGCAATATAAAGTTCTTGATAAACCAATCGCCGTGCTTGTGCACTCTTAGATAGTCACCAAGCGACAAGTTATTTAACTTTCCCATATCCATTTCCAGTGGGGCTTCTTTGTTAAACCTGAGTATATCACGCAAACCAAACAAAAATTTGGCATTAAACAAGTTTTTTCGTGTCGCGAACAATGCCCTGAGACTCGATCCCGAGTATTCAAATTCTCCATCTCCAGACGAAAAACCAAAAGACATATTGGAACTTTTCGTCGGGATTGACAGTTCTCTAAACAAAGATGTTAAATTCGGGTAATTAACTTCGTTATAAACAATAAACCCTGTATCGACGCTGAATTCCCTATTATCAACAATGACGTCGTGAGTATTTGAGTGCCCACCAAATTTTTTATTTCTTTCAAACAATCTTATGTCATATTTGTTCTGCAAAGCTAACGCAGCACCCAACCCAGCAATGCCGGAGCCCACTATGGCTATTCTCATATCAAATTCCTCGTTACTAAAACATTAATATTCTGTTTTTTGTACATCTTGATGTTGTGTCTCCACAAAACCTTAAAAGATAATTTGTCAAAAACGACAACGGATTTATTCCTAAACATTTAAATGAGAATCCCTAACAGCCTCGTAGAATAGTTATTTTTTTTCAATATCTTGTATCACACGTGTAGATTCCAAACATATTTTTTTAATTTACCATTTGCTTTAGAAGTTCTTATGGAAGGTATTTGTCTAAAGCCGCTATCAATCTCTCCACGTCCTGTTCGCTAGTGTAATGCACAAAACTAAGTCTCAATACACCATATTTAAGATCAATACCCAATGCCTCTAAGAGTCGCACCGCATAAAAATCGCCACTGGCAACCATCATTCCATCGTTACACAAACCCATAGTAACCTTCTCTACAGAGGCACCTAAATTAAGCGAAACGGTAGGGACACGACTTTTCAAGTTTGTGGAACCAATTAGTTGAACATCTATTCTGCCTTTTAAATAATTAAGAAGGGGAGCTAACAGTTTTTTTTCATGGTTTCGCTGGAGCTCATGAACACATTTCGCTCTTTCTTCAGGTGTAGCTTCGTGGTCAAAGTGATGATTGAATATAGCATCAACATAATCAGCTATGCCAGCCAGCGAGGCAATCTGCGCGTGGTCTGGACCCGCCGGGGTAAATCGCTTTGTTGGGATATGTTCATTAAAATAATGACCTTGATTTTCAAGCAAATTATTAAGTCTTTTCGACAAATACATAACCCCAAGATGAGGACCATATGTTTTGTAAGAGGAGAATAAATAAATATCTGCTCCTAAATCAGAAAAATTAGGAAATCCATGGGGCACATAACTCACACCATCAACACAAGAAAAGGCACCATACGACTGAATTAACCTGCAAATATCCTTTGCGGGATTTATCTCACCGACAATGTTCGAACAATGAGGAAATGCTACGAGAAGAACGCTGTCATCGAGAAGGCTTTTGAGATCACCTAAGCTAAGCTGACCACTTTCACGATTAACTTTCCACTCTCTTATCTCGAATCCGTCTCGCGATAGTCGCCACCATGCTCCCGAATTCGCTTCATGGTCCTGATTAGTGACAACAATGACATTCCTTTTACACTTTAAAGTTCTAAATGCCTGCGACAGAACATACGTATTGGAACTGGTGGATGGACCCAGATGCAACTCTTCTCCCGTAACGTTTAAGAGCTTAGACATACGATCTCGAGCTTCATCCATCTCTTTTCCACCTTGCGAGGAGGCATCGTAGGTAGCATATGGCTGAACTTTTCTTGTTATATAAAATCGGCTCAATCTTGATACCACGGTGTTAGCTGGGAAACTTCCACCCGCATTCTCAAAAAAACTCAATCCACTAAAGTTTTCATCTTGGAATGCCGGAAACTGCGATCGAACAAAATTCAAGTCTAATTCTGTCATGTGCTGACCTTCAAAACTATAAACCAAAATCTAGACAAAACGTATTTTGTTCCAAAAATCAAACATTTTAAACCGATATATAAGCAAAAATAATTTTCAGACCACGCTTTCACCATAACTAACGGCTAGTTATCCCTTGACCTTTCTGGGTAGCATTAACTAAACAAGCCATATTACCTCTATGCTTATTCTCGTGCATTTGTTGATGGGCATGCCCTATTTCATCAAACGTAAAAGTATCCGAAAGGCCGGGATCAACTTTTTTATCTATAATTAATTGGTTTACAGCCTCAGCTTGCTCATCATTCGCCAAATGAGACCCTTGCAAACGCTTTTGCATCATCCAATGATATCTCAAATCTAGCGTTACATTGAAGCCACTAGTTCCAGCACAAATGACCACCATTCCACCCGTATCACAAACGAAACATGAAGTCGGTAGTGTTGACTCTCCTGGATGCTCAAAAACTATTCTCGGATTTTTTCTCTCCCCAATTGACTCCCATATAGCCTTTCCGAAGCTCCTAGCACCCGAAATCCAACTCTTCCATTCCGGCGAATTTGTATTAGGCATAGGCCCCCAATGGTCAAAATCGTTACGATTTATAACGCCAGTCGCTCCTAAATTTAGACAATACTGTCGTTTTTCTTCAGACGACACAACAGCCACTGCTTTGCCCCCTAGCGCTGCAACAATCTGTATAGCCATTGCACCTAGTCCACCAGCAGCACCCCAGATCAAAACTACGTCACCTTTTTCCACTACATTCGGAGACCAACCCATCAACTGCCTGTACGCGGTTGATGCACATAACATATAGCAGGCAGACGCCTCCCACGATAAATGCTTGGGCTTCTTTTTTATCTGATGCGATTGAGCTTTAGCAAATTGACAGTACGATCCATAATTAGTCTGGTAACCCCAAATTCGAACTGAGGGAGCTAACATTGGATCCTTTCCGCTCAAAACCCAAGGGTCGTCGGGTTCCCACCAACCTGAATGGATTACAACTTCTTCTCCTACCTTGACATTATTAACTTCTGAGCCGATTGCCCAAACAATACCAGAAGCATCGGATCCTCCAGCATGGAAGTCCTCAGGCTCCCCCCTTTTTTGCCTGTCCGCAATAACATCTACAGGGATACCTCGCGCCGCCCAAACATTATTATAATTAATACCCGTGGCCATTACATATACTAAAACGTCCTTCGGCCCTATGCTAGGCACATCTATAACTTCTCGTTTCCATGCGTCTTTTGGCTCACCAAATCTATCCTGCCTCACTAGGAACGCATGCATCTTTTTGGGTAGCTGGCCTAATGGTGGTTTATCTCCTAAATCATAAAGCTCTTCTACAGTCATTTCCACCTCCATTCAAAAATTGTTACTCATGTTAATGTAAGACGTTAGTTTGGACCATGCCAGTTTATTTGACATATTTCGGCACTCCGACCATCAAAATCCCACACTCTGCCAAAAGCCCTAACTTTGCCCCTATCCGCTTGAGCGACAATAATATCAGAGCCCATCCAGTACTCGGTATTGTTAACCATTACGGGCTTATCAGCGTTAACCCCAGATATAGGTGTGACCGCACCGGTAATCTTTTTCCCAACTATAAGGTGTCGTGTTTTGCCTTCCGTTTTATATTCAACATTCGCTCTCTCTGCGCCCAAGAACTCTCCAACTAAAATCCTAAATAAACCTGTGGTACCTTTTGCCTTTCCTGAAAAAATAGCCTCTAAACCAGCGAAAGCTTTTTCAGAAGCCCTCTGATCAATAAACGCCGCTATTTTCCAGTTTCCGCGACCCATATTTCCTGGGATATCCAGAACCATTCCAACGTTTAACCCTGACAGATTCTCACCACCATAGCTACCCTCATCAATTCTTACACCCATCCAAGCTTGACAATAACCTTCAGTCGGAGGGTGCTTTCCTAAACTAACGACACAGGGACAAAATACCGTGCAATTACAGTTAAGAATCAATTCGCCCTTTAGATACCATTCATCAGATGGTTGGGGTCTTGAGGATTTCTCCAAATTCACATACCGAAGCGAGTCTCGTCGTTCTTTCAATTCAGTTCTCCTATTAAAACTGTTCAAGTATCCTAAGCGCGGTTATTGCTGCCGCGCCTATCAAAAGTGTTCCTAGGGGCTTTGTCACGTATCTACCCATCTGGGGCATTTTTTCAGTTATCATTACACACGTTGCCAAGCCCATAAAACCCAATGTCATCGTTCCCCCGACAAAAGCAAGACTCATTAGCGCCCAACAGCATCCTAAACAAATCAGACCCAAGCGCAACCCCATTTTCATAGCACCAAAAGAGCCAGTCTCCCAATATTGCATGAAAAATGCTAAAGGAGAACGGCACTGAGAAACACAATTTTCTTTTAGACCAGAAAACTGATATAACCCAGCGATGAGTAAAAATAATGCTTTAAAACCCTCGTTTTGGAATACACCATTTCCATCAATGAGTGTTTCCTCAATTAAGAATGCCTGAAATAAGGATAAAACAATACTGAACCCGAACCATACTGATAGGAAACCTCCCAAAACAAAATAAAACCCTGTTGAACTTCCGGCACCACCAACAATTAAATCTTTGTAGGTTTTCAAAGTGGGCAGCAACGTTGGCGTCATCATTGCGACCGACATAATGACCCATGCACTCAGAAGCAATTCCCAATCTTCAAAACCCTGTGCTTGCCTGCAAAGACCTATCCAAAAATCAGCGCCATAAATACTCTTAAAAGACTTATATCCAGAATTCGAACTACTAGCATTGGCCCCTATAACGCCTATCCAACTCAAAACTAAAAGCAAATAAAACGTGAGCCAATTTAAATCTGACCTGAATATATCTTTGATCATTTCTTTGCTTACCTAAAGTCTAACTTCGGTATAAAGGACAAATCTAGAGAGTTCAGCCACAGTCTTCCACTTTCTATTGGTTATAAAGAGCCAGCCAAATTTCTCAAAACATAATGTAAAACTCCACCATTCCGAACATAGTCAATTTCTATCTCAGTATCTATTCTACACCTCAGCTCGCAAACTAACTCCCTTCCATCTGGAAAGCGGATCTCAACTTTAACTAAATCTCGCGGCGTGAGTTTAGAGTCTAAACCTGTAACAGAGACGGTTTCCTCCCCAGTGAGGCCAAACTGACTTAATGTCTGTGGTTCAATAATTTCTAATGGGATAACTCCCATACCTACAAGATTGGAACGGTGAATACGCTCAAAGCTTTCCGCAATCACTGCCTTTACACCAAGAAGAGCGGTGCCTTTCGCAGCCCAATCCCGAGACGAGCCTGCACCATATTCCTTTCCAGCAAATATCACTAGATTACGATCTAATTTTTTGTAAGCCATTGCAGCATCGTAAATAGAGATTATGTCACCCTCGGGGCCTTTGGTGAACCCCCCCTCTACCTGCTGAAGCATTTGATTTCTGATCCGAATATTCCCAAATGTCCCGCGCATCATTACCTCGTGGTTTCCTCGCCTCGACCCATAACTATTGAACTCCTCGGGACGCACCTGTCTTTCGCTAAGGTATATTCCGGCTGGATGCTCTTTTTTAAATGACCCAGCAGGCGATATATGATCTGTCGTAACCATATCTCCTAAAATAGCTAATATCGCAGCATTATCGATATTGGCTATTTTTCCAGGTTTCCGGTCCATGTTTTTAAAATATGGTGGGTTCTGTATATATGTAGAATTTACGGGCCATTCATAAGTTTGCTCCTCTGAGCTCTCTACCGCTTGCCACCTTTCATCCCCATCAAACACATGTTCATATTTTTTTATAAAGGCATCACGAGTTACGGTTTTTTCGATTATTTCATTTACCTCTTTTGATGTGGGCCATATATCTTTTAAAAAAATATTCTGCCCAGTTGGACTCTGACCCAATGGCTCGGTCGTAAGGTCTAGTTTAATATCGCCCGCCAGCGCATATGCTACTACTAGTGGAGGAGATGCTAGATAATTTGCTCTCACATCTGGACTAATTCGTCCTTCAAAATTTCTATTTCCCGACAATACTGAAACAGCGACAAGATCACCACTATTTATCGACTCTGATATTTGTTTTTGTAGCGGGCCCGAATTTCCTATACACGTTGTACAACCGTAGCCCACTAGGTTAAATCCCAAATAGTCTAGATCGTTCTGCAACCCAGATTTTTTTAAATAGTCTGTTACCACTTGACTACCTGGTGCCAATGATGTTTTCACCCATGGCTTTTGAGATAAACCTAATTCACGAGCCTTCCGAGCAAGCAGTCCAGCACTAATCATTACATAAGGATTAGAAGTATTAGTGCATGAGGTTATTGAGGCTATAACTATACTTCCTGACTGCAAAATATATTCTTCGTTCTCTACAGGTACTTTCTTATTTATGGGTCGCTTGAAACTATCGTTCATCTCTCGGTAGAATTCTGATTTCGCTTCGCTAAGCAAAACATGATCTTGTGGTCTTTTTGGCCCAGAAATGGCCGGCTCTACAGTTTCCATATTTAGTTCAAGCGTGTCCGAGTAAACTGGATTATAATTTTCGTTTCTCCATAAACCATTCACTCTTGAATATTGTTCAACTAATGCCACACAGCTTTCGTCCCTTCCAGAAACCCGAAGATACCGCAAAGTCTCCTCATCCACAGGGAAATAGCCGCACGTCGCTCCATATTCCGGTGCCATATTTGCTATGGTTGCACGGTCTGCCAGAGGCAAGTTTGCTAGGCCCTCTCCAAAAAATTCGACAAACTTTCCGACTACTCCTTTTTCTCTTAGCATTTTCACGATAATTAAAACCAGATCAGTCGCAGTTACCCCCTCACGAAGCTCGTTAGTTAACCTAAAACCTATTACATCAGGGATTAACATCGAAATCGGCTGTCCCAACATCGCAGCCTCAGCTTCTATGCCACCTACTCCCCAGCCAAGTATAGCAAGACCGTTAACCATGGTTGTATGGCTGTCAGTACCCACCAATGTGTCGGGATATACGATATTTTCTCCATTCTGATCAACATCAGACCAAGCTGTTCGACCAAGATATTCTAAATTCACCTGATGGCATATACCTGTACCAGGGGGCACAACCCTAAAGTTTTTGAAGGCATTCTGACCCCACTTCAAGAATTTGTATCTTTCTATATTTCTTTCGTATTCACGATCAACATTTTTAGAAAAAGCTCTTTCATTCCCAAACTCATCAATCATCACGGAATGGTCAATTACTAAATCAACTGGGGTCAAAGGGTTTATTTTTTGCGGATCTCCACCAAGCTTTAGCATAGCGTCTCGCATCGCAGCCAAATCAACCACGGCCGGAACACCGGTAAAGTCTTGCATCAAAACTCTCGCAGGCCGAAAACAGATCTCTTTCGGATTGTGCCCGTTCTGAGAAACCCAATCCGAAAACGCACAGATGTCTTGATGAGTTACTAGTTCGCCATCTTCAAATCTGAGAAGGTTCTCCAATACCACTTTTAAGCATGCTGGTAACTTTGAAAGATATGGCACACCTTTTTCCTCAACTTTCTGAATCGAATAATATACGTAGCTCTCGCCATTAGACTTTAGCTCGCTTCTGGCTTTCGCTGTGTCTAACCCAACCTCTATTGTCATAGGCCTACCTTAATAGAATAATCAAAGTTTTAGTTAGTGATGTAATCGCAAAAATGTGACTTTTGTTCAAGCTATAAAGTTATCAGGAATCAAGCTAGCAGCAAAAAAATTTATTTTTCTCTTCAAAATTCATCAAAGATCTAACTTTTTAGTGAATTAACGCTTTAATGAAACTCAAAGCTTAGTTATTCTATTATTGAATGTTTAAAGCAAAATCACTTTTTTTCCATCGAAATGGACATCACATACTCCGAGACTTGAGTTTCGAAGTAGAGCCTGGTAATTGCTTGATTGTTAGAGGGCCTAATGGCGTGGGCAAGTCTACGCTTCTCAGACTAATTGCGGGTTTTATTCAACCGACAAGTGGATCGCTTTCCTTTAACGGTATGATAATAGATAATAGCCTCGAATTCAGCTCTGAACATATAGAATATATCGGTCACTCTGATGGGGTAAAAAAAACTATGTCGATAATTGAAACCATTCACCTATGGAATAGACTATATGAAAACCCAAGTTCGAAGCGTCCTTCAAGAATGAAAATAAGCGAGATAATTAACCGACAAATTTCTCGGTGCTCCGCAGGTCAAATAAAACGTTTTAGCCTTTCCCGATTGGAATTAACCAGAAAAAAAATTTGGCTGCTCGATGAGCCAACTTCAGCAATCGATGATATTTCAGCAGTTCATCTAAAAGAGATAATTGAGCAACATTGCTTAAGTGGGGGAATTGCTATCGTGGCTACCCATGACGATCTCAAATACGGAACTAATACAGAGTTGTTACTTTGAGAAAACGCAGAGAGTAACATCAGAATCAAAACGTTCCACAATCCATGCGGTGGGGATTTTTTAATGAAAATGGAGTTAGCATTCTTTCACTGGGAACTAAAAGCTGCCTTTCGAAATGGAGGAGCAATAATAAACAGTCTAGTGTTCTTCGTTATTGTTATATTTCTATTTCCTCTGTCTTTAAATTCCGATCTAAAATTACTCGGTTCAGTAGCTCCGGCACTATTATGGATTGCTGCCTTATTGGCCGTTCTTCTGACCCTCGATCGTTTTTTCATCGACGATATTGAGGACGGAACCTTAGAGTTTCTGACTTTATCTCGATTACCATTAGAAACAATTGCTTTAATAAAAATTATTACCCACTGGATTACAACGGGACTGCCTATAACTCTAATTTCTCCAGTGTTAGGATTCATGCTAAATCTACCTCCGCAAACGTATTCTTGGATACTCTTAAGTACATTGATAGGCACTCCTGCCCTGAGTTGTCTAGGGGCTCTGAGCGCCAGTCTGCTGATAGGTATACCACGAGGCAGCTTGCTACTATGCATTCTAGCTCTACCATTTTACTTCCCGACATTAATTATTGGAACTCGCTTAGTATATTCTGTGATTAATTCGTACGATACCAGCACTCCAATAGCGTTCTTGGCTGCTTGCACCCTCTTTTCACTCGCAATTTGCCCGTTTATATGTGCTAAAGTAATTAAAACTCATTGGAAATATTCATAAATGGAAATAAATGTACTTAAGGCGGAGTAGTAGAACATGTCAGTCTGGGAATTTGCAAATCCGAATAATTTTATGAGCTGGAGTAAGAAACTTATTCCCAGTTTTGGATTTCTAGCTTTTTTTACCATCATAATTGGTTTCGTTTGGGGACTTTTTTTCACGCCGGATGACGCTGTACAAGGATCAGCCGTAAAAATTTTATTTGTACATGTACCAAGCGCATTCTTAGCAATAAATATTTACTTAATGATGTTTTTCGCTTCTCTAATTTGGTTAGTTCGTAGACATCATGTAAGTGTACTAGCTGCAAAAGCTGCAGCTCCGATCGGAATAGTTATGACAATTAGTGCAATCTGCACGGGTGCGCTATGGGGTAAACCCATGTGGGGCACTGCTTGGGCCTGGGACCCACGTTTGACGTCTTTTGCTTTAATGCTTTTCTTTTATTTTGCTTACATTGCCTTGTGGAACGCAATTGGAAGTAACGACAAAGCCGCAGACCTCACATCCATTCTGTGTCTTGTTGGCACTATTTTCGCCTTGCTGTCGCGTTACGCAGTATTTTTTTGGGACCAAGGCTTACATCAAGGGCCATCTTTATCGTTGGACAAACAAGAGCATATGTCAGATGTGTTTTTCTATCCTTTAATTCTCTCAATGATGGGTTTTGTATTGCTATTTTTGACCTTAGTCTTGATAAGAACCCGAACCGAGGTTAGAAAAAGGCGAATAGAAACGATTTTGAGTCAAAATATAACGAAATGATTGGTTTTTTTGGAAAATACTCCACCTCAATAATTGCAGCATATTCGGTTACGATTTTTCTGCTTGTTATTTGTGTGCTCGTTACAATTTTTAACTCACGTAGAGTAAAGAAACTCTTATCCCAAGTAGAAAATTCTTCCAAACAGTCGTAGTTCGTATGATATATAAATTGTTTTTTGTTTTACCACTAGCCGTTTTTATTTTTATCTCGTCAATTTTCTATTTTGGCCTAAGTAATCAGGACAGAGAACAATTACCGAGTGCATTTCTCGAGGAGCAGTCGCCAGAGTTAAAACTAGAGGTAATTGCTGGAAAGAGTCTCCCAACATCACAAGATTTAATGCTACCGAATATAAAAATAGTAAATTTTTGGGCGAGCTGGTGTGGACCCTGCAGAGCAGAACACAAAAATTTAGAGCGATTATCTGACATGGGATATACCTTGATAGGGGTCAACTACAAAGATGAACCAAGACAAGCCCTCTCATTTCTAAAAGAGTTAGGCGATCCATATAAAAAAGTGGGGAGTGACCGCTCAGGTCGAACGGGAATAGATTGGGGTATTTACGGCATCCCAGAAACTTTTTTAATCGATGCAAAAGGAACAATTATAATGCGGCACGCAGGGCCACTAACGGACTCAGTGGTTGAAAGAAAAGTTTTACCTTATCTGAAAGAATCTCGCTAGTTATTATTCTTGTCGGATATATGATATTTTTGAATGAGTCTAGCCTGTGCAAAGAAAAATATAAACATTGCCGCAGGTAACCCAAAAGTTTTAAAACTCACCCAACTATCAGTCGTTAAAAGTCGCCAAACGGCCTCATTGAGAAAAGCTAGCAGAACAAAAAACCCAACAAACCTGCGCGTAAGGATCATCCAACCCTCATCCTTCATTGGCAAAGCAACTTCCATCAGAGATTTCAGATAGCTTCGCTTTCGTAAAAGACCGAATCCAAGTATCAGCGCAAATAGAAAATAAAGGATTGTCGGTTTCATCTTGATAAACGTTTCATCGCGCAACCAAATGGTTAAGCCTCCAAAAATCAATACCAGCAACGCTGTAAAGAGTGGCATCCTAGCAATCACTTTTGTCTGCACCCAACTGATAACCAAGGATACAAAAATAGTTGGTATAAATACTTTTGTCGCAAAAATTATTCTCTCCAAGCCCTCATCCCCGTCTGGTAACGAGGGGATTGGAGCATATCTATAGGCTATAAAGAAAATTAGGATTGGACCAAATTCCAATATACTTTTGATCAAAGGGCTTTGTGCTGAGTGTTTCATCAAATATTACATACTCCCAAATTCTAAATTACTTGCTCCTGTCACAGCCAAGGTAAACTCCTCAGGGTCAAAAGGTTGTAAATCTTCAATATTCTCTCCAATACCTATCGCGTGAATAGGAAGTCGAAATTTATCAGCTAGGGTTACAAGTATGCCACCCTTTGCTGTTCCATCAAGCTTAGTCATAATTAAACCAGAGATATGTGCTGTTTGCTGAAAAATTTCCACTTGATTAATAGCGTTTTGCCCTATTGAAGCATCTAATACCAGAAGCGTACTATGCGGTGCCCCTGGTTTTGCCTTTTTTATTACACGAACAATTTTGGCGAGCTCCTGCATTAAATCAGTTTTATTTTGAAGTCTCCCAGCCGTATCGATTAATAAAATGTCGGTTTCCTCCTTCTCCGCGGTGGAGATTGCGTCAAATGATAAGGCAGCAGGATCAGATCCTTCCGATGCCTTAACTACTGCAACGCCAACTCTATCGCCCCATATCTCCAGCTGCTCTACAGCAGCAGCTCTAAAGGTATCCCCCGCAACAATCTTAACTTTTTTTCCAGCAGTTTTAAATTGCTTCGCCAGCTTTCCAATCGTCGTCGTTTTGCCCGAACCATTAACACCGACAACCAAAATTACTTGCAAACCTTGGCTCAATATAGAAATAGGTGTTGCGACAGGATCTAGTATCCTTTTTATCTCTCCCGCAAGGGCGCTCTTTATCTCCTCTGCAGAAAGTCGACGGCCATAATACAAATCAGAGAATGCGGCGGAGATTTTTACCGCAGTGGCAACCCCCAAATCGGAACTAATTAGCAAATCTTCTAAACCTTCTAACATCGCATCGTCGACCAACCGTTTTTTTGGCTTTTCAACATTTTTTTTTAATTTCCCAATTAGTGTTCTATTCTTATTTTTTGCAACACTAACGGAACTTGTGTCACTAGCCTCGTTAGACCTTTGCTCTGAAATTTTTTGCTGATTTTCCGTTACGTAATCTGAGTGGTCTTCCTCTTCTTGATTTGTTTCAGCTTCCGTTAATAGCGCATCTACACCTTCCTTAATTTTTGAAGATGTTTTCAGTAACCTCTCTTTTAATTTCGATAGGAATGACATTTTCTTCCTTTTTAATAATATCTTTCAGGCAGTTTTCTTATATTCATCCACGAATATATCAAGGTCAAATACAAATTTATTCAAACTGTTTAGACATCAATTTCCCCTCGATCAACAGTCACTTGAAGTTTACCGTCCTTAAATTCTATCAATAACGCTTGTGAGTCTTTAGCTTGCCTTTTGGAATTTACGAGCCGCTGTTCCTCATCGCGTACTATGACAAATCCCCTCAACAGGGTGTTTTTGTAACTCAGAGTATCCTGCAATCGACCCAGTTCGTCTAATTTATTGCGACTATTTTTGATAATTTGCTGCGCAACAAATTCTAATCGCGAGGAAATATTAACTAAATTTTTCCGCCGGTTTTCGAACTCCATCATTATCAAACTTGGCTTCAGAATATCAGCTGCAGCCTTAATAAGACTTATTCTTTTCTCCTTTAAGAAAACTGAGAATGCATTTTCAAATTGGCTTGCTATTAAATCCAAATACTGAACTTGATCATAAACAATAGATTTTGGTTTGGGCATCGCTCGGTGTAAATCAAGTGTTTTTGATTTCTGCCTATCCAAAAATTGGAAAATTTGTTGCGTCATTCTAGAATTCAAAGTTTCTACTTTCTCAATAAGGTCCGAACGAACCGGAACCGCCATCTCTGCCGCAGCACTCGGAGTTGGCGCCCTACGATCTGCTACATAATCCAAAAGAGTAATATCCGTCTCATGACCGATAGCCGAAATAATTGGTATCTGTGAGGCACTTGCGGCCCTCACAACAATTTCTTCGTTGAAGCCCCATAAATCCTCGACTGAGCCTCCTCCGCGAGCAATAATCAAGAGGTCAGGCTTTTCGAAACCGGTTGAAGTTTCCAATTTATTAAAACCTTCTATGGCAGCCGACACCTCCTCCGCACATTTCTCTCCCTGCATAGTTGCTGGCCATATTAGCACTTGTCGGGGAAACCGATCTCTTAGTCTGTGCAAAATATCTTCGATAACCGCTCCAGTGGGCGAAGTTATAATTCCAATACTAGCGGGCAAATAGGGTAATGACATTTTCAACACATCTGAGAATAGACCTTCCTGCAAAAGTTTTTTCCTTCGCTTGTCGAGCATAAGCATGAGAGATCCTACCCCAGAAGCTTCGATATTTTCTATATTGATTTGATAACGGCTCTGACCCGAAAATGTTGTTAAGCTACCACTGACAACAACTTCGATTCCTTCCTCAGGGAATATGTTTAACTTGTGAACGTTCGCTCGCCAAACTACTGCGGACAAAATAGATTTATTATCCTTGATCTCGAAATAAACGTGACCAGATGTTGGTCTTGTTACTCGCCCTAACTCTCCACGTACGCGAACATTTGAAAATTCGCCCTCTATCATCTGCTTAAGGACGTACGAAATATCCGATACTGTGAACTCAGGAACATTCTCCGAAATTTTCACGGACTCTAAAAAATTGCTCATCACAGTTCCAAAAATTACCAGCTTGACTTGCCTCGTGTGGACTTTACAACATGTTCCTTAAAAGAGCAAAATGGGAATTTAAATTGAGAATATTAATTTTGGGGAGTGGAGGTCGAGAACACGCTTTGGCATGGGCAGTTTCTCAAAATCCAAAGTGCGGTAGACTATTTTGTGCCCCTGGAAACGCCGGCATAAAAGAAATAGCTACTTGCGTAAATTTGAACATAGAAGACAAAAATGTAATTGTTGAGTTTTGTAAGAAAGAAAAAATTTCTTTTGTAATAATTGGACCGGAGGGTCCTTTAGCAATGGGAGTTTCGGACGCTCTTGAATACGAAAACATTTTAACCTTTGGGCCCTCTTCAGGAGCCAGTATGTTAGAAACTTCAAAAGCATTTACCAAAGAAGTATGTAAAATTGGCAAAATCCCCACTGCAAAATCACAAGTTTTTACCAAGCAAAGTGACGCAATCGATTTCTTGAATTCGTGTGAGTTACCAATCGTAATCAAAGCTGACGGTTTGGCTTCTGGAAAAGGCGTAACAATCGCATATTCTCAGAAGGAAGCACTTTTAGCTGTAAAAGATTTATTTGGAGGAAAATTTGGATCAGCAGGTGACTCAATCCTAATTGAGGGCTTTTTAGAGGGTGAAGAAGCCAGCTTCTTCGTGCTTTGTGACGGCCAAAATATACTTCCAATAGGAACCGCTCAAGATCACAAACGCGCTTTTGACGGAGAAAAGGGCCCTAATACTGGAGGGATGGGCGCTTACTCTCCAGCACCAATAATATCAAAGATTGTAGAGGAAAAGGTACTATCATCAATAATCGAACCCACCATTGAAGTGATGAATTCGAAAGGACTAACTTTTAAAGGAGTTCTCTATGCCGGCCTTATTATCAAGAATGAAGACGTTAAACTTTTAGAATTCAATGTCAGGTTTGGGGACCCCGAATGCCAAGTATTAGCTGTACGCTTAGGAGCACAACTTCTTGATTTACTCTTAGATTGTGCTAGCGGTAATATAAAAAAAGCGAAAATCAATTGGGCAGATGATACGGCGATATCAATTGTGATTGCTACAAAAGGATATCCTGACAATTATGAGACCGGATCAGTAATTAAAAATCTTGCGGCAGCTGAAAGCAAGAATGGTGTTCAAGTTTTTCATGCCGGAACCATAAGTGAAAAAAATAAATTGTTAGCAAATGGTGGTCGCGTACTTACTATCACTGGGAGGGCAAAGAGTTTAAAAGCTGCGAGAGAAATAGCATATAAAGCCGTCGAATTAATAGAATGGGATGAAGGTTTTTACAGAAAAGATATAGGTTGGCGAGCGCTCAGATAGCCAGTTATATTTGTTTCTCTGGCATTCGAACAATCAGGCCATCTAATTCATCTGTAACCTCAATCTGGCAAGTTAGTCGCGATTTAGTTGAGTCAGGGGAATAAGCGAAATCAAGCATATCCTCTTCCATATCTTCCTTTGGGGGCAGTCGATCAACCCAAGTTGGATCAACGTAAACGTGACACGTAGAACATGCACACGCACCCCCACAATCCGCCTCTATACCTGGAATATTATTATCCCTCGCACCCTCCATTACTGTCATACCATTTTCAACATCGACAATATGTTCAGTCCCGTTAAATTCAATATAAGTGATTTTCGCCATTACATAATTCCTTTAATAACTGCTATTCTTAGCCCCATTGTAGTGACCTTGATGATATGACTAAATTCAAATGTTGAATAGTTCAATAATAACTATTATTTAATGAAATTTTTTATTGAAAAAAGAAATTTTTTGTTCTATCTTTGTTCCGATACTAGTTTATGTTTTCACTTACAACTATAATGAAAATTATTTGCGCCAAAAATTTAAAAAAGTGTTCCAACAATAATATTGTCAAAGTTGCTGGTTTGGTAATTTTAAAACAAAGGCCTTCAACAGCTAATGGAGTGACTTTTATTTATCTAGAGGATGAGACGGGAATAGTAAATATTATTTGCTGGAAAGACATTTGTAATAGGTATCACAAGGAGATAATACTTTCTAAATTGCTGATTGTTATTGGACGTGTGCAGTGTGAAAATGGAACCGTTAATGTCATAGCAAAATCAATTTATGATGCTTCTTCAACTTTGGATTTATTACCTCAAATCAAATAAGAAATCTGAATTAATGATATACCTAACTTAAATATTCAAAAGCCAGCCTCCCAAAAACCGTATTCATCTCAAATCTCTTCAAAACAAAACTATTGCTTGATTCTCTATGAAAATGTTGAATGAAATCTATCGGTTGCATTTCTTTTTTTGATTCTTTAAAGCCGGAAAGTCTTCGTATATCACCGACGCATTTTATTCCTTTCTCCGTCACAGTTTTTCTTGTGAAAACTAATTCAGACAGCCTAAATCCATCAAAAATTGATAAAGTCCCTTCACACAAATCCCTTTCTTTCCGGTCATCCAAAAACCACAGCGCTGCTGAAACTGGGTCCAAAGAGTTCCTTATTCCAATAGGTTCGTGAATATGATAATCTCGCCGTAATTCAGGGGAAGCTTCAAACAAAATTACTTCTCCATCATGATATTTCAATATTGACTCTCTTAGCTCACGACGCCTGTTCCATTTAGTAATTGATTGAATAGGTTTGAACTTACGGTTACCACTGACCGTTCCCATCGATCCAGATCTAATACGAATCTCTGAAACCAAATTTATGATCCCCCTAGTTGAGGCATTTATTGACACGTCGTAATGAAAATCGGTAATTTTCCCAGTTATATTAAAATAGCCTAATTCGAGCCCCCAGAAAATCACTTTAAATGACTTATCTATTTTTCCACATACTGCCTGAGACGAAGTAAAAACTAAAATTACAATAGCAATAAAATTCCCTTTCGAATTAATAAATCTCAATTCCTACACCTCAACAACATTGCTCTTGGCCTAAATTTTTTTCTCGCTACCATTTACGATTTACTATAAGTAGATGACTTGTACTTACACAATAATTTATTAGAGACCACCAATTGGTTGATACAAGAGATAAAAAAGTTTTAGAGCTGATTAAACGCATAACTTGTGGTGAAAGGCGAGCCTTATCCCAAGCAATAACATTTAGTGAATCAACTCGTAAAGACCATAGAGACATCGCAAAAGGAGTGTTGAGTAAACTAAACAATAATAATGACAAGACGGTGCGTATTGCTGTAACTGGCAGCCCAGGCGTGGGTAAATCTACTTTCATCGAGTCCTTCGGGTTAGACTTAATCAACAAAGGACTGAATGTAGCTGTTTTAGCCGTTGATCCATCCTCTGTTAGCTCTGGAGGCTCAATTCTTGGAGATAAAACTCGAATGGAACTCCTAAGCAAGGAAAGACGAGCTTATATTAGGCCTTCTCCCACAAAGGGTTCCCTAGGAGGTACCAATCTAAGAACTCAAGAAGCCATTATTCTTTGTGAGGCAGCGGGATTTGACGTTATATTAATCGAGACTGTAGGCGTTGGACAATCAGAGACAATGGCTTCACAAATGGTTGATGTTTTCTGCCTTCTATTAGGCCCAAGCGGCGGCGATGAACTCCAAGGAGTAAAACGTGGTATCACAGAAATTTCCGATTTGATTTTGGTCAACAAATGCGATGGCCAATTGAAGAACATTGCAGAGACTACTCGCGCTGAATATTCAAAAGCTTTACAGTTTTTCAGACGAAGAGAAATTGACGCTCCGTCATATCCAAAAGTCCTGACAATTTCATCCATTGAAAAATCAGGTCTAAGAGATACCTGGAAAGAGATTAAAAATTTAATCACGTGGAGAAAACAATCCGGAATGTTTTTTAAAATTCGTGAAGAACAAAAATTAACATGGTTTCACAGAGAAATAACCAATTGTATCAACTTAAGAATCGAAAATTCAGAAAAAATATTGAAAAAGAAAAAAGAATTAGAAAAGAAAATTAGAAAAGGGTTAACTCTACCGCTAAATGCCGCCGAAAAATTGGCATTAGAAATTATCAGGTGAGAGCCCTTTTTATTTTCTCAATATTTTTTCTCTGCTGCGATATATACGTGTATATCCTGTCTAAACACTTGACTTCAATGTTTTGTGCAGTTACGAAGACGCCAAGCTAAAGCGGAATAGTAGACGTAATTCGCTAAGTGGGAAACGGCTATTTTTTAAGAAGGTGTGATATGACTAGGCGCTGCGAATTGACTGGAAAAGGAGTGATGGCAGGAAATAATGTCAGTCATGCTAAAAATAGAACTCGCCGAAGGTTTCTACCGAACCTAAACAATGTAAGTCTTTTATCAGAAGTTTTAGGTAGGTCCTTTAGATTTAGAATTTCGTCTTCTGCTCTCAGAACTGTAGATAGAAAAGGTGGCTTGGATTCTTTTCTGTCGAGTGCGAAAGACTCAGATTTATCTTCCGCAGCACTGAAAGTAAAAAGAGAGATAGATAAGGCACTATCTGCTGGATAGCAAGAAATGCCTCTCAAAAAATTAAGTGATTAGAAATTCAACTATAAGGATAATCTTGGAGCACTACTTCTCCCTCCCACTTTAAAAAGAATTTTACCTTCCGTGTTATGACAAAACTTTCTCATATAAGAAATTTCTCGATCGTAGCTCATATTGATCATGGAAAATCTACATTGGCCGACCGGTTAATTCAGCTGACGAACACAGTCTCAAAAAGAGAAATGAAAGATCAAATTCTTGATTCAATGGATATTGAAAGAGAGAGAGGGATCACGATTAAAGCAAACACCGTGAGACTAAACTACAAGGCAAAAAATGGAAATGAATATATTTTAAACCTAATTGACACGCCTGGTCACGTGGACTTCTCCTATGAAGTTTCTCGCTCAATGAAAGCAGTCGAGGGGTCGTTATTAGTAGTTGACGCATCCCAAGGTGTTGAAGCTCAAACGCTTGCAAACGTATATACAGCTATCGATGCTGACCATGAAATAGTTACTGTGTTAAACAAGGTAGATCTTCCCGCTGCAGATTGTGAGAAAGTATCAAAACAAATTGAAGATGTAATTGGTATAGATGCGTCTGAGGCGGTACAAATATCGGCTAAAACGGGATTCGGTATTGAGGACGTACTTGAAAAAATTGTGAATCTACTCCCATCACCGCATGGAAACACTGGCGCACCCTTGAAAGCTTTACTCGTGGATAGTTGGTATGACGCTTATTTGGGTGTCGTAGTAATGGTAAGAGTAAATGATGGGACTTTAAGAAAAGGAAACAAGATCTTAATGATGCAGACTGGCGCTACCTTTGTTGTAGATAAAGTTGCAGTTTTACGACCACAAATGGAAATTGTAGAGTCTCTAAATTCAGGTGAAATAGGCGTGTTTACCGCTTCAATAAAAAGAGTACGGGATACTCGGGTCGGGGACACGATTACTTTAGATGGTCTCAGGTGTGACAAACCGTTAGAAGGTTACAAACCTTCGCAGCCGGTCGTATTTTGTGGTCTATTTCCAGTTGATAGTTCAGAGTTCGAAGTGTTAAGAGAATCAATTGAGAAACTGGCTTTAAATGATGCTTCCTTCACTTTCGAAATGGAGACCTCAGCGGCACTAGGTTTTGGTTTTCGGTGTGGTTTTCTCGGGTTACTACACTTGGAAGTGATTAGAGACAGAATCGAGCGTGAATTTAACATTGATTTAGTGACCACAGCTCCAAGCGTTATATATCAGGTCCTTAAAACTGACGGTTCAATGCAAGAGCTCCACAACCCCGCTGACATGCCAGAAATGGTAAAAATAGACCATATAAAGGAGCCTCGAATAGATGCTACCATATTAGTACCAGATCAATTCTTGGGAGATGTACTTAAGCTTTGTCAAGATAGGAGAGGAATACAAAAAAATTTAACTTATGCTGGAACAAGAGCAATGTTAATATACGATTTGCCCTTGAATGAGGTTGTTTTCGATTTCCATGACCGTTTGAAATCCGTGACAAAAGGTTATGCCAGCTTTGACTATCAGCTTAATGGTTACTCAGAAGACCAATTAGTAAAAATGCAGATTCTTGTTAATGACCAACCCGTCGACGCACTTTCAATGATGGTGCATCGCACGCGTGCAGATGCACGTGGACGCGTAATGTGTGAAAAACTTAAACAATTAATTCCTCAACATATGTTTAAAGTCCCCATTCAGGCTGCCATCGGTGGCCGCATAATAGCTAGAGAGACAATATCAGCGCTTCGAAAAGACGTAACGGCAAAATGCTATGGCGGAGATGTAACAAGGAAACGAAAACTATTGGAAAAGCAGAAAACAGGAAAAAAAAGAATGCGGCAATTTGGTAAGGTCGATATTCCGCAAGAAGCTTTTATAAAGGCGCTAAAGATGGATGGCTAGTTCGTACACTAACAGAAGGGCTAAACTAAATACTGTAAACTGTTGATTTATAATCACGCCTGCGGATGAGGATGAATATGGTATGATTTATCTGTACATATATATATGTTACCCAAAAGCCCCGTCACGCTCGATTTCTCTTGCCACTGAACTAATGAAACTGCATTACCTCCCATTATAACAGCTCTATTCTTGAGTTCGATCATAGTATCCTGGTAGCTTTTACTCTGAACCAATTGTAACTTAAGCACTTGAGTGCAACTCCTATTAAGTCTCAATGTTCGGTCTGCATGCATTGACACATATTTTGAGGCTTCAATTGGATATGAAGATACGGCACTAACCCCTGCAGCTTCACCGGTCGCGGCCACCTGCTCTAGCGACGGCATCGTGTTACAACCTGACGCAAGTATTAGCACTGCAAATAAGAGTATTCTCATACTAATGCACCTCTCTCCTCTCATCAGACCCTAGTACATTACGGTTACGGAAGTCGAGTCATAAATATGACGGTCATATCTATAAAATTCAGCTTTTAAAACGATATAAAACTCAATACGTTCGTACTTCAGCGATTTCAATTAATGCGTTGTGTTTTCGCCCATAGGCAACGATCCCAATACTCTTGATTGCACTACCGTCAATTGTGTTTTTCAACCAAATACTAGATCTTTTGAAATCTGTTAATGCAACTTTTAACAAAGTCCATCTGTCTGTTGTCGAAAATTCGGCACTATAATACTGCCATGGCATTAAAGTTCCAGAGGTTCTAAGAAAAATATAATATTTTTCATTGTTCCCTCTAACTTTTATTGATATCCCGTTGGTCTTATCAGAAAGTTCCGACACCTTTGCACGAATCTGGATAAATCCTCCATTATTCTCAGTAGTGACTTCTCCACTCATTCTAATAAAGGTTTGAGACCCCTCTTCAACAAACTCTGCCTTTCCCACTGATTTACCACCCATCACGCCATCAGTGAAAAATTCCCAGCTTACTTTTTGATCGTTTATAGTGTCCAAATACCTTTCTCCTGCTATCCCGTTACCAGCAAGAAAAGCAAAAATTAAGAGACCTAAAGCTGCTATTTTTGTTGTAAGAGCCACAGCCTATAAAGCGCCATTCAAAACATATTTTAAGATCTTAACTACCTTTTCTGGTTCTTTAACTACTGCAAGCGCCATTGCGTCTACCTCTTTAAGCGCATGCTGCTGCTCGTCATCATGAATTACAATTATCGGCTTACCTAAAGCGACTGCATAACCTGCTTCAAAAGCTGCATTCCATTGCTTATATTTGTCGCCAAACCTGACAACTACGATATCAGCAGCTTTGACCGCGTTTTGGGTCCTTATAGCATTTAGCTTTGCACCCTTGTGATCATGCCAGAATTTTTTCTCCTCTTTACCCAAAATGATGGCCCCACAGTCGTCAGATGCTTGATGGTCTGTCACGGGGCTATTGAACTCTATATCTAAATTTTCGTTTTGAGCTCCGACTTGTATTATTTTTCGCCAGTCGGTATGAATCTCTCCTGAAAGATATACTTTAACCATTTCAAAAACTTTCGAATAATATATTGAACTATTAACTTTCTGAACTATTCCGTCGTATAATCTTCTATATATAATTTTCGTCAAAAAAAAAAAGATCAGTTTGGACGACAGTAAAACAATAATACGAGTTAAAATACAAATGAAAAAAAAGATTATCCTTATATTAACATTTTTTTTCTTCTTAAATGCCTGCCTGTCAACCAACGAATTTGATGAATTTGATTTAAATACGATAGACTTAACCAGAATAACTGGTGAACCATACACGGAACCATCGGTATTTGACTCAGCCATTTGGCCGGCCTTAGTCAGTACACTGTTGTTAATAGCTTTATCATCTGGTTACACCTCTAGCGGCAAGACACCTTCGAATCCAGCTGAGATGGACTCAGAATGGATAGAGTAATTTTAACTCAGTTTTTTGCCAAAAAAGTTCCTGCATGGATATAAAAAAACCCATTGTAAACTAAGCAATAAACATATTGAAAGAGCATTTGTTCACAATAAGAGAATATTTTCATTCACGTTCCTAATATTAGTGACACCACAAAGAGCCATTGACAAATCTAACTCTTTCTCAATTATTTCTAAAGCTTTCGTAACACCAAGCTCACCATAAGCTCCTAGACCATACAGATACGGCCTGCCTATCATAGTGCCTTTAGCTCCAAGAGCCAGTGCTTTGAGTACATCCTGACCTGATCGAACTCCTCCATCTATCCAAACCTCTGTTTTGTTGCCAACAGCTGCAGCGATACTAGGCAACATGGACACCGTAGATGCGGCTCCATCCAGTTGTCGGCCTCCATGGTTTGAAACAATCAATGCGTCGGCTCCGGAATTAGCTGCCAACTCCGCGTCTTCAATATCTAATATTCCTTTTAAGATCAGTTTTCCACCCCACCAATCTTTAATTCTAGCGATATCGTCCCATGAAAATGAAAGGTCAAATGCTTCTCCAACCCATGCGCTTAGGGATGATAAGTCCGACACCCCGTTTACGTGACCGATAACATTTCTAAAATATCTTCTTTTTGTTTTTAGCATTTCGAAACACCAGCGAGGTCTCATCGCTAGATCAAATATGTTCGATAGGGAATTTAATTTCGGTGGTGCAGATAAACCATTTTTTATATCCTTGTGCCTTTGCCCCATAACCTGCAAATCTAGCGTTAACATAAGTGCAGAACAGCCAGCGTGTTTTGCTCTATCGATCAAGTTTTTAGCGTAAGTGTGATCACTCATTACATATAACTGAAACCAGAAAGGGACTGACGAATTCTCTGCCACATCTTCGATTGAGCAAATGGATAGCGTTGATAGAGTAAATGGCACTCCAAACTTCTCTGCCGCCCTCGCAGCTAATATTTCTCCATCAGCGTATTGCATTCCAGTTAGGCCACATGGAGCCAAGGCAGTTGGAATAGTAACTTTAGTATCAATCATCGTCCCTTCCACAGAGCGATTCGAAATATCAATTCCAACTCGTTGTCTGAGTTTAATTTGTTCAAAATCGTTTGTGTTATCTCTGTAAGTTCTTTCACTCCAAGAACCTGAGTCCGCATAGTCGTAAAACATACGGGGTACTCTAGAACGGGCGATTAACCTTAGGTCTTCAATGCTCGTTATTTTTTTTACACTAGCCATACCGATTATAATTGTTTGCTTTTCGTTACAATTCAACCACTAGTTTATTATTAGTCAATCCAGAAACCCATTTTTTTTTCACTCTAACACAAATTCATTCTCACCTATGCCCTGACAATAAAGTAGAGCCCGAAAGTTAGAGTAGCTAATCCTAATGTCAGAAGCTGCTTTTAAAACAGGCTGCCCGTAGTAGGAGACCCCAAGGCCTGCTTCCAAGATCATGTCGACGTCATTTGCTCCATCCCCGACCGCTATCACATCACGCGCATCAATATCCATTTCTCTACAGACAGCTAATAGAATAGAGCGCTTAAGTTTTCTATCTAAAAGCGGCTCTTTCAAATAACCTGTGATTAAATTGTCCTCGACTATCAGCTCGTTGGCAAAACTCCTATCAAACCCTACCAAAGAAGAAACTTTATCTGAAAAAAAGGAAAAACCCCCCGAAATCAAGACTGATTTTGCACCAAATTTTCTCATGGTGCTAACTAGGGTTTTTGCACCCTTGCTAATTTCAATCCTACTTTTAAAGCACTCATCTAAATCTGTAATTGTCAAACCTTTCAACAATTTCACACGCTCCTTAAGTGACTCAGAAAAATCAATCTCTCCTCGCATCGACTTAGCCGTCAACTCTTGGACTTGATGACGCAGGCCTAAAAAATCTGCAATTTCATCGATACATTCTACAGTAATTATTGTACTATCCATATCGGAAAACAGTAATTTTCTAGGCTTTGGATCATTAGTCAACAAGTTAATGTCAGCCTTAATACTTTCTTCTATTTGGGGAAATATCATTTTTTTTCTAGCCCATAAATTTAACCTTACGCCGTCGATTCCTAATCTCTGGACTCTCTGAACAGTTATATTTAGTTTTTCGAACTCTGCCAAAACGTACTGGATTTGTTCACCAGTTACCTTTGTGCTATTGGTAATTATGCAGCTAATTAGTTTTTCCATTTCCTTATCACCGAAATTACCCCCTCCTGATATTTTTATAAAATGTACAATGCTTAGAGAGCGACTAAAAATTATTTCATTTAAAAAAACAAGACTAATAGCAGCAATGCATGCAACTACGAGTTACTACAATGCAGATTGAAATACTTTGCACGACAGTTTCAAGCCGAATACTTTGACATGACTTGTTCCAGTACCCTTTTTATGTTGGCCATCCGGGTGCCAGTCGGAAATACACACTCAAAGGTCACCTTATAAGAGTGAAATTCAGTGGACAGTGGTTTCATCTTCCCTTGCTCGACCCAAGTCTGAGCACATTGAGCGGGCAAATGACCAAGGAAACGACCAGACAAAATCGCCGCTGCAATACCGTCCATGCTACCAGCATAAATATGGTTGCTCTTTGGTTTCAAATTGCCAGGCCTCAGGGCTCCGCCATAGTATGACCGACCAGCGTAATCATATGTCTCAAGCTCAGCGCCTTCATGGGTAATATCGCCATCAAAAAGTGGATGACCATGCCCACAATACAATATCTGCGTTTCATCGAACATCTTGATATAGCGAAGGCCGGGCACGTGATTGGGAAAGGTGTGAAGTCCCATATGCAGCTTTTGTTCGAGAACAAGCCTCTCGATCTCTAGGGGATCCATAACACTTAAGTGTAAAACGACCGCAGGCATGGCTTCTCTGAGTTCTGCCAAAATGGTCTCAAATGGAAAGGCTTTGTTTCCCAACAGCGAATCCGCAGTCGCAATTCTTAGTTCTCCACTCAGATCACCGCGTATCCCGTTCACCTTCCCGACAAATTCATCGCAATCCTGAACAAGGTCTTTGGCATATTTGAACACCTCGTGCCCTTCATCCGTGAGCGCAAATCCAGCCCTCCCACGGCGACACAATCGCATGCCGAGGCGCGTCTCCAGGTCAATCATCTGCGTGCTGATGGTGGACTGACTGACGTTCAGCGCGATCTGGGCCTTAGAGAAACCACCGGATTCTGCAACGGCGATGAACACGCGCAGCAAATGTAGGTCAGGGTTAGACACAGATGTGAGCATGATATGTTCCTACGATACACGTCAATGTTTCCATGTTATATAATGGATTGTATCGCAGTAAACAAGAGGAGAGATTGAAGTACTCATGCACAGAAAGGCTTCAAATCGTGTCAGATTATACCTCTCCAAGCACTCCCGATATGTCCGCCCCACGGTATTCGGGATTGGCAACATTCATGCGTGCGCCCATCGCACAAAACCTTGAAAATATTGACATAGGAATGGTCGGCATTCCCTATGACGGGGCTTTGACGAACCGTCCGGGTGCCCGGCATGGTCCGCGCGAGGTCAGAAATCAGTCAAGCCTGATGCGTGCCATCAATCATGTAACCCGCATCAATCCCTATGAGTTGTGCCGGATTGCAGATGTTGGTGATATCCCGTTTCATTCAGTATTCGATATAGAAAAGACGCACAAGAGTATCAGTGACTTCATTGCGGTCATGGTGGCCGCAGGTGTCATGCCATTATGCTGCGGCGGCGATCACTCAGTCAGCTTGCCCATTATGCGCGCGATTGCAACGCAACCCATGGCGTTCATTCACATCGACGCTCATACCGATACATGGGATAACTTTCAGGGGTCAAAATTCAACCACGGCGCCCCGTTTCGCCGCGCACACGAGGAAGGGTTGATCGATTCGACTAAAACTGTACAAATCGGCATTCGTGGGGCACAAAATGTCTCAGAGGGTTGGGACTATTCCGAAGCAGCTGGCATGCGTGTGATGTTTGTTGAAGAGGTTCAAAAGCGCGGTGTTGATGCAATTATCGAAGAAGCCCGTAACATTGTTGGAAATACACCTGTTTATATGAGCTTTGATATCGACAGTATTGATCCAGCCTTTGCCCCTGGCACGGGCACACCCGAGATTGCCGGGCTAACCACCCCCGAGGCAATGGCTTTGATCCGTGGTTTTCGAAATCTGAACTATGTAGGTGCAGATATGGTAGAGGTTTCACCGCCTTTTGATGTAGGCGGGTTGACATCCCTGACCGGCGCGACCGTCATGTACGAATTGCTCTGTCTTCTGGCCGAAGCCGTCAGTGCGCGTTAGGGTTGGATCAGGACGATAGCAATGACAGAGCAATCCAACCCAGCGGCTAAACCAGACGGGCTGGCCTGTGCCTATGTTCCGATGACACAAGAGCGTGCTCTACGGCTTCTGGAAGAACACTATGGAATGATGGGCAGTGCGCTAAAACGGTTTGACACCGAAAAGGATGACACCTTCCGCGTCACAACCGAGGACGAACGAAAATTTATTTTGAAAGTTGCCAATCCGGATGAACCTTTCGGGGAAATTGACTTTCAGAACAGTATACTTCGTTATGTGGAAACCCGTGATCCAACTTTGCCTGTCCCACGTATCATTAATTCCAAGGGAGGGCATGATATTTTCCAGATCACAGATGTTGACGGATCGCAGCGTTGGGTACGATTGCTAACCTTTCTTGAAGGAACGCCGCTTGATGAAACCCAATCTGATCCTCATGGGCGGGTTCAGATTGGCAAGATGCTGGCGCGATTGCGATATGCTACCGAAGGGTTTTCTCACGAGAACGAAGATCGGTACTGTGGATGGGATGTTCAACATCTTTTGACATTGGAGCATCTGCTGGATGAGGTAGACAACCACACACAGCGCCGCGCCCTGTCACTGGGGTTAGAGAGGTTCCGTCAAGTCGAAGTAAAATTGCGCCAGTGTCGCAAGCAGGTGCTACACAATGATTTCAGTAAGTCGAATATCGTTGTGGATCACGACAATCCGGCCTTCGTGACAGGCATCATTGATTTCGGTGATGCGGTGAAAACTGCGATTGCAGTGGATGTGGCAACGGCCCTCCTAAACCAATTGCCAGAGACCCCAAATGAGGACCTTTTCTACCGCGCGCCCGACATTCTGAATGGCTATCTAAGCATTGCCGACCTGACCAATGAAGAGCTAGTCCTGATCCCCCATCTGGTCATGGGGCGAGTTGTAACACGAGCACTTCTGACCCTGTGGCGGGCCAAGCTTTTTCCAGAAAACGAACGCTATATAATGCGCAATACAGAACAGGGCTGGCATCAGCTTGACTGGTTTCTGACGCGCTCGACTGAAGAAGTGTCAGACATTCTTACACCCTATTTCGATAGTGAAAGGACCCTTTAGATGAATATCAAAACAAAACGTGGCAAGATGGTGAATGGATTTGATCCCGCCAAGGTCGATCAGCTGGACGCGCAGACTAGGGAATTTGTCCATCGCCGAGCGCGTCTGCTGGGGCCAGCGTACCGGTTGTTCTACGCTGAACCAGTTGAATTCAACCGAGCAAGCGGAGTGTTCATGTACGACACCTACGGTAATGAATATCTGGATGCTTATAACAACGTGGTTTCTGTCGGTCATTGCCACCCGCATGTGAACGCCGCTGTCATGGCACAGATGGGCACGCTGTGCACCCATACCCGCTATATGCAGGATGGTATTCTGGGGTTTGCCGAAAAACTACTAGGTACCTTTGAGGACGAAATCGGCCATGTGATGTTCACCTGCACCGGATCTGAGGCGAATGACCTGGCACTGCGCATGGCCAAGTATCACACTGGGCATGAAGGTATAATCGTCACCTCCGAGGCCTACCATGGTAATTCCGAGCTGACCTCGGGTTTCTCGCCCTCTATGGGTGAAAACTCGCGCTTGGGCACATGGGTCCGGCGGATCTCAGCCCCTGACACATACCGTGTGGATACGGACGATATGGGCGGTTGGCTCGCCGCACAGGTGACCGAGCAAATCCGCGATCTGGAACGGCGTGGGCAAGGGCTAGCCGCCTTTATTGTGGACAGCCTATTTTCATCTGATGGTATTTTTGCGCATTCTCACGGTATTCTTGAGCCTGTCCTGAAAGTCGTCCGCGACGCGGGAGGGATATTTGTTGCGGACGAAGTGCAATGCGGTTTTGCACGCACAGGATCACACATGTGGGGTTATCAGCGCCACGGCGTGGTGCCCGACATTGTTTCGATGGGGAAGCCTATGGGCAATGGATACCCGGTGGCGGGCATTGCGGTGCGACCCGAAGTAGCATCCAAGTTTGGCCATGACATGCGGTATTTCAATACTTTCGGGGGGAACACTGTGGCTATGGCCGCAGCCAATGCGACGCTTGAAGTTTTGCAGGACGAAAACCTGATCGCCAATTCAAGGGTGGTTGGCAAAAAGATGCTTTCAAGCCTGAATGACATAATGCAAGAGGATGAACGTATCGGTGACGTGCGTGGCTCGGGGCTGTATATGGGGATTGAGATTGTCAAAGATCGCGAAACACGAGAGCCTGATAGCCCGCTAGCTTTGGCATTGGTCAATGAATTGCGCCGCCGCCGGGTTCTTATTTCTGCAACGGCAGCCAATGCCAATGTCCTGAAAGTACGCCCTCCCCTGACCTTCAGCGCGCAGAACGCTGATCAATTCCTGACGGAACTGAAAGGCGCCCTGGAAACGGTGCACCTCTAGGCCTCGGCCTTACCGATTAGGTCCTGCGGTACCTGCGGCTCACTGTGATAAGGCAGCTTATCAACACGGGGGGAATATCTTCCCTCGGCAGTGACAGTGTTCACATGGGCTGCAATCTCTTCCATGGTGGCAAACCAAACGTCACCTGTTGACATCATGTCTTCAATCGCCTTTTCAACCCTATGCCAACGAGACAAACGCCCGCTGACAAAGGGATGCCAGACACCAATCCAAAGACCACCTGGACAGGTCCTCAGGGCTTCGAACTCAGCCATGAAAACTTCCATGGCACGGTCCGGAGCGACAATTTGAAACATGTAATCTAGATCGGGCGCATGCACGTAGGGTGGCCAGTCGTCCGTGGCCCAACTGACTGGAAGTTCCATAACTTTGCCTTTTGGGGTTTCCAGCACATATGGCACCTCGTCACCCATCAGCGAGCTGTCGTAAAGGAACCCCTCCATCGCCAGCAATTCAGGCGTCTTTGCCGACATGTGATAGAGCGGCGCGCGGTTGCCACGCGGTCGTTTGCCCGTATGACGCTCAATGATCTCGATCGACCGGCACATCCAGTCATGTTCCTGATCGTGAGTCAGGCTGTTGGGGGCTTCGTGGATATAGCCGTGATACCCAATCTCATGCCCATCTTTTACAATGGCATCAACCGCCTTGGGATGATTTTCAATACACCAGGCCGGGATGAAAAAGCTCTGTTTCAGTCCAAGTCTTCGGTAGGTGTCCAGAATTCTTGGAATGGCTACTTCGGGACCATAACGCAGCGAAGATATCGCAGACAGTTTGTTCGCAGCGTTTGATCCGTGATGAATATGCACAAGGCTGTCAGCGTCCATGTCCAGAGTAATCGCGCAGGCAACTTTGGCACCATTTGGCCAAGGCACAGGTCGTTGTAGCATTTTAAATTTCCTCTCCTAAATCATCACCGCTCCGCCGTTGGGACTGAGCGTCTGGCCCGTAAAGAACCCAGCGTCAGGACCGCAAAGAAAGCGAACCAACGCCGCAATTTCACGCGGCTTGCCAACCCGTTCAAGCGGATTATCAATTTCACGGTCAATCCATTCCTGGGACATGTTCTCTAGTGCCAGCATAGGGGTATCAACCGGTCCAGGTGCGACCGAGTTCACCTGAACGTCGGGCGCCAGTTCCCGCGCCAACGCGCGTGTCATTCCGACAACTCCAGCCTTCGAGGCGCAGTAGGCCGAAAACTCAGCGCGGCCCAGATAAGCAAGCTCTGACGAGATCAAAATAATTCTCCCAGATTTGGCAGACGTCATCATCTGCGCGGCCCCCTGGGCGATAAGGAAAGACCCACGCAGATTAACCGATATGATGCGGTCAAACTCGGAAACCGGCATGTCGATGATTGTGCCTTCCGACAAGATTCCTGCAGCGTTTACGACAAAATCCAGATTTCCTTCATTCTCCAGGATACTTTGAAACAATCCATCCACACTTGAAGCATCTGCGACATCTGCTACTTCCGTGCGCGCGGTCCCTCCCGCAGTCTCGATGGTTTTTTGTGTGGCAATGCTGTCTCTGCGATCCGAGAGGATGACACGTGCCCCCGCCTCGGCCAAAGATTTTGCTGCAGCGGCCCCGATGCCTTGCGCGGCCCCAGTCACCAAAGCTGTCTTGCCGATAAGTTCTGCAGTCATTGCATCAGCTCTCCGCGGTCAACAGTAAAGGATTGCCCGGTGATGTTGTCAGCCGCAGGACCGGCCAGAAACAAATACATGTCCACCATATCACGTGGCTCCATCAGACCGTCCAGCGCCTGTGCCGCAACAATCTCATCCAGCATGTCTGCCTCGGGGCGTTGCTGTTGTGCCGCCATGAAGGAAAGGGATCGCATCGAGGCCATGGTGCGCACCCATCCGGGACACACTGCATTTACCGAAATACGACGGGATGCCAATTCCTGTGACAGCGACCGCGTCAGGCCAATGACCGCATGTTTTGATGCACAGTAGGCGCTGAATTCCGCCACCGCGGTTTTGCCCCACATCGAAGCCGTGTTCACGATGCGCCCACCATCTGGAATTTTATCGAGTAACCGGCGGGTCACAGAAAACGTACCGATGACGTTGATCTCGATGATCCTGCGAAAAATCTCGTCAGTCCTCTCGGACGGGTCTGTGATTGGAGTTATGTATTCAAAGCCAGCGTTGTTGACCAGAACATCCACTTGATCCACCTGACCCGCCATCCGATTAACCTGATCCAATTCGGCAATATCACAAGTTATGCCTTGCACCTGCCGCTTATAGGTTTCGCTCAATTGCCCCGCTATCTCGGTCACGTCCTCTTCTAAAGCGACGATTGTAACCGTTGCCCCAGCCTTGAGAAACCCTTCAGCCAAACCATACCCGATGCCTCGATTAGCCCCCGTTATCAGAACGCTTTTTTCTTCAAGATCAACGCCCATGTCAGGTAGCCTCCACAGTTTGTCGGTATTCGGCACGGATGATTTCCAGAATCTCATTCCTGAGGGAAAAGAACTTTTGCATGTCCGCTGTGTTGTTGCGCCGATCTTCGACCGGGATTACTGCATTCACGTCAATCTCTTTGACCACGCGCGCGGGTCGCGCGGAGAAGATCACGACACGATCCGCCAGCAAAATTGCCTCTTCGACGTCGTGGGTTACGAAGATGGTGGTTTTCTTTTCGCTTTTGTTGATGTCCATCAATTGAAATTGCAGGTGCTCACGAGTTTGCGCATCCAGCGCACCAAAAGGCTCATCCATCAATAAAATATCAGGCGAAGATGCCAATGTGCGGGCAATCGCTACCCGCTGCCGCATCCCACCAGATATCCGATTGGTATAGAAATCACTGTAGGCAGAGAGACCAACCATGCCCATATAATGATCCGTAATCTCTTCCTTTTCAGCGGCTGAGACATCTTTGCGATACCTTGTGCCAAACTTGATATTTTCGCGCACACGAAGCCAGGGGAAAGAGGAGTAAGACTGAAACACCATGCCGCGACGCCGGTCCGGGCCTGCCAGTAGATCGCCTGCCAGTGTGATGCTACCCTGATCTTGTTTTTCAAGCCCACCGATAATACGCATCAATGTTGTCTTGCCGCAGCCTGAAGGCCCTAGAAACATCACCATTTCACCCTCGGCGATGGTCAACGACAGAGGCAGCACAACCTTGGTTTCTGTTTTTCTATCCTCCGACCAATAGGTTTTGGTGACATCAGTTACTTTGATAAACTTATCCATGTCTCACCTACGCTGATACGAGAAAAGCCGCGCATGGGCGAAACGAAAAGCCTGATCTGTCAAAAGACCAATGATGCCGATGGCAATGATACCGGCCATGACCTCGGGCGTTTTTACAAAGCGACGCAGTGACCAGATCATGTGACCAATGCCCGAATTCGCAGCTACGATTTCGGCGATGATCAGATATGTCCAGCACCACCCCAGTGTGATGCGCAGATTATCAATCATATTGGGCAGTGCAGCCGGAATTATGATATGGCGCATGATCTGCCCGTTTGATGCGCCCAGCGTATGACCGGATTCAATGTATTCGGTCGGCACACGTTTGGTGTCATCCGCGATCAGGAGTATAAGTTGAAAGAAGGTGCCCATCCAAAGCACCGCGATCTTGGAAGTCTCACCGACGCCAAACCAAATCACCAACAGCGGTACCAGGGCTGGAACGGGCAAGTATCGCAAAAAGTCAATGAAAGGTTCTAGGATGGCGCCAACCGCCCGGTAGGTGCTCATCATCAAACCCAAGGGCACCGCGATCACGACCGACAAAAGAAATGCAAACCAAACTCGGCCGACGCTAACGATAATATCGGATGCAAAGTCGCGCTCTGTAAACAGGCGAACAAAGGCCTGAGCTACGGCGAAAGGTGTGGGTAGAAATTCTGGCCGGATCACCCCGGAGGAGGCAGTCATGTGCCAGATTGTGAGAAAAAGAATAAATCCGAATATGCCCAGTATTATTTCGGTTTTGCGTGGAAGCGCATGGCGAAACACAAAGAGGGATTTTATCACTTAGCGGACCTTTCTGCTTAGTAATTCATACCTTAGCGGCTGACGCTCTGGCGATTGCCGCCAGAGCAATTTGGTATCAGCGGGTGTGGCCGTCAAACAGACCATCCAATGCCGCACCATCAACGTAGGGCTGGTACTCCAGCGGTCCATCCTGCAGGTCCAATACCACATTGATGTCATTAAACGCATCGAACACCTCTTTGAGCTGCCCGTCACCGGATGCCGATGGCAGGTAGGAAACGCTTTCCTCGTATGACGTGTACTTCACACCAGCCAACGCTTCTTTCATTTCATCGGCAGGTGTATCAAAAAACGGGGCCGAGATCGCAATAAACTTGTCAGGGTCCGAATTGTAAAGGTCTATCGCTCGGTAGATGCCACGCAGGAATTTGGCATATTTCCCGGGGTTCTCCCGGTAGTCATCCGTTCGTACGATGATGACATCGGTGATCAGCCCCTCGTAATCGGCGGACGACAGAAGTACATGCGTGCCTTCGCGCGAAGAGTTCTTTACGATGGACCCCATCATTGGCTCCCACGTGGCCACTGCTGACACACTAGGGTCTTCGAACACGGCGGCTGAATCGTCTGTGGCGATCAATTGGATGTTTATATCATCAATGCTTTTGCCCATCTGTGCCAGCGCATGCTGTACAAGGGTGGTACCGGGGTGATTGATTTCACCGGCCATCGTCTTGCCAATAAGATCCTCGACCGATTTGATATCTCCCGACGCAACAACGCCGTCCGCGCCCACGGAAATGTCGATTGTACCAATGATGGTACCG
This sequence comes from Pseudomonadota bacterium, assembly GCA_036337105.1. GTDB lineage: Bacteria > Pseudomonadota > Alphaproteobacteria > Rhodobacterales > Rhodobacteraceae > JAYZEV01. The sequence goes on from JAYZEV010000002.1 coordinate 113,587, forward strand.
GTTGTATCAGCCTGGCGCGGCCGCGACATGGATTCGCCTATGGTGCGCATGGTGCATTCAATTGCACCTGTCGCCATTGCCGGCAGGACATTGGCCCGATCATTGTCAAAAGCAGTGGTCACTTCCAAATCTTCGCTGGCAAAATACCCTTCTTCCTGTGCGACAAATACCGGTGCAAAGCCGAACCAGAATGGGAAAATGCAGTTTATTTTGTCTTTTGCATTAACAGGTACAGCGCTAAACGCTGCCGCGAAAGCTAAAGCACCGAGCGCAGGCGCAACTTTCAACAGGCCTTTGATTTTTGTTCTCAAATGCATAATTTTCTCCTTTTCTACACCCAAGTGGAGCCTTTTTGCTCCCCACTTTACCCTAAGCATGTGAGAGCCGAAAGGGTTGCCAGAAAATACAATATCCACAATCATTACATCGACGGTGATAGATACATTGAATTTTGCAGCGCATTTTTTCGAACAAACTATCTTTAAACCGACTTTCAATAATTAAAAGCGAATAGATGACCGACGTTCAAAGGTTAGAATAAGTGATCAGCGAACGTCCTACGCGCGTGGAAGTTTTGATTTACTTGAAGAATCTTGAGACGCATTTCAAACTCCAAATGTCTTTGAATTGGGGAGTTAGTTTGGTGGGTTATTTGATATGCGGGATGATTTTCAGTGGTATTTTGGCACGTTTCACATTGCTATCAGTAAGAGGGATTTTTCTCATGAAGAGCAAGCGAATATTTTTCGCGAAATAGAAAAGCAAGACGAAGAAGCAGAGAAAGCAAAAAAACTTTTAAAAGTTAAAAGAACGACCTTAGTAACCTTTGCTGATAGGTTTTACGAAGATTAAGCTGCAATTCAATCGGCTAGAAAACCATCAAAATTATTAATTTGGGATCGATAACTTTTAATCATTTAAAAATTACTAGGAACTACCCGACCACACAAAAAAGACTAAAGGAAGCAGTAAAGTGGCGCACCGAGGAAGATTCGAACTCCCGACCCCCTGATTCGTAGTCAGGTACTCTATCCAGCTGAGCTATCGGTGCTGCTTCGATTTAATATCCGCCGTAATGATGATATACAAGAAATAACTCTCTTCAAGTAAATTTGGTATAATATATGATTATTTATTATTTCTTGAAGAATTTCCTCCAAATGGGAAATAAACCCAAAATGGAAATAACTGATAAGGCTAATAGAGTGGTAAAGTCTAAAGTCGGACTAAAGGTGGAGTCCTCTCCAATCAATTTGAAAGTTTTCAGCTTTGAACCTAAGTATGCAATCGCTGCTGTACCCGGCAATATTCCTAGAAAAGTCGTAACAGAAAACACTTTTAGACTAACTCCCAAAACTGGAGGTGCTATATTTGCTATCCAAAATGGCACAAAGGGGAATAAGCGTATAAAAAGTAGATAATTCATAGCATTAGATTGGAGACCAAGCTCAATGTCTTTGAATGCGGGATATAAAATCAACTTTTCTTTTATTCGATCTCGTAGCCCTGTCCTTACAAGACAATAAAAAATAGTGGCACCAATGAAAGCGCTAATGAATGATAACCCCCCCCCTGTAAGGAAACCAAAAAAATACCCTGATGCTAGCGTTAAAACACTGGCTGCAGGAACCGAAAACGCCACGAAGCCAATATAGATTAAGCAAAATGCAACCATTGCTAGTACCCTTTTACTTTGAATATATAGCTCAATCTCTGCGGCTCTTATCGAAAAAAACTCAGGGGTAAAAATATCATAAAAATGAGCACTTAAGATAAGGCAAACTATAACCAAACTAAGTAACAGATGATTTTCTTTGACTAAGTGGAAAAGTTTCAATTTCATCTCATAATTACGGAAAAAGTGACAAGTATTTTAGCATACGATGTTACATTAGTATTGCACTGAATTGACTTTTAGGTAAAACCTGATAAAGGAAGATTCAGTTTACGTCAGAATTGGCTATTAATTTTTTTGAGTTTCGGCTGAAACTGGTTAATCAGGAGAATAAATTGAAACGAACATTTCAACCGAGTAATCTAGTTAGAAAACGACGACATGGATTCCGTTCTAGGATGGCAACAGCGAATGGGAGAAAGATTCTAAATAGACGCAGGACACAAGGACGTAGAAAACTGTCGGCCTAAGGAAAAAGTTTATGATAGCAGGGGGCCGTAACAATGAAGAATAGTACAAGCTTGGATAATACATCTGTAAAGAGCGTTAAAAGACTCTCAAAGTCTTCATATTTAATTCATAAATTAAGCAAGAGGTCTCAATATTTGAGAGTAGCAAAAAAGGGTAATGTTCGATCAGAGGGCTTTTATCTGCAAGGTATGCAAAGATCAGAGGTGTCAGGGTTCCCCGCTGATCTTATAAGAGTCGGTTTTACTTGCTCAAAAAAGGTAGGAAACGCTGTTTTGAGAAATAAAGCAAAGCGTCGACTTAAACACCTTGCTAGAGAGGTTCTTCCTGATGGGGGCAAGCATGGATGGGATTATGTAATTGTTGGACAGCGTAAAGGAACACTTGCAATAAGTTTTACTAAACTTAAACTTAATCTCAAGAGTTCATTGAACAAGCTGCATTCTGCGGAGATGATTTGAAGGGTAAGGAATGGGGCCAGTAGCTTATTTTTTTTATTTACTAATAAGAACCTACCAATTATTTGTAAGCCCTTTACTAGGTAATAATTGTAGATTTTCTCCTACATGTTCGACCTATGCGTTGCAGTGTATACGTCGGTTTGGCGCACTGCGAGGCTCTATATTAACTTTGAATCGCTTGAGAAAATGTCATCCTTTTGGGCCATATGGTTATGATCCCGCACCCAAACAAGCAAAAAAAATAGTGCATCAAACCAATAACTAGGTCGCCGAAAAGCAACTAAAAATAAACTTGAACCATTGATGGAGTGTGTGATGGATGAGCAAAACAAGAATCTTTTATTGGCAACAAGCCTAAGCTTTCTTGTTTTAGTAGGCTGGATGCTTCTTTTCCCACCCCAGGAAATTGATCCTGTCGTTACTGACGACAGTGAGAAGGCATCCACTAACTCTAGCGGATTTGAGACGAATACAATCGATTCATTCAAGCCCCTTAATAGTGATCTACTCGAAAATAAAGAACTTAAAAGAATACCGATTGAAACGGCGCGGCTTAGTGGTTCTATTTCATTAAGAGGTGGTCGAATCGATGATCTAAAATTAGTGGATTATTTCGAGGATCAATCGCCTGACTCAAATAATGTCGTTATATTAAAACCGACGTCGGTAGATAAATCTTATTATGCGGTTTATGGTTGGACACCGGTTGATGGAATCTATATGGACGAAGTTCCAAATGCGAATACTAAATGGTCTTTGGTATCAGGAAGGACTTTGACAGAATTTGACCCAATTACAATACAATGGACAAACAAAAATGGCGTGGTTTTTCAACGAAATATCTCAATCGACGAAAATTTCATGTTCTCTATAGAACAATCAGTCTTAAACAAAACCAGTAAGACTATCAAGGTCGCTCCCTACGGTATAATAGCTCGCCATGGACAGCCAGAAACTATAGGTTTTTATATTTTGCACGAGGGAGTGGTCGGAAATAAAGACGGAGAATTGATTGAAAGAAAATACAAGAAAATGCCTGATCAGCCATTTATTAAAAATGAAAATGGACACGTGCAATTAGACTCAATTCAACAAAATGGCTGGATCGGATTTACGGATAAATACTGGATGACAACTATGATTCCGCAACCTGGTCAATCATTTCGAATGGCGACAAAATATACACCTCAAACTGATACTTTTCAGACTGACATGAGATTACCTAGTATCGAGGTATTTCCCAATCAACAGAGTATCATTCGCACGAACTTTTTCGCAGGAGCAAAAGAAGTAAATACGATAAAAAAGTATCAGAAAGAACTTGGTGTGGAAAATTTTGTAGACTCAGTTGATTGGGGATGGTTTTTCTTTCTGACTAAACCGATAGCTTCCATGTTATCATTCTTCAACGATCTAACAGGAAACATGGGGTGGTCAATAATTCTCCTTACGCTCGTAATAAAGACTGCTTTATTTCCGTTGGCATATAAATCATGGGTCTCCATGGCGAAAATGAAAAAGCTCCAACCGGAAATGGAAAAAATAAAAGAAAGGGTTGGCGACGATCGTATGAAAATGCAACAAGAACTGATGGCTATGTACAAAAAGGAAAAAATTAACCCCGTAGCCGGTTGCTTGCCGATTCTTCCCCAAATACCAATTTTCTTCTCTCTGTATAAGGTGCTCTTTGTGACAATAGAGGTAAGACATGCTCCATTTATTGGATGGATAACTGATTTGTCGGCGCCAGATCCAAGCTCTTTCTTGAATCTTTTTGGACTCCTGCCATTTTCACCTCCGGACCCCGGTAGTTTCTTTGCAATATTCTCCATTGGAGTTTATCCGATACTAATGGGTGTAACCATGTGGCTTCAACAAAAGTTAAACCCAGCACCCACTGATAAAACCCAAGCAATGATTTTTGCTTGGATGCCCTGGGTCTTCATGTTCATGTTAGGGCAATTTGCATCAGGGTTAGTTTTATATTGGGTGGCAAACAATGCAATTACATTTGTTCAGCAGTATGCAATTATGGCAAGCCAAGGAGTAAAACCGGATATCTTCGGAAATATAATTTCCTCTTTTAGAAAAACCAAGGACACTTAGATAAATAGATTGCTTAAAACCTCAAACTTTCCAATCACTGAGATAGTAGATAAGAATTCTCTTCGTAATGGAGCAGAGTTGTTCTCAAAGAAGATTGCTTTTGTTAAAGGCGTGGTGGAGGTTAAAGGATTACCTCTAGGTAATAAGATCGAAGTTTGCTTTGCAGGACGATCAAACGTAGGAAAGTCATCACTGATAAACGCTTTAACAAGCAGGCAATCTCTGGCAAGAAAATCAAGGACTCCGGGTAGGACACAGGAGATAAATTTCTTCAGTCTGGCTGAAACTTATTATTTAGTTGATTTACCAGGATATGGATATGCTAGGGCTCCAATAAATCAGGTCAAAAGATGGCAAGCGCTTTTAAGGTCCTATCTTAAAGGTCGGGCCTCACTGCGCCGGGTATTCTTGCTAATAGATAGTCGACATGGAATCAAGCCACCAGATGAAGAGATAATTGCTCTATTGAATAAAGTGGCTGTCACATTCCAAGTCGTTTTTACAAAATCTGACAAGGTAGGTTCAGATACCTTTAAGCAGATCGTTGATCGGACCCGAAAACAACTAGATACGCAACCTGCCGCTTATCCCGAAATTTTAGTTACTTCTTCCGTTAAAAAAGCGGGTGTCGACTTCCTAAGAGCAAAAATAGCTGATATAAACTAGTGACAATGTATTTATTTAGCATTTTTGTCTATAGACTTTGCGACTGGGTCGGATCAGAATTGACATGAAGCGAACGAAAATGGAAAAATCAAATTATATCGACACTGCTCGCACGTTGGCAGAGGCTCTTCCGTATTTGCAAAGGTACGACAAATCAATTGTTGTCATAAAATTGGGTGGTCATGCTATGACAGATAGAGTGGCTATGGAAAATTTCGCACGTGATGTAGTTCTAATGAAACAGTGTAACGTCAACCCAGTAGTGGTTCATGGCGGCGGTCCAATGATTGATAGCTTTTTGAAAAAGATGAATATAGATTCTAAATTTGTTAACGGGAAAAGAGTAACTAGCGAGGAGGCCATAACAGCTGTTGAAATGGTTTTAACTGGAAACGTAAATAAAACTATTGTTTCGGCCATTAATAAACAAGGTGGAAAAGGGGTGGGCCTATCAGGAAAAGATGCTAACCTAATGGTGTGTGACCCAGATGATCCTGCGCTTGGATTTGTTGGAATTCCCAAAAAATTAGACCCATCAATCCTTAAAAACTTCTTAGAAAGTGACTTTATTCCTGTAATCGCTCCCATTGGAATAGGGTTTGATGGAAAAACTTACAATGTTAACGCTGATGATGTAGCTGGAGCAATAGCAGGTGTAATGAATGCTGATCGATTACTTCTTCTAACAGATGTTTCCGGTATTGAAGACAAAGAAGGCAATGTCTTAACTAAGCTTTCCGCGAAGGAGGTAGAAAATCTGATCATTGAGGGGACCATAGTCAAAGGAATGATTCCAAAAGCACAGACCGCTATTAGGGCTTTGTCGGATGGTGTGAGGGCAGTAGTAATTTTGGATGGCAGGGCTCAGAATGCTTGCTTGTTGGAACTATTTACCGATCACGGGGCAGGTACACTTGTTCGGAATTAATTCACCTAATGACCCAAAATTTGACTTAAAAACAATTTTGTCCGATCTGATTTCGGATTGCTAAAAAACTTTTCAGGCTTGTTTTGTTCTACTATTTGGCCTTCGTCCATAAAAATCACACGGTTGGCGACTTGCCGAGCGAAACCCATTTCATGAGTCACACATATCATCGTCATGCCTTCCTCGGCCAGTTGAATCATCGTATCAAGGACTTCTTTGATCATTTCGGGATCTAAAGCTGACGTAACTTCATCAAAGAGCATTATCCTCGGCTTCATACACAAGGATCTTGCGATAGCGACGCGTTGCTGCTGACCACCAGATAATTGTCCCGGGTATTTGTGAGCTTGCTCCGGTATTTTTACTTTTTCTAGCATTTCCATGGCAATTGCCCGAGCTTCTTTTTCTGACGTTTCCCTAACCCAGATGGGCGCCAGAGTACAGTTTTCAAGTGTTGTCAGATGCGGGAAGAGATTGAAATGCTGAAAGACCATTCCTACCTCTGAACGAATTTTGTCAATGTTCTTCAAGTCTGTTGTTAACTCCGTTCCATCAACAATAATACTTCCCTTTTGGTGTTCCTCCAGCCTATTAATGCAACGAATTAAAGTCGATTTTCCGGAACCAGATGGGCCACAGACAACTATTCTTTCTCCTCTTTTTACTTCTAAATTTATATCTCGCAACACGTGGAAAGTTCCAAACCATTTATTCATGTTAGAAATGTGAATAGCCACTTCATCTGTTGTCGTATCCTTAGTTTTACCAAGATCTTTTGTATCGCTCTCTTCCGACATTTTGTCACCTATCAATTATCAGTTTTTAGTTTTCTCTCTAAGTATTGTGAATATTGAGACATGCCAAAGCAGACTATAAAAAACATCAAGCCTATTGCTATGTACAGCTCCCAATAAATACCATTCCATTTAGCATCGGCTCTTATGGTTGAGGCCAAACCTACAGGGTCTCTAAGACTAATTATTGATACTAATGTGGTATCTTTAAATAGCCCAATGAATGTATTAACTATCCCTGGGATCGATATTTTTAGAGCTTGCGGCATTATGATTAACCTTTGAGATTGCCAATAATTAAGCCCTAAAGAAGCTGACGCCTCATGTTGTCCTAACGGTAGTCCAGCCAGTCCTCCCCTGATAACCTCCGCCATATACGCAGCCGAAAATAACGTGACCATTATCACAACTCTAAGCACAATATCAAAATTGGTCCCAGGTGGTAAAAAGTAATTTAGTAACACTGACGCAACAAAAAGCAGTGTAATTAATGGTACTCCTCTAATAAATTCAATAAACCCAACACAAATCATCTTAATCAACGGAAGATTTGACTGTCTACCTAAAGCTAGCAAAATTCCTATTGGGAAAGACGCGACAATCCCTGAAACCCCAACTATTAAAGATAATGTAAAACCACCCATTTTTAATGACTCAATGAAGGGAAGGCTAATAGGTAAGACATTGGCTAAAAATCTTGCTAAAAAATCAGACAGAAACCCAAAAAAGAATAATGTGAATATAAAGGCTGCTAACAGGCTCACGGACGTTGTCTTTATTAACTTCGAACTCAATATAAAATACGCACCCACACCTAATATAAGGCCTATATAAACAATTGCAATTGACCAAAAAGACCCACCCCACAAGAGCCAAATCGCCAATCCGGGATATATAACGGAGAACCAAAAATAGCGAAAATATCTCGAAAAAAGAATTGGAATGATAGACAAAATCAACAAAACAAAAGTCAAAGTTGGCCGCCAATATTCTTCGGCTGGATAAAGACCAAAAAGTAATTGCTCCCATCTCGCAGCTAATACGGAAAAGCACGCCACATTAGGATCTAAATCTAAGCATTCTCGCAATGACTTCGTGTTCCAATGCCCTCCCCACGCCCACGGAATAAAATCTACAAGACATACAAATATAAAATATAAGGACAGTATTGTTAAAAGCGAGTTAAACCATGAAGAAAATAAATTTTGCCTTACCCATCCAATAACCCCTACTTCGATCAAAGGTGGAGGGGCTGGAGGTATTTCTTTATCCCGAACATACTCAACATTTGCCATCTATCTAACCACTATCTGGAATGAACGGTTATAAAAATTTATAACCGATGATATTAATAAGGAAACGGAAAGGTAAAAACCCATGAGAAGCAGCATCGACTCTAATTCTCTTCCGGTTTGGTTTAGGGTGATTCCTCCTAGTGTTCCACGAACATCCATATATCCGACAGCTATTGCTAGGGAGGAGTTTTTGGTTAAATTTAAGTAATTTGAAATCAACGGCGGTACAATTACTCGGAGGGCTTGTGGCAAAATTATTAAATTCATAATTTTGTTTGGTCGCATACCTAAAGAGGCTGCCGCCTCCGTCTGACCTTTAGAAATAGCTAAAATACCTGCTCGAACTATCTCGGCTATAAATGCAGACGTGTAAAGAGCTAAAGCGAGCGTAAGAGCAATAAACGAATTCCTTAGGTGAATGCCTTCTTTAAAGTTAAATCCTTTTAAAAAGGGGTAATTCAGCGTTATAGGCTTTCCAAGAAAAAAATAGACTGCAACTACGGGAGCCACAAGTAGAAGAATACTTATCCAAAATGTTGGTAAATCTTTCCCAGTAGCCCTCTTGACTTTGGTCGAATGCCTCTTAAGCGTCAAAACTGCAAAAACTGACAGAAAAAAAACTATCAGCAACCAAATAGATCCTTCCCCCCACACCGGCGCGGGAAAGTACGTTCCGCGATTAGTTATCGCAATGCTGTCAAATAAAAACATAGAAGCTTCTGGGTTTGCACCTTTGAAAGCTTTAGGCGCTGGAGTAAATTCGGTCAACAATGCAAACACCATCACTATCCACAATAGAACCGGCACATTTCTAAACCCTTCAATATAAACTGACATCAATTTCGCGACGATCCAATTTTTCGACAACCTAAGTATACCTACAAATACCCCTAAAATTGTCGCTATAATACATCCAACAAATGCACAAAGCAGAGTGTTAAGTATGCCAACCAACGCTGCCATTGCGTGAGTACTGTCATTGGTATACGGGATTAGCCGCTGATTTATATCATATCCAGCTCTGATCCAAAGAAAGTCAAAGCTAACATCTTTACCAAGCAGCGCTAAATTCTTTAACGTATTATCCACAAGCCAGAAGAACACTGCCACAAAGACAATGAAGGTTATTACTTGGAGAGAGGTCCCCCGATAACGGGTGTCGCTCAATAACATTCCCCATCTGAATTTTTCTTCTGGAAAACTACTTGAGCTCATATTATTCGCCTAATCTATCGATTTTAGAATATATCTTACGAAGAAAATAAAGAGGGCGCCCTTGATGAACGCCCCCTCTGTTATTTTTTTATCTGAACGGAGGAGAGTACAGAATTCCACCCTTTGTCCAAGAGGCGTTTACACCCCTTTCGATGTTAATTCCACTCGTTGCTCCTAGATTATTTTCGAAGATTTCACCATAATTTCCACCAGCCTTGATAGCATTGTAAAGAGCGTTCTTTGGCATACCCATCATCGCGAGAATATCAGTATCTCCTGTTCCCAGCAATCTATGAATTTCTGCATCCTTCGTATCTTTCCAGCTATCAATGTTAGCTTGCGTAATTCCTTTTTCCTCTGCTATCACTAGTGCATTCAATACCCAACGACCGATATCCGCCCACTGGTCATCTCCGTGCCGAACTAGTGGTCCTAATGGTTCTTTAGAAATGATTTCAGGTAATACAAGGTGATCATCAGGGTTTTCTAGATTAACTCTAGTTCCATGCAACGCCGAGGCGTCTGTCGTATACGTATCGCACGCTCCAGCTAGATACTGCTGTTGCGATTCTGCGTTATCGGCAGTAGGTACAGGCTCGTAGCTCATACCATTCTCTTTAAAATAGTCTGCTAAATTAAGTTCAGTAGTTGTACCCACTTGAATACATACCGTAGCACCATCCAACTCAAGTGTCGAGCTTACACCCAAATCTTTCTTGACCATAAAGCCCTGACCGTCATAGTAATTTACACCCAAAAAGGTCTGCTTTAGGTCTGTATCTCTACTATATGTCCAAGTCGTATTCCTAGCTAAAATATCAACCTCACCAGCTGCTAAAGCCGTAAATCTAACCGCAGATGTTAATGGCACAAACTTCACTGCCATAGGGTCACCAAATATAGCGCTAGCCAAGGCACGACAATAATCTACGTCAAATCCGACATTCTTTCCGTTATCATCCACTGTAGCAAAACCAGGTGCTCCACCCGATACACCACAATTAAGATTTCCTCTTGCTTTAACATCGTCCAATGTTGCAGCACTGACCATTCCAGCTGTCAATCCGACCGCTGCAACCAGTCCTAAAAAACTAATTTTTTTCATGTACGTCTCCCAAATATTGTTGCCCTTCAGTTCTTGCAAAGCGCTGCACTAAAAAGCTTTCCATGATCTTTGTGATCAGTGCTCTTTTTTAAACGTCAAAAAAAATAGGTCAAGGATTCCTTTCAAAAACAAGGAAAATTACTTTTTTTTTGTTACTTTTGGGAGATTCTTTTTTTTTAGGACATATATATAGTGCTTCTGAAAAATTTTAACCTAAATCTAGATTAAAGTTGTATCGTCCCTAATTTAACCTAGGAGGGTTAAAAAATCGTGTGCAACTTTAAAATCGTACCTTCTTTTCTGCAGTCGATCTAGTGATTCTTGATCTTTTCCCCATTTTTTCATTTGCCATGTTTCTTCAAGAACCGCTTTATTCCATGCATCTTTAAACCCGAGAGCCCGACTTTTTAGTGCTAAAGCTAAGACCAAGGATCCAGATATAGTAACTAGCTCCCGTAAGGCCGCTAATTCGTAATGACTATATGATGCAAGGACAGCTTCAAAACGCTGTAATTGGTTTTTCCGCTGTGGTACATATCTAACGCCAAAGAATACTTCCAAATTTATGCCTAAGTTCGTTTGCAACCAATCTAAAACCGGACCCCATTGTTTCACTTGAAGCAGTCGCAAATCTGGAGGTTCCTCAGCCCTGTAACACAATAAATCAGTATCGCCATACTCTAGCAATGAGTCGATGACAGACAGTCTTGAGCCTTTAACTTGATCTAGAGATGAGTTCACCAATTTATTTAAGCCCATATCGTTGAATACGATTTCATTTTTTTGCGCTTTCCATTCGCTGGCCAATGCATATGCTAATTTTTTTGTTGGTACGCATAGCAGATTTCCGAGTGGTGTCTTGATCTGCTGTTTATCCAAAAAAATACAGAAGCTTGATCCCGATCCTCGCACAAAAACTTTTTCCCAAGTTCGACGCTTGTTCCAACCCACCATCTCTCTTAATCTATCGCCTCATAAATATATGCTTCAAGATCTTCAAATGAGCTCGCAATGAAGTCTGGGTTTTCTTTCTCTAACAGCCTTATGGAATGATAACCCCATGTAACGGCAATGGATTTCATAGGAATACTGTTCGCCATCTGGATATCGTAGGCCGTATCTCCAACCATCACAGCATTTGACGGGCTTATTCCTGTCTCAGTCAAACATGCTCTTAGCATAGAGGGATTAGGTTTGGAAGGGTGTGAGTCGCTAGATTGAAGATTTGAAAAAAATCTCGCAATATTATGCAAATTTAAATCAAATTTTAAGCCCGCCAAAGCTTTCCCACTAGCAATCGCCAATTTATTTCTCGGACAATTACTTAGATTTTCCAAAAAAGCAGTGGCACCCGGATATACGTTTGATAACTTTTGAACAGTCTCCGATTCTCTAATCTTGAAAAACGAATTTTGAAACTGAATGTTCAATCGGTCGATTTGATCTTCAGTCAACTCAGGAAAAATTTCTCTTAAAGACTCTTTAAGAGATAAGCCAATCGTTTTCAAAATAGTACTCTTTTTTGGAATGTGCAATTTTTGTATTTTGGCTGCATCTTTGTATGCAGCAACAATCATATCCTGACTATCGACCAAAGTACCATCGAAATCAAAAATTATCAATCTCATCATTAAAAAACCTATTCGTTACTCTTTAAAGTCTCTCTTGGAGGTAGACTGTAATCCCAACCAAACATACTCCAAACATCTTGCATATAGTTTGGAATTTCAGCTTCAATAAAAATATGCTCATTTGTGATAGGATGCTTAAATTCGACTGATCTTGAATGAAGAAATAATTTGTTTATTTTGAACCAATCAACAACAGGCTCCAGAGACTCACCTTTTTCTCCCTTGTTTTTTTGCCCGTATTTATTGTCCCCTATTATGGGGCAACCAATATGGGCCATATGGGCTCGCAGCTGATGAGTGCGTCCGGTTAATGGCGAAAGTCCCAACCAACTTAAGCGACGAGAAAGCTTTTCTATAACCCAGTATTCAGATGTAGCATCTTTTGCTTTCAGAGGAAGGAGTTCGCTTGAAGGAATGCAGAGTGATTTCTTAGGTCCGTCATTACCCCTTAGTTGCAACAAAGGTTGCTTTACAAATCCTCCTCTTTCTTTTGGTCTACCCCATACCAGCGCCCAATAAACCTTTCTTACCTCTTTCTTGGCAAGCATTCTACAAAATAACTCTGCAAAATTCCTGCTCAACGCCATAACTAACAGACCAGACGTTTCTTTATCCAACCGATGTACTAATCTTGGTTTTTGAAACGACGAATGAACTAACATTTCGCTCAATGCATCTATGTGCCGATTGTTCTGGCCAGATCCACCCTGAACTGCGATACCAGCTGGCTTATTAATAAGAACCATGTGCTCATCCCTAAATACAACTGATTTTTTGATCATTAGCCTGTCAGCACCTGAAAATATTGGGCGGCTCTTTTTCTTTCTTTCCAGTATTTCAAAAGGAGGAATTCTCAGAGTTTGTCCTGTTTCGACTCGCGTTCCTGCACTTACTCGGCGCCCGTCAAGTCTTAGCTCACCTTTCCTACACATCTTTTCAATTTTAACCTGCGTCAATAATGGGAAAAACCTTCTCAACCATTTGTCTAGCCTTTGTTGCGAGTCCTTTTCGCCAATTTTTTTAAATTCAACCTGCCTAATCACACTTTTCATCACTTCTAAACTTCGTTCAAAAATATAACTTAATACACTATAAAGCTTATCAAAAGATAAACAAAATGTTTCCCAAAAATTAAACAGACCCCAAAAAAACTTTTTCCGATAGAGAGGTTTCTTTAATTTTTCAGAAATCAAACAGTATCACTTTGATTCTTTTTTGTTAGCTCACGAAAATACTTCAAGCGTTTTCCAAGTTCTTTTTCAAACCCACGACTCACTGGATTATAATATCTCTGATTAATTAGATGTTCTGGAAAGAAATCTTGTCCTAAAAACCCGTCAGGATGCGCATGATCGTTCTTGTAGGTTTTTTGCTCCTCTAGCTTATCGGATGACACCGTATTGGTCAAATGTTGGGGAATAGCGTAACCACTGGTGCTTTTACCCGACTCAAATGCTTTTTCTAATGCTTTATAAACGGAGTTAGATTTTGGAGCCATAGAAAGGTAGATGACAGCTTTCGCTAGCACTATATCACCTTCTGGACTACCCAAACGCTCATAAGAATCCCAAGCATTAAGACAAATCGATTGAGCGCTGGGGTCAGCTAGCCCGATGTCTTCGTAAGAGCATCTAAGAAGACGCCTCAAGATAAAGTTTTTATCTTCACCACCCAAGATCATTCTTGCAAGCCAATACAAAGCCGCGTCGACATTAGAACCTCTTATGGACTTTTGTAAAGCTGAAGCGTGAGAGTAATGCTCTGTTCCAGTTTTTGAGTACTTGAAATTTGAATACGCCATCAACTCAACGAATTCTTTTTCAGCCAATCGTCGCTTTAGGGACAAAATAAATTCTACCCTGTTTAACAATGCTCGACCGTCACCGTCAGCGAATTGGAGCAAAGTCTCCCTCTGTTTGCTCGAAATTGGGAGTTCAGTTCCAACTGCTTCTTCAGCTCGACGTAAAATTAACTCTAAAGACTGAATATCTAGGGATTTAAACTTTATAGCAATTAACCTTGAAAGCAACGCACTGGTAAGATGGGAGCTAGGATTCTGGGTTGTTGCTCCTATGAGAGTAATAAGGCGTTTTTCCACGGGTGAAAGAAATATATCTTGATGACTTTTATTTAGACGGTGCACCTCATCCACTAATAAAACTGTTCCAACTCCAGATGCCATTCGGAGTCTTGCCATATCCAATATTTTTTTAAGATCCGAACTACTACCTGTAACCCCTGAAATTTCTTCAAAATGGTATTTTGACGCGTTCGCTAACAACTTCGCAAACGTGCTCTTTCCTACTCCAGGCGGTCCAAAAAACACATAGGATCCGAATTTCTTTTTTTTGAGTGCACATAATAGAAGACCATCTGGTTTCAAGATCTCATCTTGTCCGACAAAATCATATATTGTTTTTGGTCTTAATACCTCTGCCAGTGGTTGATTACCGTTACCATCAACTTGTGATACCGAATCGAATAGATCATTCATTAGCTATAACCGAATTAAACTTCGTAGAAGGTCCCTTTTCCCTCGCAAATATACCCCGTTGCAAACGTACGCAATATTTTACTCTGGTTCGATATTCGCCTGTTCCGCTTCAACTCTCTTTCTATCGGCCGCTCCCTTCGCATCCAAATCACGATCAACCAACTCAATTATCGCCATGGGTGCCATATCACCATATCTAAAACCAGCTCTAATCACTCGCGAATAGCCACCGTGACGCTCTTTGTATCTTGGACCAAGAACCTCAAAAAGCTTTTTAACAGCATTTTCTTGTCGAATCCTTGCCCCTGCTATCCTTCGCGCATGTAAATCCCCTCTTTTTCCTAGAGAGATTATTCTATCTATGATTCTTTTAAGTTCCTTAGCCTTTGGCACAGTTGTCTTAATCTGTTCATGCTCGATTATACTACAAACCAAGTTGGCAAACATTGCCTTTCGGTGTTCATGGGTTCTATTCAGCTTGCGATATCCATTGCCATGCCGCATCTTTTTTCCCCTTTCTCAACTCTTCAAACTCTCTTCAACTGAAAATAAGAGCCTCCCAAGTTCTCTCCTAATGTTGTGCGTTGCTTATTTCCATTCAATACTGGTCTTCGAATTTTTTTGCTAATTCTTCTATATTATCCGGAGGCCAATCCATCACATCCATTCCAAGATGCAGGCCCATAGCCGTCAGAACTTCCTTGATTTCATTTAATGACTTGCGCCCAAAATTTGGCGTACGTAACATTTCTGCTTCAGTCTTCTGAATTAGGTCACCAATGTAAACGATATTATCATTCTTCAAGCAATTTGCTGAACGAACTGATAGCTCCAATTCATCAACTTTTTTAAGCAAGAGAGGATTAAACACAAGATCGTCTTCATCCTCTTCTCGTCCTGTGGATTCTGGTTCATCGAAATTAACGAATACCGTCAATTGATCCTGCAATATTCGAGCAGAAAACGCCAAAGCATCCTCGGCCGAAATAGAACCATCAGTTTCTATCTCCATTGTAAGTTTGTCATAATCTAGCACCTGCCCTTCTCTTGTCGGTTCAACTTTATATGACACCTTCTTCACAGGGGAAAATAGTGCATCCACTGCTATCAATCCAATCGGAGCATCTTCAGAGCGACTTTTTTCAGCAGGTACATACCCCTTCCCAGTTTCTACGGTAAGCTCCATCTGCAGAGTAGCACCTTCATCCAAATGGCATATTATATGATCTTTATTTAAAATTTCGACACCGTTCGACTCCGAGATATCAGCAGCCGTAACAATCCCTGGGCCCTTAGAAGATATCGACAGCCTTTTGGGTCCTTCTACTTCCATTCCAACTGATACTCCCTTAAAGTTTAGGATAATATCTGTTACGTCTTCCCTCACCCCAGCAACGGATGAAAATTCATGCAACACGTTGTCAATTTGTACCGCCGTGATTGCAGCCCCTTGAAGGGAAGACAACAATATTCTTCTAAGTGCATTACCTAGTGTTAAACCAAAACCTCTTTCCAATGGTTCCACAGTTATAGTAGCCATCCTGAGAGGATCAGCCCCTGGTTTAGTCTCAAGGCCGGCAGGCCTAATCAATTCTTGCCAATTTTTATGGATCATTTGTTCCTCCATTCCTGTCAATAACCGGATCCATTTGATTATCAACTCCCGAGGTTAAAAATTCTTTAATTTCTCAAAAACAACTGCGAAAAACAATTAGACACGGCGACGTTTCGGTGGTCTGCATCCATTGTGAGCCATGGGTGTCACATCTCGTATAGAAGTTACAATCAAACCCAAAGCGGACAACGCCCTTAATGCTGACTCTCTTCCGGAACCAGGGCCTTGAACTTCGACTTCTAAGGTTTTCACACCATGCTCTTGAGCTTTCCTCGCAGCATCTTCGGCAGCCATTTGCGCAGCGTAAGGAGTTGATTTTCTTGACCCTTTAAAACCCATAGTACCTGAGGATGACCATGCTATCGCATTGCCTTGAGCATCGGATATCAGTATTTTTGTATTATTAAAACTTGAATTTATGTGAGCTACTCCAGCGGAGATATTTTTTCGCTCTTTTTTTCTAGATTTGACTTTATCTCGAACCATTTTTCAACCTACTTTTTCTTTCCAGCTATTGCTTTGGCCGGCCCCTTACGCGTTCTCGCATTAGTATGGGTTCTTTGGCCACGCACTGGTAAACCCCGCCTGTGACGTAGTCCTCGATAACACCCTAAGTCCATTAGACGCTTGATATTCATTGATTTCTCGCGACGTAAATCTCCTTCGACCATTAATTTAGCGTCAATATGCTCTCTAATTGACATTATCTCTGTGTCACTAATTTCATTCACCCTTTTCGCCTCATCTATACCCACCGTTTCACAAATACTTCGTGATAACGCATTACCAATACCGTGAATATACGTCAGCGCTACAACTACTCTCTTATTGGTCGGTAAATTTATTCCAGCTATTCTCGCCAATTTCTTCTCCGTTCACAAACTGCGGTTTCTAACTTCCAAAAACCTTTTCTCAAAAATATTCCGCTAAACTCTCACAGAAATTCCTCTAAACAACATTTACAGAAGTATCTCAATGAACCTCTCTTACCCGACATGCGCCTTTATATCGATGTTCCACACAACGTCAAGTTTAGAATCGGTTCAGTCAATTAAAACTTCTCTAATCTTCTTATGGGTCAAATCAATTCCAGACGAGCCTACAACAGAATTTAACTTTCCTTTGGCATGGTAGTAACCAATCAATGGAGCTGTATCCCTATAATATGCCATCAACCTTGTTTTAAATGCCTCTTCGTTATCGTCTGCCCGCTGGACAAACACATCTACTCCATTACAATGGTCACATTTATTTGGTATTTTGGGTTTATGACTATCTTTATGATAAACAGCTCCACATTCTTTGCAACTAAATCGCCCGGTCACTCTTTTAATTAAATCTTCATCTTCTACTTTAATTTCAATTACCACTTTCAGCTGTATATTCTTCTTTTCAAGCAGTTTTTCTAGAGCATCAGCCTGCGCTAACGTCCGTGGGAACCCATCAAATATGAAACTGGCACCTTTTTCTTTCCGCTCCAAACGTTCCGAAATAAGACCGATAACAATTTCATCAGTTACCAGATCTCCTCTAGCCATAACGCCTGCCACTATTTGCCCCATTTCACTGTCCGAATTTTTTGCAGACCGCAACATATCACCGGTAGATAATTGCTGCATTCCTAACTTATCCTCGAGTAGTTTTGATTGAGTTCCCTTGCCAGCTCCTGGAGGTCCAAGCAAAATTATATTCATAGCCGATTGCGTCCTTTTCTTCTACTTTTTCCTCCCAGTCGTGATTTCTCAATTAAGCCCTCGTACTGATGAGCCAAAAGATGGGATTGAACCTGTGTTATAGTATCCATAGTGACAGATACCACAATCAGCAATGAGGTACCTCCAAAATAAAAGGGAATAGCAAATTGAGCCCTTAAAACCTCGGGCAAAAGACATACAGCTGCCAAATACGCAGACCCCAACACCAGAACCCTCACAACGACAAACTCGAGGTACTGCGCGGTCCTATCGCCAGGTCTAATACCAGGGACAAACCCCCCCTGTTTTTTTAGATTATCCGCTACATCCTGCGTCTTAAAAGTAACATTTAATGTATAGAAATAGGCAAAAAAGACGATCATCCCACCGAAAAAAAGATAATATAAAAGTTGGCCTGGCCCAAGATAGGCAGAAATGAAACCTAAAACTCCCGAAGTATCTTCTTTAGCAAAAGTACTTATGGTGGTAGGTAAGAGAAGCAACGAAGAGGCGAATATAGCCGGTATCACGCCTGATGGATTCAATTTTATGGGCAGGTTTGAGTTTTCTCCACCGTACATTTTCATACCAACTTGTCTTTTTGGATATTGTATATGAACTTTCCTCAAAGCACGCTCTATGAAAACAACAAAGGCAATAACACCAACAACCATTAAAATAACAGAAATTATAATTAGTGGACTTAAAGCTCCCGATCGACCTGACGCAAAAAACTGAGCGAGTGCACTAGGCAATTCAGCTATTATTCCGACAAAAATTATCAAAGAAATACCATTTCCTATTCCCCTCGCAGTTATTTGCTCACCTAGCCACATTAAAAACATCGTTCCACCAACTAATGTGATCACACAAGAGGCTCTAAAGAAAAAACCTGGATCTGACGCCAGGCCCTGACTCTCGATCCCAGCTGCAATTCCATAAGATTGAAAAAAAGCTAATAAAACCGTACCATATCTTGTATATTGATTTATCTTTTTTCTGCCTTGCTCCCCCTCTTTCTTTAATTGCTCCAAGTAAGGCACCATCGACGCCAGAAGTTGAATTATTATAGAAGAGGTTATGTATGGCATGATACCCAAAGCAAATATAGCCATTCTACCAACGGCACCACCAGTAAACATGTTAAGCATACCGCCAATACCCTGATTCGCCTGTTCAAAAAAAAGTTTAAGCTGAGCTGCGTCAATGCCCGGTACGGGTATGTAGGTGCCGATCCGATAAACAATGAGTAACCCCAGAGCAAAAAATATCCTCTGCTGCAAGTCTTTGGCTTTACCCAATGCACCCCAGTTCATATTTGCGGCCATTTGCTCAGCAGCTGATGCCATATTTAGCTCCCCTTAATGCCAGCGTTCCATTACGACAATAAAAAAACGCCAAGAACGATCCAATTATTTCGCCACCTGACTGGAAACTGTTATCGAGCCACCCGCCTTCTTAACAGCATTAATAGCGGCCTTTGAGGCCCCTGTTACAGACAGATCCACCTTCGAGGTGATTTCTCCTTTTGCTAATAATCGAACACCGTCACGTTTTTGTGTCACCAACCCACATGAAACTAACACTTCCTCTGTAATCTTTTCCTTTATATCTATTTTCTTATTTTCTATAAATTTTTGTAGCACCCCGAGATTTATCACCGCGTATCTCTTAGGGTTTCGAACCGAGAACCCTCTCTTCGGAAGCCTCATGTAGATGGGCATTTGTCCTCCCTCATATCCTTTTATGGCTACCCCTGATCTTGACTTCTGACCCTTCATACCCCTGCCACCAGTCTTGCCTTTTCCTGAACCAGGTCCACGACCAACCCTTTTGCTCCTTCGAACTGCTCCGACATTATCTGAAAGTTGATTAAGTCTCATTTCTCTTGTGTCCTCTCTCCACTATTTCCAACAAACAATGCCCTCAGTAAGCGGCTTTTAAATCTTTTACTCAGGTTCGTTCAATTTTTTTCTTCAATTACTTCTACTAGATGCTTTACTTTGTTGACCATTCCCCGCACCTCTGGGGTATCCTTCAAAGTTATGGCTCTGTGCATTTTATTAAGGCCTAAACCCTTGAGAGTTGCTCGCTGACTCTGCGGCCTTCTTATTGGCGACCCAATCTGTTTTAAGGTTATCGTTTTACTCATATTGCAGCCTCTTGAGTTTCCACTTTCTGCCCAGTACGACCCTCACCTGATCTTGGAATGATTTCAGATAGCTTCTTTCCCCTCCTCTGAGCAACCAGACGAGGACTAGTCTCTCTTATTAAGCCGTCAATTGTCGCTCTAATCATGTTATATGGATTAGGAGACCCTGTGGATTTCGCTACCACATCTTGGACACCCAACATCTCAAAAACAGCTCTCATAGGACCCCCAGCAATTATTCCAGTTCCGGCGGGTGCTGTCCTTAACACAACTTTTCCTGCGCCATGACGTCCGTCCATATCGTGATGCAGAGTGCGTCCCTCTTTCAGGGGTACTCTAATAATTTTCCTTTTAGCTTGCTCTGTTGCTTTCCTTATTGCTTCAGGCACCTCTTTAGCTTTACCTTTACCGTAGCCTACCCGACCTTTTTGATCGCCCACTACTACCAAGGCGGCAAAACCAAACCGCTTTCCACCTTTTACCGTCTTGGATACTCTATTTATTGCAACCAGTCTATCCGCAAACTCAGGCGTCTCATCTCGGTTTTTTCTATCCCTTCGATTTTCCTCTTTTGCCATCGCTCCTATCCTTCTAAAATTTTAACCCACCCTCTCGCGCAGCGTCAGCAAGAGCCTTCATTTTTCCATGAAACAGAAACCCACCTCGATCAAAATAAACCTCTTCCACTCCAGCTGCCTTACCTCGCTCAGCGATTACCAAACCAATTTTTTTAGCTGCGTCCAAGTTATTTTTCCCAAGAAGTTCGAGCTTTCTTTCAAGCGTTGAAACTGACGCCAGCGTTTCTCCTTTACGGTCGTCAATAAGCTGCACATACAAGTTTTTTGACGACTTATGGACACTTAGTCTGATCTTATCTTTATTTAACTTTTTCAGCTTATTTCTTACACGAAGTCTTCGCTTGTTAAATAATTCACGCCTATTTGCCGTCATAACAAAATCCTTACTTTTTCTTTCCTTCTTTAGCGAAAATATACTCGCCCTTGTATCTGATGCCTTTGCCTTTATAAGGCTCCGGTTTTCGCCAGTTTCTTATCTCTGCGGCAACTTGACCAACGACCTGTTGGTCAATTCCTTCAATGACTATTTCTGTAGGCTTAGCACATGTGATCTTCACGTCCGAAGGTATCTTGAAATCTATATCGTGTGAAAACCCAAGAGACAATTTTAGAATATTCCCCTGTACCAGTGCCCGGTATCCAACACCATTTATTTCGAGTTCCTTTTTAAAGCCGTCAGTCACCCCAGTCACCAAATTTGCCACTTGCGTTCTACTCATACCCCATTGTTGTCTAGCTCTTTTTGAATTGCCTCTTGGTTTAACGGAAATCTTACTATCAGACAAAGACAACTCGATATCATCTGAAGCATCGAAAGATCGAACTCCTTTCGGCCCTTTTATACTGATAGTCTGCCCCGTTATATCGGCTTGGACACCATCGGGCAATTCTACAGGTTGTTTGCCAATACGAGACATTATTTTCTCCTCAAAATACAGTACATAATACTTCACCACCTACATTGGTAGCACGAGCCTGCCCATCTGACATCACGCCCTGCGGTGTTGAAATAATTGCTACGCCCAGACCTTGCCGAACGTACGGAATGTTCTTTACACCCGTATAAACTCTTCTTCCGGGAGTAGATATTCTCTTGAGCTCACGAATCACAGGCTCGCCATCAAAGTATTTTAGGCTTACTTGAATTTCTTTTTTTCCATCCTCCCTAGTGATTGATTCGTAACCTCTAATGTAACCCTCAGACTTCAAAACCTCTAAAACCCACCCTCTTAATTTCGAAGCTGGCGTTTTGACATCCGATTTATTCCTCATCTGCGCATTGCGAATACGCGCCAGCATATCTCCAAGAGGATCGCTCATCGACATTTCAGTTCTCCTTTACCAACTGGATTTAATCATACCGGGTATCTCACCCTTAGAGGCCAACTCCCGCAGCGCAATTCGCGACATTTTTAATTTCCTATAAAATGCCTTTGGCCTCCCTGTGACAGAACATCTACTGTGAAGACGCGTTGCAGAGGAGTTTCGAGGCAATTTAGCCAGTTTCAATCTCGCCTTAAATCTTTCTTCCACAGAAAGTTCTTTGTTATTTGCCAACTCTTTAAGCTGAAGCCTTTTCTCAGCGTATTTTTTTACAAGCTTTTGTCTTCTGATTTCCCGATTTATAAGCGCTACTTTTGCCATTTAATTCTCTCCAAAGGTGACTAATTCATGAAGGGCATATTGAAAAGTTTTAATAGTGATTTTGCTTCATCATCATTCGCCGCGGTAGTACACACCACTATATCCATTCCCCAAATTGACTCCACTTTATCGAACTCTATCTCAGGAAACACGAGGTGCTCTTTTAACCCCATCGCATAATTACCTCTCCCATCAAAACTTTTTCCAGATACCCCTCGAAAATCTCTTATTCTCGGCATGGCTACATTTATCAAGCGATCCAAAAATTCATACATTCGAGATCTACGCAAAGTTACCTTTACCCCCAAAGGCATACCATCCCTTACTTTAAATCCAGCTATTGATTTTCGTGCTTTATTCACGACTGGTTTCTGTCCTGCAATTGCCATCATATCTGCCTCAGCAGATTTTATCTTTTTACTGTCAGCTACCGCTTCTCCCACTCCCATATTAAGCACAATCTTATCTAGCCGTGGAACCATCATTGTATTCTTATAATTATACTGTTCTTGTAAGGATTTTCGTATGCTCTCGTCATATAGAGCCTGTAATCTGGGCGTATAATCAGTCATTCAAAACCTCTCCTGACTTCTTTGCATATCTAACTTTTTTTCCCTCAACTATTTTAAAACCTACCCTCGTTGGCCCTCCATTTTTTGGGTCAATTAAAGCCAGATTCGATATATCCAGAGGCATTTCCTTAGAAATCCTTCCACCTTGAGTATTCTGAGTTTGTTTAGTGTGCCGTATTACAGTGCTAACTCCAGACACCACAGCTTTGCCACTTTTCGGCAAAACTTTGGTTATTTCACCTATTTTTGACTTATCCTTACCAGCCAAAACAAGCACTTTGTCGCCTTTTCGTAACTTCGATGCCATCAAAGTACCTCCGGAGCAAGAGAGATAATTTTCATGAAATTCTTAGCTCTTAATTCTCTAACAACAGGGCCAAAAATCCTAGTTCCTACTGGTTCGCCAGTATTACTCAAAATCACCGCTGCATTACTGTCAAACCGAATGCTACTTCCGTCTTCTCTACGAACCTCCTTAGAAGTTCTAACTACAACTGCTTTTCGCACGTCTCCTTTTTTGACCCTACCCCGCGGTATAGCTTCTTTGACCGAGACTACTATCACGTCTCCAACCGATGCAGTTCTTCTTTTGGCTCCCCCAAGAACCTTTATGCACTGAACTCGGCGAGCCCCCGAATTATCAGCAACATCTAAATTAGATTGCATTTGTATCATTTTTTTTCTCCCGACCTACGAAATTTGAACCTCGCGGTTTCGATTAAAAGGTTAAGTCACCAAAGATTAAGTGTCCTCTAACAGTTCCCAACACTTGGTTTTTGATCGTGGGGCACATTCCTGAATTCTTACCAAGTCGCCAACTTTCATAGCATTCTTCTCATCATGCGCGCGATAATTTTTCGTTTTTCTTATAGTTTTCTTGAGAACTGGATGGGTAAACCTCCGTTCGACCTGAACAGTTATAGTTTGATCGTTGAGATTACTAGTCACAGTTCCTTGCAATATACGTTTTGGCATATTTACGACTCCGAATCTTTTACTGGGGACACGGACTTTTCTGAGATCAAAGTATTTACTCTCGCAATGTTTCTACGAACTAGCCGAACCCTCGCCGTATTCTCCAATTGTCCAGTTGCCTTTTGGAACCTAAGATTGAAAGCCTCTTTCTTTAAAGATAAGAGCTCTTCAACAAGCTGGTCCGCACTTTTCTCTCTTAACTCAGAAACCTTCATAACAACTTTTTTCCTGTTTCTACCTAATTATCAAATAAAATGTTTCTTAAAACGTTACTAACTACCAGTCTTCTCGCATTACAAATCTACATCTAACCGGCAATTTCATCGCGGCAAGTCGTAGCGCTTCCTTTGCCACATCTTCGGTAACCCCGTCAACCTCAAACATTACTCTACCCGGCTTTACTTTGGCCACCCATCTATCCACCGAGCCCTTTCCTTTTCCCATTCTTACCTCGATCGGCTTAGCCGTGACCGGCACATCTGGGAAAACTCTTATCCAAACTCTTCCCTGCCTCTTCATATGCCTGGTTAATGCCCTTCTAGCAGCCTCAATTTGACGAGAGGTGATACGTTCGGGTTGAGTGGCTTTTAAACCAAAACTACCAAAGTTTATTGAGGAACCGCCTTTCGCAAGACCGTGTATACGGCCTTTATGTTGTTTTCGAAATTTTGTCCGCTTTGGTTGCAGCATTATTTTCCCCTTTAACTATCTAGCACGTGCTTGTCTAGCGCTCGAGTTTTCTTGAAGTTCGTTTATTCTTTTATCACGTCCTGCCGGGTCGTGTTCCATTATCTCACCTTTAAAAATCCACACCTTCACCCCAATTATCCCGAAAGCAGTTAAGCCCTCAGCCAGAGCGTAATCAATATCGGCCCGAAGCGTGTGTCTTGGTACGCGCCCTTCAGCGTACCACTCTGTTCTAGCAATTTCAGCTCCTCCCAACCGACCAGCTATATCCACCCTTATGCCAAGAGCTCCCATACGCATGGCGTTTTGCACAGCTCGCTTCATCGCTCTTCTAAATGAAACTCTTCGCTCCATCTGCTGGGCTATACTCTCAGCCACCAGAGCGGCGTCGATTTCCGGTTTTCGGACCTCAACGATATTCAAGTGTAACTCGCTGTCCGTTAGATTGGCTAGAGCTTTCCTTAAGGTTTCTATGTCAGCACCTTTCTTGCCTATTATTACTCCTGGCCTTGCTGCATGAATGGTCACTCGACATTTCTTGTGCGGTCTTTCAATAACAGTTCTGCTTATTCCTGCCTGCGAGCAGTTCGTCTTCACATAGTTTCTGATGGCGATATCTTCATGCAATAAATCCCCATATTCGCGGGTTTTAGCAAACCATCTGCTATCCCACGTTCTATTTATTTGTAGTCTCAGACCTACCGGATTAATTTTCTGTCCCATTTAAGATTTTTCCTCACTAGAATCTGCTTGCCGAACTTTTATAGTCAACTCGCTGAACGGCTTTATAATCCTACCAAAACGCCCACGCGCACGAGGTCTTCCTCGCTTTAAGACCATATTCTTACCCACAAATGCATCGGCAACTATCAAATCGTCTACATCCAAACCATGGTTATTTTCTGCGTTTGAAATGGCCGAGCGAAGACACTTCTGTACATCTTGAGCTATTCTTTTTTTGGAGAACTGCAACTCGTTTAGAGCTTTATCTACAGGTTTATTCCTAATGAGTTTCGCAACCAGATTTAGTTTTTGAGAACTAATTCTTAACATACGGCTTTTCGCCATAGCTTCGTTATCCAAAACTCTTCTTTCATTTTTCTGTTTTCCCATTTTCTACTTCCGCTTCGCTTTTTTGTCAGCTGCGTGGCCATAATAAGTCCGAGTAGGACTATATTCTCCAAATTTTTGACCGATCATTTCCTCGCTAACACTAACAGGGATATGTTTTTTTCCGTTGTAAACGCCAAAAGTTAAGCCCACAAACTGTGGTAAAATCGTGGAACGCCTAGACCAGATCTTTATAACATCATGTCTTCCAGACTCTTTGGCTGCTTCAGCCTTTTTTAGCACGTAAGAATCTACAAACGGCCCTTTCCATAGCGAACGCGACATATCTTAACGCCCTTTCTTTCTTGAATGCCGAGAGCGTAAAATATATTTGTCACTGGCTTTATTGGATCGCGTCCTCGCTCCCTTTGTTGGACGCCCCCAAGGTGTCACAGGATGTCTACCGCCCGACGTTCTACCCTCACCTCCACCATGTGGGTGGTCAATTGGATTCATTACCACACCCCTTACTGATGGTCTTTTACCCTTGTGGCGGTTACGACCCGCTTTACCGAGATTTTGATTTGAATGATCTGCATTTGAAACAGCACCTATGGAAGCCATGCACTCTTGCCTAACCAGTCTCAATTCCCCAGATGAAAGTTTTATCTGCGCGTATCCACCATCTCGTCCAACAAATTGAGCATAAGTACCAGCAGACCGAGCTAGCTGCCCACCTTTTCCAGGCTTGAGCTCTATGTTATGAACTATTGAACCAATTGGCATTCCCGTGAATGGCATAGCATTCCCCGGTTTTATATCAGTTTTCTCATCTGATATCACTTTGTCTCCAACCTTCAACCTCTGTGGAGCAATAATGTATGACTGTTCCCCATCTTCATACTCGATCAACGCTATAAAAGCACTTCTATTCGGATCGTATTCAAGTCTCTTAACTGATGCGCCAATACCATGCTTCTGTCTCCTAAAATCAACAATACGATAAAGCTTTTTGGCCCCACCACCCTTGCGACGCATTGTTATTCTGCCGACATTATTACGGCCCCCTTTACTTGCGAGCCCAACAGTTAACCTTTTAACTGGTCTGCCTTTCCAAAGCTCGGACCTGTCTATAAGCACAAGACCTCTCTGTCCGGGTGTAGTTGGTTTGTATGACTTTAGTGCCATTTCTTTATCTTCCGTTCAATAGTTTAAAGTCCCGTCGTCACGTCAATAGTATTACCTTCTTCAAGCATAACATAAGCTTTTTTAATATCTTTTCGCCGCCCTAATTTTCCTCTGAAGCGCTTGGATTTACCTTTGAGCACACTAGTATTAACCCCCTTAACCTTCACTTTAAAGAGCTCTTCAATTGCTCGCTTTATCT
This sequence comes from Pseudomonadota bacterium, assembly GCA_036337105.1. Classification (GTDB taxonomy): domain Bacteria; phylum Pseudomonadota; class Alphaproteobacteria; order Rhodobacterales; family Rhodobacteraceae; genus JAYZEV01. The sequence goes on from JAYZEV010000002.1 coordinate 140,779, forward strand.
CCGGTTTAGTTGCACTCATTGCAACTTCAAAAACAACGGCCCCACTTTCCGAAGCGTTTGTCGCTTTTTCAGTTATTATCGGGCGCCTAATCACATCATAACTTTCCACTTTAGAATTCATTTTAAACGTTCCTCCAGCGCCAATACTGCATCTCGTGTAAGGACAAGTTTATTACGGCGAAGAACATCGTATACGTTTATGCCAGCAGTTGGCAACACATCTACAGATCTGATGTTTCTAGCCGCACGTGAGAAATTTTCATCTACTTGCTCTCCCACTATAATTAGAGCTTTGTTCCAACCTAACTTAGACAGCATAGACGCAAGGGTTTTCGTTTTACTCTCTTTTATCGCGGCTTTTTCAATTACGTAAAGTTCACCCGCAGCCATTTTAGCTGATAACGCATGTTTAAGACCAAGCAATCGAATTTTCTTATTGAGACTGTGCTCTCTACTACGAGGCGTCGGACCCTTATATACTCCCCCTTTTCTAAAAATTGGAGCTCTCCTTGAGCCATGCCGTGCTCCCCCAGTTCCTTTCTGGCGATAAACCTTCCTAGTTGAATAGCTCACTTCGGACCTCGTAAGCACGCTATGTGTGCCCTGCTGTCTCCTAGCCAATTGCCAGCGCACGACACGATGCAATATGTCTTTCCTAGGTTCCAAACCAAAAATAGAATCCGCCAAGTTAATTGAGCCGGCCTTACCAGATTCTAGTTTTAAAATATCAAGCTTCATCTTGATCACCCACAGCTTTTTCTGACTCACCATCAACTTTCTTATCTTCAGTTGCCAAAACTCCTTTAGATTTTATCGCAGCGGGAAATGGAACACTGTCACCAATAGGCTTTTTCACAGCATCTTTAATGGTCACCCAACCCCCTCTCGAACCGGGTACGGCTCCTTTAACCATAATCAAGCCTTTATTTGAGTCTGTCTTTACTACTTCCAGATTTTGTGTTGTGACCCTCGTACCCCCCATATGTCCAGCCATTTTTTTTCCTTTAAAAACTTTTCCAGGATCTTGACATTGCCCAGTAGATCCATGTGACCTATGCGATATCGAAACACCATGCGATGCTCTTAAACCAGAAAAATTATGCCTTTTCATCGCTCCCGCAAAACCTTTACCAATCGAAAGACCAGCCACATCGACATATTGCCCCGCCAAGTAATGGTCCGCAGTTATTTCCGCTCCAATCTCGATAAGGTTATCCTCAGTGACTCTAAATTCGGCAAGTTTTTGTTTTGGTTCAACCTTGGCCGCTGAGAAATGGCCTCTTTTGGCTTTAGATACATTTTTTACCTTTGCAGACCCAGCACCTAGCTGGACCGCCGTGTACCCGTCCTTATTATTAGTCCTTGTAGAAACAACTTGAACATTGTCCATCAAAAGAACCGTAACAGGCACTTGAGTTCCATCCTCTGCAAAGATTCTCGTCATACCTATTTTTTTTGCAATCACTCCTGAACGCATTATCCTGTTCTCCTCAGAGTTTAATCTCTACATCCACACCTGCGGCCAAATCCAGCTTCATAAGTGCATCCACTGTTTGAGGAGTCGGATCGATGATATCCAGAAGTCGCTTATGTGTTCGAATCTCGAATTGCTCTCTACTTTTTTTATCAACGTGCGGTCCTCTAAGAACAGTGAACTTTTCAATCTTATTGGGCAACGGAATTGGCCCTCTTACTTGAGCGCCAGTTCTCTTGGCCGTCGACACTATCTCTTGTGTGCTAGTATCGAGGACTCGATAGTCAAAAGCTTGTAATCTTATTCTAATGTTCTGATTTTGCATCTCTTCGCCCTAAGAATTCCGTCTTTCAGTTTTTTCCAATTTACGTGCGTAATAACACACTTTTAATGTTCTCTATTTAATAATTTTAGCTACTACACCTGCACCAACAGTTCGCCCCCCTTCGCGTATGGCGAAACGCAGTTTCTCTTCCAT
>JAYZEV010000003.1:0-322568 GCA_036337105.1 Pseudomonadota bacterium
GTTACAAAGAGAAAGGGGCAGTCAAAGACCACCCCTCCCGATACTGTATATTTCTATCTTATTTTAGATAAAATTACCTGCGGTAAAAGTATCTAGGTCGAGCGTAAAGTTAGCTACGGTAACAACATCCGCTGTACCGACGGTTCCATTAGTACCGTCTAAGCTATCATCCACAAAGTAGATAAACCCTGTCCTAGCACCACTATCATCACCCGCTAACACAATGCCCTTACCTCCGGAGTTCAAGTGAAGCGCGTCGCCAATACCCTCTATTAGGGCTGCAACTTCAGCCTCAGTATCAACCTCGGCATCGTCTCCGTTAGCCGCTGCAAGCATCACAATGGAGTTCGTAAGATTGACCTCACTCGTACCGTTATGCTCAACAACTGTGCTGTTGAAAGTAGCACCCGATAGGAAAGCCGACATATTAAACTTATCAGCGTTTGCACCAGACACATCGATGTTTGCACCAAAGGCATCGTTACCGTTGGCCGCCGCAGTCGCCGCAAATACTATCGTATCGACACCATCTCCACCGTCTAGAGTATCATCTCCAGATCCACTTGTAATTGTGTCAACACCCGTTCCACCCGTAATTGTAATGTTGGATGTCATTGCACTCGCATCAACGGTGTTGGTTGCGTTACCCATGGTAAAGGTGACAAAACCAGCCTCCTGAGCCTGTGCACCAGCCGTTATGGTCATAGCAACGTTACCGGCTGACAGTGTCTCCATGTTCGACATTCCACTAAGCATCGCATCTGTTACCGTGGAGGCGGCTGTAAAGTTCAATACGTCCGTACCACCAGCGCCGTTAATTACGTCGGTAGAGGCTAGGTAGCTCGCTGCGCCGACGGTGATTGTGTCAACACCACCACCACCAGTGATATTTTCGTTACCAGCACCGATGGTATAGCCATCACCTCCACCACCACCAGCTATGGTAATCGTGTGACCGGCCGGATATGCAGACATTGTGAACGTATCACCTGCAGTACCACTTGTTATGGAGAGATTTCCAGCATGACCCGCCCCGACAGTAATCGTGTTCGCACCAGCACCAGTCGCCGTCACAGTGGCTACACCAGACGCCAGAGAGGACGCACCAAGGGTTAGGTTATGAACTTGTCCGGCCACGAGGGTTAAGCTTTCAACATTCGTCATGTTTGCAAAGTCCGCATCCACCACATTTGTTGCGTTCGTAGCATCAAGAACGGAAATGTTATCATTTGTGCCATCTCCACCATCAATAATGTCGGTTCCAAGAAGTTCTGCTGTTTCGAATTGAAACACATCGTTCCCTGCACCACCCGACAACGTGTCAACGCCTGGGCCACCATTAATGGTATCAATACCGTCACCACCTTCGATCGTCTCAGCAATCGCCGTCCCGGTCGCACCGGTTAAAGTATCAGCACCTTGTCCACCTTTAATTGTAGGTGTAGCACCCGTAGTTACGTTAAGAGATGTATACGTGACACCTCCCGCACCAGCTGATGCAGCTACAGCAGCTGAGTTTGTTGTAACACCCGAAGCATCAAAGTTGGTAATCGCCGTACTTCCAGTTGCTGTCAAATTAAGTCCCGCATCACCTGTAACAACCACATCAGTTATAGCTGATCCGGTAAGCGTGATAGTGTGTACAGCTGTCTGATCAGCGGCAGCCGTGCTTGTATCGTCAGACGTAATATTCACTTTCTCGATACCTGCTGCACTAATAGTATTCATGGCCGCTGTTGCTGCTGCAGACATGGTCAGGTTAAGAGTTTCACCCGTAGCACCCGTTCCTGATGTCGTAGCGTACGTCATCGTCGTTGCTGCGGTATTTGCAACCTTGTATGTCACCGATGAATTATCGGCCATTCCACTCAAGATTGTGGCGTGGCCAATAGCGCCCGTGAATTCAATAGTTGGAACGCTCGCCAGGTTCGCCATGTTAATTGTACCTGTCCCGGCTGACGCTGCGATCGTCACTTTCTCAAAGTTCGTAACCGCCGCTTCAAATGCTTCCGTCGCTGACGCGGTAATCGCGTTTGCATGGGTTAGGCCAATGGTATCACCTGTCGTATCAGCACCAAGGTCAACCGAACCACCCGAACCCAGTGCCGCACCTGTGAAGTAGGCCACATCGTTTCCATCACCCAAGTTGCTGGCAGCTGTCTGCGCACCAAAAGATACCGTGTCAACTCCAGTACCGCCTGTTACTGCAGTACCTACTGCAACACCCGCTGTCGCCGTTGTTGCACCCAACGTCATAGCGCCAGTACCACTGTTAGTGAAAGAAGCAGCTGTTCCCGTCGTTGTATCGGTAAAACCTGCGGATCCAGAGATCGTTACAGCTCCAGTCGCTGCGGTCGACAAGTCAACTGCCGCTACCGAGTCACCCGAAATATTAACCGCTGTTGCCGATGTAGCTGCTATCGTACCCGTCGTTATTGCAAACTCAGCATTCAGATCCACGGTCGTAGCCTGAGCAATCGTTGTTGTCCCGATATTTGTCCCAGCACCTGTCATATTTATCGTTACAGTGTCAGCACCGGCATCGGTCACACCACCAACTGTACCAGCACCATAATTTATTGTAAGCGCTCTCGTTGAGGTGGTTGTGGCGTCCGTCACAGTCGTAAGACCAGCAACACCAGTCAAAGACAATGTGTCTATAACATCTGACGCAATCGCTACTGCACCCGTCGTTCCCATGACGGTAACGCTAGTCAAAACATCCGTACCAGCCGCTGTTGCTGTGGCTGCTGTTCCGTTGTCATCGATCGCAACCGTTGTGATGTCCGCGTTCACGGCATCACCATTAACTGTAACGGAAGTGACGTTCTCGGTTGTATCGATATCTATCGGTGCGGCAGTACCTGAGTTTGACACTGTTATACTTCTTGCATCTGTAAGTGTATTCGCATTCACAGTTACAGAGTCACCGACAGCGTCTGATGTATGCGAAACAACTATATTTTCAATTCCGCTAATATTCGCGCTCGTTGGAAGCGAGTAAGCATTATTCGATGCGTCAGAAATAGACAATGTGTCTGTTCCTGCACCACCATGTGCTCCGTCAAGCATTCCAAATTTTGCAGCTGTATCCGAGTTGAAGTTATCATCACCGGAACCACCAGTAAAACTCTCAACACCAGTCGTGTAGGTAAATGTTTGGTTTGCATTCGCCGCCGCGTCGGTAGCCGCTGACGCCGCTTCCGCCGCCGCTAAGGCTGCTTCAGCCGTTGCTTGAGCCGCTTCAGCAGCCGCTTGAGCCGCGACCGCCGCATCTAATTGCGCTTGTAGGGATGCAGAGTCAGAGGACGCTCCATCATCATCGTCAGAATTACACGCAGCGAGGGAGACCGCTAAAAGTGTCAATCCGCTGATCCGCTTTGCTTTAGCCTGATTCTTTTCCCAAGTTGAAATTAATTTTGCCAAGGCTTGCGTGCCCGACGCTTTAGTTGCTTTTTTCTCTGCCTCGTAACCTACGAGTTCAGATGTGTTAACAATCATATTCATGTTCACCATCTCCAGGTTTTGGTTTTCTAATTAAGTGGACAGCACGCCGGTGCCAAACACATATAATTTAACGTTACATTACGGTCTATCTACCTTCTGAGTAAAAATCGCGCAATATCTTTTTTTGTTTTACCCTTCTTTTAAAAAAATTCGTTAGATGTGTTTCTTTTAGAACACACTTGTTCACTTTGCAAGATATTCATTAAAAAAATGTAAAAATAACGGGAACAGTTGTTTTCTTGACCTACTTTTGAAATCAAATCGCTTAATACCGGTCCTCTGATGAATCCTGTCTAGGTGCACTTTTTACTACCATATCGTTAAAAGTCCATAAAAATATGTTGTTTTCCCCCTATTTACTTAATGTACCTATTCAACAACTCTCTGTTTCGTTTGTATGGTTGACCGAATTTTTTTGATTATGAGGCAGTTTGGTTAGCATAGTAAGAAGCCAAATGTCCTTTTTTTATTCAATATCAATTTTCGATATAACATGGTAGGCGGAGAGGTCGTCTGAGCCCAAATCTGGAAATCCTTCGATGAAGTATAAAATATTAATAAAATAAATATTGACTGCAATAAATAATAACAGTCAATTGGACCATCGATCAAACTTCGGTACAAGCCGTCGGGTAAAAAGAGTAGCCTAAGCAAATCGATTGGGAACGCAAAATGAAATACGAACCACTAAATAAGCAAACGCATAAAGGTCACAGTATCAGAGTGAACCTTACGATGGAATTTTGTAAAAACGACACTCATTGTCCTATTATTTCGGATGAGGTCGAACGGGCGGCATGTGAGGCACCAATCGTTTTTCTATTGAATGATCGAAATAATTTTGACCTTTGTATGCTTCTAGGATTGCAAACTGGCCAGAACAGTTTCTTGAATTCATCTTTCAAGTGGACTGGAAATTATATTCCAGCCTTATACAGGAGCTACCCATTTGCCCTTCTTACAGAAGAGAATTCAAAGAAAAAAATCTTATGCTTCGATAGTGAGTCTAACATGATAGCTCCCACGGACGAGGAAGGTGCTATACCTTTGTTTGATAAAGACGGGAATCATTCGGACCACCTCGAGAATATACTCAAATTCGTTAATGCACTGGAAGCTACAAGGCTGTCCACCACACAGGCAGTAAAAAAAATACAGCAGATGGAACTGCTCGAAGAATGGAATCTGAAAGTCAAGAGAAATGACAAGACTGAGACTGTGAAAGGTTTGTGGAAAGTGAACAAAGAAAAATTTAACGGGATCACGAACGATCAATTTCTCGAGTTAAAGGACACCGGTGCAGTTCCCATAATATATGGGCATCTCTCATCACTTTTCGCTTTGCCACGACTGGCAGGGAACAAGGAAGGTACGGGTGTAGATAGCAAGAAAACGCTTGTTGATCGAACAAAAGAAAAACAAGCTGCAGCATCAAAAAAAGACGTCGATAACTTAGTACAAAATTTGCTTATTGATGATTGAAGGGTTTTGAAACAGTCTTTTGACTTTTTTTGATTTTCTGTCATACAGAAAAAATTAGTATGTTCATAAACTTATAAAAACACGAGAAACGCGAAACTAACAGGAAAAGATAATGCCAAAAATCAAGATCGACGACAAGGAATATGATACTGAAGATATGTCCGATAACGCTAAGGCCCAACTTGCGTCATTACAGTTTAACGATGTTCACATTAATAGGCTGCGGAATGAATTGGCCATCGCGGACACGGCAAGAGCAGCATACACAGCCGCATTAAAAAACGAGCTTGAGAAAGGTACATCAAAAAAATCGGGAAAAAAATAAGAAGCAAGAGCGATTTAGTTGGTGACTATTGAAGTAAAGGTTCACCATTCAAATAAATTTGAGTTCCCTTTACGTCAAAAGTGACACTGTGATCAAATCCAGATGATGGGTCTGCGGGGGAACCCAATAATGAGCCTAGAATAACACCACTTAATAAAGGGTTAACAACATTTGATCTCATTATATTTGTTAGGATATCAGCTGTGTTAAGACTGCTTAGTTCTGCTTTGATTGTCTGCGGGCACCCTGAACCTCTCGCCACACAGATACCGTCACCAGATACTTGAAAAGTTCCCTTACTGTCAGACAAAGATAATTTTACCTCCAAAACATCGATCAATTTGCCACATACTTCCTTATCATTGATTAATGCTTGACCTATACTGCAACGCGCGCTGTCAGCATGCCAGGCGCCCCTCGCATTTAAGTCAAAGTGATCGGCAATTTTCCCCATAGGTGATCTTAATTCTTTTGAACGGTACGCCACTGGCATCTCAAGACGGGGAGCTTTTCGAAAAGACAACGCTGCCGACACAGCTTCGGCAAAGATTATTCGATCGGGGTTAAAAGGTGAAAGCGAGCTCAAATTATAAGCAGCCGTTTCGGCCTCAAGCGCAATTTGGGGGTTTTCCGAAATCTGAACATCGGATGATAAGTCTTTGAAATCTACAATCACGGGGCCCAGTGGCATCACAAGTGTGAAGTTAGCAGCGTCTGCATGAATGGAAAATTTGAAATCTTTCTTGGCTATCTCAGAAATTACAAACTCCATATTTGTCAATAAAACCGACTCGGGGCTATCTAATTCTGCAACCGAACCCTTCAGTTTTAATTTCTCCAAATATATGTTGGACGGAATTATTGTAACAGTGATTTCCTTAAATACTATTACTTGATTGCCCCTCGTTAAGGTCACCACAGGCGACTCCAAAATAAGTGGTTCTGATAAACTCGGCCTCGGCTTAAAGTGCACTTCGGACAAGTTTAGTTCGCTGCCCATATAACTAAAAGAAACTTTCTCGTAAACAAAACTCAGGTCCGCATTACTCTTGATATTCTTTATCGTTAAGGAGGAACCCTCTGGAAGGCTTGCAGATATTTGTCCACGCAACCAATCAGGCACTATCAATCTGGCTGCCGCATAGATAGGGACTGCCAAAAATATGAAAGCAATTGCCAGAAAAATAAGGGATTTTTTCATTGCCGCCTCATAAAACGTCAATCACGAAATGCACGCTCTTTTACCTTAGCCATGGGTCGCCAAAAATATTCTAAAATTGTTCTCTTTCCTGCCAAGACATCAAGTGATGCAACCATTCCTGGGAATATTTCAACTGGTGAATTATCATCTTCATAAAGTTGAGAATCCATTGAAACGTCTACAGTGTAAAAAGAGAGTCCCGTTTTGTTATCTGGTGAAGCATCTGCACTCACCTTCAATACTTTTCCTTCTATGGTTCCGTAGCGAGAAGCGTCATATGCAGTGAGGCTGATTTTTACATCTTGTCCAGGATTGATGTATGCTATGTCTTTCGGGTCAATTTTTCCCTCGACTATTAAATCGTCTCCGGTGGGTACAATTTCCAGAATTACGTCGCCAGGTTGAACAAAGCCTCCAATATTGTTAAAGTTCAGTCGATTAACAATACCATCCAAAGGTGATTTTACGAGAGTCCGACTAACCCTATCTCTGAGAGCTGGGATTCGTGATTCTATTTCAGCTATTTGCGAAACGATTCCCGCCAACTCCTGCTGGCTTTTTGTAACATAGTTCTGTCTCGTTGAAAAAATTTCCTCTTCCACCTCACTTATTGATGCGTTGATCCTCTTTATTGATGCTAACGCCCCCTCGCGTTTTCCTTCAAAATCTTTCGCCTGCCTTTTTAGCGATAAAAGATCGGTCTCTGGCGAAAGTCCAGCCTTTACCAGTGGCTCCATTATTTCAATTTGAGATTGAACCAACGCCAAGGTATCGTCTGAGGTTTTCACTATGACGTCCACCTCTGTCAATTGTTGGTTTCGTTGATTCAGTCTTTGTTGTAGGATTGAAAGTTGTGCAGTCAGGTTAGCCTTACGGGCAGCAAACAGCGCCTTTTCAGTCGTCACAACTGAGGGAGCCAGCAATATCAACTCCTCAGGAAAAATTATATCCTGATCATCTATCTCTGAAAGCAATCGAATTTCTTGAATCTTGAAGCTTGCCAAGCGTTGCTCCGCCTGTTCATAAGCTGTTTTCGCATCGATTGGATCGATTTCAAATAACAGTTGGCCTGTGACTACTTTCTCTCCTTCTTCTACGTACTTTTTCTTTAAAACACCTTGCTCAGAGGCCTGAACCATTTGGTTTTGCAACGACGAAACTACTTTTCCTTGTCCTCTCGTTACATTATCGAGCTCAGTAGCATTAGCCCAAACCAAAAGAAGGGCAATTAGCAAGATTACGGTGAATATCAAGAATGACCCCGCAACACCACCTTCACCAGAAAGTTCTTTTGATAGTTTCTTAAAGTCTTTCGTTGCCATCAATATCTCCCCTAAGTTGGGCGAGGTCCCAAAAGTTTTTCTGGAGGTTCATCAGCCACCAATGTTCCCTGATCAACAACCAGCACCCTGGTTGCTAGGCGTACAAGCGTGTTCCGATGAGTGATTGCGAGAAGAGTTCGGTCCCCCATCCATTCGATCAAATTATCCAGCACGAGTTTCTCGGTTGCCGAATCCATGGAGCTCGTCGGTTCATCCAGAATTAGGGTAGAAGGTGCGTGCAATAAGGCCCTTGCCAGGTTTATTGACTGCCGTTGTCCACCCGACAGGCCCTCCCCACGCTCTCTAACTTTGAAGTCATACCCGCTTGGGTTACCCTTAACAAACTCGTCTACACCAGAAATTTTCGCCACATTGAGGATGTGCTCATCGGAGTATTCAGCGAATCCCATCTGTATATTTTCCTTTATGGAGCCTGAGAAAAGCCAGGTTTCTTGCAGCATGAAACCTACATTTCTCCTTATGTCTGCTGGGTCTATCTGCCTAATATCAACACCATCAATCAAAATTGATCCGCTGTCTGGTTCATACAAACCACATAACAGCCTAGCTATAGTCGATTTTCCAGAACCCATTTTACCCAAAATTGCCACTTTTTCTCCCGGTTCCACGGTGAAACTGAGGTCCTTTATGGTAACTTCCCCAGCTTTTGGGTATTTAAAAGATACGTTTTTAAACTCTATTTTGCCATTTAATTTTGGCCGACTTAAAGGATTATCAACGCTAGCTCTATCTCGGGGTTTGTTCATAAGATCATTGATATTCCTGTAGGCTGCGCGAGAACTGTTGACACGCGTCAGGGCATTAGCAAGCTGCGTGAGAGGCGCCAATGTTCGCCCACATAGAATAACAACTGCTATCAACGCACCCATGGTTACAGTGCCGTCCTGTATCAGAAAAACCCCGTAAAATATAACCGCGATCTGTGCAAATTGTTGAACGGACATCGCTGAGTTTATCGCAAATTGCGAGATCATTCTTCCCCTTAAACCCAGGTCTGATTGCGACGTGGTCGCGTCTTGAAACCTTTTTTTCATCAATCCGGCAGAACCGGTTGCCTTTATGGTTTCCAGACCATTTAATGTTTCCACCAAGACACCCTGTTTTGACATACCTGACTCGAGGCTATCGGCACTTATTCGGGCTAAGAACGGTTGCACGAATATTCCCGTTATCATAACTATTGGTACCGCTGCCAACGGTACATATGCCAAAGGTCCACCAATCAAATAAATAATATAAATAAATAAAAATACGAATGGAAGATCAACTAACATGACCAAAGTTGCCGAAGTAAAAAAATCTCTCAGGCTTTCAAATTCACGTACAATACTTGCTAAAGCTCCCGATTTGGCATTTTTCGAGGCCAAATTCATATTCATCAACTGATCAAAAATCAGCCGAGACATTCGCGCATCTGCTTTTTTCCCAGCTTTATCAATAAAATTCGCTCGTGTGGTCTTAATTATAAAATCAAAAGCAAGAGCAATCAACACTCCAATGGTGAGAGCAACAAGCGACTCGATTGCCTGATTTGGTACAACCATATCATAAACAACCATGATAAAAATTGATGTGGAAAGCCCTAAAAAATTTGAAACTGCCGCCGCAACTAACACTTGCGTATAGGTCCACTTACTTTGAGATAGAGAACCCCAAAACCAGTCGATCTTTTTTTGACCTTCCTCACTGGTTTGCCGGGGTGATTTTGCCAGAAGGATTGATTTACTGAACAGACTTCTGAATTCTTTTCTTTCATACAGAGCAAAATTTTCAGGCAAATCAGGTTGATATACCCTAAACTGCTTTCCAGGGGTAACTTCCACAAGAACTCCAATTTTACCGTCCTTGAACACTATTATAGAAGGGCAATGTCCCCTTGATAATTTCCTGTAAGAAAGGACACCTACATTAGCCGAAAACTCTAAATTGCTCAACGCAGATACTGCATTCGAAAAGCCAAATTCGCCTTCTGAAATATCCGACAGCTCTCTTATAGAAGCTACACTCTTTTCAATTCCATGAAACCTAAGAAAATATTGGAGACATGTCAGGAGCTGCTCTTCCTCTGACATATCTTTTGCCTCAAATTTCTTGCGATTCTGGTTAGATTTGTCTGGTATAACCGCTGTCGAATCTTTAGTTTTCGATGCGCGTTTTTGTACAGTCATGCGTGTTCCTCAATGTAGGTAGAATTCACTTTTTTACCAACCAATATGTTGTGACAGGCTATCGGTTAAGGTAAAAATTTCGTAGCTCGCCACGGCTGCATCCGCCCTCGCGTTTAACAATTCAATTTCTGACTCCGAAAACGTAACCTCCGCATCCATCACATCTTGGATAGAACTTCTACCTGAAACAAGTTGAGCCTTTACTGTGGATCGAACCTCCGATGCGAGGTTAAGAAGTTCTTCAGCCGATTTAATCCTTTTAATAGCGACCTGGTACTGCTGTTCCAATACTTTAAAAGTACTCATTTTCACCAACATTAACTCATTTCTTCGTTCGCGTATACTATCCATTTCAAAACGAATCATCTCCATCTGAGATTCTTTAAAGCCACCGTCATTAAAGTTATAAGACACGTCAACGCCAACTGTTGCTATACCATCTTCACGCATATTTTCAGCAGGTAGACTTGCATTTGCCCGAAAGTAGACTTGAGGATTTGAAGTTGCTTTCAAAGCCTTTAATTCTAGAGATTTGGTATTTAGAATCGATTGATTTGCCTGTATGTCTAAAGCAGCAGAAAAGCTATCTTCTGGGTTCTTATGCTTTTCTTGCAGCTTTATTGGATCAAGAGCTACAACGTTAACGGCACCCGATAACTGAAAAACATCATCAAAAATTGCTTTGGCGGCCAGAGTTGAAGATTTCGTCTTCGCATAACCAATCTCAAGAGAGGCAAATTTTTGCTGAGCAGCCAATAAACCCGCTTTGTCGGATATTCCCGAAGTTGATATATTTCTAATTTGACCAAGTAAAGGGGTCGCTAAATCAATTCCTCTTTTAAATACCTTTTCAATTTCATGGCTTTTCGCTAGGTTTATCCACGCCTTATAAGCCTCTAAAGCGATTTTTTCTACAGCTATTTTCTCTGATAACTCTGCTGACCTAACAGCCTCTTTCTGAGAGGCTATAGCGTAGTCAGAGGATCCATAATCGTATAGAACCCGGCCAACGCTCAGATTAGCTACCGCAGATGCCTCGGTCTGACTGTTTTCTGATTTTGCCCCCGTCAAAAGGCTTCCTGATATCTGAAGGTCTTTGGCTGCCTCAGCCATACCAATACCGGCCGTTGCCATTTTTCTCATAAAGGATTGGGATTTAATTTCCGGATGGTTCAAGACCGCAAGTTTCACATTATATTTTGCGTTTTTCTCAACAAACTCCATGTATTGCAAAGGCAAACCTGCCTTTTCATTTGGAACATCTAAAACATGTTGTTCTGTTGACAGGGATTTTCTATCCGTGGTTCCCTCACCGATATTTTCGATTCCTTTGCTTATACTTTCGAGGCTCCATTTATCAAAAAACTGCTGGAACTTTTCTGGTTCAGTCTGGCAAGACATAAGAAATAAAGCGGTTGTCAAAAGTAAAATGAGCTTTACGAACATATTATGGATTCTCATCGTGTTAGTTGTTTCAGTATTCAACGTCTTTTGTCTGTTACGCAAAAATATAGTTCTTTGGTAACAATGTACCGATTTAACACAAGCACTCAACAAAAAATTTAAAGTTTTTGTGTAAACGAAGCGTATTTAAGAGTAGTTCATAGGAGATTTCCCCGAATCTTGTGCGCTTATTAGTGAAATACAAATTATACTCTCTTTTTTTATTTTTTTTTCGATGCACTTAGCTGGAGAGTCTCCATTCCAGGATTATAGTCCCATATATCTCCACTTGATCTATGATCAAATCCCAATGAAAATTTCCAATCAGACATTATGTAATTTATCTCTATACCTGATTTGAACATCAACCAACCCCCCAAAGCAACCTCTTGTCCCGGCCTGTACACCCCTGGAGCAAACTTTAATCTAAAACCGAATTCATCGGTAACTTGAATACTGTTTACAAAACCATAACCCAACCAAGTTCCACCATCATTAGTTACAGACGCAGACAGAAAAGGTTGTAGCGGCCCAAACGCATAATTTTCCTCACTATAGAAGGCAACCTCACTCCCAATCACTTCTCTTTGAAAATAAACACTCGATACACCCACCTGACTGAAAGCGGGAACTTCTCTGAAAGTTAGACCGTCAAGAATAGACGCATCTGGCGTAATAAGCGTTGAGCCCCAAAACGCAAAAGCAATCACTCCATTCAAAGAAAAAGTCCTTTATTAATAATGAGGTACGACTTAGAATTGTACAAAAAAAGGCACTGCCGCAGCAGTGCCTTTGATTTTATCTCTATCTACGTTACCTTAGAACGAAAATGCAATTTTTGCTTCAGTTCCAGCTTCGTTATCGTCGTCATTATCCGCATCAAGATCTTCGTTATACGACACCGTCAATGTTGCTGAGTCAGACAATGAGTAAGACAGAGCCAATTCCGTACCGTTATCGGTATCATAATCAGCCGCAAGTCCGAACCCACCTGCCAAGGTCGTCGAAATACCAAACTGTGTATCGTCATTGCTGTCTGTACCTGCACTTATCGATGCTCCTGCTAACGAAGTACTTACGGACGCACCCCAGAAATCACCGTCTGTGGCTGATACTGTCAAGGACATATCACCTAATGGCAACGTCATGCTAACTCCAGTACCTGCAGTACCGCCAACTTCCTCGCTGGCTACGGAAATGGTTCCACCGAGTGCGCTGCCTGAAGCAGAAATACCCCAGTCTTCGTCTTTCGAACCAATACCAAAGCTCAAACCACCAAGGTCGCCGCTTATACCGAAGGAAGACGCGCTGCCATCAACAGTAGCGTCGTCAGAAAACCCAACTGTCATTCCGCCAGTAGAAGCTGTTACCAATAGCGCTGCTCCTGATCCGTCTGCAGATGTGAACTCATCACTTCCTAGACCTGAAAGACCGTCTGTATCTGAATAAGCAGAGTTCGCAGCTTCAACAACTTCACCGTAATGAATAGACACAACAGGTGTTGTGATGTCGATGTCTTCTCCTGTTATGGAGTCTCCACCTTCCATTGCTGCTGAAACGCTTGCGGTGTATCCACCACCATTTGACATAGATACATCTAAATCGATATCCGAGTTGATGCCTTCTGCCGCTTCTCCGGCGCCGTCGTTATACATCAGGGCTGCTGACCCCGACCATGTCACATCAGCCATCGCTGCGCCAGAAAAAGCAACTAAAGCTGTAGTCGTGAAGAGAACTTGTTTCATGTTCTTGCCTCTTTGTGTTAATTAAAAGTTAACCTCATCCAACTTTTCGGAAGGGATGTCTCTTCTTTCCCAAAATTCCCTCTTCGGTCAAGCTTACATGTCGTGAAATGGAGTTTGTTTTTTTGTGTGATGCAATACTGCCACAGTCACAGCGAGCGCTCTTTTTGATGATTAAGGGTTGTTCGTTCTTATTGTCTTAGTTACTAGTTTTAAATGTTGTAAAAATCTTGGTCATGGTTTTACAATTTTTACTGTGAATTTAATGCCAGTAGAGAAAAGCGAGTTGAGAACAAAGTGCCCACAAGGAACTAAACTATGTCAGAGAATAATTGGAAGTATAACGCTAAGGAAATAGAACTAAAATGGCAGGCTGTATGGAATCAATTGGACTTATTTAAATCCGAGGTAAACCAGTCAAAAACCAAATACTACGTTCTAGAAATGTTTCCTTACCCGTCAGGAAGAATTCATATGGGACACGTAAGGAATTACACGATGGGGGACGTTGTAGCCAGGTACAAAATGGCCAAAGGCTATAATGTTTTGCATCCAATGGGATGGGATGCTTTCGGAATGCCAGCTGAAAATGCAGCTATGGAAAAGAAGATCCATCCTTCAGAATGGACATATCAAAATATTGATACCATGAGAGAACAACTAAAACCAATGGGTTTGTCAATTGATTGGTCTCGCGAATTTGCTACATGCGACCCAGATTACTATGGGCAGCAACAGACACTTTTCCTCGACATGCTAGAAGCAGGCTTGGCATATCGCAAGAATGCAATCGTGAACTGGGATCCGGTTGACCAGACCGTCTTGGCAAATGAGCAAGTTGAAGAAGGCAGAGGTTGGCGATCTGGTGCACTCGTAGAGCGAAGGGAATTAGTTCAGTGGTTCTTCAAAATATCAGAATTTTCAGACGATTTGTTAAAGTCCGTTGAACAACTCGCCAATTGGCCCGAAAAAGTTAAATTGATGCAGAAGAACTGGATTGGAAAGTCCATCGGTTCAGAGATAGAGTTTCAATTAGAAAATGCGCCTGACGGCTTCCCAAATTTAAATGTTTACACTACACGCCCTGACACTATTTACGGGATGAGCTTTGCGGGCATATCACCAAATCACCCCTTAGCAATTTTCTTGGGCAAGAATAGTAAAAAAATTTCCGCTTTTATTTCAGATTGTGAAAAGATAGGGAATACTGAAGCTGCAATTGATACTGCTGAAAAAAAGGGAGTTGATACAAAAATTCGTGTTGTTCACCCCTTAATCAAAAACAAATCAGTTCCACTCTACATCGCGAATTTTATTCTAATGGATTATGGAACAGGAGCTATTTTTGGTTGCCCAGCCCACGATCAGAGAGATTTGGACTTTGCAAAAAAATACAGTTTGGAAATCACCCCGGTCATACAACCCGCAGGTCAAATGGAAAGTTCTACAAGAGTAACCAACACGGCATACACAGGACCAGGAACATTAATTAACTCGGATTTTCTAAACGGAAAAAATATACCTGATGCAAAAAACTCTATTGTCAAACACCTTGAAAACTTAAAGATAGGCAAAACGCGAACCAATTTTAGACTGCGTGACTGGGGGATTTCCCGACAACGATATTGGGGGTGCCCAATCCCCGTTATTCATTGTGAAAGCTGCGGCGTAGTCCCAGAGGATCGACAAAACTTACCTGTCCTTTTACCCAAAAACGTGGACTTTTCTACACCTGGGAACCCCCTTAATAAGAATTTGGACTGGAGGCAAGTTGATTGTCCAAAGTGCGGACGTCAGTCTTTAAGAGAAACTGATACTATGGACACTTTTGTCGATAGTTCATGGTATTTCGTTCGATTCACTGACCCTAGCTCAACAGACCCAACGAACAAGCGTTCGGCAGATTATTGGATGAACGTGGATCAATATATAGGAGGCGTCGAGCATGCTATTTTGCACCTTTTATACTCGAGATTTTTTTCTCGAGCAATGCACATCACAAATCATTTACCGAAAAAATCTAAAGAACCTTTTTCAGCCTTGTTTACCCAAGGTATGGTTTGCCATGAAACCTATAGCACATGCACTTTCAAAATTGAAAACGCTACCGGCACTCTAAATTTAGGTTCAGAATTACGGGGTTTAAAGAGCAAATCAAAGACCACAATCAGATTTATGATTTCCAAAGATGAGTTTGTTGTTTTCAAGCCTAGGAAAAGTTTCGCCGTAGGAGAAACAATAACAACGGCGGATGGTAGAATAAAAGCGGACCTTGTAGCTGTCGAGAATGAGTGGCATCCGCCCGAAGCTGTAACTGAGACCCAGCATTCAAAAGATCAAGCCAAGAGTTTGATCAGCAGTGGAGCGCCAGTGGAGGTGGGTGGCTCGATTAAGATGTCCAAATCAAAGAAAAACGTTGTGGATCCCATAGATATTATTGAACAGTATGGAGCCGATACTGCAAGATGGTTTATGATGTCTGATAGCCCGCCTGAACGAGATGTAGAGTGGACAACATCAGGGGTTGAGGGAGCTTGGCGTCACATCCAGAAAGTTTGGAAATTGACTAAAGATATCCTGATCGAGACGTCGCCGGAGGACAATAAAAGCTCTGAAAAGATAAGAAATAGTATTTCTGAATTAGAGATAGCAAGGAACCAGGCAATAAAAGGGGTTACTGATGGGATAGAAAGCTTTTCGTTTAATAAAGCCGTTGCAAAGCTTTATGAATTTACTAACATACTGGCTCGCTCACTGGCACCGAAAGAATACAAATTAACCTCGTTGCGAACTATGGCGATCTTAATGCAGCCTCTGACACCACATCTGTCCGAGGAAATATGGTCGAAGCTCGGCAATCGTGAAGTTCTGTTAAAACAGGAATGGCCTCTGTGGGACGAAGGTCTGCTTCAACGAGAGCAAATAATTCTTCCCATTCAACTTAACGGGAAAAAGAAGGCGGAGATATCGGTAAAAAGAGATGTCTCTAACGAGGAAATAGAAGAGATGATTTTAGAAAACGATAAAGTGCAAAAATATCTAAATGGAACCAAACCCAGAAAAATAATTATCGTCCCAGGTAGAATAGTTAATGTTGTTCTGTAGATTTAGACTATTAAAACTGAGCTTAGTTTTTCATCTATTATGTTTTTCCTCGTGTGGGTTTACACCACTTTATTCTGAGAAAAAAAAGGTGCACGGCTTGAGCAACCAAATAGTCATTATGGAGATCGAGGGTAAAGACGGATTTTATCTTCGTGAGGAACTAGTTCGCCGATTTGGAACTCCAGGCATTGAGTCAAAAATTCTTGATGTTTCGCTGGATATTTTAAAAACAGACTTGATAATAACACCCAGCAATGAAATTACGAGATACAGATTAGTGATGACCGCCAAATATATTTTAAAACACTCAAACGGAAAACATTTGATATCGGAGCAAAAAGCAATAGCCCGCACGGACTATAATTCTGCACGGAATTCAACTGGATACACTGCGCAAGTTGCCGAGGAAGCTGCTCGAAAACGTCTGGCTATCGAGTTAGCAGATCAAATCAGCACAAGACTTCTAGTTTTATCTGAGGCACCACAGAGATGAAGAGCTCCCTGAAAGAATACGAAAGTAATGCCCAAAAGGAATTAAGCAACTTCAAAATAATATTTTTTCATGGTTCTGACTGGAAGAAAATAACAAAAAAAAGCGTGGAAGCTGCAAATGCAATTTGTGGAGAGAATTCCGAAACTGAGCTTAGGCTGCACAAGTTTTCTGAGCCTGCTATTTTGAAGGACAACGACCTTTTCTTTACCGCCCTACAAACGCGAAGTTTTTTTCCGGGCAAACAGGCGATTATAATTGAAAATGGAACTGAAAAGCTCACTAAGGTAATTTCAGAGTGTCTTGATCAAATTATACCCGATGACGGACATGTAATTATCACCGCTGGGTCCCTGAAAGCTTCGTCCGCATTGAGGAAACTCTTAGACCCACACCCAAAATGCTTGAGTGTCGCGGTGTACGATGAATCGTTAGACAATTTTGATATTGAAAAAATATTAAAGCAAAACGAATTAGTGGTTTCTGACCAAGAAGCCTTGCACTCTCTCATTAACCATGAAGAACTATCATCAGCGGAAGATTTAGAAAGTTTTCTTGAAAAACTGAAATTATATAAGCTCTATGACGAAGAGCCCGTTAGTAAAAGGGATATCCAAGAATTATTGCATGGCAAATCCAGTGTTAAAGATCAGGATTTACCTCATTTTTTGGTGATGGGACAAGCCCCTAAAATGTTGAAATCTCTACGAGGTCTCGCTTTGTTGGGTAGGAAGCCTAACCAGATTAGTATTTACGTTCTGAGGCATTTTACCTTGCTTTACCAAGTAAAACTCAATACGAGCAATCTCGAGGTTTTTTTTCGGACCCTATCACCACCCGTTTTTGGGAAAAGAAAATCAGACCTGTTAGCTCAAGCCAATTTATGGAACCTCGAAAAGTTGGAACGGGCGTTAAAAATCCTGAGAAACCTAGACAAAGATCTTAGGTCATCCTCAAGAATAAATCCTTTTTTCATCGTTGAACGTTCTTTTTTACGAATAATATCCTTGCTAAAAAGCTTTAGTTAGAACGAGTCTTCCGCTTAGTATCTGAAGGCTTTACTGACTTGAAATACGAAAAAATAGTTTTATTTACAAGAGAGAGTTTTTTTGAATTAGAAAGACTGTCAAATGCGAATCTACAAAAAGTAAGCAAATGTCTGACAAAACGAGTGATTTATTGTATAGAATGCTAGAATTAGCAAAAGAAGTAGGTTCATCTTCCGCCGAGGCGATGTCTTTGGAGGAAACTTCTCAAAACATAGAAGTGAAAAATGGTAAACTTGAAAAGGCCGAGCGTTCAGAGTCAGTTGGGATAGGTTTGCGCGTGTTTCTGGGTAAAAGAGCTGCCTCAGTTTCCTCTTCAACTACAAAGCTGGAATACATTCGCGAAATGACTGAAAAGGCAATAGCGATGGCGGCGGTAGCACCGGAAGATGAGTACATCGGGCTCGCCGAAAACAAGCAGTTATGCCGAAATTACGATGCTAAAGATTTAGACCTAGTTGATCAGAGCTATGCATCTGTTACTCCCAAGAATCTGAAGGAAAAAGCATTAGAAATGGAAGATTCATTATTGTCAACGAAGGGAGTATCTCAGTCCGAGGGAAGCTCCGCCAGCAGCAACTGCATCTTAATGAGTCTGGCAAACTCGAATGGGTTTATTGGATCGTATAAAAGGACTAGCTTTAATTTATTTTGTGGGGCAATTTCCGGCTATGATTTGGAAATGGAGAGAGATCATGCATTTGAGACGAGGTGCCACATAGGTGACCTGCCATCACCCAAAGAAATAGGACTTTTAGCAGGCGCGAGAGCAGTGGAACGTCAACGACCAAAGAAACCTCCAACGGGACAATATCCGGTGCTTTTCGATAAGAGAGTGTCAGGTTCGTTGATAGGGCATCTCACCTCAGCCATAAATGGTGCTGCGCTCGTCAGAGGGTCTAGTTGGTTGCTTAACAGGGCTCAAAAGAAGGTATTGCCGAAAGATATTTCCATTACTGAAGATCCCAATAGACCAAAAATAAGCGGTTCCAAGCCTTTTGATGGAGAAGGGTTGGCCACCCAAAAAAAATATTTTTTCCAAAATGGTGTTTACACAAAAAACATTTTGGACCTAAGAACTTCCCGCAAACTGGGATTGGAACCAACAGGGAACGCTTCCCGCTCAATCGGGTCGGGCCCATTCCCCGCGGCAGGAAATATTGAAGTGAGTAAAGGGGCTCAGACCGTAAAAGAAATCATATCAGGAATATCTGACGGCTTACTGGTTACGTCACTGATCGGATCAACAATTAATTCAAATACGGGCGATTACTCACGAGGGGCAACCGGTTTTTGGATAAAAAATGGGGAAATAACCCATCCAGTTAATGAATGCACGATAGCTGGAAATTTAATAGAAATGTTTGCAGACATTATCGCCGCAAATGATATCGACACTTTCAAGGCTATGATGGTACCTAGCTTGTTAATAAGAAAGATGATGATAGCTGGAAAATAAATTTCTATCCAATTCAGTTTTTTTTTGTAAGATTGCACTTTAGTCTACTAAAATGTAACCCTAATAAGTTAAACCCTAAATATGAAATTTCCAAAATTTTGGCTAAAACAAAGCAAGGCAAAGTTCGTCGATATAAGTGTTCTCTTTGCACCCCTTTCACTTCTGTGGAAGTTCTTCTCATATTTGAGTACGCTTTTTGGAAAAAATGAAATAATGCCCATCCCAGTTGTCTGTGTAGGTAATATAACGTTAGGAGGGAATGGTAAAACCCCAACTGTTATAAAGTTTTTTCAGCTATTGAGAAATCTAGGGTATAACCCTCACATCGTTAGTAGAGGATACAAAAGCAAACTAAAAGGACCACTTCTCGTCTGTTCACAAACGAACTCGCACATTGAGGTGGGGGATGAGCCCTTAATGCTCGCAACCTATGGGCCGACATGGGTTTCAAGAGAAAGGAGCCTCGGGATCAAGTCTGCCGCAAAAGCCAATGCGGATATTGTCATCCTCGACGATGGTTTTCAAAATAATAGCGTATTTAAAGATTTTTCGTTTGTAGTTGTTGATACCTCTGTTGGTTTTGGTAACGAAAAGATCATACCGGCAGGCCCACTCAGAGAACCTATAAACGTAGGGCTTCAAAGAGCTGACATGATTATAGCTATCGGCTCAAAAAGTGAGCAAGAAGCTTTCGGCGCCAAAATAAAACTTTTTACAAATACAGAATTGGTTCACGGAAAATTGGTTCCTAGCTCCAGCAATTTCGATATACGGAATAAGGAAGTTATCTGTTTTGCAGGTATTGCACACCCAAAAAAGTTTTTTCACTTTGTAGAAAGTTTAGGAGCCAAAGTGCTCAAAACTTATTCCTTTCCAAATCATAAACCTCTTAAAGAAAAAACATTGAAAAGATTGGCAGCTGAAGCAAAAAAAAATGGTGCCTTTTTAGTTACGACAGAAAAGGATTTTGTACGAATTCCGTTGCAGTATAAAGAACTTATAAAAGAGATCAAAGTCGAATTGACTTTAGATAATACAGATCTGATTTATGAAAAACTTAAGCAGTTAAAAAAATCAGTTGAGTAAATTTTCGATTTCAGTTTCCAGCTCTGCGTACCCAATATTCTTATATAGCTTTCCATTAATTACAAAGCTCGGCGTCGATGAAATGCTATCGTTTTTTGAGTTTTCTTGAAAAGCTTTAACCAAGCTAAGCGCTTTTTTCTCATTTCGCAAACACTCGCCAATTTGCTTTCTCTCCATACCCGCTTGACTTCCAATAGCTGCCAAATTCTTTATAATTTCTTGCTCTGACGATCCAGCGGTCCACCTATCCTGCTTGGAGTAAAGTAAATCTACTAATCCAAAATATTTTTCCGGGCCCGCGCACCTAGCCAACAAACCTGCCCACAATCCGGGTGCGTCAAAGTACACTTCTCTATAAGTAAAATAAACCTTTCCGCTATCTATGAATTTCTCCTTTAGTTTAGGGAAAACATCCCTATGAAAGGTGGCACAGTGAGGACAAGTAAAGGATGCATACTCCACAATAGTGACTTGAGCTTGTGGGTCCCCCTTTGACATGTCGACGTATTCATCACGCGATGTCGGTTCAGCTAAAGCACAAAAACCACCCAACATGAACACGAGTGTTGCCAAAATAAATTTAAAGATATTCATTTCAATTTTCCTAATCACTAACTAAACTTTCCATTTCTTAGGTACAATTTGCAATATTCTATTAAGCTCTCACGAAATTGATCGTGTTTAATATGTTCAAGCTCGTCAAGTAAAGTTTTTAGGTCTATACTACGCTTATCAAGAGATTTTTCGGTACCAGAATAAGCAGTTTTTTCATCATTTTTTTCGCTTCTAATTTTATTTACATAATCAAAATTGGAAGATTTTCTTATTGCTATTCTTGAAACAGCAAGATAGCCATAAAACCTATTTACCCTTTCTATTATTATATCCTTCTGCAAATCTACCTCTGGTATGAAAGCACCCTCAACTTCTATAAACAACGTTGCTCCAAGGCCATTACCCTTGAAACTTAGCCTCAATGGCCGAATGATCTCGGCGAGACGATCACCAACAATTTCTCCCCATTGCGTTAATAACTCAAACTGTGAGAAACCGCGTTTTTCAAATGTCTTTTTTGTTACTTTTTCAAGTAGGCCAGAAGCTCTTTTAAAATTCATCTTAGGTTCGCTGGTCCAATGATCAAAATTCCAAACTTCATTGCAAAATTATGTGTAATGATACTACTTTTGGAATTCAAATAAAAGTCTATAAAAGGTTAAACACGAAAATCCCATAATTCTATGTTTAATCAACTTCTGAATTCTATATTATAAATAAATAAAATATGAACTACAAAAAGCATATAAGCAAACCCTTGTTGGCATGGTATGACACGCACGCCCGAGATTTACCTTGGCGAATATCTCCAAGCAAATCCATCACTGGTGTAAAACAAGAACCTTATAAAGTATGGCTATCCGAGATAATGCTTCAGCAAACAACAGTTAAAGCCGTAATACCTTATTACCAAAAGTTTACGTCAAAATGGAAAAATATCGAACAATTGGCAAAGGCGCAAGAGAACGAGATTATGGAGGCCTGGGCGGGCCTCGGATATTACTCGAGAGCCCGAAATCTAATTAAGTGCTCGAGATTAATAATTGAAAAGCATGATTCGACCTTTCCGAAATGCTCTAAATTATTGTTGAAACTTCCAGGAGTTGGTCCATATACCGCAGCAGCGATCCAATCAATAGCATTCGGAAAAAAAGCCGTGGTGCTTGACGGAAATATCGAAAGAGTCATCGTAAGACTCTACGCTATTATGGAACCAATTAAATACTCAAAAAAAGAACTGAGGAATATCGCTGAAACCTTAACGCCCTCGACACGATGTGGCGATTATGCTCAATCACTGATGGATCTCGGCGCAACAATTTGTACTCCTAAACAACCAAACTGCGACATTTGTCCAATTACTTCCTACTGTAATTCATTTGAAAAAAAGATTGCATCTGAGCTGCCAAGGAAAGTAACTCGGGGACGGAAGGTGAGGCGATATGGATTCGCCTTCGTTGTCACAACCAAAGATCATAGGATTATATTGGAAAGACGACCGAAAAGAGGTCTTCTGGGAGGTATGCTTTCATTTCCCTGCTCGGACTGGACAAAACACCAATTTCCCAAATTTGCACCGCCTTTCAACTCAAGCTGGACAATTCATACTAAAATCGTTACACATCAGTTCTCTCATTTTGAACTAAGTTTACAAGTTGCCACCTGTAATATTTCTAATACCCCAAAAGGCTTCCTAACTGATACCATTAGCAGTTTCAATTCTTCGAGTCTTCCATCTCTTATGCGGAAAGTCTATGCAGTCGCTAGCAATCAGATATGACTATTTAGTGTCAAAATGCTAAAGTGTTTGTTTAAATTCAGCCCGTATTTGCTGCCGGAGAACATCTATAGGAAGTTTATTTCCCCCTCGCTCAACAGACCAGTAAGTCCACCCATTGCAAGAAGGCGCCCCTTCTAATATTGAGCCAACCTGATGAATAGAACCCCGAGCATCATGTGCTATTAATGTACCGTCAGCTCTAACCTTTGCAATATGCCTCCCATTCAAAGAGTAAAGCTTCTCTCCTGGGCTTAATACCCCACTTTCAATAAGTGCTCCAAAGGGTATCCTTGGCTCTGACCTCTTACTACCCGTGGTTACAATGCTCTCGGGATCCAAGGGAGAAGTTTCTCTCAACCTAGCCTTTGCGATTCGGATATAATCCTCCTCCTGCTCTACTCCGATATACTTACGCGCCAATTTTTTTGCTACGACACCAGTAGTTCCAGTTCCGAAAAATGGATCGAGAACTATTTCCGAAGGTTTTGTCGATGCAACAAGGATTCTATGCAAAATTGCCTCCGGTTTTTGAGTTGGATGAGCTTTGTTACCGTCCTCGCCCTTTATTCGCTCTGATCCACTACAAATTGGAAAAATCCAATCTGACCTCATCTGTATACCATCATTTAATTCTTTAAGAGCCTCGTAATTGAAGGTGTATTTGGCAGATTCAGATTTCGATGCCCAAATTAGAGTCTCATGCGCATTGGTAAATCTCTTTCCTCTAAAATTGGGCATCGGATTGGCCTTCCTCCAGATTATATCATTTAGAATCCAATACCCCAAATCTTGTAATATCTTCCCAACTCGAAATATATTATGATAGGACCCTATCACCCAGATTGAACCATTAGGTTTCAATACTCTTCTGGCAGAGGTTAACCAGTCAAACGTGAAATCATCATAGTCATTGAAACTCTTAAATTTATCCCAATCATCATCGACCGCACTAACTTTTGAGTTGTCTGGCCTATGCAAATCTCCGCCTAGTTGTAGATTATATGGCGGGTCAGCAAAAATCAAATCTACAGAATTCTCAGGAAATTGACCCATTACCTCAATACAATTTCCCGCGAGAATCTCGTTCTCTGGTAGCAACTTAAATTTGCCATTTTCAAAATTCATCGCCTTGCCTCCAAAATAACCCTTTTTTTGGTTTTTAAGCGGAGCATGAGTCAAAAGTGATTCGGCGTCAATTACTTTTTTTATTCAATGACTTATTTTGATAAGTTAACACAATATGTTGTGTACGGGTGCAAAGGAACGCCTATGCTCAGGGGTAACTCCGAGCAGTTTGAGTGCTTCAATGTGACTCTTGACTCCATATCCAAAATTTTTTTCCCACCCATATCCTGGATAAGTTTTTGATTTTTTTGTCATGTATAAATCTCTTGTAACTTTTGCCACAATGGAGGCTGCAGCAATAGACGCAAATTTCTTGTCACCACCTACAATCGCTTCCGCAGGATACGGCAATTTTGGAGGTATAAGATTACCATCGATAAGCACCTTACGTGGTACCACCTTTAGCTCGCAAACAGCACGGGACATTGCTAGAAAAGTGGCTTGAAGTATATTAAGTTTGTCAATCTCGTCGACCGAAGCAAACCCTACACCAAAGATAGCCGAATTCGTTATCTCATAGAAAATATTAATACGCTTTTTGGGGCTTAATTTTTTTGAGTCATTCAGTGGATCAACATTGAAGTCTTCCGGCAAAATTACTGCTGCTGCCACTACTGGTCCAGCCAAAGGTCCTCGACCAGCTTCATCTACGCCACAATCAAAGCCAAACTTCTCACAAGAATTTTTTTTCATCCAACAACTAGTACAGCAAAAGCCGGTAATAGAATAACTTCAAAACCATCTTTTTGGCTTTTTTACTCCAAAATTCCTTGAGCAACAAAAAAATCAACGCACAATAATAAGCTTACAAATAAAAGTGGCAAAAAAAAAGAATTTTGTTTGTTTTATATTTGTTTTTTTGTAAAAGAGTATTAAGGAAAATACTAACGGGAAATGAAATGAAAAAAATTTTTAGTTTGCTTTTTTCAATTATTGTTCTGTCGTCGTGTCAAACATCCTATCTAACTAAAGAGGGAGAAAGGCTTCTTGGGAATGTAGCGTCAGGTTGTATTTTTGGAGAAGTGTTTTTCGATGATTGTAAAGCTGGAGCTGCGGTAACGGGCGCTGCGACAATAATAGATAATCAAAATTAACCACTATTATCTTGGAATAAAAATTAGATAATGACGAGTCTTTCCTGGGAAAGTTATGTGTCTAATAATCATGGCGATCCCGACAAGATTCGAACTTGTAACCTGCCCCTTAGGAGGGGGCTGCTCTATCCAGTTGAGCCACGGGACCGCTATGAAGGAATAAACCTACCCTAACTACTCATTAATGCAATTAAAATAGTACATATAACGCCTAACAGTCCACCAAGAAGCAGACCTCCAACTAGTGCGGGTAGTCTGCGTCGACGTATCTTAGGCTTTTCTTCATCAAGTGCAGACTGAAGACTTTTTTCCACGAGAAATGGTAGGTGAGGTCCAAAACGAGACAACGCGCGAACGGTACTAATTGCGTCTTTAAAGATTGTTTTTGGTCCCAGATTTTCTTTTATATACTTTTCAACAACCGGACGCGCTGTCTCCCACATATTCATCTTCGGATCAATGCTCCTCGACACACCTTCTACAACGACCATTGAACGTTGAAGTAATAAAAGCTCAGTTCTAGTAGCCATGCCAAACCTCTCTGTCACATCGAAAAGATGTGCCAATAGTCTTGCCATAGAAATTTGACTGGCCTCAGCCCCAAATATTGGCTCCCCGACAGAACGTAAAGCCTGAGCAAATGCATCAACATCTTGATTTTGGGGTACGTAGCCAGCTTCAAAATGTACCTCAGCAACACGTTTATAATCTTTTTGCAAAAAACCCATTAGAATTTCTGCGTAAACCCGCCTCGTGTATGAATTAATTCGACCCATTATTCCAAAATCCATAACCATCAAATTCCCTTCGCTATCCAATTTCAGGTTGCCTTGATGCATATCACCATGAAAAAATCCGTCTCTCAAAGCCTGTCGAAGAAAGGACTGCATGATTAAAGTCGCCAGTGCCTCCATATCGGTTCCTTGTTGACGTATTTCTTTTATATCACCAATCGGTGTCCCGTGTACCCACTCCGTCGTCAAAACTCTCCTACTAGATAAATTCCAGTAAACTTTCGGAACTTTGAATTTGGGGTCATCCTCGGTGTTTGCTGCAAATTCAGCTGCTGCCGCAATTTCCATTCGTAAATCTAACTCTGCGCGCGCAATACCCTCAAAGTGTTCAATGACTGCAACAGGTTTCAGTCTTCGCGACGCCTTCGAAAAGATTTCAATTATTTTGGCCGCTAGGTAAAAAGCATCTACATCTGTTAGAAAAGCTTTCTCTATTCCCGGTCGCAAAACTTTGATTGCCACAAGCTCACCAGTCGACCGAATATTTGCCTTGTGTACCTGAGCCAACGAAGCTGCGGCCACTGACTCACCAAAAGTAGAAAAAAATTCGTCTACTTTTATATTAAGCTCTCTTTCTACAATCTTTCTTGCCTCTATTTGAGAGAAAGGGGGCAACGCATCTTGTAAAACTTTCAGCTCATCCGCCAGCTTGGTCCCTACAATATCAGGTCTAGTTGACATTAATTGACCAAATTTTATATAGGCAGGTCCCAAAGCCGTTAAAGCTCGCAAAATCGGTGTTTCGCGAGGATCACCTCTCATTCCAAAGATTTTTAGCGGAAATCCGAAGACTTTCATAGCCAACTTCAATGGCCGAGGTGCCGACAAGGTCTCAAGAGCCAAGTGAGTAGCACCAGTTCGCTCGAAAGTCGCCGCGGTTCGCAACAATCTCCAAAGATTGTGTGGGCCTCTCATCTAAATTTTCCATGCCGAATGAATTGCAGCGACACCAAAACTAAGGTTTCTATACTTAACATTCTTAAAACCCACATTCCTAATTTTCTCGCTAAAGTCTTCCTGAGCTGGAAACCTACGAATACTTTCAACCAGGTAACGGTAGCTTTTCGAGTCGCCAGCAATATATCCGCCTAACCTCGGGATAACACTAAAAGAATAAGTATCATACATAGACTGTAGAAGGTCATCAGATAATTTCCCAAACTCTAAAACCATAATTCGGCCGCCAGTTTTTAAAACTCGAAACGCCTCAAAAAGAGCCTTTTCAATATCAGATACATTTCGGATGCCAAAAGATATGCTGTAGACGTCAAAGCTCTTTTCCTTAAATGGCAACGAAAGTGCATCTCCACAAATCCACTCTAAGCGTTCATTATATTCGGTAGCCTCAATCCTTCTTTTTCCTTCCCGCAACATATTTTCTGTTAAATCGAGGATCACAGCGCTCGACTGCCCATTTGTTCTCGAAAGGAATTTTAGTGCGATATCCCCTGTGCCACCGGCGACGTCCAAAAGTCTTTGACCAGGTCGTGGGGCGAGCCAATCTATCATCGCTTCCTTCCAAATTCTGTGAGCTCCTAAACTCATCAAATCATTCATTAAATCATATTTTGGGGCGACACTAGTGAACACTCCTTTAACTAGATTTGGCTTTTCTTCGCGGCTAACTTCCCTAAACCCAAAAGTTGTAGTTTTTCCATTCTTCATAAGTATCCTCATCTAAAGCAAACTAGGTTTATTTTCGAAACTAGAAATTTGTATCTTCGTCTTGCCAAAAGAACGTTCTGTTAGAAATTTTATATTTTCAAGAGCTGGGATATCACTCGATTCTTCCCAAACTATTGTAGCTCCTGAAGCAATCCAGCCAGCTTTTATGGCAGATTTCAGTGATGCTTCACCTAACTTTAAACCATAAGGCGGATCTAAAAAAACTAAGTCAAATTCTCCCATCACGTTTTTATCTAGATTGGTCGCATCTATACACATTATAGTAACATATCGCTCTGCTGAAAGCAGCTTAACATTTTTTTTTATAATCGACACCGATTTTGGATCATTGTCAATAAAACAAGCCTCTTTTGCACCTCTGGATAGAGCCTCAAAGCCCATTGCCCCGGTGCCCGAAAACAAATCTAGTACTCGCACTCCAGTAGAACCACTATAATGTCCATGGGAAAGAATGTTGAAAACTGTCTCCCTAGCCCTGTCTAGGGTTGGCCTTAATTTGCGGTTTAACAGTTCATTCTCGAGATTAACGAGTTTTCTACCTTTCCATTTTCCACTAATTATTCTCATTCAGGAGTTCTATAATAAAGACACAAGGTCGGTTTTAGTATCCGAAATAATAGATCTATTAGGTGAAATTCCATGCTCAATTAATTTTTTTCCAATCATGTAAGCTCTGGCTTCATCCATAGCGTCCACCGCAATAAGACGTTTATTTCTGTAGTACCAGAATGATACTCCCTTATCACTTTTACGTTCAACCACATCGTCGTAGCCAGCACTTAATCCAGCAATCTGCAACTTTGTGCTATACTGATCAGACCAAAACCATGGCTTGGCCTGATATTCTTTTTTGTTACCTAGTGCATTGAACGCTGCCGTTTCTCCCTGATCGATCGCATTCCCAACAGACTCAAGTCTAAGCCTTTTGCCCTTATAGGGAAAGTTCGTGCAGTCTCCTGCAGCAAAAATGTTTTTATCTGATGTCCTACAAT
This sequence comes from Pseudomonadota bacterium, assembly GCA_036337105.1. Classification (GTDB taxonomy): domain Bacteria; phylum Pseudomonadota; class Alphaproteobacteria; order Rhodobacterales; family Rhodobacteraceae; genus JAYZEV01. Next base: position 28,424 of record JAYZEV010000003.1, read on the forward strand.
ATTCATCAACGATTATGCCATTTTCTAAATCCAGATCAGCTGTCTCCGCAAGTTTAGTATCTGGAGAGACACCTATCCCAACAATTACTAAATCACTCTCTAAGAACTCCCCACTTCCAAGTTTTACTAGTATTTCTTGCGACTTCATCTCTAATGAACTTACATTGATACCTTCGATAATTCGAACACCGTTTTTCTTATGCAGCAGTCCAAAGAACTTAGAAGTTTGTTCTGAAGACACTCTATGGAGAACCCTAGGTTGTGCTTCAACAACTGTCACAATAAGATCTTTCTTTCGGGCCGCAGCTGCGACTTCAAGGCCGATGTAGCCACCCCCTATTATGAGCAGGCGCTTCCTTGATTTAAAACGCTCCTGAATCACTTTAACGTCATTTAAAGAACGTATATAAAATAGGTTATCGTTCTTTTGACCACGAATCTGAGGGAATAGCAGCGGCTTAGCGCCAGTTGCAAGAAAGAGTTTTTCATATCGTAATTCCATATTATTACTCAGAAAGACTGCGTATTTTTTTCTATCGATAGATACCGCTTTCACTCCCCTGAAAACAGATATTTTGTTATCGCTATAAAACTGTTCCTTTCGAAATAGTAAGCGATCCTCCTCTACTTCCCCAAGCAAGAAGCGTTTAGATAGTGGAGGTCTTTGATAAGGAAGAGCGTCTTCCTCACACACCAGAGAAATTTCCCCAGAAAAACCCGACCGTCTTAAAGTTGAGACGATTGAGTAACCGGCTTGCCCGCCACCCACGACGACCATTCCTGCCATTTTTTCTCCCATCTAGTTAATTCTGTATAAAGTAATACCTACTTGCATATTATTCGATACGAATATTTAATTAAATAACAATATTTAATTTCTTTGTGGAGGTAAAAATAAGATGTCAATTTCTGTCGGAGACAGTCTTCCGAATGTTTCTTTTCCATTTTTCAAGGGGGACGCGCTACAACAAGTACGTCTGTCGGATCTCACAATTAGCAAAAAAACCCTCATTATCGGTATGCCCGGCGCTTTTACCAAAACTTGCAGTAACGATCATTTACCAAGTATAATAAAAAATTCAAAAAATTTTTTTTCTCGTGGGGTAGAGGAAATACTTTGCGTTGTAGTTAATGATGTTTACGTAACGAGTGTTTGGGCTGAAAATTTAGGAGCCACAAGGGCGGGGATTAAAGTTTTAGCTGATGTTGAAGCAAATTTTGCGAAAGCTATTGGTATGGAATTTACGGCTCCGGCTATAGGCTTTTTCAACAGAATACAACGTGTAGCTATATTAAGTGAGAACAACATAGTAACCAATCTTATCCGCGAGGAAAGTCGTGGTACCTGCGAACGCACGTCTGGAGAAGCCTTGTTATTAATGGTTTAATAGAATCACCTAGTCGTACAACGCATCAAGTTTTTTTGCTAAATCAATATCTAATTCACTTAAACCCTGCACATCATGTGTAGTTAACGTGACCTCGACCGTCTTATAAACGTTACACCACTCCGGATGATGCCCAATTTTTTCCGCAATAATTGCCGCTTTACTCATCCACCCAAATGCTTCTACAAAATCTTTAAATACGAACTTTTTTTCTATCGCATCACGTCCTTGTACTAACTCCCATCCAGTTTTTGACAAACGTTCAAGATGTTCATGACGATCTTCATCCTTCAAATTTGTTACCATAATAATATCCACAAATTTTATATCTGATTAAAATACTAGTCTACGATTAATCCGCATCCTTAAAAGGACTTTTTTCATTAATTTGGTCATATTGGTGTAAAACCAATTTTGTTTCCTCTTCTATATACCTGGCAACTGCATCCGAGAAATACTCGTTTGAAAACCAATGCATTGAGTTGGTTATCCTAGGAAGATAACCTCTTGCTAACTTGTGGTCTCCTTGAGCTCCCGCTTCAACTTTTTCTAATCCTTCTCTGATAGCGTAATCTATAGCTTGATAGTAGCACAACTCGTAGTGAAGACAAGAATGGTTCTCTGAGCAACCCCAGTACCGGCCATAAAGAGCTGACCGGCCTAATAGATTAAGTGCACCAGCTATTGGAATGCCGTTTTTCTCAGCTATTATTAGAAGTAGTTGATCTCTGAGGGTTTTATGTAAAATATCGAAGAAGTACCTATTAAGGTATGGGGTTCCCCACTTTCTAGCGCCAGTATCCTGATAAAACCTCCAGAAATAATCCCAATGCATCGGCTTAATATCATCACCGTTAAGCACCATAATTTTTCCGCCAAAATCCTTAGCGGTTCTCCTTTCCTTTTTGATGGCTTTCCTTTTTCGGTGAACAAGAACGCCTAGGAAATCCTCAAAGTTCTTATAACCTTGATTCGTCCAATGGTATTGGAGGCTTAATCTTTTCAAAAGCTTAAGTCTCGCAGCGTTAGACGCTTCTTGATCTGTGCAAAAAGTAACATGAAATGAAGAGATCTTGTTTTTTTTTGCAATTTTGAGTACTGCGTTCACAAGTACTTTTGTAAAGTCAGATTCTAACCCAGGTTTTTGCAGAAAGCGACATCCTGTGACTGGTGTAAACGGGACAGCGCTTTGAAGTTTTGGGTAATAACTTCCACCTGCCGTGTTATAAGCGTGCGACCAATTATGGTCAAAAATATATTCTCCCTGAGAATGCGTCTTTATGTATAGGGGCATCACGGCAACCACTTCATCCCCTTTTTTTACTACAATGTGGCTTGGCATCCACCCACTATGCCGACCAACAGAGCCACTGACCTCCAAAGCATCCAGAAATCTATAGGATGTGAAGGGATCTATTGGCCGCCCACCGTCCAAGACTTCTGGACACGCACAGGAGTCCCAGTTATTGGCGGTCATTTCACGAATACTCTTCAGAACTGAAATTTCTATGGTCGACATCTTATGCCTTTTTAACTTCTTTTAGTATTGGGCTTCTCGGAAAAAGTAGATCATTCGCTAAATTCTTCTACAGAATTTTCATATCATTAAAATTTTCTGTGACTTGGAAAAAACCCTTCAAACGTAATATTATCTGCTAAATCGAAAGCTCTTTTAGCTTCATTATCATTTCTGACAGTCCAGCAAAGCCTAGTTAAACCTTTACTCGCATTTAACATTTGACTGTTTTTCAAGTCGGAAAACTCATGAGAGATAAAACTTAGAGCCAAAGTTTTTAGGGCAGAAAATTCTCTTAGCGCTTTCAGCTTCTTTTTTTCAACTGTTGGCCAGTTGACGGATGAGAAACTTTCCGTAATTAAGCCCCTTGGCAAATGAGGTAAGTATTCAGCTATTTTTTTTACTGAAAACGGATTAAATGACATTAGCGCTACAGGGCCGTCATAGCTATTGAGAGCTTTGGCAACTTCCTTTTCCAGTCTCCCAACTTCTTGGCCAAGCCTTCCATCTTGATCCTTAATTTCGAGTAGAACTGGAACACGTCCAGAAACTAAATCAAGTAAACTGTTTAAACATGGTATGCGGTCTCCATTTGGTAATTGGAGATTTACGAGATCTTTAAACAACATGTCTCTTACACGCTCAGGCCTCCTAAACAACCTTTCAAGGTCATCATCATGAAACACTACTGGGACACCATCATAAGATAATTGAATATCAACCTCTATGCCATAATCTCTGTTTATTGCCTCCTGTACTGCAGATAGAGAATTTTCCGATCTCCCAGAACCAAAAGACCCACCACAATCATGAAGGCCCCTATGTGCGATAGGCAACCTCACAAAATCCTCAGTTAGATTTATTTTTTTTTCTCCCACGTATTATCAGCTCATAAGTTCAAATATACCATCGACTTCAACTGCAACTCCTAATGGTAATGAGGACGAGCCCACAGCTGCTCTAGCGTGACGGCCTTTTATACCTAGAATATCAACAAGTAGATCTGAAGCTCCATTAATTACCTTTGGGTGATCTTTAAATTCGGGCGTGGCGTTTACGAAGCCACCGAGTCTCACGGTTGACTTCAGATTATTCCAATCGTTTGAACATGCTTCCTTTAGCTGCGCTAATAAAGCTATTCCACACCACCGAGCAGCCAAGTAACCCTCATCTATTTCTAGGTTTAAGCCCAATTTCCCAGTTATGACGCCATCAGGGTTTTGGGAAATTTGTCCCGAGATGAAAACCAGATTTCCAGTTTTTGTAAACGGTATATAATTAGCCGCTGGGGCGGCAGCTACTGGCAGCTCAATGCCTGCAGCCTTTAGTCTTGCTTCAATGTCCATTGTATTTTCTCCTTCAGATAATTTATAATTACATTATGCGCCAATTTAGCGTAGCTTAAGGCTTAAAGCAGCATTAAGATATAAATTATTTGATGTGAAATTCTTTTTGTGTATTCATGCTGTCGTATCGAGGAAATTTAAACGATACTTTTATATGAAATTGTTTGGAAAGAGTTTAATGTGTAACTTAAATAGGTCCGTTTATCGAGTACTTTTCGCGCTAACAATTCCATTACTTCTCCTTGGCTCGTTGGGTTCGCCGTATGCGAATGAAGTTGGCCTAGCCGAGCGGTTGATTGAGAATCTGAGTGGTAAAATTATTGGAATTGTTGAAAGTGATCTTTCCATCGAACAAAAGCACGAAAATCTCGAAAGCCTATTCACCAAATATGCTAATATTAAAGTGATTTCCCGAGCAGCGCTAGGTTCAAAGTGGCGTGCCATAAGCGAAAAGACTCGAGATAAATTTTCGAAAGCGTTCACATATTACCTAATTCGAAAGTATGGCAAGCAATTTGAAGAGTTCGAAGGCGCTAAAATGTTCGTCGAGCGAAGTGCAGACGCTGGAAAAAGAGGAATCTTGGTCAGCACAAGATTTATAATGCCAGGGAGCTCACCCATATCAGTGAAATGGCAATTGTGGAGTAAAGCTAGCGATCTAAAACTTATAGATATTATTATTGAGGATATATCTATGCTCACCATGGAAAGAGAGGAAATCAAAAATAGGCTTGTTTTGCACGGGGGCAACATAAATAGCCTGATTGAAGAACTGTACGATTTATAAGGGTCTCTCCCGTTTTCATTGACTCACAGTCTGAATGAATTTGAAAAACCTTTCTAAAAGTCCAGTGGAGTGCTCCAGGGTATGCAAAGGAACCCTTTTCGAATTATTATCCTTTGAGAAAACTTTAGCATATTCATCATCAGATAATTTAGGCAAGGAGACCGGCCGAGCAGAATGGATTCCTTTCATTATGCTAGCCCAAATATCAGCGGGAAGAGTTCCGCCCGATACCCCTTTTAAAGCAGAATTATCATCATAACCAATCCATACTCCAGCAACATATTCTGACGTAAATCCCACAAACCACGCATCCCTTGAGTCTTGACTGGTACCAGTTTTACCAGCTATTTCCCAGTCCTCAATCTTAGCTCTTCTGCCTGTTCCACTATCAACTACCTCTCTAAGCATACCTATTAATGCTTTCGCTGCAGCTTTGCTCATAACTCGCTCATTGCCATGTTCGGTTGCCGTTATTACGGTCTCACCAGTGTTTTTGAGACTGAGTTTAGTCCACCCTATTGGAAATACTGAGTACCCAAGGTTGAGAAAACCTGCATACGAGCTTGTTAAGTCTAGCAGAGATACCTCAGATGAACCAAGAGCTAAAGATAAGTTAGGTGTTAATTTACTGGTCACACCTAAAGCCGTCGCCAACTTTACTACATTTTGAATTCCAATCTCTGCAGCTAACTTTACGGGAACCGTATTTACTGACTCTGACATAGCGGTAGTCAAATCGATAGGTCCCAAATACTTTCCGTCATAATTCTTTGGCCAATACTTATACCTCCTCATATCGTCAGGTGGATCTCGCGAGTCCTCGAAAAAAGCATTTGGTGAATAACTTTGATTGAGCGCGGTTGCATAAACAAAAGGCTTAAACGCCGATCCTGGCTGTCTGAAGGCTTGAAACGCTCTGTTATAAGTGCCTTGAAGATGACCCTGTTTTCTACTTCCAAGCATCGCCAGAATTTCTCCCTCAGGCTTCATAACAACGACCGCCACTTCAGCTTTTGAATGAGAGAAAACTGATTTTTCGAAAACATCACTGACGGTTCCTTCTACAATGTCCTGCACGAAGGGGTCAAAGGTTGTTTTGATCAATATATCCTCTGTTGTATTAATGGTAAGGTGCCTTGGTGCATTCAACATTACCCAATCGACAAAGTGGGCGCCTTTATCACCCCTTGCGTGGGTCGGTAGATTAGCTGGGTTAAGTTTTGCAGCACTAGACTGCTCTTGAGTTATTAGACTTAGATTTTCCATCAAGTCGAGGACCAGAGAGGCTCGTTTTGCTGCTAATCCAAAGTTTCTGTGAGGTGCATAGCGGCTCGGTGCAGTTAACAAACCGGCTAACATCGCGCTCTCCGCCAAACCAATATTTCTCGCTGACTTATCAAAGTAACGTTGAGCAGCTGCCTCAAAACCTACCGCGTTTGCTCCTAAATAGACTCGGCTCATGTATAAGGATAATATCTCCGACTTACTAAATTTTAACTCCAATGCCATAGAAAAAGGTATCTCTAGGATTTTTCTGGTTATAGAGTGTCTTCGGCATTCTCGTTCAATCTTTTTGGTTTGCATCATACATAGCAATTTTGCCAGCTGTTGTGTGATTGTCGATCCTCCATGCCCTTGAAAAGGGCCGCGACCTTCTCGCAGATTTATTCTAATAGCGCCTAGTATACCTCTGATCGAGATACCAAAATGATGAAAAAACCTTCTATCTTCAACAGCTATGATAGCGTTTACAAGATGCTTGCTCGCCAATTCTGATCTAAGAGATTTATCAAATTGAATACCTCGCCAGGCAAATTTCTCCTCATTTTTGTCCAAAAATGTTACCGAGCCCTGGTCTCGACCGTCAAGCAATTCTTCAAAAGAGGGTATAATCGTATAGAAATAGATTATTGTGGTTATAAAGGCCGCCACAAAAGATACAAAACCATAAAATAAAATCAGAGAAGCCAATTTCTTGATAGCATTATAGATTGACCGACAGTTTTCAAAAAAATGGAATGGTTTTTCAGATCGGTTTCTTTTTTTTTGCAATTTTTTCAAACTTCCCAAGAACCACACGATATTAAATAGCCTAATTTTTAATCAACAAAAACACTATGTCTAATTTTTACGCATTTTAATCATATTTCATCGGAGAAATCACTTCAAGCTATTTCATCTGACCGAAAAGTAATCATAAAAAAAATCTCTACATTAATTCAACTATAGAATTTGGAGAAAAGATGAAATTAATTACTGCTGTAATACAACCATTCAAACTCGAAGAAACGAGACAGGCCCTGACTGGGGTCGGTGTACAAGGATTGATGGTCTCTGAAATTAAGGGATATGGACGTCAAGCAGGACATTCGGAAATTTACCGAGGTGCTGAGTACACCGTTAACTTTGTGCCAAAGGTAAAACTCGAGATGGCGGTGCCAGACGAAGATCTGGACAGAATTGTAGAAGCTTTATCTACTAACGCAAAAACTGGAAAAATCGGTGATGGAAAAATATTTGTGTCCTCATTAGAGGAGACAATTCGTATTCGTACCGGCGAAACTGGTAACGACGCTCTCTAATCCAAAGAAAATAGAAACGGAGGCATTTATGTCAATCTTTAAAGTAACCATTAGCCTATGTGGCGTTTTAACCTTAATAGCTGTGCCAGCCGCAGCCCAAGAAGTGCCAGAACACGGCATATTTATACTCAATTCCCTCTTATTTTTAATAGGGGGCTTCCTAGTTATGTTTATGGCGTGTGGTTTTTGCATGCTGGAAGCTGGGCTGGTAAGAAAGAAAAATACGACGATGCAATTGACAAAAAATATATCCCTTTTTTCGATTGCAGCGGTGGGATATTATATAATTGGATATAATTTAATGTATCCCTTGGGCAATTGGTCGATCGACGGCATTTTATCAGGTTATTTAATACCATTCTTGGATACCGCCACGTTAGAGGCTGTTGGCATCACCGCTGAAGAAACAGATGATCTTTCGTATGCTTCAACGGGCTCAGATTACTTCTTCCAGCTAATGTTTTGCGCGGCAACAGCGTCTATTGTGTCAGGTGCGGTTGCAGAAAGAATCAAACTTTGGCCGTTCTTGCTCTTCACGCTAATTTTGACTGCTATCCTCTACCCATTGAGTGCAAGTTGGACTTGGGGCGGTGGGTTCCTAAGTGAAGCCGGTTTTTCAGATTTCGCCGGCTCGACGATAGTTCATTCCTGCGGTGGTTGGGCAGCTCTCGCTGGCGTTCTTGTGCTGGGACCAAGAATTGGCAAATACGCTGAGGACAAGGTAGTACCGATGCTTGGTTCAAATCTTCCGTTGGCAACGCTAGGCACATTCATTCTGTGGCTCGGATGGTTCGGATTTAACGGTGGATCTCAGTTAGCTATGGGTACTATCGGCGATGTAGCAGATGTATCGCGAATATTCGCTAACACCAATGCTGCGGCAGCTGGCGGCGTTCTAGCAGCGTTAATAAGTTCACAACTTTATTTTGGGAAGGTCGATTTGACTATGGCCTTGAACGGTGCTTTAGCAGGTCTCGTTTCAATAACAGCTGAACCGTTAACACCATCTTTAGGAGCGGCAACTATCATTGGAGCAGTTGGTGGATTGATAGTCGTTTTCACCGTACCCCTATTGGATAGATTAAAAATTGATGACGTTGTAGGAGCTATACCTGTACATTTAATCGCAGGTATATGGGGAACCATTGCCGTAGTTTTCACTAATTCTGGAGCTAGCTTAGGAAGTCAGATATATGGAATCTTGGTGATCGGAATATTTACATTCCTTGCGTCTGGATTTGTATTCTGGGTAATATCTCAACTTTTTGGCCTGCGATGTAGCGAAGAGGAAGAAACAAAGGGCTTAGATACTTCCGAGCTTGGTATGGAAGCATATCCAGAATTCTCTAGTTACTAATTATCGAATCCCCCAGAGACAAGAGTGTTGCGCTATTTATGCCGACACTTTTGTCTTTTTTTTTTAAGAAATTACTATTTACTTATTTATTTTTAATTATTTTTAATTATACTCATGAACGTAATTATACATCGCACGGAAAATAGTTTGGGTCCGGGTAACCGGTACAGTTACTGTTTTAAGAATTAAATAATAAATATAGGGAAAAAAATGACACAAAAACCAATGACAAAAACTCAGTTAGTTGCTGCATTAGCCGAAGCAACAGGTTCCGATAAAGCATCGACTAATAGAACATTAGAAGCATTGTGCTCAATAGTCACAAAAGAAGTGGCAAGCGGAGGTGCAGTTACTTTACCTGGACTTGGAAAATTTTCCTGCCGTGCCAGACCAGAAAGAATGGTCAGAAACCCTGCGACGGGTGAACAAATGAAAAAAGCCGCTGACAGGGTAGCGAAAGTAACAATAGCTAAAGCGCTTAAAGACGTAATTAATTCGTAGCCGTCCCAGGAAAAAAAATTTAAGGCTGCCTTTAAGGTGGCCTTTTTTTATTAAAAATATGTTTATTCATGGGAATTAGAGAAATTTTTCTTGGTCTGGCGTTTGCTCTGATCTGGTCCAGTGCATTTACATCGGCAAAGATTGCTATGAATGATGCTCCCCCGTTTTTGTTCCTATCAGTACGATTTCTTATATCGGGGATTATCGCATTACTTATAGCCAGATTGTTTTTTGAGAAACAATTACTGAAACGATCTGACTGGGCTATAATAATTGTGTTTGGGATATGCCAAAATACCATCTATTTAGGGTTAAATTTCGTTGCAATGAAGTGGATTGAAGCGAGCCATGCCGCTATCATAGCTAGTTTCTTACCACTGATAGTAGCGACACTCTCGTGGGTTTTTCTTAATGAGCGAATAAATTTACTCGGTTGTCTTGGATTAATTCTTGGCTTGTTTGGGATACTTCTCGTTATGTCAAATAAACTCACAAGTAATTTTGACGTGATTGGGACATGGTTTTGTATTTTTGGTGTTATAGCCTTGGCCATAGCCACCATTGTTGTTCGGAACTCAGCAAAGGAAAATACCCTAAGCATTATAGGGTTTCAGATGTTAATTGGAAGTTTTACACTTTTTCCAATCAGTTTATTTTTCGAAACTTGGGAGATAAATTTGACTTACAGCCTTTTTTGGGCCTTTACTTACACAACTCTCTTCCCAGGACTTTTTGCCACTATGATCTGGTTTAAACTTCTACATCTGGTTGGCCCTATAAAGGCCGCATCTTTTCACTTTCTAAATCCATTCTTTGGAGTGCTAATAGCTTACTGGTTATTAAATGAGGGCTTATCTCTAAAACAAGTCATCGGAGTTATCACAGTTATGATAGCGATAATCATTTTACAAAAAAGTAGAGTTGCCGTGAGACAAAACTCTAATAATCAAGATTGGAAACATTAAGGGCATTTCTTTGGATGAAATCACGCCTAGGTTCGACAATATCACCCATTAATTTGTCGAAAGTCTCATCGGCTTCCTTGTAACTGTCAATCTTCACCCTCAACAATGATCTGGAATTGGGATCGAGGGTAGTCTCCCATAACTGATCAGGATTCATTTCACCCAAACCTTTGTAACGCTGTAAAACCAATCCCTTCTCCCCATCCTGCATCACAGCTTTTAACAGAGCACTAGGTGAATTTACCTTCACTTCTCTGTTTCTTGTTTTTAATGAGGCAGTTTCGGAAAATGTCTCAATGTGCTGCTGAATAAATTTATTCAGTTGAAGTGCCTCTTTGGACCGAATAACAGCACCATCCAGGAATTTGACTTCCTCTACCCCCCTGATATTTCTTGTCAATTCTATATCATTTTTTTCTGTCAATTTGCCTTTCCATCCCTGCTCAAATTCCTTAGAGCACAGATCCAAGCGTTTTGCCAAAATATTTGCTAACTCAATGGGGTTTGACTCAAATGACTTAGGGTTAAAAATACCAGCAATAGCGGCTTGTTCTAGGATTTCATCAGAGTATCTGGATGGGAATGATTCAAGTGATTGGTTTATTTTTTTGGCATCATCCACTATTCGAGCCAAATCAGCCCCTGTCATAGAAAGGCCGTTCGCCAAGGTTAGTGTGGCAGTTTCGAGACCAACTTCGGTAAGATAGTCACTCAAGGCAGATTCGTCTTTCAAATAAACTTCCGACTTCCCACGGGACACCTTGAAGAGTGGGGGCTGAGCAATATACAAAAAACCGCCCTCCACAATTTTTCTCATTTTCCTAAAAAAGAAAGTCAACAGTAATGTTCTAATGTGGGCTCCATCTACGTCTGCATCGGTCATAATAATTATTTTGTGATAACGGAGTTTTTCAAGGTCAAACTCTTCATTACCTATTCCGGTCCCGAGGGCAGTTATCAGCGTTCCAATTTCTTGACTTGATAACATTCGGTCGTCTCGTGCTCTTTCAACGTTCAGTATTTTACCTCTTAGAGGCAACACGGCCTGATTCGACCTTGATCTTCCCTGTTTTGCGCTTCCTCCGGCACTATCACCCTCAACCAGAAACAATTCTGTTTTGCTAGGATCTTTTTCTTGGCAATCCGCTAGTTTTCCTGGAAGGTTAGCTATATCCATTGCAGACTTACGGCGCGTCAATTCCCGGGCTTTTCTAGCGGCCTCCCGTGCCAAAGCGGCCTCTACAACCTTAGAAATGATAGCTTTAGATTCTGCCGGGTGCTCTTCAAACCACTCAGAAAGCTTTTCATTTACTAAACTTTCTATCACGGGTCGTACTTCTGACGATACTAATTTATCCTTCGTCTGGGAGGAAAACTTTGGGTCTGGAGCTTTTACAGACAACACGCATGTCAAACCTTCTCGCGCATCATCACCCGAAAAACTCACTTTTTCTTTTTTTGCTAAACCACTAGATCCAAAATACATATTTATAGATCGTGTGAGAGCTCCTCGAAAACCAGCCAAATGGGTTCCACCATCCTTTTGCGGAATATTGTTAGTGAATGGAAGGACGTTTTCGTGGTAACCATCATTCCACCACAAAGCTAATTCTAAGCTTATTCCCTCCTTCTCTCCAGAAATAAATATCGGATCTTCGATCAAGGAAGATTTCGAACTATCTAAGTATTTTACGAACTCACAGACCCCTCCCTCATAATGAAGCTCGCTACTAAATATATTTTCAGCTCTTCTGTCAACTAATTCAATTCGAACACCTGAGTTTAAGAAAGCCAACTCACGCAATCTATTCTCTAAGGTTCTAAACTTGAACTCTAAGTTTGAAAAAGTATCTGACGACGCCATGAATCTGACCTCTGTACCCGTTTTCTTCAAAAGCTCTTTTTCTACTCTAAGCGAAACTACTGTTTCACCATTTTCAAACCTGGCAAAATGCTCCCGACCATCACGCCAAACTCTTAGTTCAAGCCATTCAGACAGAGCATTCACGACCGAAACCCCAACGCCATGCAAGCCTCCCGATACTTTATATGAGTTTTGATCAAACTTACCGCCAGCATGAAGCTGCGTCATAATGACCTCTGCGGCAGAAACCCCCTCTTCAGGATGGATGTCAGTGGGAATTCCTCTTCCGTTATCGGAAACTGTTACTGATCCATCTTCATTAAGTATCACAGACACAGTATCACAATGGCCCGCCAAAGCCTCGTCTATACCATTGTCAACAACCTCATATACCATGTGGTGAAGTCCAGACCCGTCGTCTGTATCACCAATATACATTCCAGGTCTTTTTCTAACTGCTTCAAGGCCTTTTAGAACTCTTATCGAGTCCGCACCATAGTCCTGTGCCATCTCTGAGTTTTCACTGCTCATTTATTTTCCTTTGTTATTGCACAACTATATAATTAAAATCATTAGATGTCACGCATAACCATAACACATTCGCCTTAATTTAATGAGTATTTAGAAATACTCGACTCCAACTTCAGCTGTACAAACTGAGCCCTACCCTTTAACATACTAAATAAGCTCTCATCAGTTCCCGTTAAAAAAGCTTGGATACCTAAATTACAAATCTCATCGTAAAGTAGAGCTCTTTTTCCTGTATCGAGGTGAGCTGCCACCTCATCCAACAAAAGAATAGGGGAACAATTAAGCTCTTCGACCTGTATTTTTGCAGTGGATAGTATCAAAGATAACAGCAATGCTTTCTGCTCTCCTGTTGAACAGTTTCGCGCATTCGTTCCTTTTGAAACGTATTGTGCAGAAAGATCACTCAAATGCGGACCCTCTGATGTTCGACCAAAAAAGAAGTCTTTCTTCCTGTTATTGTTTAAACATGACTCATAATCCTTAGCGCTTGCGAACTCAAATCCGCAGAGATCAAGTCTCGCCAACGGAAATGATCCACGCGAGTGTTTCTGAGCATTCATCAATTTATCGATTGCTTGCCTACGGTATATATCAATCTCAAAGCCAGACACAGCCATCTGCGCCTCCAACGCATCATACCATCTTTCATTAAGGTTCTGTTCCTTCATAAGTCTGTTTCTTTGCTTCATAGCTTTGTAGTAGTTAAGAATGTGTTCAGTATGTTGTGGAAAAAAGGATATAACAATTCTATCCAGTAGTTTCCGCCGTCCAGAAGCTCCATCTAGCCAGACCCTATCCATCAACGGAGTGATCCATAAAATTCTAACGAGTTCCCCAAGCTTAATTTGGGAGGTTTTTTTCCCATCAATGGTTATCTTTCGCGGCGATTTTCCATCTGACCATGTTTCTAGCTTCCTCAAATTGTTGTCAAACATTATGTCCGCTGATATTTTCCAGCCAATTTTTTCCGGATTTCTACTCAACTCATCGACACCAGCACCTCTAAAGCCTTTTCCCGGTGACAAAAGTGAAATGGCCTCCAGAATATTGGTTTTTCCCGTACCATTCGGCCCATAAAGTACAACCGGACCCTCACAGAAAGTCATATTTGAGAGCTTGTGTGTCCTAAAATGCGATATTAGTACTTTCTCTAATCCCACTGCAGTCATATTTTCAGACTATCTCAGACAAAGTTTAAACCCTCATTGGCATCACAACGTAAAGAGCAGTGCTATCGCTTGCCTCCGTCATTAACACGGGATCGCTTGGCGCATTAAAAAGAAAAACGGCGTCACCACTATCGACTTGAGCTGAGATTTCCTGGAGATATCTTGCATTAAAACCAATTTCAAGTTCTTCGTCACCGTATGAAACAGATAATTCCTCGTCGGCTGCTCCACTTTCAGGTGAGTTTACGGAAAGTACAAGCTTGTCATCAGACAGATTGAGTTTCACGGCTCTAGCACGCTCTGATGATATTGTCGAAACTCTATCAACCGACTGAGAAAATTGGGCAGCATCAACTTTTAGCTCTTTCTTATTGTCCTTCGGAATCACTCGGGTGTAATCGGGGAAAGTACCATCTATGACCTTTGACGTCAGGGCCATTTGAGCTGTGGAGAAGCGTATTTTTGTATCCGATACTGACACCGAAATAACCTCTTCTTCAGCTTCTAGCATCATTCGTAATTCTCCCACAGTCTTACGCGGAACTATGACACCTGGCATACTGGTAAGTTCAGGAGGTGCAACCGCATCTATTTGTGCAAGTCTATGACCATCGGTAGCAACGGCCCGAAGCAACCTTTGTCCCTCTGCCTTATAAATATGAAAAAACACTCCATTTAAATAGTAACGTGTTTCTTCTGTAGACATTGCAAATTTGGATTTTTCAAAAAGCCTTTGAAGTGTTTTTGACGAAATTGAAAACGAAGAATCGTATTCTGCCGTCGCCATCATAGGAAAATCTTCTCTAGGAAGGGTCGACAAAAGAAACCTTGATCTTCCCGCTCTGACCTCTAAACGCGAACTGACATGATCCGAACTTAACTGTATAGAAGCGCCATCAGGTAGCTTTCTAACAATGTCATGAAGTGTATGTGCACCCACTGTAACTGGGCCAGCATGTTCTACATTAGCCTTTACCCGTTCGACGATCTCAATATCAAGATCTGTAGTACGCAAATTTAGTCCTGATTCATCTGCCTCTATGAGAACATTCGCTAGGATAGGAATTGTGGTCCGCCTCTCCACTATTGATTGCGCCCTGCTCATTGCCTTTAATAAGTCCACACGCTCAACGATCACCTTCATATTTAACTTCCTATGTCTAAAGACTAAAAATAAATTGCAAGCCCGTCTAAACCACAGTTTACTAATTCAACTCGAACTCGTCAATTTAAGAACCATTGTGGTTCTCATGCTTCCAGCATACGTCTCAAGATCTCCAACTCTTCAGCTATTTGATTGTCAATCTGCCGTAACTCTTCTATTTTTTTTACTGCGTGAATTACCGTGGTATGGTCACGACCACCGAACCGCCGTCCAATTTCCGGCAAGGATTTCGAAGTCAGCATTTTCGATAGGAACATTGCCACCTGCCTTGGGCGTGCGATTACTCTTGCTCTTCTAGCTGATACTAAATCCGTCATCCTAAGGTTGTAGTGATCCGCAACCTTCCTAATAATCTCCTCAATTGTGACTTTCCTTTGTGATACTCTTAATATATCAGCCAAGCACTCTTGCGCCATATCGATGTCTATTTTTCTTCCAACCAGTGATGAAAACGCAAAGAGTCTTATGAGTGCTCCCTCTAAAACACGAACGTTAGAAGAAATACGGTGCGCTAAGAACTCTAATATTCCATGATGAATTTCTATTCCCGAATGCAACTTTAATTGAGCCTCAGCTTTTGACTGAAGAATCCCAAGACGAAGTTCATAATCCGTGGGATGAAGATCGACCACAAGGCCCCAAGCTAATCTAGATTTAATTCTTTCTTCCAATCCATCTATTTCTACTGGAGCGCGGTCAGCTGAAATCACTATCTGTTTCCCATTCTCTATCAGAGCGTTGAAAGTATGAAAAAACTCATCTTGAGTTGACTCTTTTCCTGCAATGAATTGTACGTCATCAACCATCAAGACATCCACTGATCGGAATAATTCTTTAAACCCGTGCATATCCTTAAAACGTAAAGCCTGTACAAATTTATACATAAATTGTTCAGCCGACAAATAAAGGATTCTCGATGAAATTTGGGTTTTCTTTAGTTCCCAAGCTATCGCATGCATCAGATGGGTCTTTCCAAGACCAACACCTCCATACAAAAACAAAGGGTTAAAGGTTACTGTGCTGTTTTCAGCAACTCTTCTTGCTGCCGCATGGGCAAGCTCATTCGGCTTTCCTACAACAAAATTATTGAATGTAAACCTAGAGTCTAATGAAGAGCTTGGAAGCTCAATGTCGCCTTCTTTCGGACTCTCAATATTTTCTATGCCAATTTTTCCGGATCGGGTTTTCATCCTGTTTTTTTGTATTTTCGAGGTCGTAAACTCGAGTTTATCTACTAAAAAACCTTCACGATGAAAAATTTCACAAATTTTTTCTGCAAAATTTCTGCTAACCCAATTTCCGATAAACGTTGTTGGAACATTAAATCTTGCAATAGAGTCTTTGATTGATAAAAACTCAAGAGGCGCTATCCAGTTTTTGTAAGCACCAGTTCCAACTTCCTTTTGGATTTCTTTTTTTACTTTTGCCCACTCGTCTAAAGTCATCTGGACCCTCTCGAAATGTTGGCTTTAACAACCTCCTCTGATTTTGTATAGGGCAACCCTGCAGCCTTCCAACCATTTTTCTCTCCAAAGCCGAACATTTTGAAAGCATTGCCTTCATACCCATCGGAAACATTTACGCATGACACATCTTCACCCATTTTTGCTAGTTCACTTCCAACAAACTCCGCTGCTTCCAGAGATCTTATTCCTGAGCGACAAATAAAAAATAAACTTGATGTATCGGATAAATCAATTCTTGACAGCAAAACCCCTAAAAATTCTTTTTTCTCATATACTGAATACTCACCCTTCCACTCACAAAATAGTATTTTGTCTACGTGATTTTCAAAATGAGCAACGCCATCGACGTACAGTTCTCTGAATGACCTTACATCAATTAAAAAGGTATCATTCGACGAAACGATTTCATTAAACGAATCTTTTGCTTCTATATTACCGACAAACGACATTTATTTCACACTGCGTAAACTGGTGTTCATTACTGACTATCTTGTCAATTTAATAACGCGGATTTGACGCCCTATTTTTAACTTGACGCAAGAGATCGGCTCTTCCTCAAAATAAATCTAATCGTACCAACACGTAAAAAATATTTAAGATTAATCTCATCGTAGCCGTGCTGTCAGATTCGTTCAATAGGTCTGAAACAGGAACATCAAAAAAATTTACACCTATAGAACTCTAAACGAGGGCTTTTACACTTTTAGATAGTCTCGATATTTTTCTACTCGCAGTATTCTTGTGCACAACACCTTTTGACACGCCTCTGTGAATTTCAGGTTGAGCCAATTTCATTGCTTCTTGGGCACCCTTTAAATCTCCTTGCATCACGCGATCCTCAACTTTTTTAATAAAGGTCTTGATTCTGGATCGCCTCGCCTTATTGACCTCTGTTCGTCGGGCTAACTGTCGAGCTCTTTTTTTTGCAGACGGCGTGTTTGCCATTATTTTAACCTCAGGATTTTCAATAAAAAATATATCGATGTTGCGTACACAGTGTAAATAGATAAGTCAACGGAAAAAGAGCAGAAATGCTTCACTTATCCCTAAACCGCGGACTTCGTTTTTCCACAAAGGCAGCCATTCCTTCGGATTGATCATTGGAAGAAAACAAAGAATGAAACAACCGTCGTTCAAAAAGAAGCCCCTCAGCAAGCGGCATCTCGAAAGATCTATTCACAGCCTCCTTGATCGCAATGGTAGTTAATAACGATTTACTTGCCACCTTCAACGCTATCTCACGTACTTCCTTTTGCAAATTTTCCTCTGATACAACTTTAGCAACTAGCCCTGCACGCTCTGCTTCATCAGCCTCCATAAATCGGCCTGTGAGCGTCATTTCCATAGCTTTTGATTTTCCAATAGCTCTAGTTAATCGTTGAGTTCCGCCTAGTCCGGGAATAACACCAAGGTTAATCTCAGGTTGCCCGAATTTGGCAGTAGTTGCCGCAATGATAAAATCGCACATCATTGCTAGCTCACAACCTCCACCTAAAGCATACCCTGAGACTGCTGCAATGATAGGTTTTCTAACCTGCATGATTCGACCATGTTCTTTACCCAAAAACTCTGACATCATCATTTCTACGAAATTTTTCTCTGCCATTTCCTTTATATCAGCTCCAGCTGCAAATGCTTTTTCGTTGCCAGTTAAGATTATCACTCGACAGTTCGAGTCCTCGTCGGCTCGTTCCAAAGCTATCGTCAATTCGCTAACTAAGTTTCCGTTTATGGCATTAAGAGAGTCTGGCCGATTGAGCGTAATGGTGCAAATATTATCACTGTTATCCACCAATATATCTTTAAAGGTCATATTTGATTACCTTTCATTATATAAAATTTCTTTTTATCACTTTATCCTACTCCGGGCCTAGTGCAATTCATCTCTGACATTTGTTACAATAATAGCTAGATCTACCACTCTGTTTTATATTTTGAATCGTTCCAACGCAATTTCTATCTCTACAACGCGTTCCTGCGCGACCATAAACATTTAGTTTATTTTGAAAATACCCGATATCACCCCTCACACCTCTAAAGTCTTGAAGAGACGTTCCCCCTTGTTTTATTGCAGATCTTAAAACTTTTTTTATCGATCGAATGAGTCTAAAGATGTTTTCAGATTTAACCTGACAAGCTGTTCTTGAAGGACAAACGCCTGCACCCCATAACGCCTCAGAGACATAGATATTACCAAGACCTGCTACTAATCGTTGATCCATCAAAACCGTTTTGATATGTGCTTTTCTTAAACTTAACTTTGAACTTAAATATTCGAAAGAAAATGCCCTCTCTAATGGCTCAGGACCTAAATTTCTCAACCAGACATGATTATTCAATGCCGAACTTTGAACTAGATCGACAGCTCCAAACCTTCTAGGATCGTTGTAAATTATCTTTGAACCATCGTCCAATTTGAAAATTAGATGATCATGCTTTTCCGATTGTCCATTACGAAATTCATAACCTTTGAAGCTTTGCAGTTTTTCCATTTTGGTATCATGGACCAAAACTCGCCCAGACATACCCAAGTGCATCAGGAGTGTTTCTCCACTGTCTAAATGCATTTGAATATATTTTGCTCTTCTTGATATATTGAGAACCTTTGCACCTTGAAGTCTTTCGGACATATTACTCGGAAGAGCCCAACGCAAGTTGTCACGTCTTTTTTCAAAAAAATCGATCTTCCTCCCATTCATTACGGGACCAAGACCCAATTTTACTGTCTCTACTTCAGGCAATTCAGGCATATTAATCTGATCACAAAACCACTGTTAAACTAAAAAATGTACAAAAACTTTAAATTTTCAACCTTGATACCTTATACTGTGTCAATATAATATCAATATGAAAACTGCTTTTATTACGCACCCCGACTGCCTTAACCATATTACACCTTCAGGTCATCCCGAATGTATAAATCGGTTGGAGGGCATCACTCAGCGACTTAACAAATCTGACTTTAACGCTCTCCTAAGGATTAAAGCTCCCTTAGGCAAAATTTCAAATTTGCGGCTAGGCCACCCAGAAAATTATATTGAAAAAATCGCAAGTCTTATCCCCAAAACATCGATTCACGCTATTGATAACGATACCTTTGTGTCACCTAACTCGTATAAAGCCGCTTTGAGAGGAGTTGGGAGTATAACAAAGGCGATAGATTTAGTCATGGCTCAGAAAGTTAAGAATGCATTCTGTGCGACTCGACCCCCTGGCCACCATGCGGAGAAGAAAAAAGCAATGGGTTTTTGTCTTTTTGGAAACGTTGCCATCGGCGCGAAATATCTACTTCAAAAATATAAATTAAATAAAGTCGCTATTATAGATTTCGACGTGCATCACGGAAACGGAACTCAAAATATCCTATGGGATGAAACACGCACTCTTTTCATTTCCATGCATCAAATGCCATTATTTCCTGGAACCGGATATGCTTCAGAAAATGGTAGTGAGAATAATATTATCAACGTTCCACTTCCAGCGGAGTCAAAAGGCTCTGAGGCATGTGAAATATTTGAAACTTCAATTAGTCCGAAGCTAAGAGCTTTTGAGCCAGATTTTGTATTAATATCAGCCGGTTTTGATGCCCATATTAATGACCCTCTGGCAAATTTGAATTGGTCAACTCAGGATTTTGCCACAATAACCAACCTAATCTTAAACATAGCAAGAGAATTTTCCAATAAAAGAGTGGTTTCCACTTTGGAAGGTGGGTATGATATCGATTCATTAACTGAAAGTGTTGCGATCCACGTCAAAGCTCTAATGGAGGCTTGAATGAACCAAAAAAAAATTGATCAAATGACGTATGAAGAAGCACTTAATGAACTAGAAAAAATCGTATCAGAGTTAGAATCGGGAAGGGCAGAGTTAGATAAGTCTATAGAACTGTATACTCGCGGTTCGCAACTTAAAGATCATTGTGATGATAAATTGAGATCTGCCGAGGAAAAAATTGCTATGGTGGCTAAGGAATCTGGGAAAATTAAATTACAGATTAAGCCTACTTCAAAAGACACCTCAAATGACAATTGACTCTCCCTTAAACGAACGGTTTTTAAGAGAGTTAGATCACTGCTCTAAAGTAACCAAAAACAAACTGAGGAAAGTATGTTCGCTTAGAGATGATAGTCCTCTTTCAGAAGCCATTAAATATGCTGTACTTGGAGGGGGAAAAGGTCTGAGGTCTTTTTTAGCCATAAAATCTGCTGAAATTTTCGATGTCCCTTACAGTCAAGCGGTACAATGTGCAGCAGCTATCGAATGCATTCATTCGTATTCTCTAGTTCATGACGATTTGCCGGCAATGGATAATGACGATCTACGCAGAGGAAAACCAACCGTGCACAAAAAATGGGATGAAGCTACGGCCATTTTGGTAGGTGATGGTCTCCAAGCTCTGGCATTCGAAGTTTTATCTCAGAGAGAGACACACCATGATCCCGAGATAAGGTTAAATTTAGTTAACAGTCTTTCTATTGCTTCTGGTATCCTTGGAATGGTGGGCGGCCAAGCTCTGGACATTCATGCTGAAAAATCCAAGGCTTCCCTTAATTTAACCTCCATAAAAAAAATGCAAAGCCTTAAGACAGGTGCTTTATTCATTTGGGCAACTGAGGTAGGTCCAAGATTATCACGAAATGATATCAGACCATTCACCAATTTCGCTCGTTACCTCGGACTGGCTTTTCAGATTCAAGACGACATCTTGGATATCACAGGTAAAGCAGAAGAAACGGGAAAAGCACTGCGAAAAGATGTGAAAGCTGGAAAGGCGACCTTTGTATCCATACTAGGGCTTTCTGGCGCAAAAAAAGAAGCTCGGCTTTTAATTGAGCAAGCTAACAAACAAATCGAGAAATATGGTGAGAAGGCGGAAATGCTAAGAGCGTTAGCAAAGTTCTCTATTGAAAGAAAATTCTAAGTATATATTCCTGCCACGTAATCACCTTTTTTTTGTCCTTCCTTGCTGGGCTTCTAATAACAAATACAAGGCTCGAACTGCCTGCATACTTCCACCAATTGGTCTTCCAGGTTTCTGTTTTATTGACCACGCATAAGTATCGAAATGAATAAAGCGCTTCGTTTTCTCGATAAAACGCCGAAGAAACAGCGCCGCAGTGATTGAGCCAGCCATTGGTGTCTCAGGGGAATTATCAAGATCGCCTATCTTAGGTTCAATAAGATATTCATATGGGGTATAAAAGGGCATTCTCCAGACCGGATCAAAAGCCACCTTAGAACTAAGCATTAAGTCCTTCGCCAAATCGTCGTCATCTGTGTAAAATGGAACGATTTCAGGTCCCAATGCTGTTCTAGCCGCGCCCGTCAAAGTAGCCATACATATAATTAAATCGGGATTCTCCTCGTCTGCATAAGAGAGTGCATCGGCCAAAACAAGTCTGCCTTCAGCGTCTGTATTGTTTATCTCAACTGAGTATCCTTTCCTACTGGTTATTATGTCACCCGGCCTAATTGAATTAGAAGAAATTGAATTTTCAACGATCGGTATAACTACCCGCAGTGAAACGTTTAATCTGAGAGCCATTATACAGTAGGCTAACCCCAATACCGAAGCTGCTCCTCCCATATCTTTTTTCATCAGTGACATTGATCTCCCCGGCTTTATATTTAACCCACCGGTATCAAAACATACTCCTTTTCCAACTAGAGTTAATTTAAAGGCGTCTTCATCCCCCCATTTAAATTCAATCAAACGGGGTTCCTTTTGTGACGCAGCACCGACCGAATAAATCAAAGGGAAATTATCCTCCAGCAATTTTTTTCCAACAATTTTGTTTGTTTGAGCCTTGAATTTCTCACAAAAGCTGACAATAGTTTTTTCGAATATATCTGGGTTGAGATCGCAAGCCGGCGTATTTATCAAGTCTCTTACAAAATACTCAGCTCGCGAAAACGTTTCTATTTTTTCTCTAGTAAATTGGTGAGGAATATTAAGCCTAACCTTACTGATTGACTTTTTAGATTTGTATCTATCGAAGCGATAGCAAGACAGGCAAAACCCCAAGCATAAATCGAAAAAATCCATCTCACTCATTTTTGTCTCTAAGGTATAATCTCCATCGGGCAAAGTTGATATTATATACCCTATTTCAAATCTATCACTGGTCTTAGGTTTAATTAAAATAGAGCTGACCTGCCCATCCTCACCTGGCAAAACACATACATGAATTTTAGAGTCAAAAAAACCTGTAGAGGTAGCATAATTGATATGTTCTTGCTCTATATTAGGTGGCACATCATCTTTCGACAAAACTACGTACAGCGGTATCTTTTCCGACTCATAGGACGATATAGGCACATCACTTATATCAAACAAACCTTCTTTTAACGATAGCACTTAAGTTCGTTCCCCTTCTTCTTTTTTTAGACATTTTCTTCCTAAAAGCTCAGCAATTTGGACGGCATTCAATGCAGCGCCCTTGCGTAAATTGTCGGATACACACCACAGGTTTAAACCATTATCTATGGTATTATCTTGCCGGATACGGCTTACAAAAGTCGCATAATCTCCAACACATTCGACTGGCGTAATATAACCTCCCGACTCCCTCTTATCCAATACAATTACGCCGGGAGATTCTCTAAGAATTTCTCTTGCTTCATCCTCATGCAAGAATTCCTCAAACTCAAGGTTGACGGCTTCAGAATGCCCCACGAAAACAGGAACTCTTACACATGTAGCAGTAAGCTTAATTTTTGGATCCAATATCTTTTTAAGCTCCACCACCATCTTCCATTCTTCTTTGGTCTGTCCGTCATCCATGAATTTATCTATTTGGGGAATTAAATTAAAAGCTATTTGTTTTGGGTACACATCAGGTTTAACTTCCGAGCCAGGCACGTATATACTCTTGGTCTGATCCCACAACTCATTCATTGCCTCTTTACCAGATCCGGAAACAGATTGATATGTTGACACTACGATACGCTTTATTACTGCTCTATCGTGAAGAGGCTTAAGAGCAACAACCAATTGCGAGGTAGAACAATTTGGATTAGAAATTATATTTTTTTTACTGTAGGCAAAAATATCCTCTGGATTAACCTCTGGGACTATTATCGGAACATCTGGGCGATAACGGTATAGAGATGAATTATCGATAACCACACAACCTCTACTGCTAGCAATGGGAGCAAATTCTTTTGTTGCGTCTGAACCTACCGCAAAAAGCGCAATGTCCCATCCTGCAAAATCAAAGTTCGCTAGGTCCTTAGTCTTCAAAGTTTCACTGCCAAAGCTAACTTCTGTTCCCAAAGATTTTCTGCTGGCTAATACTTCCAAATCGGTGATCGAAAACTGTCTTTCAAAGAGAATGTTTAAAATTTCTCTGCCAACATTTCCGGTCGCTCCAACCACTACCACTCGGTATGCCATTGCCCTCTCCCAAATAAAAGGTTGAACTTATTTAGCTATTTTTACTCTTCTTTATTTAGCTTTTATGAAATTCCTCAAGGCTATCCACAATAGCACCACCCATCTCGCTGGTTGATACTGGTTTAACACCAGAAACCTGAATTAAATCTTTAGTTCTTAAACCCTTTGACAGTACATTTTCCACAGCCTTTTCCACAAAATCTGCATCAGACCCAAGATTAAACGAATAACGAAGCGCCATGGCAAAACTCAGTATACAAGCGCAAGGGTTTGCTTGCCCCAAACCAGCGATATCTGGCGCAGAACCGTGAACCGGTTCGTACATGGCCTTTGGTCTACCAGACTCCATTGGACTTCCCAAACTGGCAGAGGGGAGCATTCCTAGACTTCCAGTCAGCATCGCTGCACAGTCAGACAAAATATCTCCAAAAAGATTATCCGTTACTATCACATCAAATTGCTTTGGCCATCTTACCAATTGCATCGCACCTGCGTCAGCATACATATGTGATAGTTCAACATCTGAATATTCTTTTTCATGCACAAAACGAACTTCTTCTCTCCACAATATACCACTTTCCATTACGTTCGCTTTTTCCATCGAGCAAACTTTGTTACCTCTCTTTCTCGCAAGATCGAAAGCAGCACGCGCTACTCGACGAATTTCTTCCGTCGTATATCTATTAGTATTATATCCCACTCTGCTATCGCCAGAGCCTTTTATCCCTCTCGGTTCTCCAAAGTAGATTCCTGATGTAAGTTCTCTCACAATCATGATGTCTAATCCTGAAACTATCTCATGCTTTAGGGACGAAAAATCGGCCAGCGCATCGAAACATTGCGCAGGCCTCAAGTTCGCAAATAAGTCCATTTCCTTTCGCAAGCGCAATAAACCTCGCTCTGGTTGAGAGTTAAAATCCAACTTTTCGTATTGTGGACCACCAACTGCTCCCAACAAAACTGCGTCAACCCGCTGCGCCTTTTCCATAGTCTTATCCGTTAAGGGAGTGCCATGCTTATCGTAAGAACAGCCACCCACTAAACCGTTAGAGATGTCGAAGTTTAAGCCTCTTCTCTCACTAAACCAATCTATAACTCTTACTACCTGTTCCATAACCTCAGGACCTATTCCATCACCAGGAAGGATCAATATCGAAAAATCACTCATGTTGTAAGTCTCACAATTAATTATATGGTATTCAAACCCACGGAAATTTACCTTCCGCTTTTTTTTCAAAAGCGTCTATTTGGTTGCTAATTTTCATAGTTAATGCAATATCGTCAAGCCCATTAAGCAAGCAGTGTTTCTTGTAACCGTCAATCTCAAAAGACATTTTTTTCCCATTTGGTCTGCTAATTTCTTGATGTTCCAAGTCTATATCCAACGTTGCGTTTGCACCATTTTCCGCATCCGCCATTAATGAATCCCTTTGCTCTGCATCAAGAATTATGGGTAAAATTCCATTCTTGAAACAATTGTTGTAAAAGATATCGGCAAAGCTTGTCGAAATTACAGCTTTTATACCAAAATCCAGAAGCGCCCACGGGGCATGCTCTCGGCTTGATCCACAACCAAAATTGTCTCCTGCTATGAGAATCTTCGCTTTTGCATATGCTGGATTATTCAAAACAAATTCTTCCAATCTCTCTCCAGCCGCATTGTACCGCATTTCACTGAACAAATGTATGCCCAGCCCCGTTCGCTTTATTGTTTTGAGAAACTGCTTTGGAATTATCATGTCCGTATCAACATTAATCAACGGAAGTGGCGCTGCAACGCCAGTTAATTTATTAAATTTTTCCATACCTTTTCCTATTAGAATTGTCTGACATCTGTCAACCTGCCAGTAATAGCAGCTGCAGCTGCCATAGCAGGGCTCATCAGATGTGTCCGGCCTCCTCTCCCTTGTCGGCCTTCAAAGTTTCGATTCGATGTCGCGGCACATCTTTCTCCTGGAGATAATTGATCAGGGTTCATAGCTAGACACATTGAGCAACCAGCCAATCTCCACTCAAATCCTGCCTCTACAAGCTTCTGGGCAATCCCTTCATCCTCAGCCTGCTTCTTCACGAGGCCAGATCCAGGAACTATCATCGCCCTAATGCCCTCTTTAACAACATTTCCATCCATTACTCTAGCCACCTCACGTAGATCCTCTATTCGACCATTCGTACAAGAACCAATGAATACTGTGTCTATAGATATATCTTGCAAAGCTTTTCCAGGAGATAGCCCCATGTAATCGAGTGACCTTCGGACTGCATCCACTTTGCCTCCTTCAAAATCCTCTGGTTTTGGAATTCTGGCTGTAATCGGAAGCACATCCTCTGGACTCGTACCCCAAGTTACTACTGGTTCTATCTCACTTCCATCTATCAAAACTTTCTTGCTGAAATTAGCACCCTCGTCAGATCTCAACGTCTTCCAGTAACAAACAGCCTTATCCCAGTCAGAACCTTTTGGAGAATTAGGTCTACCCTTCACGTACGAAAAAGTCTTTTCATCTGGAGCAATTAGTCCTGCTCTTGCTCCGCCTTCGATTGCCATATTGCAAACTGTCATTCTTCCTTCCATCGACAAATCTCTGATTACGTCGCCACAATATTCTATAACGTGTCCTGTGCCTCCGGCGGTTCCAGTTCTCCCAATTATTGACAAGGTGACATCTTTAGCCGTTACACCCATTCCCAAAGCGCCAAAAACCTCTACCTTCATATTTTTTGATTTCTTTTGAATTAAGGTTTGGGTCGCTAAAACGTGCTCAACCTCTGATGTTCCAATACCGTGCGCTAAAGACCCAAATGCACCATGGGTCGCAGTGTGACTATCACCGCAAACCACGGTCATTCCTGGTAACGTCCATCCCTGCTCAGGACCCACAATGTGTACAATCCCTTGTCTAATATCGTTCACAGGGTAATAATTAATGCCAAAATCTTTTGCATTCTTATCCAAAGCCTCAACCTGAATTCGACTCTCCTCATTATCGATCCCCGTAGACCGGTCCGCCGTGGTTGGTACATTGTGATCAGGAACCGCGATCGTTTTTTCCGGACACCGAACTTGTCGCCCTGCCATCCTCAATCCTTCGAAGGCTTGCGGACTTGTTACCTCATGCACAAGGTGCCTATCGATATATAAAAGACTTGTTCCATCCTCTGACTGTGAAACAAGATGGTCTTTCCAAATTTTGTCATAAAGCGTCGATTTATCGTTCATCACAATTCTTTCCATTTCCAATTAATTGAAACCAAAAGCACTGGCATACCTACGTTGGAACATAAAACTGTCTAAAAATTTTAGCAACGCAAAATTAAGAGTTCTTTCAATAATAAAATAAGTGCAGGTTTCTTATCATAATGCCTAATCAGTGCCCGTTAACAATTATTTTCCCTGACTCCCAAAACGGCTCCGCAGGACGAATATAACCCGTAACAAAGCCATTCCAGTTCTTCTGCAGTTTAAATAATCTTTTTGCTACTAAAGGGTGGCTTTCATCTAAAAGACCCAGCTTTACCAAAATAGCGGCAACTGCTGCCTCCGAAGCCCTAGTAGAACCATCCATTATCTTTAAGGCGAGACCTATCCCATTATCAGCACATGCTGCAGTGAATACACCCTCCGCCCCAGTTTTCACAATAAGTCTTGTCCGAGCAGCCATCATCAGCTCAGTGCAAGCCCGACCGGCTCCAGCTACAAGTTGAGGGTTTTTCCGCATTGACTTAAATATTTCTTTTGACGCTTTCCCTAAGTTTCTTTCTATACCTTTTTGCACTGCAATTTTTGCCATAGATTTAGCTAGACCATTGATTGAACATATAAAGTTGGGAGCCGAGCAACCGTCGATACCATAATTTGGGGTAGGCTCCTCACTCAGGTACTCCAGTGTTTCTCGAATTTTCATTTGAAGTGGATGAGAAACCGCTAAATAGTCTTCACCCAACTTCATAAAATTGCGATAGGTTAAAAAACCGCAATGTTTACCTGAACAATTATTTGTTATTTGCTTTTTCGAAAAATATTTTGGCTCGGATGTTTGCTGAACCTTATCAAACTGACTGGGCTGCTCCCCACATTTTAAGTCAGCCTCTTCGGCGCCAATCTTTGATAGCCATTTTGATAGTATTACCGTATGTGCTGTAGAACCCTCATGCGAAGCGCAAGCTAAGGCAATTTCCTCACTACCTAAACCGAAATGTTCAAAAGCTCCTGAAGCTATTAATGGTAAAGCTTGGATCATCTTTATGGAGGAACGCGGATATATCTTTACATCAACGTTACCCCATTTTGCTATTAACCTATTATTGGGTCCAAAAATTACTGCTGCACCAAAGTGCATAGACTCTACGTGTTCACCCCTTACTATTTCTATCATAGGAACGAACTCAGCACTCAAAACAGCTCACTCCTTGCATTAAGAATTAAAAATTTTTCCCGAAATTGATACGAACGAATCTTAACAACATCTACAGTTTTGTTAACCTTTTATTAAAACCACTTGTACTAAACAACAAAAAATATCATTTCTTCAGCATTAAATTTAGTTTTTGCTTTCGTTATCTTTTGAAGATATTCTATATATTGCAAAAGTGCTTATTCAATATAAGATAAACTTAATTTGTTGAGATCAAAATTAGAGACAGAATATACATGCGCAAGTCATTAGGAGCTATCTTGATCGTATTCACAGGTCTCTTGACCTCAGAAGTGGTGGCAGAGGACCAACAGCCGATAGATATTTCTCGAGATTGGAGTACTTTTGAATGTTACATTGTATCCGGAGCAATAGAAATGATGGCATTTAAAAACGGGGAAAAGCTGTCGAAAGTGTCACGAGACAAGGGCCGTTTATACGTTCAAAAGGATAATAAAAAAGCAAATCAGATAGCAGGAACTTATTTTGCTGGATTTCCCCTGAAAACTGCCTCTCAAGCACTATTAACTATTGATGATAAGGAAAGTTTTGTACTGTATAGTCACCCTGAACCCCAAAACTCCAGCGAAAAGCCGTATGCATGGAGCCACCCGCAGGATGACACAAAATTGATCGCGGCACTAAAAAAGGGCAGTAAAGCGGTAATTGAGTCAAATTCACATACTGGCAAAGTAATAAAAGATACATTCGCATTAACGGGTTTTACGTCGGCTTATAATTTGATGCTTAAGACTTGCAAATAGTTGACTCCCAATAATTATAACTAGAGATAAAAATGCAGAAAAGAAAGTATCTTACCACAACTGATCATTTAACTCCCGTATCGACGAAAAATCAAGATTATAGGATGCGAACAAATTTGGTGGGAATGACCCGAGAAGAATTAGTTGCAGAACTAATTGGAATCGGCGTTGAAAAAAAATATGCTAAAATGAGGCTTAATCAATTGTGGAAATGGGTTTATCAAAAAGGGGTATCAAATTTCTCTTCAATGACTGATATTTCGAAAGAGTTCCAAAATTTACTTGGTGTTCATTTTTTTATCGGACGTCCTCAAATTGTTAAAAAGCTAGTAAGCGAGGACCAAACTAGGAAGTATCTTTTAAGATTGGAGGATAATAGTAAAGTCGAGACCGTATTCATTCCAGACAAGGACAGAGGGACATTATGCATATCGAGTCAGGTCGGTTGCACTTTAAATTGCTCTTTTTGCTTTACCGGGACACAAAAGTTAGTCAGAAACCTTTCCGTATCGGAAATCGTGGGACAGGTTCTTGTAGCACGAGATGATTTAAGCGAATGGTCCTTTGCGAAAAATCAAAAGATGTTAAAGCGAAAAATTACTAATATTGTGATGATGGGAATGGGCGAACCTTTATATAATTATGATTCTGTAAAAGATGCGTTGCATATAATTATGGATAATGAAGGTATATCCTTTTCAAGAAAACGAATCACGATTTCAACTTCTGGAGTCGTACCCTCAATTTCAAAAGTTGGCTCAGAAATTGGCTGCCTACTGGCGGTCAGTTTTCACGCAACGACAGATGAAATAAGAAATCAATTGGTTCCAATCAATAAAAAGTGGAATATTTCCGAATTGTTGAATTGTCTAAGGAACTATCCAACGCTTAGCAATTCACAACGGATAACATTTGAATACGTAATGTTGAGAGACATAAACGACACTGATGACGACGCTAGAAGACTTGTGAAATTAATATCTGGGATTCCTGCCAAAATTAACCTCATCCCTTTTAATGCGTGGCCTGGATCACCATATAGGCGCTCGTCGCCAGAAAGAATTGACTCCTTTGCAAAGATTGTGAAGCGGGCGGGCTATGCAAGTCCCGTGAGATCGCCTCGTGGCGAAGATATTTTTGCGGCCTGTGGTCAATTAAAATCAAACTCGGTAAAGAAGATTATTTCGACACAAAAAAATGTAACTGAGCGCCTGACGACTTGAACCAAAATAAATAAACGAAAACTTGATTAATCAAAAAGAAATTTTATGAAAATTTTAAACCGTCGAACTTTATGTATGTTTCTGTTTTCGATCGTGGGAACGGCTTTTTTGCCGTCTTCATCAAAACTGGGTGCGACGGAGGTGTCCAACCATATTATTCGAGCAAATATGATAGTGGTTTGGAAAAGCCAACGTAAAATGGCATTGTTTAGAAACAAGACCATTCTTAAGACTTATACGATCCGACTTGGCTTTAACCCAATAGGGCACAAGAAAAAAGAGGGCGACGGGCGGACCCCAGAAGGTCGTTACTTCATTACACATCATAATCCTAATAGTGCCTACCATCTAAGCCTCGGTATCAATTACCCAAATAAAAATGACCTTCAGCAGGCTAAGAAATTGGGTTTGAATCCTGGAAAAGATATTTATATACATGGCGGACCCAAAAATATTCTTACCCACTTCTTTTTAGACTGGACTGGCGGGTGTATTGCCGTTTTAGACAGAGAGATCGAAGAAATCTACGCTATGGTTCCGGATGGAACAGTTATTTATATTTATTCCTGAGTGATTTTTGCTTTTCCAAAAACTTGCACCCACCATAAGGTTCCGTTTTCTTCTTGATACCAGCCTAAACCTAAATGTGTCGATTTTGGATCAAGAATTACTTCTCTGGAAATGAGATGGCTTAACCATACCTGTAAAACGTCAAACTCACCTTCAAAAGTCTCCGACACATTTTCACCCCGCACTTTACCAACAAATCCTGCCAAAACGCCTCTATCTTGAGGAGAGGAGAGATCAGAGCCAAAGTTCCAAGCTCTTCCTTGATTTGCCATATCAATCGCATGAGTCATCGCACTAGCATTTAATTCATTAGAAATAGAAACAGGCTTAAGACTTTTCTCTAAACGAATTGAATTCACTAAATCGAGGTGTCGACTTCTAATTGTACCGCTGTCATAATTTCGGATTGCCCCAGATTTTGTATAACCAAAATATGGCTTGGTAACTCCTCCTACACAAGAAACTAAAACAAAGAATAAAAGAAACAGCTTTAAAACTTTTATCAAAACCCACACCCAAATCGAAAAATATCGTTCTAGATAATTATATTTTTTTTGTTTAACATACAATTAAATATCATTATTACTATGCGCAATAAAACTTTCCCAAATAAACAATATCACAAGGCAAAGCAATTGTTATGAACTCCTTAATCACGCGACGATCTCTTTTAGTTAACATAAGTTTTACAACGCTATCCATAAATTGGGCTATTAAACCAGCTTTACTGTCTGCACAGATGGCTGTTGAATTAGACGATAATGGCAAACCCCGGCACAACATTTTTTCTTTCCGAGCTCAAAATTGGAAAGATCATTTTGTAAACCTTAAAAACGGGGCTATCTTGGCAGATACAACTTGTAGATGCTTACACTTTTGGGATGAAAATGCCAAGATTTACAAAGTTTACCCGACGTCAGTTCCTCTCACCGAGGAATTAACTAAACGTGGAGTTACCACGGTTACTCAAAAAGTTGTTGGCCCCGTATGGAGACCCACAAAAGAAATGAGAAAGAGAGACCCTCAACTTCCTGAATTTATGCCAGCCGGCCCCGACAACCCTTTGGGCACACACGCACTCTATCTGGGCTGGCCAAGTTATAGAATTCATGGAACCAGTGATACGCGTAAAATTGGTCGTCAAAGCTCCTCTGGCTGTATTGGGTTATTCAACGAGCATATTTCAGAGCTCTTCAAAATAGTAAAAATCGGAACTCAAGTGAAGTTAATTTAGTTTTTATTTTGTTTCTTTAGTATTGAAAGAAGACCTTTTTTATAGTTGGGAAACAAAAGGCCGTAATTCAACTTCTCTTTAAGTTTTCTATTCGAAATACGCTTTGACTCGAGATAAAAACTTTTTGCCATCTCCGATAACTGGGCATCTTTAAAATCGATCTCTTCTACGGTTGAGATATTTAAAAGCCGTGCTGCCTCTTCTACAACTTTATAACCAGGACATGGCAAATCATCAGACACATTGTAAATATCTGCTAAATTGGGAAAGTTTAGGGCTTTAATGACTATGCCTGATATGTCATCGACGTGAATTCTATTGAAGTAGTGGTCCTGCGTTATGATTTTTCGAGCTACTCCCTTTTGCAGCCGTTCTATATAACTTCGCTCGGGGCCATATATTCCCGCAAGCCTAAAAATATATAAAGGGCAATCGGCGCTCTTGCTAATTTCTATCCAATTTTTTTCAGCTAAAATTCGATTCTTTCCTAAATCAGACCTCGAGTTTAAGCTACTTTCCTCATCAACCCATTCACCATGGTAATTTCCATAAACACCCGTGGTAGACAAATAACCTAACCAATTAATTTTCTTTGCAAACAAATTTATCGATGAGGAAAACTTTTCCAATACAATATCCTTATCACCAACGGGTGGTATGGAAACAAGTATTGAAATTTCATCAGCCAAAATTTTATTGATTCTTTCTTCATCGTAAAAAAATACTGGCGTGATACCAAGGCTTTGGATTTCTGTGGCCTTTTTTTTACATCTTATGGTCCCAAATACTTCCCAACCAAGATCCAGAAGACTTTGACCCAGTCTAGAACACGAATATCCACAGCCAAAAATAAATAATTTCTTACTCATCTTTCTTCTTCAAGTTTAAAGCCGCCCATTTAGCAGCATCTCTAACAGAAAAATTTGTATCCTCAACCAAGGTTTTAAGTATTTTTAGAAACTTCGTATTTCTCGAGTTTCCTATTGCATAAACTACGTTCCTCACAAATCTATCTCGTCCTATTCTCTTTACGGGTGACTTTGCAAACATAGCTCTAAATTCACTGTCATTAAGTGAAGCCAAGACCTCTAGGGGTTGCAGGTTTAATTCTTTCTTTGAAAAGTATTGAAGTTCACTTGATTTCTTGGCAAATTTATTCCAGGGGCACACAGCTAGGCAATCATCACAACCATAAATTCTATTTCCGATTTTTTTACGAAAACTAACATCTATAGGTCCCTTATGTTCAATTGTAAGATAGGATATACATTTTCTTGCATCCAATTTGTAGGGTGAAACGAAAGCTGCAGTGGGGCAAATATCAATGCATTTTTTACATTGCCCACAGTGATCTCTCTCAGGCACATCTGGTTTTATTTTTAGATTCGTAAAGATGACCCCTAAAAAAAACCAGTTGCCCAACTTTCGGCTCACTAGATTTGAATGCTTGCCTTGCCAACCCATACCAGCCGCCTGCGCCAACGGTTTCTCCATCACTGGCGCCGTGTCTACAAAAACCTTTATTTTTGCTCCGGTTTTCGAGACCAACCAACGGCCCATCCGCTTGAGACGCTTCTTCAAAACATCATGATAATCTCTACCATGGGCGTAAACCGATATATTCCCAAGATCCGTCCTGTTCAAACCTCTCAAAGGATCATCAGTTGGCGCATAATTCTCTGCAACAACAATAATAGACTTAACTTCTGGCCACAATGATTCAGGGTTTGACCTCCACGAACTTCTTCTTTCAAGCCACTCCATTTGACCATGATAGCCATTGACCAAAAAATTTTTTAGCCTACCTGCAGCCTCAGGAATTGAATTGGGTAACACCACGCCAACATCAGAGAACCCAAATTCCTCACCCTTCAGTTTTATTTGCTTTTCAATATCTTTTGAAAAATCAGACATAGCTCAAAAATCTAAATCAGCGTAATGAGGCGGCGATACAAACCCAGGAACATTGTCCTTCAAAATAGATCTAAAAGCAGGACGCGATTTTATTTTCATATACCATGCTTTAAGACTTTCACTCGCGCTCCAATCAAGATCACCTATGTAGTCCAAAGACGAAAAATGGGCTGCCGCAGAAAAATCGGCTATGGTTAATTCTCTGCCAGCTAGCCAATTCCTTGCGCTCAGAAGCGAGTCAAAATAAGACATGTGAAATTTTAAATTTTGTAGTCCGCTCTTAATTTTTTTGCTATCAGGATGACCCTGCCTTGATAGCTTCTTGTACACTCGCTCGTACAAAAGTTTTGATGTGACCTCATTATGGAACTTATCATCAAACCACGAGGATATTCTTCTTGCTTCGTGACGTGCCAGGTGGTCGGAGGGTAATAGTGCGGGTTGTGGGTAAACCTCCTCTAAATATTCGAAAATCGCACTGCTTTCAGCTAAAAAAAAATTTTCAATAGCCAGTATAGGTAATTTTTCAGCAGGGTTATTCCTTAGAAGTTCAATACGCTTTTCCCAAACAGCCTCCTCTACTAAATCCACCTCCAGCTTTTTCTCTGACAGCACTAGCCTGACCTTTCTACAAAACGGTGATAAAGGTAGATGAAACAAACGCCACATATATGAAGTTCCAAATCAAGTTGTCTACTATTTTTCTTATACTAGATTAGTTTCAACCAAAGTTTCTTTGACATGTCACGGGAAAAGTGTACTTCTCTACGATATCTTTAATAATGACACTATTTTTGGACTGCACAATAAAGTAGATTTAGTTAGAATTTATCGTCATAGTTAACTAGACGATAAAGGAAGCACAAGTAAAACTCAAAATTTAAAGGGGGAGGGCAACTTGCACGGTATTTTCGCAGCGGTTCCAACGCCAATTGATCCAACCGGAAAACCTATTCTGGATTTATTTATCTCGCATTGTAATTGGGTTTTGCACAATGGTTGTGATGGTATAAATATTTTGGGATCAACAGGAGAAGCAAATTCGTTTGATATAAAAACTCGAAAAAATCTAATGAGTATCGCAGCAAGAGAATTGAACTTGACTCACCTTATGGTAGGAACCGGCACTCCGTCATTATCAGAAACTCTTCACCTCACGGAGTTCGCCGATACTCTGGGTTTCAGGGTCGCCCTAGTATTGCCTCCTTACTATTATAAGCCAGTCGAAGATCAGGGTCTTTTCTCATGGTACAAGACCCTTCATTCAAAACTTGGCAATAGAAGAATAAAAATTTATTTCTACAATTTTCCTCAATTGACAGGTGTAAACCTATCTACATCAATAATTAGTAGCCTCAATCAAAGTTGGCCCCAGCGATTTTGCGGTATTAAAGACTCTTCTGGGGACTTAAGTTATTGCAAACTTTTGGCCAAAAATAAAGATTTTAGAGTGTTCCCCAGTTCAGAGGTTTCTATTTCCGAGGCATTTCTATCCAATTTTTCAGGTTGCATATCAGCAACCGCGAACCAAACTTCACCTTTGTGCGCAACTGCGTGGCAAAATAAACAGAATGAACAGACTGAACTAATAAACAAAATTAAAGTCATTCGAGATGGGATTGCATCCGAAGCTTTGGTTCCATCAATTAAGTTTCTAATAGGTAAACGTACTGGAGAAAAAAGTTGGTCCAATGTAGTTCCCCCCCTCCATAAAATATCAAAAAGGAGAATGGGTGAGCTAGAAAATTTGGAAAAAGTTTATCTAAAACTCTTTTCGTAGGAACCGCTCAGAACCTTACAAAGACTCTTTTCGAAAAGGGTAACCTGAAGCAGTAATCCAGAAGAAAGCCAAAGTAACCAGATTTTTTGTTCAACATTTTCAGCGCATTATGAAAGGGTTGCTAACAGATGTATCGTGAGCGATCCAGACCGATTTTACTTGCAAAAATTGTTTAATGGACTCCTGTCCACTTTCCCTACCCTGCCCAGACCTTTTGAAACCACCAAATGGTGTCATAAAACTCACAGCCCTGTAAGTGTTTATCCAAACCGTACCAGCCTTCAGTTTTTCAGAGACTCTTAATGCACGACCAATGTCTGAAGTCCACAATCCAGCCGCAAGTCCAAAGACGATATCGTTTCCTATTAGAACAGCTTCCTCCTCTGTATCAAAAGGAATAACTGAAAGCACAGGACCAAAAATCTCTTCCTGCGCAATACGCATATCGTTGGTGACACCAGTGAATATTGTTGGCTCAACAAACCTAGAACACTTAGAGTTCTCTTCTTTAAAAGGCCTGCCTCCCATTATACAATTTGCTCCCTCTTTTTTCGCCAAACGGATATACTCTAAGATTTTATTATACTGAGGCAATGTCGTAACAGGGCCTACATGAGTTTCTAAAGACATCGGATCACCAATTTTTGCCTCGCTAGCTACATTTACTAAGCGTTCTACAAATTGATCATGGATCGAACGTTGAACTAAAAGTCTAGAACCTGCTATACAAGTTTGTCCTGTAGCCGCAAAGATACCAGAGATAGCACCCATAACGGCAGCCTCAAAATCTGCATCTTCAAAAACAATGTTTGGTGATTTTCCTCCAAGTTCAAGGGTAACCGGCATTATTTTTTTCGCCGCACTTTCGTAAATCTTTTGTCCTCCAGTATCCGATCCAGTGAATGCTACCTTCGCTACATCTGGATGATCCACTATGGCCTGTCCTACTTCAGTACCCAAACCAGTCACACAATTCACGACACCAGAAGGAAAACCTGCCTCTTCAATCAGAGACATGAATTCTAGAGAAGAAGCCGAGGTAAACTCAGATGGCTTAATAACAGCCGTGTTGCCAGCTGCAAGAGCAGGCGCCAGTTTCCAAGATAAAAGAAGTAGTGGCGAATTCCACGCCGTTATCATTCCTATTACACCGAGTGGCTCATAAGTAGTAAAATTAAATATCCCGAGTTTGTCAGACGGTAAAACAGATCCTTCAACTTTGTCAGCAAGACCACCAAAGTAACGATACCACTCAGCCAAATACTTTGTTTGGGCTCCCATCTCCGCCAACAATTTTCCATTGTCACGCACTTCTAACACACCAAGTCTCTCACTGTTAATCTCTATGATTTCGGCAAGGCGCACTAGAAGTTTACCTCTTTGCGTAGGGCGCATGTTAGGCCAATCTCCAGACTCGAATGCCCTCTTCGCTGCTGCAACAGCATTTAGAGCATCAGTGACATTTCCTCGAGGTATTTTGGCCCAAATTTCACCAGTATAAGGGTTCTCAGAATCGAGATACTTTTGCGAATTAGGTTCTACCCACGTCCCATCGATGTAGTGGTTATAAGTTTGCATAATCTCTCCTCCACTTATTTACTTTTTTCTAATAGGATCTCGGCATTCCAAGGACATGTTCTGCTAAAAAACTAAGTATTAAATTAGTTGAAACGGGCGCGACTTGATACAAACGTGCTTCTCGGTATTTACGCTCAACATCGTACTCTTCTGCAAAGCCAAAACCGCCAAAAGTTTGGACGCAGGCATCTGCAGAAGCCAACTGCGCCTCTGAAGAAAGAAGCTTTGCTAAATTTGCTTCTTCGCCAGAATTTTCACCACTCTCGAAAACTCGCATCGCTTCAATCAACATCAGCTCGGCAGATCGCATCTGCGCATACGCTCTAGAAATCGGAAATTGAATGCCCTGATTCTGTCCTATTGGTCGGTTAAATACGACCCTCTCTTTCGCATAATTTGAAGCCTTTTCTATAAACCATTTTGCATCACCTATTGACTCTGCGCTAATCAAGATACGTTCGGCATTCAGTCCAGAAAGTATGTATTTAAAACCCTCTCCTTCTTCACCTATACGATTAGAGCAAGAGACAGGCATATCATCAAAAAATAACTCAGTGGTCGAGTGGTTCATCATCGTGCGGATAGGTTGGATAGTTAATGACTTGCCGACAACCTCTCGCATATCGACCAAAAACGTAGATAAACCTTGCGTTTTCTTTTTCACTTTGTCACGAGGCGTGGTTCGAGCAAGTAATAGCAAAAGATCTGAATGCTCGGCTCTACTTGTCCAAATCTTTTGTCCATTTACAATGTATTTGTTTCCATCTTTTCGTGCAAAACATTTTAAAGACGACGTATCACTACCGCTTGAAGGTTCCGTCACCCCAAAAGCCTGAAGTCGAAGAGTACCATTAGCTATTTCTGGAAGATATTTTTCCTTTTGCTCTGTCGACCCATGGCGCAAGATAGTCGCCATCGTATACATTTGAGCATGACATGCACCTGCATTGCCTCCCGAACGATTAATCTCTTCCAATATTGCAGCCCCAGCAGAAATTGGCAAGGACAGTCCTCCATATTTTTCTGGAATAAGGGCTGCAAGATACCCGGCTTCCGTCAGAGATTTCACAAATTCTGTAGGATATTTCATTTCACGATCACATTTTTGCCAATATGTGCTGGGAAACTTTTTACAAAGTTTTGCGACCTCATTCCTTATATCTTGATAATCTAATTTATATTTCATAATTTTGCCGCAGCCTGTAATTAGAAACCGAATTCTTTTTTTATTGAACTTCCATTTTGATCAAGGTTTGGAACTTCACTTTTAAGCAGATTGTTACAACCAAGGGGTAATGCAGCTACAGAAATAGATGTCGTTCCCATATCAACAATAGAATTTCGTAAGAGTGGATGATCAGACAACTGAGAAACGCTATTCAAACGCGCATTAGCAATCCCCACACGGTCCATCAGTTCGATTAAGTTTTCTATATTTGAATTTGAGAACGTCACTGCTATAATCTCATCGAGCGCCTCCCTGTTTCTTATTCGGTCAGAGTTTTGCAAAAACCGTCTGTCTTGAGAAATAGATTCGTCTTTAAGCACTGTCTTGCAGAAAATGTGAAACTCCCTATCACTCTGAACTGATATCAGGATTTGCGAGCCATCTTTGCAGCTATACGCTCCATAGGGTGCAATCAGATAATGTTTTAAGGAATTTCGTTCTGGAGCACCTCCCAAGTATCTGTGAGCTAACAAAGGCATGTTCATCCAATCTGCCATTACATCAAACATTGAAACGCTTATATCAACTCCTTCTCCAGTTTTTTCCCTTCTAATTATTCCTCGCAATATACCGGAAAACGCTGTTAGTCCGGTGGAAATATCGACAATTGATATTCCAACTTTACTCGGAGAGTCCTTGTCACCGGTAACAGCACAAAGCCCACTCTCTGCCTGCACCAAAATATCATAGGCTTTCTTTCTTTTCACGCTACCGACTTCTCCATAGCCCGTGATCGAACACGTAATTAGTCCTACATTTTTTTCTCGCAACACCTTTCCTGTGAGGCCAAACTTTGACAACACACCAGGCGCTAAGTTGGACAAGAATATATCGGCGCTCGCAAGAAGTCCGCGTAAAAAGGCCAGATCCTCTGACATTTTCAGATTTAAACAGATTGATTCTTTCCCTCTATTTAACCAGGCGAATATAACACTTTTACCATCTAGGCCCTTATCATAATTGCGTGCAAAATCACCCTCAGGGCGCTCTACCTTAATTACGCGAGCTCCCGCATCAGCCAAAAGGAGACCACAATAAGGGCCTGCGACCGCTTGTTCGATAGATACAACAAGTTTCCCAGAGAGTTCATTTGATAACATAACTATTCTTACTCCGAGTTTGACTCCATGGTTGATCATACACCACATCTTGACAACTATCAGAAAATTGTAGCTACTTGCAATGTAATCCATGCTTTCTACTGCTAAAAATATAAATGGTATTGATTGTTTTGTGGTCTTTTTAACTCGTCGAAAGTGTCAGTTCAGGAAGACTTTTAATAGAGATAGGAAAATGCGAACCGAAAAAAGAGCGAAATTAAGTAAAACCCTAAAGCTTGAAGAAATAGGCGAATATATCGTTCTAGTAACGTTAAACCGACCCGAGTTTTCAAACGCTTTCAATACCGAAATGGCTTGGGATTTAGTAAAATTTTTCGAGGTTTTCTCCACAGAAAAGACAGATAAAAGAGTAGTTATTCTCACTGGAGCGGGCGATAAAGCATTTTGTGCCGGGGGAGACCTAAAGGAACGTAAAAATATGACTGAAGAGGAGTGGTTTGCGCAACACTTGGTATACGAACGGATGATCCGATCAGTAATAAACTGTCCGTTGCCAATAATTGGTGCAATTAATGGGGCCGCTTTCGGTGGGGGCTGTGAACTTGCAGCTGCACTCGATTTCATATACGTTTCACAAACAGCAAAGTTTGCACAAACAGAGGTTTGTTTGGGAATCATTCCTGGTGCTGGGGGGACACAAACTTTAGCCCGAGCTATTGGAGTGGCCCGAGCCACAGAGTTAATCTTGTCTGGAAGGGTTTTTTCCGCAGAAGAAGCTTTTTCGTGGGGTTTTGCAAACGCCATATTTTCACCAGATAAACTCCTTGAAAAAACAATCGAAATGGCTCGCAAAATTGCTGAAAATGCTCCTGTCGCTGTTAAGCAAGCGAAACAGGCAATTCACAAGGGTCGCCAAATGTCGCTTCTGGATGGTTTGGCATTCGAAATTGAGGCCTATAATCGAACCATCCTTACTGATGATCGAAAAGAAGGAATCCTTGCGTTCAACGAGAAAAGAAAGCCTCATTTCAAAGGTCGATAATATGAATTAAGGATACAACAAATCTCGCTTTATGGCTTTCTCTTAGGCTGATTTTCCAGAACTAGCTTTACGGATGGTCGAGCCTGAATTTTCTCCCAAAAGGTCTTTAGAGCTGGTCTATTATGAAATAAAGCGGTTTTATCTAAATCCCAACGAAGCAACATATATAAATAAAGGTCGGCAGCCGTAATAAAATTCCCACAAATATAAGGCTGAAGCTCGCAATTAATATAATCGAAGATTTTTACTTGTTCTAATCTCGCTTTCGACCGTAAATCCTCGTGCGCTTCCTCATTGACATAGTATCGGGAGTGATGTTGCCGATGATAAGCCGGATAAACCGATGTGGCGAGCAATGATAAGAATTGCCAATAGCGATCAAACATTTGAGTCCCACGCTTAGGGACCAGCGCACTGTATCGATCTGTGATATGATTGGTAATAGCCACTGTTTCAAAAATGCGAGAACCGTCTGGACAAATCAGAACTGGAATTTTTCCTAACGGATGGCTGGTTTTCTCATCTTTATCTTTCAACTTCGCCGACGACATAAATGTTATATCATATTCCACTTTTAGCTCTCTGAACAAAAACTCAGCTATCAGTGAGCCAGCCCCTGCCAAACCAATTATATGATACTTTTTTTCCATTCCGAGATGCTTGTGTTACCAAATATAAACTAACTTTTTATTTTAAATTAGCCCAAAAATCTTAAAAAACAACGATAATCCAATTAACAGTAGTAAGCTGGCAAAAATAAATTCTAAAGAAGTCCTATAACTAGATAAGAATCTGAGTGCAAAGCTTGTGCTCGCAAACATGACCATAAGTAGATACGCAAAAGTGTCAATAGTTCCTGCTATTATTGCCATCACCAAGTGCGTGTAAAAGCTCTGTCCTTCTTCCAAGAACTGACTAAACAAAGATAAGAAAAAAGCTGCTATTTTTGGATTCAAAACAGCAATTAAAAACCCATAACTGAAACTTCCATGTTGCGGTAATGCTTCTGCCTCAAATTTATCCGATTTTTTTTTTATTATGGAACGTAGCACTCGAAGCGACAAATATATCAAAAAAAACGCACCAAGAATTTGTACTAAGAGGAACAGCTCCGAATATCGAATAAGAAACAGACTGAGCCCCGTAGCTGATAGAAGGGCGTAAAAGAAAACGCCTAGCCCGTGCCCATACGAAGCCATCCAGCCTGACTGCCGCCCACGAGATGCTGTAATCGAAAGAATAATAAGTAAACTTGGGCCAGGTGAAAAGGCTCCTAAAATACAGATCGTGACCAACGAAATCCAATCTTGAGCCGACACAAGCTGCTCCTTTATAAAACAAACAAATTCATGGGCTCACTTTCCGAAAACCGCTTTCGGAGTTAGCCCAAGACCACAAGGACCCTGTCGCGATGTCAAACCACCATCCATGAAGTTGAATTTTTTTCTTTTTTTCCAGATTGTAAATCCAGGGAAACGTCCTTAAATTTTTAATTGAATTAATAATTGCTTCTTTTTCCATATTGCGGAGAAATTCTTGCCTGCTTAAACTGAAATCTGCATTTTTTGCTGCTGGGTCTAGTATTTTTAACCAAGGTTCAATAAATTCACTCTTATGCGTAGCATCTCCGCGTATTTTTGAACAGAATGCGTTTATGCCCCCGCAAAATGCGTGACCCAGCACTACCAAGTTTTTTACCTCTAAATGTCGGACACCAAATTCGATAGCAGCGCTAACTTCACTAACCGATTCGTTTGACCGATAGGGAGGCACTAAATTAGCTACATTTCTGACAACGAACAATTCGCCCGGTTCGGTCTCAAACAAGATAGCTGGATCAACTCGCGAGTCCGAACATGCAATAACCATTGTGTGAGGCCTTTGAGCTTTTTCTGCTAAGTTTTGAAAAAATAACTTTTCTTTTTTTATAAATCTTTTTCTAAAATCGCTAAAACCATTTATTAATGTCTTGACCATTTGTAACCTATTGCCCATACCGTTAATGTCTAATTTACATAATTATCGTTGAATAATAATGATTGTAATTAATAATGATAATCAGTTAACAGATAATAAATTTATTTTGTAGGTTTTAATTATAATGAAGAATGGAACATGCTGTGGACCAGGATACGCTTCACCAACAGATGCAATTAAAGCACCGAAAGAGCAATTACTCTATACAATAGCTATATATGTCGGTACAGGCATTCAAAAGCCCGATTATATTGCCACCATTGATGCTGACCCAAACAGCGAAACATACTCTCAGGTGATCAGTAGGTGTGAAATGCCTGGGATTGGAGACGAACTGCACCATATGGGCTGGAATGCCTGCTCTTCTTGCTTTAAAGACAGTCAAATGGAGCGAAAATACCTTATCGTGCCAGGCGTTAGGTCATCCAATATTCATATAGTGGACTGTGGAACTGATCCAAGA
The DNA here is from genome assembly GCA_036337105.1 of Pseudomonadota bacterium. Taxonomy (GTDB): domain Bacteria; phylum Pseudomonadota; class Alphaproteobacteria; order Rhodobacterales; family Rhodobacteraceae; genus JAYZEV01. The sequence goes on from JAYZEV010000003.1 coordinate 71,709, forward strand.
AAACCGACAATACATAAAGTTATATCGGGTGAAGAAATTAAAGAAAAAACCGACCTTTCGGCGCCACATACGGTTCATTGTCTGGGTTCCGACATCATAATTTCTATGTTGGGCGACTCGAAAGGTAATGCTCCGGGCGGTTTTTTGCATTTGAATAAAGATTTTGAAGTAGTTGGTCGTTGGGAGAATGACCTAGGCGGAATGAAATTCAATTATGACTTTTGGTATCAGCCTCGTCACAATGTGATGGTATCGAGTGAGTGGGCGGCACCAAATACCTTTATGCCTGGTTTTGATTTGGAAGAAGTTGGACATTTAAAATACGGTAGAGAAATACATTTTTGGGACTTCCAAAAGAAAGAAGTTGTTAAAACGCACTACCTTGGTGAGGATGGACTAGTTCCCCTCGAAGTACGTTTTCATCATAACCCTGACTCTAGTCATGGTTTCGTTGGTGCAGCTATGTCCTCAAATATCATTCACTGGTACAAAAAGAATGATGAATGGATAGTAAAAAAAATAATAGATGTTGAAAACGAGCGTCACCCTGAGTGGCCTATTCCCTTGCCAGGATTAATAACGGTAATTTTGATATCGATGGATGATCGGTTTTTGTATTTATCAAATTGGCTACATGGCGATGTCCGACAATATGATATTTCCGACCCTCACAATCCTGTATTGACTGGTCAGGCTTGGATGGGTGGTATGTTAAATAAAGCTCCAATGGTTAACGGGGTTGAGATCGCGGGAGGTCCACAAATGATTCAGTTATCCTTAGACGGAAAGCGTCTATATGTAACCACATCTTTGTTTTCTACATGGGATAATCAGTTCTATCCAGAAATTAGGCATAAAGGAGGGGTCATGGTTATGATGGACTGTGACACTGAAAATGGTGGAATAAAGATCAATCCTTCCTTCATGGTGGATTTTGGAAAGGAACCAAATGGGCCGTCACGTTGTCATGAAACAAGATATCCTGGCGGCGATTGCACTTCAGACATATGGTTGTAGGAGGAAAAATGAACCATAATGAGCCATATGAAGAAGAGTATTTATCAGGAATTCTTGCGGAGGTAAAAAATATTGCGATGGTCGGTGCTAGTGCTGACCCAACAAAATTCAGTTATGGCGTTCTCCGAGTTTTGAATGAACAGGGTTTTAATATGATGCCAATAAACCCGAACCCAAATATTAAAGAAATTCGTAATATAAAAGTATATAAATCTTTAGAGTGTGTAGACCAACCGATCGATATGGTGCAGGTCTTCAGAAATTCCAGTGCCTTATACGGCGTAGCAGAGGAAGCCATCTCTGTTGGTGCCAAAGTTTTATGGGCGCAGATTGGAGTTTTCAACGAGGATGCCGCCAAATTAGCCGAGGACGCTGGTTTAAAAGTAGTTATGAATAGATGCCCAAAAATCGAATTGTTCAGACCATTTTGGAAGCCTAAACTAAACTTGGGAATTTAATGTCAGAGTTCGAACACTTTAAAGTAAAGCTTCTTAATTGTAATTTGGAAGTATTTGTGAACCCAAACCAAACGATATATGAAGCAGCTCTAGCGCAAGGGGTTCAACTTCCAATTGGCTGTAAATACGGCGGTTGCATAACCTGTGCGGCAAAACTTATCTCTGGAAAGGTTAGCCAGCCTGGAGCTACAGCCCTAAATAAGCGTCAATCACGCGCAGGGTACATTCTGCTTTGCGTTGCAAAGCCTAAAACAGCCTGCGTGATTGAAGAAGGCGTCGAAGCACATTCTGAGCTGTATCAGAACCCGTTTCTAAGTGTCTCAGGTAGAAGATAAAAGTAAACAAGTAAAAACACTTGAAGCTTTTAATTCTTAAAGAATATCTTTCGCTTTCGAGCTCGAATATGTTCAGTGCACTCATATGAACCATCATGAAAAGTGCCAAACCACCTATCCCACGGCATTTCCTGATTCCCATAATTGCATTCGAAATAGCGATGGTGAAGTTGATGATAAAACGTGCCAAGCGCTAATTTTTTCTTATCTTTGATCAAGAGTTCTTCGTAGCCAGTATGGCTCATAGCTGCCCCAAGTGATTGATAGATCAAATGAAACACAAGGTGTAAAGGATGAGATGCTACCACCCAATGAATGCATATCGTCGATAAATAAAATAAATGTTCCACTGGATGCATTGAAAACCCTGACCAAGGTCCAACATTGATATTTCTGTGATGTAAAGAGTGGTACTTCTTGTAAAAAAAAGGTATATGAAGTAGCCGGTGTATCCAATAAAAGTGCAAAGCCGACCAAATTGGGATTAATACAAACAGCACCAAAAACCAGATATAATTCTCCTTCACTTCAAGTGTTGGAATGTATTGGTTAGCGAATAACCAGAAAGAGATAACCTGGAAAAACGTCCAAAATGTAACTCCACTTACCAAGGACCAAAACATGTTGTCTCTCACCTGGCTATTAAAAAGAAAATTACTGTTGTTCTTCGCAAGGTCTCGGTGATCAAACTTTAATCTCTTCGCCTGTCCTCTCGCCATGTAAAAGTACCAGTGGAGAAGTCCGGTAAACACTATCATTAAGAGCAAGTTCACAATCCAAATCTCAAAAATCCAAGTAATCTTGAAATCGGTGCACTCATGAATGGGTGGATAAAGGAAATACCAAGCTAATGCACTTATGATAACAACTATTATCCGTTCACTAAAAGTTAACCAGTTTGTTCTTAGCCAAGAAAAAATATATAGTAAATCTAGAGGCTTAAAAAAAATAGACTTGTCTTCAAGCGGCAGATCAGGGTGGTAATTCCAATCTTTGGAAGAATTTCTTCTCATTTTTTCACCAAACAGTGTTTAAAATCATTATTAAAAATTCGTTATTGTAATAACTGGAATAAAAAATTATTTATATCCACTACTTTTATGTAATAATCAAAGTAAATAAATCAGCTCAGAAGTAACAATATGAATTATACTCCGTCACATTCATCACCAAAAAACGAGTTATTGCAAGAAATAGTTGATTTGAGAAGTGACACTGTTACGCGACCTTCAAGAGCAATGTTAGCCTATATGTCAAAAGCCAAGGTGGGTGATGATGTTTATGGTGATGACCCTTCCGTCAACGAACTTCAAGAAAAAGTTGCTAATTTACTCTCGAAGGAAGCTGGTCTATTTGTGTCAAGTGGAACGCAATCAAATTTTTGCGCGATTCTTTCTCACTGTCAGAGGGGAGAAGAACTTCTCACAGGTGATAGTTATCACGTCTTTTGTGATGAGGCAGGTGGTGCCTCGGTTCTTGGTTCAATCATGATGGGTCCACTAAAAACAAACAGCGACGGTAGTATCTCAGTAAAAGAAATTATGAAGGCGAAAAAGCCAGATGACTCGCATTGTCCAATTACGAAGCTATTAAGTCTTGAAAATACAGTGCAGGGAAAAGTTCAGAGTTTAGAACAAATAAACAATTGTGCCGCGGTTGCTAAAAGGCTTGGGCTTTCCGTTCATATGGATGGAGCAAGGTTAATGAACGCATCCGTTAAACTGAACATCCCCGCCAAAGAGATAGTGAGCAAAGTGGACTCCGTTTCGTTATGCCTTTCTAAAGGCTTGGGAGCACCTGTCGGTTCCGTTTTAGTAGGTTCAAAAGAATTTATTAAAAGGGCTCACAGAATCCGAAAGCTAGCTGGCGGAGGTCTTCGACAATCGGGTTTTCTTGCATCCGCTGGCTTGTTTGCTCTAGAAAATAATGTGGAACGACTAGTTGCCGATCACAAGAATGCTATTTATTTGGCAGAACGGCTAGCTGAGATCCCACAATTGAAAGTCAATCCACTTGAGGTGCAGACAAACATGGTATTTTTTTCCATTGCAAACAGGATACTACCAAAGCTCAAAAAGTACCTGCTCAACCATGGAATCTTCATAAATGCAGATTTCACTCCGGTTAGGTTAGTTACACACCTTGATCTTGACACTAGAAAAATTGACAGATTTGTGTGCACCCTACAATCTTTTTTTTCGAGATAAAAAAGTATAAGACTGTCTTCAAATTAAATTTACAAAAATCGTCCAACCAATATGAGAAATTCTTACTCCTGAAAATCCTCCAAAACCATTTGTGAAATCATATAAAGAATATTATGACTTTACCTTTTTATAAATGTCCAAAAGAACCACTGGTAATGCTCAAACTTTCTCAGATAGCGCCCAATCCCAATACAACTCTCTAACCATTTTGGTAACCGGACCTAGTTGGTATTGACGATCCTCAAATGATTTTACAGGCGTAACCTTCATCATATTACCAGACATAAAGACCTCATCCGCTTCCTCGAAGTCTACAAAAGATAATACCTTTTCATGTACCTTCACACCATTTTCCTTTAAATTTCTAATATGTCGCGCACGAGTAACACCCGCTAGAAAGGTACCATTCGGTATAGGTGTAAAGACCTCCCCATCCTTGACCATAAAAATATTTGCTGTAGCTGTCTCGGCGACATTACCCATGACATCGGACACAAGTGCGTTGCTAAAACCCTTCCTTCTAGCCTCATCCAACATTCGCGCATTGTTAGGATACAAACACCCTGCCTTTGCATTCACTACATTATCTTCCAATACCGGTCTTCGGAATTGCGTTCTTGTTAACGTGGCAAATTGATTTTCATCCGACATCGGAATCTCTTCTAAGCAAACTGCAAAACCCGTAGAGTTTTCTTTTGGTACTATTGCTAAATCTCCACCATCTAATGCCCAATACATCGGTCTTATATACACAGCCGCCTCCGACGAGCACTTCCTCAAGCCATCCCATATAATTTCAACCATTTTTTCAGTCGAAACTGTGGGGGTTATCATCATGGCTTTGGCCGAACGGTTCACCCTCTCACAGTGCCCGAGCAAATCTGGAGCTACACCTTCAAAATATCGTGCACCGTCGAAAACGCTGGTACCCAACCAGGAACCATGATCTGCTGCACGCATTACCATTGCATCTCCGGCAATCCATTCTTCTCTAAAATAGGTTTGTACGTTTGTTCCTGTAACCATTCCGATTCCTCCAGCTCAAACCGTAGAATTTAATGACCGAAACGTCCAGATCTAAATCGACTGAATCTTTAGGTTAAAAAACACATTAACATTAGCCTATAACATTCATGTTATGATCTTTACGAAAAGGATGGTCAAACTGATAGAGCAAGAGAACAACTTTACAAAATCTCAATCAAGCTTGATTGGTTTTATCGTCTTTCTTTCAAATTAATAGGTTGGCATGATAATTAACAAGTCTTTACTATTGTCAGTCCAAAGATGCTACGGAGAAACACGATCACTTATATCTAAAGATTTAGAATATTTGAAATTCAAAGAAAAGGTTTTCGTCAACCAAAGAGTGCTATAGGTTAACAGAGCCAATTATGGAAAACTAACCGAAAATTAGCAGGTGAGGTATGGTTTTTGGTGGCTTTGAAAAACGTGAGGTGCGTCATAACATACGGCGCCACCTTAGCTGTATCAGGAGAGCAGCAATTATGATAGCTTGTAAAAGACATCTATTTAATATCCCAAGAGACATAATATATATGAATACTGCGTATATGTCACCGCTACTAAACTCAGTTTCTCAAGCAATCGAGGATGGTTCAAACCTAAAGTCTCAACCTTGGAGAATAAAGATATCCCATTTTTTTGATGAGGTAGATAAGGCAAGATATTTGTTCTCCCAACTCATTAATACTGAGCCCTGTAATATCGCCATAATTCCGTCCACTTCATACGGCATTGAAACAGCTGCGAAAAATCTGAAAACAAAAAAGAACTCAGAAATACTCATTTTGGAAAACCAGTTCCCTTCTAACGTCTATCCATGGCAGCGCTTGGCAAAAAATAAGGGCATAAGAATAAAGATGGTTTCTCGTCTTCCAAAATGTACTTTGACAGAGTCTGTTGTTACTTCTATACACGACAGCACTGTAATTGTAGCAATTCCTAATGTACTCTGGACAACTGGTGAGCTGATCGAACTGCCAACAGTTAGAAAAAAATGTGACGAAGTTAATGCATCTCTTGTTCTCGATCTCACACAATCAGCAGGTGCAATCCAAACAGACTTCAAGGAAATTAAGCCTGATTTTGCGGTTGTTTCTAATTATAAATGGATGTTGGGGCCCTACTCCACGGGATTTCTTTTCGCTGCTCCACAATACCATGAGGGTCAACCATTGGAGGAGGGATGGATTATAAGGAAAAATAGTAAAAATTTTTCTAATCTAATAGAATATATTGATGATTATCATAACGGAGCCACCAGATATGATGTGGGAGAACGAGCCAATTTTTCTTTAAATCCGGGAGTCATTGCTGCTCTTGAGCAGCTAAAATCATGGGGAATTAAAAATATCGAGGAAACACTTAGATCAAGAAACCTTTGGCTAGCAAAGAAATTAGAGGGTTTAGGTCTCGAAGTTTTGAATGAAAGCATTCGAAGCTCTCATTTTTTGTCGGCAAGATTACCATCAGACTCAAATTCGACCTTGTTGTCAACTCTCGAGAGAAAGAATATTTATTTGTCCCAGAGAGGGGACTCGCTTCGAATTACACCTCACCTTTGGAATAGCACTGAAGATTTTGATACTTTAATTTCGGAACTCTCCACAGCATTGTAAATTTCTTTATCAATTCCCCGTAAATCGACAAAAGAAAAAATATGACTTGTCTTCTTGAATAACATTCTGTTTAAACCTAATTCTAACCCTATTTTTGAAAATAATTAAGGTTGTTATGGCTATAGATGTTCCCACCAAAATAATCTCAAGTCGCTCTGAACTGCTGAGCATCTTTAAAGATCTTCATGAAAACCCCGAAACTGGATTTGAAGAATTTAGAACTTCGAAGCTCGTGACAAATAAGCTAGAACAGTACGGCGTTGACGAGGTATATGATAAAATCGGTAATACAGGTGTAATTGGAGTTATAAACGGAAGAGGCAAAGGTTCTAGAGGAGTCGGAATAAGAGCCGATATGGACGCTTTGCCTATCCATGAAACTACTAACTTGGATTACGCATCAAAAAAACCGGGACTAATGCACGCTTGTGGGCATGATGGACACACAACAATGTTACTTGGGGCAGCAAAATATCTTTGTGAAACTAGAGATTTTGACGGTCGAGCTGTACTTATTTTCCAACCAGCCGAAGAGGGATTGGGCGGAGCGAGGCGGATGTTAAAGGATGGTTTATTGGAGAAGTTTCCAATTGATGAAATATTCGGAATACATAACAAGCCGAACCTAGAACCTAACCAGGTTGAAATCTGCAAAGGTTCAGCAATGGCTGGTGCCGCTTTCTTTGATATCCAAATTCACGGACAGGGAAGCCACGCAGCGATGCCCCACAAATCCAAAGATCCGCTATTGATATCCAGCGAATTAGTTGGGCAACTAAATCATATAGTAAGTCGAAGTATTTCACCTTTGGATATCTGCGTTATTTCGGTCACCAAAATTAATAGTGGCACTGCCTATAACATCATCCCAGAAACTGCATCTATATCTGGAACTATACGATATTTTGTCGACGACGTCTTTAATATGGTTCAAGATAGGATTCAGAGCATATGTAACGGCATCGAATTATCACACAACATTAAGATAACGGTCGAGATTGAGAAAGTATTTGATGTCTTAGTAAATGACTTCGCCCTCTCCGAAGCCTATATGGATGCCGCAGCAAATATTGTCGGAGAGAAAAATATAAATAGGAACGGATCCAAATCAACTGGCTCCGAGGATTTCGCCGATTTCCTTAAACTTGTGCCGGGGGCATATTGCAATATTGGGCATTCTGGTAATGCTCCTCTACATAGTCCCGAGTACTTTTTAGATCCAGAAGTTCTACCTGTAGGCGCAGCTATACTTTCACACGTAATAGAGAAACGATTGCCTTTACCTCACATAAGTTAAGTAGTCACCATGACGAATTTGGTTTACTTAAGAACGCGAGCTCTGCCTCCGTGGATTGCCAGCCCCGTGCATCATTTCGATGTGGATACCTACCAAAATTCTCAACTGGTATTTTGTGATCGTCCCAAAATCTCTTAATATGTTCATGCCTTGGATGATTTTTTAGAAATTTTTCTCGTAGCTGCGACGCTAGTTCGTGATTAATAATACTTTCACTATGAATTAGTGGTAGCAAGGCAAACAAGCGCTCATCATTTGTATAAGTTCGAAGGTAATCTTTTGATAAGACGTGATTGGTTAGTTCTACGGCTTTTGAATCTTGGGCAAAGGCTTTGGCATCATTTCTAAAAAGATTACGTGAAAACTGATCTAGGGTGATTATTAAAGCAAGGCATGATCTCGACTCGTTTTTCCAACCGTCAATTTTTCCGACACATGCGTCCTCGTGTATCTTGCCAAACTTTTCTCTTATAATCCTGTCAAAACTTTCATCTTTTTTAAACCAAGCATCCGAATTAATATCAACAAACCAAAACTTTAAAATCTTTTCAAACATTCTTTTGTAACTCTCTTTTTTTTATATTTTTGCAATGGTTTATAGCCTATAGTCAGGAGACTAACAATGCGGTTTAATTATTCATAGGGTAAGTTTCTGTGCAGGTATTTCATCAGTTTTTAAAAGATCTATGGCAAAGTCCACATATTCTTCTGATACTGACAACTCTTATGTGGGCAGGACATGCTAACGTATTAAAGGTATCTATTGGAGAAGTGTCTCCAATGCTTTTAATGGCTTTACGATGGATTGGTTGCTCTTTAATTTTATTATTTTTCTTATGGTCAGACATTAAGATTTATCTGCCAAAAGCAAGGAAGCAATGGCGCTGGCTATGGCTTATGGGAGGTTTAGGAATTGCAGGCTTCACGACATGTCTCATAATCGCTGCGCAATACACTTCCGTAATCAATCTCGGAATAACACAAAGTTTTATCCCTGCTTTGGTGATGCTGCTTGGGATAGTTTTGTTAAAGAATACGATAAGTGGAGAGCAAGGGTTAGGATTAATACTTTCTATGCTCGGGGCATTTGTTTTAGTTTCTGGTGGATCCATTGAAACGATTAAAAGTATGAACCTCAATTTTGGGGATATCATAATGCTTATCGGATGCCTGTGTTACGCCTGCTATACGTTAGGGCTGACAAAACGCATTGAATTACCAGGAATGATTATGTTCCTGTTTTTTTCATTTTTCGCCTCATTAACTCATATAGTAGGGCTCTCTTTTGAGTTTTTAAACGGAAATGTCGTTTGGCCAAGTCCTAAGGGGTGGTTAGCGGTAATTTATTGCATAATATTTCCATCAATCATATCTCAAAGGTTTTTTATGAGAGGTGTAGAACTCATAGGTGCGAATCGTGCCGGATTATATGTAAATTTAGTTCCTGTTTTCACAGCAGTTCTCGCAATTCTATTTCTTGCTGAGAGTTTGTACTTTTTCCATATTGTATCATTGATTTTGGTACTTGGCGGAATATATATTACGGAAAGATTCAAACGTGGGTAAGGTGGCTAAGAGTTGATCTTCAACTACGTATTTCTAGTTGTTTTTTTCGGGTCAGGTGCAAGTCAGATTTTTTTCTTCTGAATATGTTTCATAATTAACACCAAAGACGACACTTTTGTCGTTTTTTTTCTAGACATATTTTTAACCTTGTTTACGCGTCTTGCTAAGTAGAAAATTTTGGCCTCTAAAAATGAATTCTAGTCTCATAAAATCAAATTTAATCTGTGTCTTATCTATATTCTTCTTTGCCGTTAGTTTTCCCGCTGCTGAAATACTTTTATTCAATTGGGGCTTCGTAGCTTTAGTAACCATTCGTAGCTGCCTTGCTCTTTTCTTAATTATTTTGCTCTGGGTCCTTTTAGAAGGTTTTGACCAACTTCTGTCACCTAATTGGATAACTGGCTGTTGGATTGGATTTTTTGGTTTTGGGATAGGATCCGTCTTGTTGCTTTCAACCCAATATTTTACTTCCCCGGTTATTGCCGCCATTGCAGCCACACTTATGCCAATAGCCGGCGTTACTCTGGAAATACTTTTCGATAAGCGTAGACTCATAGGCTGGTTTTCAATTGGGTTAGCACTTGTTTTATCTGGTGGAATTATAGCAATTGGATCAGATATTGTTAAGGTAGGATTCGGGTTTGGGATTTTGACTGGAATCCTAGCCGTCGCATTTTTTGCTTGGGGATCAAGAGCTACTGTGAAACGACTTCCTAAGCTTTCGGCGTTGGGTCAAACTGCGGTAACCAGCTTTGGCATGTGGGTTTTTTGTTCTCTTATTTTTTTATTTTGTTCATTTTTTGAAGCAACACTCACTGAAATTCCTACCATAAATATGAAAAGTATCGTTCTACTGCTAATTTATTCTTGGCTAGGCATGGGAATATCACAATTATTATGGATAAAAGGAGTTAATAGATTGGGAATAGGTATTGCCTCTTTTCACCTAAACGCTACACCTTTGTATGTAATGTCAGTACTTTTTTTATTGGGTGAAAAATGGAATTGGATACAGGCCATTGGCTCCTTGATAGTTATTGTTGGAATTTTGTTGTCACAAAAAAAACATCCTTCTCTCGTCCAGCGTTAAAAAAAAATCGGGGTTGGTGTAAAATTGACTTGCTCAAATAGTCTGTTTGTTTTTTTCGGAAGAAATTTTTTTCTTCTTTTGTAATCTATTGAATATGCTAAACCATATGTTAACATTGAACTTTATTTATATAAACACCACAAAAATCATTTTTAAGCTTTAATGAAGATCTCCGTTATATGGATGTAACATGAGTAACTTATCACATTTGGACAAGCTTGAGGCAGAAAGTATATATATCATTAGAGAAGTCGTGGCATGCTTTGAGCGACCAGTTTTATTATATTCCATAGGTAAAGACTCTGCCGTAATGCTTCATTTGGCAATCAAAGCTTTCGAACCAGGGCCTGTACCCTTTAAACTGCTTCACGTTGATACAACATGGAAATTTAAAGAAATGATAGATTTTCGGGATAAAGTTGCGAAAAACTTTGGTTTGAGTTTGATTGTCCATGTAAATAAGGAAGGGCTGCAAAGAGGTATAGGACCTATCTCACATGGTTCGAAAATTCATACCAATATAATGAAGACCGAGGCCCTGAAACAAGCATTAGATTTGCATCTTTTTGATGCAGCTTTTGGGGGTGCACGTCGAGATGAAGAGAAATCGCGTTCGAAAGAGCGGATTTTTTCTTTCAGAAACAAGAATCACGCATGGAACCCCAAGAATCAAAGACCTGAATTATGGAGTCATTTCAATACCCAGATAAATGAGGGAGAAACTGTACGTGTTTTTCCACTATCAAATTGGACAGAAATAGACATTTGGAGCTATATAAAACTGAGAAATATTGAAGTTGTTTCTTTGTACTTTTCGAGAGTCAGACCAGTTGTTTCAAGGAATGATCAGTTAATTCTAGTAGACGACAAGCGTCTGGCGATTCGAAAGGATGAAAAAATTGAAAAAAAGAAAGTACGGTTCAGAACATTAGGCTGTTACCCCTTGACAGGTGCAGTGGAGTCAGAGGCCTCTACAATTGATCAAATTATTAAAGAAATTGAAATCTCAGATTTCTCAGAAAGAGGAGGTCGCTTAATTGACCGCGATCAAATTGGTTCGATGGAAAAGAAGAAACAAGAAGGTTATTTTTAGTGAGCTTAGTTTTGCAAACCCCTAGAAGTAAAGAAACAGCAAATAAAAAAGACCAACTCAGATTCTTAACATGTGGATCAGTTGATGATGGAAAATCGACACTTATTGGAAGAATACTTTATGACACAAATTTAATTTCCCGAGATAACCTTTCACAGACAAAGAAAGAGTCAGAACGGTATGGGACCCAAGGTCAAGAGCTAGATCTTGCGCTTCTTGTCGATGGTTTGCAAGCTGAGAGGGAGCAAGGGATAACAATAGACATTGCGTATCGCTATTTTGAAACCGAAGTTCGGAAATTCATCGCTATAGATGCACCAGGACACGAAGAATATACTCGAAATATGGTCACTGGTGCCTCCAATGCTGAAACTGCGATAATCTTGATAGATGCGGAAAAGGGGATAACAAAGCAGACTAAAAGGCACTCCTCAATCATAAGCTTGTTGGGAATAAAGAACACATTATTAGCTGTTAACAAAATGGATAGAGTTAATTACGATCAAAAAACTTTTTTGGACATTTGTGAAGACTACAAAACCTTTTGTAGAAAGTTAACAGAGTTTCACTTCACCGCCATACCAATTTCAGCATTGAAGGGATGCTGCGTGACCAAGCTGGATACAAGTATACCTTGGTATAAAGGTCCTTCTTTGCTAGAAGTATTAGAAAACATTGATGTATCAGCAAATATCACGGACGCAGAAACTCGTTTTCCTGTCCAAATTGTGAACCGTCCTGATCAAAATTTTCGAGGTTATTCTGGCACGCTAGTATCTGGAAAGTTGTCTTGTGGTGATATGATAACCGTTCACCCTTCTTTTAAAAAGTGTCAGATTTCTAAAATCATCGAGCCCACAGGACCAGTGAAAAGATCTCAAGCAGGAAAATCAATAACAATTGTTTTGAGTGAGGAGATTGATATTAGCAGAGGTGATATGATAACCAAAAGTTCCTCAAAACCTTATGTTGTGGATCAGTTGGCAGCACATGTTATTTGGTTGGATCATACCGCTCTACTACCTGAAAGAATCTATGACATAAGGTTTGCAACCAAAGAAACAACAGCACAAATAACTACTTTAGAATACAAAATTGACTTTGAGTCTTTGGACCACCATGCTGCGAAAACGCTCAAATTAAATGAAATCGGTTTTTGTAAAATTGCATTGGCGGACGCAGTTGCTTTTGACTCTTACGACGATAACAAAGTCACCGGCTCTTTTATTCTTATTGATCGAGAAACCAAGGCTACTGTTGGAGCAGGGGTCATTGATTATGGTCTCCGTCGGGCTTCTAATATTCAGTGGCACAATATGAAAATAGACAAACGGCTCCGATCTAAAAGATACAACCAAAAACCTATGATGTTGTGGTTTACTGGGCTGTCCGGCTCAGGAAAATCCACCATAGCGGACAAGTTAGAGCAAAAACTGGTCGAACGGGGGCATTTTACATATCTTTTGGACGGGGACAATCTGCGACATGGCTTAAACAAGGATCTAGGCTTTACCGATAAAGATCGAATCGAAAATATCCGACGAGTAGCGGAGGTTGGTAAACTGATGGTAGATGCTGGTCTACTAGTATTGGCCTGCTTTATTTCTCCTTTCAAAGCTGAACGTGAAATGGCTCGACTGCTCTTCAATAACGATGAATTCTTCGAAATTTTTGTGGATACGCCTCTCAAAATATGTGAAGCTAGAGATCCAAAAGGTTTATACAAGAAAGCTCGATCGGGAGAACTAAAAAACTTTACGGGAATCGACTCAGAATATGAGGCGCCTCTAAATGCAGATATACATCTCGATGCTGGGACTCAAAGTGTTGAAAAACTCGTTAATCAGGTTTTAAAGTTCTTGGAAAAGAAAATATGAACCCCGCAGATTTTATGAAGTCTCTAACACCCTTTGTTTTAGAGGCAGGACAACGGATTATGAGGATCTATAAAAGTGTTCCCACTTTTGAATTAAAAAATGATGGCTCTCCTGTTACCCAAGCTGACAAAGAATCAGAAGACATAATTGCATTAGGCCTCAGAAAAATAGCCCCCAATATAGAAGTGATTTCTGAAGAAAACGTTTTAAGCCATGGGAAAAGGCCAGCTGAGAGGTTTTTTCTGGTTGACCCACTTGATGGGACAAAAGAGTTTATAAATAAAAATGGCGAAGGCAATTTTACTATCAATATTGCATTAATAGAGAACGGATCTCCTATCATGGGAATAGTTTATGCTCCAGCGTTAAAAAAATATTTCCATGGATGCATTTCTCATGGCGCTTGGGAGTTATCAAATGGGTCAGACAAACGGATTCATACATCGCCTCATATATCAAATAAAATTGTTGCAGTTGCTAGTAGATCCCATATCGATAAAGAAACAAAACAATGGCTTACAGACAACAAAGTAAAGGAAACCATCTCTATTGGATCATCTCTAAAATTTTGTCTTGTAGCCAATGGTGAAGCAGATGTTTATCCTCGATTCTCACCTACCATGGAATGGGATACAGCAGCAGGGGATGCTATATTAAGATCTGCAGGTGGCATTGTTAAAACCGCAAATGACACTGTCTTTGTTTATGGGAAGAAAAAATATCTGAATGGTCCCTTTATAGCTTGGGGAAAACCACTTCTACACCGTTAACATCCTAAAAATGATGAATAAAGCTCAGTAATGAATTTTAATAACCTAATTATTAGTTTATTGTTTATTTAAAATCAGCATTAACATATTACTTTTCTCAAAGGTTTTTCAAAATTATAAAAATAGTCAAAATTAAGCCAATTTTGAATAGTTATGTTAATTGAAATTAGGAGCGTCAAAATGAATTTATCTCAATTTTATATCGATGGAAACTGGGTTGACCCTGTAGGCAATCAAAAACTAGATGTTATCAACCCAGCAACGGAAGAAACCGTAGGTCAATTAAGCTTGGGCTCTGAACAAGACGTAGATCTGGCGGTATCTGCTGCCAAAAAAGCTTTTGGAACGTTTTCACGTACATCTGTAGTTGAAAGGCTTGAATTGCTTACCGAAATTAGAAACATTTATAAAAGAAGATATAACGAAGTGGCCGAGGCAATTTTAACAGAAATGGGAGCACCAATAACTCTCGCTTCTGGAGCACAATCCAGTGTCGGTTTGGCACACCTCAAAACGGCAATACGGGTGTTGAACGATAAAGAGTTCGAGTACAAGCACAACAACATGTTAATAAGAGAAGAACCGATTGGAGTGTGTGGTTTAATCACTCCTTGGAATTGGCCCATTAATCAAGTCGTATCTAAATTGGCACCTTGTTTAGCCGCTGGATGTACCTCCGTACTCAAACCAAGCGAAATTTCTCCACTTTCAGCTATAATTTTCGCTGAAATTATGCATGAAGCCGGCACACCAGCTGGGGTCTTCAACATGGTTCATGGTTATGGCCCAATCGTTGGTGAAGCTATGTCCAAGCACCCAAATATTGACATGATGTCTTTTACTGGTTCGACCCGGGGAGGAGTTTCAGTTGCTAAATCTTCAGCTGAAACAGTGAAAAGGGTAAGTCAAGAACTAGGTGGAAAATCGCCGAATATTATTTTAGATGACGCATGTTTTGAACAATCAGTGTCGCGCGGAGTTTCTGGCTGTATGAATAATACGGGTCAGTCCTGCAATGCCCCTACTCGAATGCTGGTCCCAAAAAACCGACATGACGAAGCAGCTCAGATAGCCAAGAGAGTAGCCGAGTCAATGAAGACGGGCGATCCAAAATCAAATGATACGGATATAGGACCTCTAGTTAGTGAAACCCAGTTAAAAAAAGTTCAAAAACTGGTTGAGTCAGGTATAAACAGCGAGGCCACTTTGGTTACGGGTGGCGTAGGAAAACCCGCCGGTTTAAATAAAGGATACTATGTTAAGCCAACAGTATTTTCAAATGTTCATAATCACATGGAAATAGCGAAGGAAGAAATTTTTGGCCCTGTCTTATCAATAATACCTTATGCCAACGACTCAGATGCTATTGATATAGCAAATGATACAGAATACGGATTAGCAGCTTATGTTTCGGGTGAAAACCCTGAAAAAATGATGTTTTTTGCGAGAAATTTGAACGCTGGACAAATTCATCTAAATTACATGAGTGGAGGATCTGATGCTCCATTTGGAGGCTTTAAGAAATCGGGAAACGGTCGTGAAAAAGCTGAATGGGGTTTGGATGAGTTCCTTGAAGTAAAAGCTATAATGGGATAGAGACAAATTCGATGAAATGCGAAATTAAAGACATTCCTTAGAACTTTTATTTCTTTCTTTCTTAGCTTCAGTATATCGGTTTTGGCTCAACTGACCCATTATAAAACGAAATAAAATGCATTAGCGATATGATTAATGATTGAGTTGTTGTTGTTTTGATGTTTGCGAGTTTACCCTGTAGGTAAGTAAGCACGAGTGTTCTAAAAAATACAGTTTTTTTTGCAAATGTTTAGATTGGCAACTTCTAATATTGTGCTAAAGTTAGTAACAATTTCGCAATTATAACGGAATCGAGACTTTTGATTTATTTGCTTTCTGATGGTGGGATTACTCATCAAATTAAGGTCAATCAAACCATTTTTTTAGATGTTAATAGCGACCCAAAAACAAAAAAAATTATGGTACTTACTGGAAATGGTTCCAGGGTCCAAAGTGAAGACTAGAAATTAACTATGGAATTTGATTATATTATAGTTGGCGCCGGCTCTGCTGGATGCTTATTGGCAAATAGGCTTACTGAGTCTGGGAAGCATACGGTGTGCCTTTTGGAAGCTGGTCCAATGGATCGAAATCCCTTCATTCATATACCTGCCGGTTTCACAAAAACTGTCTTAGACGAGAAACTTAATTGGCTTTATACAACCGAGCCATGTTGGGGCACTAATGGCAGATCAATCCCCACTCCTCGTGGAAGAGTTCTAGGTGGCTCTAGCTCAATAAACGGACTAGTGTATAGTCGAGGTTCCAAAGAGGATTTCAATTCGTGGGCTCAACTAGGGAATATAGGTTGGGGATATGATGACCTTCTTCCCTGTTTTCGAAAAATTGAAAACTACAAATCGACCGAAAGTCAGTATAGATCCAAGAGAAAAAAGGACTTCCTTTATCGAGGAACAAATGGTGAGCTAACGATAACCGACCTTCTCTGGAGAGACCCGCTGTGTGAAGCTTTTATATCAGCTGCTCAAAGTTTTGGGATGCCTAGAAATGAAGATTATAACGGCTCAACTCAGGAAGGGGTGTCTTATGTACAGCGTACAACTCGAGGAAGATTTAGGGTGAGCTCGGCAGGGGCTTTTTTAAAACCAATCAAAAAAAGAAACAACCTATATATTAAATCAGATGTATTAGTAACCAAAATAATAATAAAAAATAATAACGCTATAGGTGTTAGCTTCAAAAATTTTTCACAAAATGGACCAGAAAAAGCCTTGTTCTCTAAACGAGAAGTTGTTGTCTCCTGTGGAGCCATTAATTCTCCTCAATTATTGCAAGTCTCAGGTATCGGTCCTGGAAATTTGTTGAAATCAAAAGGTATAGAGGTAGTTCAGCATCTTACGGGAGTTGGCGAGAATCTAAGAGACCATTATGCTACCCGTCTCACAGGTAGAGCAAAAAATGTTGAAACGATAAATGAATTGTCTAGAGGACGGAAACTTTTAGGACAAATGGTAAAGTACTGCCTTGGGCAAAGATCAATTTTAGAACTTGGACCAACTTTAGTTTACTGCTTTTGGCACTCGAATCCAAATGTGAGAAATAATGATCTTCAAATTACTTTTACCCCTGCCAGCTATGCAAAAGGTCAGCAGGCCGAGTTAGATAAAGAACCGGGATTTAGCATAACAACTTGGCCACAACGACCTGAGAGTTCTGGTTGGGTAAGAATTAAATCCTCCGACCCCTTTGAAAAACCTATAATTCAGCCAAATTATTTGTCATCAGAACAAGATCAAAGAGTTTTGCTTTCTGGTATAAAATTGTCTCGAAAAATTATGCGTAGCCCTGCGATGTCTAAATTTTATGATTATGAAGTTTACCCAGGAGATCACATTACATCGGATGAAGACCTTCTTTCCATGGCCAGGGATAGAAGCACTACAACATATCACCTTATAGGAACTTGCAGAATGGCTAAGCTTCAAAGTGATGCATCGGCCGTGGTTGACCACAAACTTCGTGTCTACGGTATCTCCAATTTAAGGGTTATTGACGCCTCTATTATGCCTATGATGCCTTCAGCTAATGTAAATGCTGCAGTGATGGCAATTGCGGAAAAAGGCGCTCAATTGATTCTGGGTGTAGACCACTAGAAAAATTTCCATTGAAATATGTCTACGGATTTTTGTTTTTGCAAATTAGGGCTGACAGGAAGAAAATTTTTTACAATATATATCATGAAAATAAAAGATGAATAACGAATGATAAAATTAAACTAGGAGCACCTATGAAGATATACTTTTGAAACAGATATTTTGCTGTCGAATTTCCCAAAATGTCCTACCGTTTGTCCTGCCCTCACATTTCGCTCGAGGTTTACAATCGGATTTCTTTGGGTTTTTTAAAGAAGTTTGGTGCCGGTGATAGGACTTGAACCTACGACCCCATCATTACGAATGATATGCTCTACCAACTGAGCTACACCGGCAAGTATAAACAAAAATTATTAAACAAAAATTTTCAAAGAGTTGTCTCCTTGATTTCTGAAACATATTCCGAAGGAAAATCAATATCTCCGAATTTATTCTGATGATTCTCGTCAACAAAAAAATCTTCCAACCTTGTATAGGGGTCTAAAGGCGGATAAGGTATCTCAGCAAACTCCACTCTACCATTTGAAAAATCAAATTTTAATCCCACTATTTCACTCTCGTCAAATAAATCACTGAACTCAGAATGGCGACTTTTTTGTATAGCACGCTTCACAGTCTTGCACAAAAGTCGGTGTAACGGTTGCCGATCTAGCACTGCTTCACTATCAAATTTTTTCCTTGCTTCAAAATAATCTAATTCTATACATTTGATCTCAATTTTTTCTTCCTTAAAATCCACCAACTGTATTGATACGATTGGTTTTAGTTCGGAAATTCTTGGAATTGCCCAAAAAGCCTCATACGGCCAATTTTCTTTAAAACTCTCTGTGAGTTTAGCGTTATCACCCGATTGGTTTCCGAAAACACAAAATGGCCAAAGTATAAGAAGCCAGACGTTAATTCTAATTATATTTGATTTCATGATTTATCTTTTTCACATTTGCTTCTTTATATTATTTTTGAATAGTTTATCATTTTTGAATGATTACTCCAACTAGAACAATAATCAAATCCAAGAAACTGTAACTATTACTTATGCTTAATGTTATCAATATAACAATACCATTTTTTTCATTAATTTTCTTTGGAACTTTCTTAAATCACATAGGATTCTTCAAAAACAAAGAGGAACGTTTATTGGCAAAAACCGCTTTTTTCGTTTTTATGCCAGCCATGATCTATTATAAAATAGCATCGACTCCAGCTATTAACTTTCTAAACATCGACTTCATTCTATTATATGAAGTGTCAACAGTTGTTATTTTTTTATTAGCTTATCCAATTGGAAAGTTGTTTAAGCTTGAACTAGATGCGATTGGGATTTTTGGTCTTTGTTCTGCATATCCGAATTATGGATATATTGGCATTCCCATGGCATTAATTGCCTTTGGTGATGGAGCAGCAGCTCCTATCGCTCTGATTATCTTTGCCAACACTCTAACTCTAATTTTAATGACTTCACTCTACGTATCTTTTCACCGTGGCCAAAGTTCATCTGGCGCTACAGTAAAACTTTTATTGAAAACTGTAATTTCTAACCCCATTATACTCGCTGTCACTGGCGGTATGCTTTCCGCTATTTTAGGGTTAAAATTACCTAGCGTTGTAAACTCTTCTCTTTTCCTGATGGCTGGGGCCGCAGCACCTGTGGCTCTAGTGGCACTTGGGGCTTCATTATCATTTGGTTTATTACACACAGCAATGGTCCAGATTTTTTCCATTTCTTTAATGAAACTTCTTATTCATCCATTTTTAGTTTTTATTGTTTTCTACCTTTGGTCAACAGAAGAAAGAGTTTGGGTGCAAACGGCATTGCTTTGCGCATCACTTCCAGTAGCAGCCAACGTTTACATGCTGGCTAGTCATTTCAATGCTCATGTAACTGAGAGTGCAAATGCCATCGTGGTCAGCACCTTGCTTTCGACTATAAGTATACCCGCTATACTTTTTTTCCTATTGTAAGCGATGATCTTATATGAAAATTAAAAACAAAAAAGAAAGGGAAAAATATGAATTCGAATAATCTTAGTGAAACACTTTTTTCATTGGAGGGGAAGACCGCATTAATTACGGGTGGTGCATCTGGCATCGGTCGGATAATCGCTGAAACGCTGTCGAAATTTGGAGCCAACATAATTATTGCATCAAGAAGAGAGGAAATTGGTGCGAAAACTCGACAGGAAATATTGGCTGGCGCTCCGAAGGGTTATGTTGAGTCAGTTTTTTTAGACTTGAGCACAGAAGAAAGTATAGGGTCTTTCGTTTCTAAAATAGAAAAAAAATCATTTCCTATCAATATTTTAGTGAATAATTCAGGTGTGAGCTGGGGAGCCGAACTGAAGAAATTTCCATACGCCGCTTGGGATAAGGTGTTATCGGTAAACGTGACTGGGCTTTTTCATTTAACTCAAGCGCTATTGCCAATATTGGAAACAAATGCCTCTATCAATACTCCCTCTAAAATATTGAACGTTGGGTCCGTAATGGGTAGCAAGCCCTATGGTGATGGAGCTTACTCCTACGCAGTATCCAAAGCCGCAGTTCACCATTTAACCAAAATTCTCGCAAAGGAGCTTGCGCCTAACCACATCACGGTAAATGCTCTTGCTCCCGGACCATTTGCATCAAAAATGACCAATTTCGCCATAAATACCCCTGAAAAACTCGGGGCGGTTACACGGGGTGTTCCACTTGGGCGTATAGGTTGTTACGAAGACATAGCTGCAGCCACGGTCTTTTTATCGGGCCGAGGTGGAAACTATATAACGGGCGCTATAATTCCAATCGATGGGGGAATACATGCATCCACAGGCCCCGAATTGTTTGCAGAATCTCGAACTTTGTAATTCTTAGCCTAAGTTACCTCTCTTGCCTTATTTACCGTCAGGCTTTCCTCATCTTTAACTTTATTATTTTTATCTTCAATGTTTGGTGGTTCATTACTTTTTTCTGTTGGTGCAATCTGTTCATTTTCAAGCGGTTTTTTTGACTGAGATAAAATATCGGTCGGTGCATCGTCAGTATTCTCCGACCGTTCACCCACTGCTAACGAGGAGTCCAAAATTAGTGGAAGCATTTGGCTTCCCTCCAAACTAGTTTCTACACCACTAGGCCTTTTCCAATCCATTATGTCAAAACCCTCACAACCAGAACAAAGAATATCCCAAGTCTTTTGAACACCACAATTTTTGCAAATCCAAGCTGGACTCCTTTTGGCAGACACAGCTTTTGCGAGCCAACCTTTTACAACCTTTTCAGAGGATCCCAAACCTCTCTCTATTGCAGCCATCAGAACTAATACATGACTATCTGGATCATTCTCTGCTAGCGATGATAGTTCTTTACGTGCCGCTAAAAAATCTTCCATTGCAATCAATAATTCCGCTTTTAGAATTCTTACTTCGGGGACTCTTGCCTTATTTTTAAAAAAAGGTTGAAATCTTTTAAATCGTTCCTCAGCTGTCTCATCGGGCTCAAGAGACGCAAACGACGACGCAATCTCTGGGTGTTGACACAAATTCCATCCTTTTTTCAAAAAACGCTCTGCTCTTTTTTTATTCCCAGACAAAACCTCTAATTCCGTGACAAAAGATAGAGCCGTAACAAAAGTAGGGTATTGCTGAACAGCAGACACGCTTAGTTTTAATGCCCGTTCTGTATGACCTAGAACTCTGCATTGCTTGGCATCACCGAAAAGTAATATCGCTTCTTTACGACTAAAATCATCTTTAGACGTTTTTTCGATTTTGTACTTTTTCTGCAGTGTGATCCGTGCCCCAGACCAATCCCTTTCTTGGAGTTGAAGATTAAATAA
Organism: Pseudomonadota bacterium; assembly: GCA_036337105.1. GTDB lineage: Bacteria > Pseudomonadota > Alphaproteobacteria > Rhodobacterales > Rhodobacteraceae > JAYZEV01. The sequence continues at coordinate 93,564 of JAYZEV010000003.1, forward strand.
TGTCTCCAAAGCAACAATGTTACGCGGATTAATTTGAATAGACTTCTTTGCTATCAATAGCGCATCATCAAATTCACCAGAGTTGATTTTTCCGGAAACAATGCCGTTCAGAGCTACCCCACGGGTCTCCTTATTTGAAAGAAGTTTCTTGAATTGGGAAATAGCAAGTTTTGGGTTGCCAGTTTTCTGAGCAATTTGTGCACTAATTAGAATTGCTAATTTATCATTCGTTAATAAATTATTTGCCCTTTTAGATTGAAAGAGTGCTTTTTCTTTGTCACCTTCAGATATTGCAATTAACGTTTTTAGAAGCGCATTGTAGCCTTTCGCGCGACGGGCGCGATCAAAAAAGCGTGATAGAGCTGTTTCATCCCCTATGAAAAACCGTAGAACGGCAGCCACAAAGCTGAACAACAAGTAAGCTAGCCACGAAAGTAGAAGAAATCCAAATAGAGAGACCACGCCTGTCAGAAGGGAAATTCGCAATTCTCTATCACCAAAATTAATTGTTATTTGGCCCGCTAGATCGGATAAGAAAATTGCTCCAAAACCCAATCCTCCTGATATTAAGAGGATAAATATTCCTTTTGTGAGCAAGCCTAACATTCTCATTTCCCGTTATTGTGAGCTAAAAGCTAGAGAGCTTAGCGAATTTTTCCAAGCCTTAAAAATTATTTCTGACTCACCATCAAGTTTTTCGACTTCCTCCAGAGCACCTTTTAGATCGCCAGACCGCAAATGATTTTCAATTCGAGACAATATCGCATTAGTGCTGTTTCCTTCATGCGGGCTGGTAAATCTAAGCACAAATTTTGATCTTATATAATGATAAATCCGATGTGCGAGGCTATTTTCACCTTCACTTAAGATTTCTTTTTGTAATGCTTTCCGTGCTAAAACTATAAATTGCCGTCTCAATAAAGCAATGTTTTCACTCCGTTGATTAATTAGCGACTGTTTAACCGTAGCACGATCTTTTTGCGTGAAACGCTCCTTAAATTTACCCAGTATTTTTTCATATTCTTGGATTCTAATTTTTATATCACTTATCTCTTTTTTTATTAGATCAATCTCAGCTTTATTTTGAAATAATAAAACACCACTTAAATTTCCACTATCGTTCTTGTCAGACAGACCTGATATTACCTCTGTTTTTTGAACGCTGTGGTCTCTAAAAGACGATATTTTTTCTCTTAAAGTATTTTCAAGGCTTTGTACCTCTTTTAGTATCAACCTATTAATTTCGATTTCTGTAAGAAATAAATCGTCTCTATCTGAGTTTTGCGAGACTTGCATTTGGAGGTCAGCTATTAAACTATCTCTATTTTTTTCGATCCTTTTCTCTAAAGTTGAGATTTGAAGACCAAATTTTTCCTCTATTTTTTCATTCGATAGTTGATCGCTCATAGCTGCGACATTTTTTTTGAGTTCTTCAACTTTAGTATTAAATAATGCTTCCTTATGGAGAATAAAAAACACTATTCCGAGAAGAATTATAGAATTTATGGAAAGAAAAATTAAGAAGACTATTCTTTTTAAAAACGGAGATTTGACTGATTTCTGGACTGTGTTATTAACATCCGTTTTTTTTGGATCGTTAATTTCATCATTTGGTTTTTCTTGAACTTCCACTATTTCTGCATCTTCAGATCGAATATTTTTCGTTTTTTTAGCCATATTGCTAATCTTTTGTAAGTCCCTGTCTAATTCTCAATTTAAAAACTCTTGATTAATCAGATTCACCATTGAATTTGCTGTAGGCTTTCTTGCGGTCATTATGATTAATTGATCCGCATGATAAAACTTTTTTAAGGTATCAGAAACACCTTTAGAGATACAAAAGCAATTAAAACCCTGTGTAAGCGATATAAATTTTTTTGAGAACAGGACGGCAGTTTTCTTGTAAAAAAAAACGGCACCTCTTATAACGCCTCCTGAAAGATCACGTTTTAGTATTGAGTCGTAAGAAATTTGATTTTTAGTATAACAAATTATTTCTTCAACCGAATATTTTAAATTGCGGAGCTTGAACGCTAGATCACAACTCACCTCTTTTCCTCTGTAGTAAACAAAACTATCCTTCTCTGGAGAGGAAAAGCGTTTTATTAGCTTGATTAAGTCTATTACATTACCATCAGCGTTTACTGAATTCATCCCAACTTCCCTCGCTTTGAGCGCAGTTTCGGAACCAACACAAAAAGCATCGCCCTTGAAAAAAATTTCTGAATTTGACAAACTATCAATGGCATTTTTCGACGTGAAAATAAGTTTCTTTCCTCTTGACGGCGGTTCGATTATCGGAAAGTGCTTGATCTCAAAAAGTGGACCGTAAATCAATTTTATCTTTGCGTTAACAGAATGCAAACAATTTGCGAACCGAAAACAATCTTCCATCGGTCTTGTGAGTAACAAAGTTTTATTCGAAAAATCCTGTGCCACCCTTTTCCTTTAATACTTTTGCAGCATGTTTTCCCAATTCTGTTGCTTCGGACAGTCCACCTCTCCAAACACCCTTAAAGGTTTCACTACCATCAGGTTTAACTATCTCACCATGGAATTTGAGCTCTTCTCCGAGTATCTCAGCATACCCTCCTATCGGCGTTCTACAAGAACCATCTAAATCTGTAAGAAATGCCCGCTCAGCTTTAAGCTGTATCTCTGCATTTTTATCTGTTATCAAGGAAACAAACTCCCTTATTAAATCATCCTCTAAATTCTGTTCTATTCCAATTGCTCCCTGCGATACAGCTGGAAGCATTTCATTGATTGGTATAGGATTTATCAATTCCTTTAATTCCAATCTAGATAGCCCCGCACAAGCTAAAAAAGTGGCATCTGCTATGCCATCATCTAATTTGCGTAGTCTTGTCTGAACGTTTCCTCGAAATTCAACAACTTTTAGATCAGGCCTGAGCGCTAACAATTGTGCTCGGCGTCTAAGAGAAGATGTTCCAACAGTGGAGCCCACAGGAAGCTCTTTTATCGACCTATATTTCCTAGAAACAAAAGAATCCCGAACGTCTTCTCGAGGCAAGATAGCAGTAATTCCCAGCCCTGCAGGGAGTTGAGTAGGCATATCCTTCATAGAATGAACGGCTATATCAATAGCCCCTCCAATCAACGAGTTTTCAATCTCTTCTGTAAACAAACCTTTACCACCAATTTCTGAAAGTGGCCTATCTTGAATTTTGTCTCCTGTAGTTTTTATTATCTCAATTCGAAAGGAACCAAAAGACATTGAATGTGCTTTCATCAACCTATCTCTTGTCTCTTCTGCTTGCGACACAGCCAGGGGAGATCCTCTTGTGCCAATGACAAGAGGTTCGACACTAAAATCTCGTTCTTTATATTGCGTCACCATAACAACGGTGTTAACCCCGTTACACGTCTCTTGCAATATGTTAAGAAAAAAAAATGAAGAATTCGTTTATCGTTCTTGGTATCGAGAGCAGCTGCGACGATACCGCTGCAGCATTAATCAATGTGTATCATGACGGCTACGAGCCCGTCAAAACCGATATATTGTCATCAGTAATTATAGATCAATTAAAATTACACTCGTCTTATGGAGGCGTTGTTCCCGAATTGGCAGCACGAGCGCACTCCGAAAAATTAGACTTTTGCGTCGAACAGGCTATTGTTGACTCAGGTCTGAAAATAAATGATATCGATGTTATCGCAGTAACGTCGGGGCCGGGATTAATCGGTGGCTTATTCTCGGGGGTCTTGTTTTCAAAAGGTTTGTCCTTGGGTTTAGGGAAACCATTGGTAGGGGTAAATCATTTGGCTGGGCATGCATTAACAGCGAGACTTATAGCGAATTCTTTTTTCCCATATTTGACTTTGCTCGTCTCTGGTGGACATTGCCAATTGCTTGTTGTGGAAAGCCCAACCACTTTTATTAGACTTGGGGGAACACTTGATGACTCTCCTGGAGAAGCGTTTGATAAAACAGCAAAGCTATTAGGATTGGGTTACCCAGGTGGACCAAAAATTCAAGAAAGAGCTAAAACAGGCGATCAAAATTTTTTTGAATTACCAAAACCACTCTGCAATCAAGACAACTGCAATCTATCCTTCTCGGGTCTAAAAACTGCCGTGAGGAGAGAGTCAGAAAGACTCATTTCAAAACAGGGTTTAATCAGTGACAAAGATATTTCGAACCTATGTGCTAGTTTCCAAAAAACTGTGGCCGACATATTGGTAGAAAAAACAAAAAAAGCTATGGATTTGTTTTCTCAAAATAATAAGTCTATTCAAGTAAAACAACTGGCCGTTGTTGGAGGAGTCGCAGCAAATGAAGTTGTTCGGTCTCATTTGAAATTCCTTGCAAAAAATGAGGGCTTCCAAATTATTATACCACCTGCTGAGTTATGTACTGACAACGCGGTCATGATAGCGTATACGGGAGCCGAGCTATTTGTAAAAAAGAGTTTTTCGGACTCTGATTTAATTTGTCGTCCAAGATGGCCATTAGACAAAAAAGCAATGGCACTTTTGGGTTCTGGTAAAAAAGGTGTTAAAGGTTGACCGTAGCTGTTATTGGCGCTGGTGCATTCGGAACAGCTATGGCCGTCGCACTAGCCAAAACCATAGATGACGTTTCATTATATACCAGAAGTGCTGGTCAAAAATACCAACTTCTTAACACGAAATATAATAACAAATATCTTTACAATATAAGAATCCCGAACAATATAAATGTAACGAACGATCTAGGCAGTGCCTGCGAAAAGAAGAAAGTGGCATTATTGTGCATTCCTGCTCAACAAACTAGAAAGTTTTGTACGGATAACGCAGATATTCTGAAAAAACTTCCAATAGCGGTATGTTCAAAAGGAATTGATTATAATACCTCACAATTACAAACAGACATCCTATCCACCATTAAACCTCTGTATCCAATTTCTGTTCTTACAGGGCCTAGTTTCGCGATCGAAATTGCTAAAGGACTGCCAACAGCGCTAACCCTAGCATGCCAGCAGGAACGCATTGCTACTCAACTTCAAAAGCTGATCTCTACTGACACAATTCGAATCTATACCTGTCTTGACACAACCGGGGCCCAGGTCGGAGGTGCATTGAAAAACTGTATCGCCATAGCATGTGGCGTGGTGCAGGGTCTTGAACTGGGTGAAAGTGCAAAAATCGCGCTTATGACAAGAGGTTTCGCTGAAATGCGAAGAATGGGAATCGCTCTGGGCGGAAAGCCAGAAACCTTTTTTGGATTATCTGGTCTAGGTGATTTAACTCTTACTTGCAACTCAAATCTATCCAGAAACTTAAGGCTGGGTCTCAACCTAGCGCAGAACAAGCCAACCGAAACGGTAACTTGCGAAGGCATCAAGACTACCTTTGCTGCTCTTAGCTTGGGCAATAATTTAGGGTTAGATTTACCCATAATTAATTCTGTCAGGAAAATTCTTAACAAAAAGGGCACAATAGAAGAGATAATTAATGATCTTCTTTCTAGACCTTTGAAGAGAGAACTGTAATCAGTTTCTTAATCAATAACGGTAATGTTCAGGCTTAAAGGGACCCTCTTCCTGAATTCCTATATATTCTGCCTGATTTTTCTTCAATTTTGTTAATTTTACTCCAATTTTTTCAAGATGAAGTCTTGCTACTTTCTCATCTAATTTTTTGGGAAGAACATACACTCTCTTTTCGTAATGATTGTTATTATTCCATAGTTCAATCTGAGCAAGAACTTGGTTTGTAAAGCTAGCTGACATTACAAAGCTAGGGTGGCCCGTGGCGTTACCTAAATTAAGAAGCCTACCCTCCGAAAGAAGAATAATTTTATTTCCCGACGGCATTTCAATCATGTGAACTTGGTCTTTAACTTCTGTCCACTTATGATTTTTCAGAGACGCCACTTGAATCTCGTTATCGAAATGACCTATGTTTCCGACAATAGCCATGTTCTTCATTCTTCTAAGGTGCTCAAGTGTTATAACGTCACGATTTCCCGTAGCAGTTATAAAAATATCTACTTTTTCAACTTCCTCTTCCAACAAAACTACTTCAAAGCCATCCATAGCCGCCTGCAATGCGCAAATTGGATCCGACTCAGTTATTTTTACCCTCGCTCCCGCACCTCGAAGGCTTGCTGCCGAACCTTTCCCAACATCACCATATCCGCAAACGATGGCGGTTTTTCCAGCCATCATAGTATCGGTTGCTCTCCGAATTCCATCGACTAAAGACTCTCTGCAACCATACTTATTGTCAAACTTTGATTTCGTGACGCTGTCATTCACATTTATCGCAGGAAATGGTAGATTTCCTTTTTCCATCAACTGGTAAAGGCGGTGAACCCCTGTAGTGGTTTCCTCAGACACGCCCCTTATATTACTTTTTTGGTTGCCAAACCAACCAGGAGAACTTTTGAGCCTCTTACTTATCTGAGCGAACAGGTACTCTTCTTCCTCTGAATTTGGTGTTTTAAGGAAACTATCATCGCCTTCTTCAGCACGTGAACCTAACAGAATATACATGGTTGCATCACCACCGTCATCAAGAATCATATTTGCGCTACCTTCGTCAAACAAAAAAATGCGGTCAATATAATCCCAATATTCTTCCAAGGACTCGCCCTTTATTGCGAACACCGGTGTACCCGACTTTGCAATAGCTGCGGCAGCATGATCCTGTGTTGAAAAAATATTGCAACTCGCCCACCGAACACTCGCACCCAATTCTACTAATGTTTCTATTAAAACTGCGGTTTGAATGGTCATGTGTAGACTTCCTGCAACCCTTGCCCCAGACAAAGGTTTCTGTGCAGAAAATTCTTCCCTCAAAGCTATCAAACCAGGCATCTCTGTTTCCGCTATATCTATTTCTTTTCGGCCATATTCGGATAAGGTTATGTCTTTCACGATAAAGTTTTCATTCATTGATTCATTGCCTTCTAATTGCACCTCAGACATAAAATATTAATTTCTTGAAGAGCTGCTATCATCAACACTCTTGATAGACAAGAAAAAAAAGTTATATGGTTCATTAAATGCTGAATGAAAATCTGATTACAAAAGTACATGAAAATGCGAGCTTGGCAAAGAATGTTATCCGGTCGGCGGCTCGACCTGCTTGATCCTACCCCGATGGATGTGGAGGTTGACGATATAGCGCATGGATTATCATTTTTATCGAGGTGGAACGGACAAACGTTGGGAGCTTACGGCTATTCGGTAGCACAGCATTCGTTGCTAGTAGAGGAATTGTTTTCCAAATTGAACCAGAACGTGTCACCACATTGGAAGTTGGCGGCATTACTTCATGACGCGGCCGAATATGTAATTGGTGATTTGATTTCTCCCGTGAAAAATCATGTGGGACCAGCATATAATATGTTGGAAACACGTTTAATTACTGTTATTTACCAGAGATTTGGCCTTCCCAGTATTTTGCCTAAACCATTGGAAAAAAAAATAAAGAAAGCTGATAAAAACTCTGCTTGGCTGGAAGCGGTTACAATCGCGGGATTCACTAAACAAGAAGCTACTAAAATATTTGGAAAACCTGCTATCGATGATTCGAAAAATCTGCCCTTAGAGCCATTACCACCAGAAAAAGCGAAAGAATTATTTTTAAAAAAACACTCTGAGTTGCTAAGACTTATTTGATTATTACAGAAAGAGATTTTATATCAGTGCTAGTGAGAAAAAATAGATATTTTTTTGTTAAATTGAAAGTATATTGGAGGCAATCATGGAAACTTTAGAACAAAGCCAAAATATCATTGATGGTTCAGATCAATCTTTTATGGCTGATGTTATAGAAAAATCTAAAGAAATTCCGGTTATTGTAGATTTTTGGGCACCTTGGTGTGGACCCTGCAAAACACTGGGTCCAGCTTTGGAGACCGAAATAAAAGCTTACCCAAAAGATTTGAAATTGGTGAAGATAAATATAGACGAAAACCCAGCTGTCGCTGGCCAGCTCAGAGTACAATCAATACCCGCAGTTTTTGCATTTGTGAACGGCCAACCCGTCGATGGTTTCATGGGAGCACAAACAGGATCTCAAATTAAAGAATTCATCAAAAAATTGCTCGGGAGCCATGGAAAAAATAATAATGGTCTTGACAGTGCTTTAGAAACTGGAAAATCGCTGTTGGAAGAAGGTGACTATAATGGAGCTGTAGAAATTTTTGAAGCCATTATTAAAGAAGATGACAACAAATTAGAGGCATACATAGGTCTTATAAAGTCCTTCTTGGCATTAGAGGACCTTGAGTCTGCCAAAGCTACAGAAAAATTGATTCCTGAGGGATTTAAAGGTGAAAATGCAGTCAAAACAGTTCATGCGCAAATACAGCTGGTGGAACAGACACAGGGCGCCGGAGACGTGGCGGCATTAAGGAACAAAGTATCAGCAGCTCCATCTAATTTTGAAGCTCGTTTCGAATTAGCATTAGCTTTAATATCTCAAAATGAAAACCGAGAGGCCATTGATACCTTGTTGGATATGTTTAGAGACGACCCAACATGGGAGGACGGGAAAGCAAAAAACCAACTGTTAGACTTCTTAGACTCTCTCGGGGAAAAAAATGAAGATGCCAAGAGTGGTCGACGGCGTTTGTCATCCTTGATTTTCTCTTAACACCATCATGGAAGATACTAATGCAATATACTAAAAACAATTTGCCGTCGGAAATACCTATTTTTCCACTTCCAGGCGCCCTTCTTCTACCTAAGGCAAAGCTTCCCTTAAATCTTTTCGAGCCAAAATATCTTGCAATGTTAGACGATGTTCTGAAGACACCGGATAGACTAATAGGAATGATCCAGCCTGCAGGAGGACCAGAAGGAAAATCTGGAAATAGAAAGTTTCATCAAATAGGATGCGCCGGAAGACTCGTGTCCTTTAGCGAAACCAAAGATGGAAGATATTTGATTACATTAGAAGGAATAAGTAGGTATAGGTACATTGAGTCAATAGATAGCTTTAGTCCTTATATCAGAGCAAAAGTCTGTTGGAGTAGTTTTTTGGAAGACTTGGAAAAAACAAAACCTGACAAAAAATTCGATCGTTCAGTCTTTTTGGAAATATTATCTCGCTATTTTGAGGCTGCCCAATTATCCTCCGATTGGAGTTCTTTGAAAGAAGCAGAAGAAGAGTTGCTAATTAATTCACTCTCTATGCTATGTCCATTCGATCCAGAAGAAAAACAGGCTCTTTTGGAAGCTCCAAGCTTAGAATATCGAAGAGAGACACTCGTAACTTTAATGGAATTTAGTTTAAAGGGTGGAATAGATGAAGATACATTACAATAATTAAACCTTTTGGTCTAAAGTTATGAAGAATAAGTCGATAAATAAAGAGCTTTTGCCTCACTTGGTTTGTCCAATTAGCAGATCTAAACTAAAATACGATCAGAAAAAGAATGAGCTCATTTCCAAAGCAGCAGCCGTAGCATTTCCTATAAGGAATGGGATACCTATATTAGTCATTGATGAGGGACGAAAGATTGATATTGCCATTACCACTAATGAGTGAAATGGCGCGTTCCCGTAAACACCATTGATATATTAAGATCGTTTGCTGTTTCTATGACTTCAGAATCTCTTAACGATCCTCCTGGTTGAATTATTGCTGTTACACCAGCTTCGGCTAAAGTTAATACTCCATCGGGAAATGGAAAAAATGCGTCTGAGCTTGCAACTAGACCTTTTTTTTCTTGTAAATCGCTATCTGAGCTTTCAAGTTTTTCGAAAACTTTCCTTTTTACAAGATTAGCACTGTCCAATCGCGAAACCTGTCCTCCACCTAAAGCTACAGTTCTCGAGTCTTTGGCCAATACGATTGCGTTTGATTTTACATGTTTGACAAGTTTCCACGCAAACAGCATATCCTTCTTTTCCATCTCCGATGGAATTCTTCTTGAAACAACTTTAAGATCGTCTGAGCTTAAGTCTTTAATGTCCGGTTCTTGGAGGAGAAAGCCTCCTAACACGTCCCTATATTGATATCTGTTTTCAGAAAAAACCTTTTTTGGTATTCCTCCACAAGTAAGAACACGAACTTCCTTTTTCCTGCTTAAAATTTTCTTTGCTTCTTTGGTTATTGTCGGAGCAATAACTACTTCAGTAAAAATTTTTTCGATGGCTGAAGCTGTTTCAGCATCTAACGTCGAATTTAGAGCAATAACACCCCCAAATGCTGACATAGGATCACAATTATAAGCAGCATTATAAGCCTCTAAAGACGATTGCCGGACTGCAACCCCACAGGGCACTCCATGCTTAACAATTGCGGCAACTTTCTCGGTGCAAGGACGAAATTCGGAAATGATTCGAAGTGCAGCGGTCCCATCGTTTAAGTTATTATAAGATAAATCTTTGCCTTGGATTTTTTCAAAATCATGAAAGAAGTTGCCAAATTCGCCCGTAGAATAATAGGATCCACCTTGATGTGGATTTTCCCCATACCTCAAGTTTGCTTGGAGTCTTCCTGATAGGACACGTCTTCTGGGAAAGTCTGTTTCAGAATTAGATAGGAACCAATCACTAATAACCGCATCATACTCAGCGGTTCGCGAAAAAGCAATTTCAGCCAACCCTTTTCTAAAAATCATACTTGTGCAACCATTAAATTTTTCTATTTGCTCCAGTAGTCTTGAATAGTCCTCAATATCAACTACAACCGCTACACTTTTAAAATTCTTAGCTGCGGCTCTTATCATTGTTGTTCCACCTACATCAATATTTTCTATAATTCTTTCCTCAGAATTTTCCTCTTTCACTTTCTTCTCAAATGGATAAAGATCAACAATCACCAGATCTATTTCTGGAATATTAAGGCGATTTATGCTTTGGATATGGTCTTGGTCATTTCTATCCGCCAATATGCCACCATGAATTTTTGGGTGTAACGTTTTTAATCGACCACCGAGTGTCTCCGGAAAATCTGTTATTTTTGAAATCTCGGTAACGTCAATGCCAAAGTTTTTCAAATGTCTGCCTGTTCCACCTGTGGAAATGATTTCGATACCGAATTTCGTTAAGGCCTGAGCAACACTAATTAGTCGACACTTATCCGAAACGGAAATCAAGGCGCGTTTGATCCGTATCAAATCATTGGGCATAAAGTTCTCCTTTTTTTAAGTTACGAGATCAGCATCTCTCGTATTCCGAGAAAATATTTCTCTCCTTCTTAATGACCATTTAATTTCCGCCTCTAAGTGTAATTCTGATGATAGCACAACAATACGCTTAGTATCTATCGGAGAAGATATAGCATAACTAATGTAAGTCGAATCTTCTATTCTTACTTCCCCAAAATCTGTTTCAAAAATCCAATGTTCACCATTCTTTAGCCGCAGAATTATGGTGCGTAGGCGAGGATGGTCCCACAGTTCGACATCTGGATGAAGGTGAAAATATGCCGCAAAGTATTGGGGTGTTTCGAAATCATTTCTTATGTTCTTCGTCAATTTAAAACTGTCAGTACCAGTGAATATTTTTCCTGAATTCAATAAGAGGAGTTTTCTTGAATGCGTAAAACCATATAAATCCTCGAAACTATTATGTGAAAGATTTAGCCAGGTTGCCTCCAAAGTTTTTTTTCTGTCAATGGTTACGGTAGAAGGAATTCTTTCTAAAATCTCTTCCGTCCATCGCCCGCGCCGCGAAAAAATCTTATAATCCATTTGAGACAAGTTTCCTAATGTGCATGAATTATGAGCGTACGTAGAACGACAATATCGCTGATAAGCGGAACCAAAGGCCCCCCCAGGCCCACAATTAACAAAGATGGGGCGCTGTCCAGTAGACAGTTCAAACGACAACATTGATGCATGGGATCTAAGCGAGCCTAAACTCTTTGGTGGTTTGCCACAATCCACAATAAGAGTGAGTCTTCCAGCTGTTATTCTTTCAAAACCCATGTTTTGACTTTGCAACGATGGGCCATTTACACCCGACAGAGACAGATATTTGTCTAATACCTCTAAATTTCCGACGTTTCCACCGTGTGCGCGTGTTAAAGAACCATTTCCAATCCGTAACCCTCTCAATATTGGGATCATGTTATCCCTTTGTAAAGTCAGATTTTCAAGTTGATTTGTAAGTTTCCATTCTAGTTTTTCTATTTGTTGTAAAGTCTCACTTAGCAAAAAGAAAAATTCAGCTAATTCCTCTGGGTTACGACTCCGAACACCATAATCTCTCCTCACTGATTTCCTAATATTAGCCTGAAATTTAACAAGAATCTTAACTGTTTTTCCTTTTGATTCTTGATATAATATACATAGTAGAAAAAGCGCAAAAAGCACCCTGGCTTTGGCTAGACCTGAAGTCATTTTCTTTTCTATTCTTGATAAATAAAATTGCTGCCGTTTTAGTGTCTTAAAATAAAAACTCACGTTAGACTGAAGACTTTTTTCAACGAAAACCCAATTTTTTGCAATATTAATGGTTCGCAATGCTGTCATTTCTGGACCCCAAGACGCTACATTACCGTTACCATGAAAATCATACCATAAGTTCATCCAACGCTTAACCAACCGCTGAGATTTGTTGTTTCCCAGGGCTGCTAGATCATTCAACCAGTCAAATCCATGTAGACAATTGTCGACCTCTGATGAAGGGGCATCTATCATCCAAGGGTTTTCAATCTCTAAATCTAAATTAACCTTCGAGAAAATATAGTGTCCTCGAGTTAGAAGCAGTCCAATTTCTGGATCCCCAGACTGCTGAGCCAAAATTGTTTTTTTTATTTTTTGCGGAAACGAAAAAAACCCGGAAACAAGGAGAAAGACTCTGATCCAAAAATTTAGCTTAATGTCTGAAAAAAAATAATACGCCCGAAGGAAAAAAAATGACATTTTATCAGCTCTCTAAAAATCAAACCATTATTTTTTCTTGCTCAACAATGATGCATAAAACCCATCCATACCACCAATTCTCCCCCAGTAATCCGGCCTTAATCTGAGGTCTCCTAGTACTCCAGACCAAGATGGGTTTAGACTAAAGTTTTTTAAGTTTAAAGGTTGTGTATCCCAACCACTAACAACTTCCAAGGTTTCTCTGATAATATCCTCACCTTCGTCCGGAAGCAAAGAACAATTACAGTATAATATACTGCCACCGTCACTTGTGAAATCCATACATTTCATCAACATTTTTTTCTGTGTCACTCGCAACTTTTCTACTCGCTCTAAAGGATTTAGAAACCTAAGATCAAAATTCCTCCTCATGGTACCAGTCGCTGAACACGGGACATCTACTACTACAATATCATATTTTTCTTTTGTCTTATATTCAAAAATATCTTCCACAATAATTTGAGCTTTTAAATCTACTCTCTTTAAATTTTCCCTTAGCCTTTCGACACGGCTTTCTGAAAAATCGATGGCCCAAACTTTTGCGCCAGCCGCGCACAATTGCATGGTTTTCCCCCCGGGTGCAGCACAAACATCCAGAACTTTTTTATTTTTCACGCTTCCCAAAAGCTTCACGGGCAATGATGATGCAAAGTCTTGAACCCACCAAGCTCCCTCTTTGAAGCCAGGAAGTTTTGATAAATTAGTTTTTCCTTCAATTCTAATAGTTCCTAAGGGAAGCACACGACCCTTCATTATGGTTGAAGTTTGCTCAAAAGTTTTTTTATCTTTAAAGTTCAGGTCGACGGGGGGGGGGCTGTTATGAACCTCAAAAATTCTCCTGGCCACGACCTCACCGTAAATACTTCTTAATTTGAGCATAAATGGATCATCCATATATACATAATTTTCTAAAGGCAGAAAAAATGGTTTATGGGCCATTTTTCTACAGACAGCATTAACTAGGCCAGATTGATTTTTTGTTCTATAATCAAGCTTAGCCAATTCAACTGATGAATTTACAACTGCGTGAGCTGGAAGCTTGTCAAGAATTATCTCTGAGGCTGCCAATCTCAGTACATTAAATGTTCTCATTTTTGGAGTTTTTTTTACGTATTTTTGTATCGTAAGATCAATTTGGGATAAATTCCGTAAAATGTTTTCCAATATAGATAATGCCCTTGCCTTCTCCTCTGGCAACAAATGAAAAAACGAAAAGTCTTTCGAAGTTTTTAAATCGATAAGCATAATTTTGTGACTGAAGATTGCTTCCAACATTTCCAAAACAACCCATCTGGCAGCAATACCGTTCTTGTAATATCGTGTAGGTATTAAGTTCACAGATTTACCTTTCAATTCAAAATCCTAGAAATACAAGTGGGCAAACAAAATGACATTAGTGTATAACATTTTTTAATCATCAATAGTTCTTATCGTATATTTTAATTTTTAGTCTAGAGATAACTAGGTTTCATGCTAAATATTGGAATATTGGACGATCAAGATTTTTTATGGCAGTTTTGAATTATGAGTAATTATCAAGAGAAAATTTTGGAATCTGCAAAAAAAGCGTTAGAGGAAGCCAAACATAGAAACGCTAAGTTAGAGAAGGAAAATAAGCCGCTAGAGCTCGGTGGAAGAGCCGGCCCAGAGCCTACACGTTATGGCGATTGGGAAAAAAAGGGCATTATCAGCGATTTTTAGAAAAAATATTCTTGCCATACGGTATAGTTTTTTTTAAACCTACTCTTGTGTTTTTAAAAGTTTAAAAAAGTTTTGAGGCCGCTGAGGCCTTTTTTTAATTTATCTAAAGTTTTGTATCATGACACACCTTATTGCAGACACAAAAATTGGCCGAAGAGTACAAAAGATCATAGGTCCAACTATAAAACAGCTAGGTTTTGAGATTGTCAGGGTCCAATATCTCAATAGAGAGAAGGCTAAATTGCAAATTATGATAGACAAAAAAAATGGAATGATCGAAGTATCAGATTGTGCAAAAGCATCAAATCAAATCTCAGCTCTGCTTGATGTTGCTGATCCAATTCGATCAGAATATGAATTAGAAGTGTCTTCACCCGGTATAAATAGACCACTCACGAGATTAAAAGATTTCGAAGTATGGAAAGGGTACAATATAAAAATAACAACTTTTGAAAAAATTGGAGCTAGTAAAAATTTCCGTGGAAAGCTCATTGGTGTTCGAGGCAGTGAGGTTATTGTCGATATTTCAGACCAAACTATTGGACTAGAGTTTGAATGGATTCAGAAAGCAAGCCTTTCAGTTTCCTTCGAGGAAATGGCATCCGTTTCAACGGTTAGTGCTTCAGAGGCAGACAGATTGAATGTTTGTGCCGATATAAATATAGAAAATTAAAAGATACAAGGAATAAGATATGACAAGCAGCAGCGCTAATAGACTTGAATTACTTCAAATTGCGGAGGCAGTTGCGCGAGAGAAACTAATTGAGCCGGAATTAGTTTTAGCTGCAATGGAAGACAGTCTGGCAAAGGCCGCACGCTCCAAATACGGTTCCGAATATGACATCCGAGCCTCTATAGACCCAAAAACTGGAGAGCTCACAATGGAACGTTGTCGAACAGTTGTAGAAATAGTGGAAAACAACTTCACTGAACTAACTTTAGACGACGCAAAGAAAATCAAACCCGAATCAGTTCTTGGTGATGTGTTAAAAGATCTTTTACCGCCTATGGATTTTGGTCGAATTGCAGCTCAATCTGCGAAACAAGTTATTATGCAAAAAGTGAGAGAGGCTGAAAGATCACGTCAGTATGAGGAGTTTAAAGACCGTGTAGGTCAGATAATTAACGGTTTGGTTAAACGGATAGAATATGGGAATGTGATAGTTGATGTCGGTCGTGGAGAAGCCATTCTGAGAAGGGACCAATTGATAAATCGGGAAACTTTTCGATCTGGGGACAGAGTAAGAACATACATTAAAGAGGTCCGTGCGGAGGCGCGTGGCCCTCAAATCTTTCTCTCAAGAACACAGCCAGAGTTTTTATCCGAATTGTTTAAGATGGAGGTCCCTGAGATATATGACGGCATAATAGAGATTAAGGCCGTTGCACGGGATCCAGGAAGCAGAGCAAAAATAGGTGTCTTGTCCCATGATAGTTCTATCGATCCGGTCGGGGCATGCGTTGGCATGAGAGGAAGCAGGGTTCAAGCAGTTGTGAATGAACTACAAGGAGAAAAGATTGATATTATTCCTTGGAATGATGACGCACCAACTTTTCTTGTGAATGCCCTTCAACCTGCAGAAGTGTCAAAGGTTGTCCTAGATGAAGAAGCTCGACGCATTGAAGTTGTTGTGCCAGATGAGCAGCTTTCCCTCGCAATAGGACGACGAGGGCAAAACGTCAGGTTGGCGAGCCAACTTACCAGTTTCGACATTGATATTATGACAGAAGCTGATGAATCTGACCGCCGTCAAGTAGAGTTTGCAGAGCGGTCAAAGTTGTTCATAGAAAAACTGAATATCGATGAGATGGTTGCTCAACTTCTGGTATCCGAAGGATTTGCTACTTTAGAGGAAGTTGCTTTTGTTCAATTAGATGAAATAAGCTCAATAGACGGCTTTGACTTAAGCACTGCAGAGGAGTTACAGGCTCGTGCAAGAGAATGCTTAGAGGAAATAAATTCAAAGGCACTAGAAAGAGCTAAGGAATTAGGCCTAGAGCAAGAACTAGCTGAATTCCCAGGACTTACACCTCAAATGTTGGAGTTGCTCGCTGAAGACGGTATAAAAAGTCTTTCTGATTTTTCGACATGCGCCGATTGGGAGCTTGCCGGAGGTTACACTACCGTTGATGGTAAGCGGGTAAAGGATGATGGCATACTGGAAAAGCTGGAGGTCTCTTTGGACGAAGCTAGGCTTCTAGTTATGAACGCAAGGTTAAAAATTGGATGGATAAATCAGGAGGAATTCGATGCTGAAATTAATCCTAAAAATAATACCGAAAAAACTTCAGATATTGTGGATTAAAATATCTAACATCTGGTCATTCCGGTATTGATCAAAAGTTATGTCAAAAAGAAAAGTTCACAATCAAGCTAACCCTCTCAGAAAATGCATTGTTTCCGGCTTGTCCTTTAAAAAAAACCAATTGATTAGGTTTGTTGTTAGCCCGTGTGAAGCCATAGTACCAGATGTTAACAATAAACTTCCTGGACGGGGGATTTGGGTACAAGCAAAGTTAAGTGTTCTAGAAGCCGCAGTGAAAGGAAAGTTTTTTCAGAAGGCAACAAATTCAAATGTAACGGTTGAGAAAAATTTAATAGAAACCATTTGTGAACAAATCAAAGCGAGCCTTTGTAGCCAAATTTCTCTTGCTAGAAAGGCAGGAAAGACAGTGTTTGGTGCAAATAACGTCAAAATATCTATCAGCAAAGAAAACTTCGGATTGCTAATTCAAGCCTCAGATGGCTCACCTAAAGAAGCAAAAAGAATTTCACAAACGATTAATCAAGAACAAATAATAAACTGTTTAAGAGGTGAAGAGATAGGAGCTATTTTTAGCCGCGAGAAAGTGGTTCATTGTGTAATAATATCCAGTGCCTTCGTGGAAAACATTATTTTTCACGCTAATCTCTTGAATAATTTAAAAAATCCTTTACCACACTATAATAGAAACTGAATAATGTATGGTTAGATCCTATGTTGTAGCCCGACGAGAGTGGAGTTTACTATGAACGATACTGCTAGTAATGATGGAAAAGGCAAGATGATTAGCTTGAAAGGAAAGTCGAGCACCGTCAGGCAAAGTTTTTCACACGGAAGAAGTAAATCAGTTGTTGTAGAAACAAAGAGAAAACGTGTTTTTGTCCCACAAAAATCAGATGCGGGTGCTATAAAGCCTACCGGATCTCAAGACGCCTCTCAAGTAGGCGGTCTAGTTAAAGAGCCTGAAGGAAATAGAAAAAAGATATCTGAGTCTGAAGTAACGCGAAGGATGAAAGCGTTAGAAAATGCTCGGGCTTTAGAAACATCCCGATTGCAGAACGAGAAAAGGAACGCGGAAGAAAAAGAACTGCAAGATTCCCAGGCGAAAAAAACTAAAGTTGAAAATTCAGCGCAAGAGAAAAAAACCAAGAAAGTCGAGATAGATCCGATCTTGGCAGGACCATTGCCAAGTGAACTTCCAGTTGTCGATACGCCGTTTTCCAAACCTAGGTCTACCAAACAAGATGAGCCAAACAAAAAAGACAAAGAAGAAGATTTAAGGGTTAACAAATCACTCCGAAACCCGGAAGATAGGCGAAGGTCTGGGAAACTGACTATTACGCAAGCGTTAGGAGACGAGACCAGTAGGCATAGATCAATAGCCTCTATTAAGAGACGGCAAGAAAAAGAAAAAAGGCGGCTCCAGTCAACTACGAAAGAACGAGAAAAAGTCATTCGAGATGTCCAGATCCCTGATATTATCACTGTACAAGAACTTGCAAACCGTATGGCCGAAAGGTCTGCTACAGTAGTAAAAACATTAATGACAAATGGTATTATGGCGACACAAAATCAACCTATTGATGCAGATACAGCAATTCTCATCGTTGAAGAATTTGGGCATAGAGTTTCAAGGGTTTCTGCTTCGGATGTCGAAGACGAGTTATTGAAGATCGATGAGTTTGATGATGACATAAAGGAACCCAGACCTCCCGTAATAACCATAATGGGTCACGTCGATCATGGAAAAACGTCTCTGCTTGACGCTATTCGAAAAACTAGTGTCGCTTCAAGTGAAGCAGGCGGGATAACGCAACATATTGGGGCATATCAAGTTAATAACGAGCAAGGTTCAAGTTTTACATTCTTAGATACACCTGGACATGCGGCGTTTACATCAATGAGGGCTCGGGGTGCCAATGTTACAGACATAGTGATACTGGTAGTTGCAGCGGACGATGGAGTAAAACCGCAAACCGTAGAAGCCATTGATCATGCGAAAGCGGCTAACGTTCCAATAGTAGTGGCGATTAACAAATCAGACGCAGCCGGCGCTGACGCTAACAAGGTTCGCACGGAACTTTTACAGCATGATATAATTGTAGAATCGATGTCGGGAGAGGTGCTGGACGTCGAGGTTTCTGCCCTAAAAGGTTCTGGTATAGATACTCTTCTGGAGAACATTGGACTGCAAGCAGAAATTCTAGAACTCTATGCTAATCCTAACCGTCCAGCTGAGGGCGCAGTAATTGAAGCGAAGTTAGACATTGGTCGAGGACCCGTTGCAACAGTATTGATTCAAAAAGGCACGTTACGAAAAGGAGATGTGTTCGTGGTTGGCGAGCAATGGGGAAGAGTTAGAGCGTTAATTGACGATACTGGTGGAAGAGTAGAGTTTGCTGGTCCGTCTGTACCTGTGGAAGTTCTTGGTTTAAATGGCACCCCAGAGGCTGGAGATGTTTTAAACGTTGTAAAAGATGAGGCTAAAGCGCGAGAAATCAGCAATTACCGAAGCCAGTTGGTAAAAGATAAGAAAGCAACCGTTGGATCTGGAAGTTCTCTTGACCAGCTCATTGCAAAAGCAAAAGAAGACAAAAACTTAAAAAAACTACCTATAGTTATAAAATCTGATGTTCAGGGATCAGCAGAAGCAATTGTTCAGGCAATGGAAAAACTTGGAAATGAAGAAGTTCAGATACATGTTCTCCACTCTGGAGTTGGAGCTATTACAGAAAGTGATATAACTTTAGCAGAGGCTTCTAAAGCTCCTATAATTGGATTTAATGTGCGTGCTAACGCCACCGCTAGAGAAATTGCAAATCAGAAAAGTATTGAAATACGTTATTATTCTATAATTTACGATCTGGTAAACGATGTGAAGTCTGTAGCATCGGGACTTTTGGCTCCAGAAGTTAAGGAAACATTTATTGGTTATGCTGAAATAAAAGAAGTTTTTAAAATTACTGGTGTTGGAAAAATCGCCGGCTGTTTAGTCACTGAAGGTTTGGCAAAGAAATCCGCCGGTGTAAGGCTTCTAAGAGACAATGTTGTTATTCACGAAGGCAGGTTAAAAACACTTAAGCGATTTAAGGATGAAGTGAAAGATGTACAATCTGGTCAAGAGTGTGGCATGGCATTTGAGTCCTATGACGACTTGAAGGAACATGATGTAATAGAAATATTCACAACAGAAGAAGTTACTAGAAGTCTTTTATAAAGAGATCGTATACTGAAATGCATCCGAACAAAAGCGTCAATCACTTTAGAGAATTACATGGCACAACAATTGTAGCCGTTAGAAAGAATGGCCAAGTATCTATCGCTGGCGATGGACAAGTCAGCCTTGGTCCAACGATCATAAAAGGCACTGCACGAAAAGTAAGGAAACTTTCACCAAGTGGAGAAGACGTCCTTGCCGGCTTTGCAGGATCCACAGCCGACTCATTTACATTGCTCGAAAGACTTGAAGCAAAGCTTGAGGCCCACCCTGGTCAACTCGCGCGAGCAGCAATTGACCTAGCAAAAGATTGGCGAACAGATAAATACTTAAGAAATTTAGAAGCAATGTTGATAGTTACTGACGGCTCTGAACTCTTTATTTTAACAGGCTCTGGTGATGTCTTAGAACCAGAGAACAACATAGCAGCCGTCGGTTCAGGAGGAAACTATGCTCTTGCAGCAGCGAGAGCTTTATATGATCATCTTTCCGACCCCAAGGAGATTGCTCAGAAATCACTAAAAATAGCCTCAGAAATATGTGTCTATACAAACGGAAATATGATAATTGAGAGCATTCAGAAGAAGTGAAAATCCATAGCTCCTTTAACCTATTGCGAGTAAAGTAATAAAAAATGACTAACCTTACCCCCCATGAGATAGTATGCGAACTTGACAGATTTATAATTGGTCAATCTGCTGCCAAAAGAGCAGTTGCTTTGGCGCTTAGAAATAGATGGAGAACCCGTCAACTTACGGGAGATATAAAAGAAGAAGTATATCCAAAAAACATTTTGATGATAGGTCCCACCGGCGTAGGGAAAACAGAAATTGCTCGGCGGCTTGCAAAACTCGCTGAGGCTCCTTTTATTAAAGTAGAAGCAACAAAATTTACCGAGGTTGGCTATGTGGGTCGGGATGTAGAACAAATTATTAGGGATCTTGTAGATGTATCTGTTTTGTTGACAAAAGAAAAAATGCGTCAAAGCGTTAATAATGAAGCTGTTAAGCTTGCTGAAAATCGAGTGTTGGCATGCTTAACGGGAACCGATGCGCGAGAACAAACCGTGGAAATGTTCAGAAAAAAACTGCGCAACGGCGAACTGGACGACACTCTAATTGAAATTGATTTAAAAGATACATCCAACCCTATACCGATGATGGAAATTCCCGGTCAACCAGGAGCTAACATGGGTATGCTTAATATAGGTGATATATTCGGTAAAGCGCTCGGCGGACGGACCAAAAAAAAGCGGATCACTGTATTAGATAGTTATGAGACACTGATCAACGAAGAGGCTGACAAGCTCATAGACGACGAAAAAACAGTTAAGATCGCTTTAGAGACCGTGGAAAATAGTGGAATTGTTTTCCTAGATGAGATTGATAAGGTTTGTGCAAAAACAGATCATAGCGTCAGCGGCGTGAGTCGGGAAGGCGTACAACGTGACTTGCTTCCTCTTATAGAAGGCACCACTGTTTCTACTAAACATGGTGCTGTAAAAACCGACCACATTCTGTTTATAGCTTCCGGCGCTTTCCATATCTCAAAACCATCAGATTTGTTACCTGAGCTTCAAGGAAGATTACCAATCCGTGTAGAGTTAAATGCTCTGAGCAAATCAGACTTTGAAAAAATACTAACTGACACTGAGAATTCACTCACCCGCCAATATACCGCTTTGATGGCTACCGAAAAGGTTGAGGTTGTGTTTGAGAAAAGTGGAATAGAGTCTATAGCATCGATCGCAGCAGAAGTTAATTTGGCAGTAGAGAACATCGGTGCCCGCCGACTTTATACAATACTTGAAAGAGTCTTTGAGGAGCTTAGTTTCAATGCTCCTGAAAGGGCGGGTGAAAAGGTAATAGTTGACGATGATTTTGTTCAGAAAAACCTTGGTGAGCTATCTAGATCTATTGACGTTCAACGTTATGTCTTGTAATTAATTTGTTCTTCCTCAAGTAGACATAATAAGCCCCTGATCCCCCATGACAACCATGAGCACCTACAACCGAGAGGATTAACCTATCAAGTTGTGGACTCTGTAACCACAAAGGTAATGACTCTCTTAAAAGACCTTTGGGCTTATCTTCAAAAAAGCTTTCGTATGGATCTATCTTCCGCCCCTTCCCAGTAATAATTAAAACTAGCCGGATACCATCCTTAAAAGAGTTTTGAATAGTTTGGTTGACCTTTCTCAATGCGTCGTCGTATGTAAACCCGTGCAGATCCAATTTTCTTTCTGGATTTACATGTCCATTCCTAAGTTTCGATAAAAGTTTTTTATCGAGCGAGTGTCTCTCGTACCTTGTACTACCCTTTTCACTAACATGTTTTTTGAATGTCGTTGATACTTTATCTAAAGCCTTCTTTTTGGTAGAACGGGGGTGAGGGCTCTGCACGATGTGAATTTTAGTTTTTCTTACCGACTCAACCACCTCTGACCTCTCTAAAAAGTTCTCCCAGAGATTTTGATCCTCGACACTAATATTTTTTGGTTTTTTTTTCACGAAAGTTCTGTTGTTTTCTTAATTAAGTATTAAACGAAGAAATTTGTTTTTCTAGTCCGTTGCAATCAATCGCCATGATGGGTCTGGTGTTCCCATTTTTCTTCCAAAGGTCCAAAGATCACTGTGAGTTTTTATTTTTGAAAGACTACCTTCTATAACCTTTTCATCCTTGTTCTTAACAACAGACGAGAGCTCACATTTAAAGAACATAACTATTTCAGCCAAGTGATCATTTTCATCAAAATCCACAGTCTTTATTCTTATTTCACGTATTCCTATGAAGTTTGCCTCCACATTGTAACCTTTGTTCGCTCTGTCCATAACAACTTTTTCGAAATCCTTGTAAACGTCGGGTGATAGATATTGTTCAAGGGTATCTAAATCCCCCCTTTCATATGCCATTAAAATCATCTCATAAGCTTGCTTCGCACCAGTTACAAAATTTCGTACTGAAAAGTCATGCTCTACTTTCTTCATTTTTACCAGTGCTTCACCAGAAGGACTATCTATTTCCAAGTAATCGGAAATATCTTCATCCCCATCAAGGTCTGAATCTAACTTTTGTCCAAGGGGAGCACTGTTTGCTGATTTCTTAGCAACCTCTGTATTTGTGGCTTTCTCAAAACCGGTTCTACTGCCCAAGACTATAGATAATCGCCAGAAAAGGAACGCAGCTACCGCAGCTAAAATCAATATTTGTAACATCTGTTATTCCAAACAATATTTTCGAGTTCTTGTTATTTTTATACTTTGCGAGTACACACTTACTATATTTAATGTTTAATTTCAATTAATCCAACTATTTACGGAGCTAGCAATCATTAAATGAGGTTTTTTATATTATTTATAACGATCCCTATCTTAGAAATAGTGCTTTTCATTAAAATTACCGAGCAAATTGGATTATTTTGGACTATTGTAGTAATAATATCAACTGCGATAATCGGATCATTTGCTGTAAAAAACCAAGGCCTGAATGTACTTTTTTCTCTAAGAAAACCCGAACCTGATACTGCCTTTCTTATTTCTAACGGGGTTCTTATTTTAGTTGCCGGGTTGCTTTTAATAACTCCTGGTTTAATAACAGATGCAGTCGGGTTTATACTTTTAGTGCCAAGGTTTAGAGGTCTTATTATAAAGCAAATCAGAAAAAAAATTTCTTCAGCATATCGTGGACACGATATTTATGATCTTTAATTCAAAGACGTCATAGGTGTGAATATGAAAAAAACCGGTCATTATGTTAAATCTGAAAATAAAGAAACAATCAAGATTATAGGACAATATATCAAGGATTTGTCGTTCGAAAATTTTGCTGCTCAAGAGGGTACCTTTTCAAAAGAGCCTAAGAAATTGAAGATGGATCTTAACATTAGCAAGCAAACGGTTCGCCAGGATGTTTTTGAGGTAACTCTTAATTTTTTTGTTGTAGCTAATAATAACAAGAGTAAAGTATTCCTCCTAGAACTATGCTACGCCAACCTATTTGAAATAAGTGGAATCCCCAATAACCATGATTTGAACAGAAAGCTACTTGTTGATTGTCCCAACTTGATGTTCCCGTTTTTGAGACACATTGTTTTTAATGTCACCCGAGATAGCGGACTTACCCCTGTTAACTTAGATTACATGAATTTTCATAAGCTTTATGAACAGAGAAAAAATTAGATTTTCTTGTATATTTCCCATTTTTCCATACCGTCTATTTTTGCTATAAAGGTTTTGTGTCTATTAATCTCAATATCTGAAACTCGGTTAGGCAAAGCAACTTTTCTCTTTTTTAATCCAGCTATGTAGGAGGCTTCGGTTCCTTTGTTTTTAATAACAAGATTTTCAGAAACTCCGAGTTCCAAATCTGGCTGCCGACCTCCTAAAAGCTCTAAATAGACCTTCGCTAATATTTTGCTGTCTAGTAGCGCGCCGTGTAAAGAGCGTTCGCTATTATTAATTGAAAACCTTCGGCATAATGCATCTAGAGATACTGGAGACCCTGGGAATTTCTTTCTGGCCATTTCAAGAGTATCTACGATAGAATTACTGTCCAATACTGGCTTGCCGGCTAATTGCAATTCATGATTCAAAAAATTGATATCAAATTTTGCATTATGAATTACCAAACTGTCTGTGCCCACAAATTCCAAAAAGTCATCTGCGACAGCTGAAAATACCGGCTTATCTTTTAAAAAATCATAGGTTAGACCATGCACGCTCAAGGCTGATTCTGATATTTCTCGCTGGGGATTTATGTAAGCATGGAAATATTTGTCTGACGGTATAAAATTAATAAGCTCAATAGCCCCTATTTCTATGATACGATCACCGTCTTCTGGACTTAATCCTGTAGTTTCCGTGTCTAATACAATTTCACGAATTACAGACATTTTCTTTTATCTCGTCAATAAGGTGCTTCACCTTGTTTTTCAAATCTTGAATGTCAATATTGGTATTTAAAATATAGTCAGCTCTAGAAATCTTAACTTCTTCTGGTACTTGTCTTGACATCAAAAAATTTAACTTTTCTTTTGTCATGCCTCTCCTTTTCATAACCCTATGTTTCTGAACACTTTTTGGTGCTGTAACTACTAAAACAGCATCTAGCCAATCATCAGATTTAGTTTCATATAACAGGGGAATCTCAAACACAAGTAAGGACTCTTTAAAAAATTTGTCAATAAATTGATGGCGATTTTCTATCAATAAAGGATGTATATTGTCTTCAATCTTCTCCAACAAACCAGGTATTTCTAAAATAGCAGCTGAGAGCTTCTTTTTATTTACACCCATCATGTCAACAGCGGTTGGAACGATTGATTGAATTAAACCATATCCAAGACCGTCCTTTTTATACAAATTTGCTACCACATCATCAGCATTCCAAACTGGTATGTTCGCTAATAAAAATTCCTTTGCCACTGTAGTTTTTCCCATCCCTATGGATCCAGTTAAGCCTAATTTAAAGGACTTCGTATGTTTAGAGTGTTCACTCATTCAAAAAAAGTGCTCTTAATTTTTCGTCCACGACTGGAGCTGCGTTAAACCAATTTTTAAACCCAGGTTCAGCTTGAAAAAACAACATACCTATGCCGTCTATGGTCTTTAAACCGCATTTCTTCGCTATCTTTAAAAAATCGGTCTCGATCGGGTTGTAAACCAGATCTATTACTCGTGCATCAGAAGACACATTTGATAAATCTGGCTCAAAAGTTGGTTGTCCTAACATTCCGAGAGAAGTTGTATTAATTATAGTAGTTGCTCCGTTTAAGGCTTCCTTAATAGCATACCAGTCAATTACTTCTACTCGATTTCCCAGATTTTCAGCAATCATTTCTGCTTTAATTCGTGTGCGATTCAGAATACGGACCAAAGGCACCCCTTCTGATAACAAAGAGTGTATCACCGCTTTTGCGGCTCCACCGGCTCCAAAAACAACAGCTGGCCCTACTTTTGCATTCCACGTAGGATCAATATTTTTAATGTTTTGTTTGAATCCATACCCATCAGTGTTGTCAGCAGTTACTTTCCCATCTTTATTGAAATAGAGTGTGTTAGCAGCACCAATCATTGATGCACGATCAGTTGCGGTATCTGCTATAGATAGAACAGATACTTTGTGTGGTATTGTAACATTGACACCTCTAAAACCTAGCATGATGAGAGACTCAATACTCTTTGTCAGGTCCTGGGGTTTTATATCTAATGGGATGTAAAACCCATTGATATTATGGGTGGACAACCAATAATTGTGAAGCTTGGGAGATTTACTGTGATCGATCGGATGGCCGATGACACCAGCTAACAAGGGTTTCTTTGTATTATCGGTTATCATGTTCAGCACCTAACAAAAAGCGTTTGGACAATTAGCGTCGTCATTCGTATCCATTAAGTTTATTTTATGACAGAACTTAGAAAAAGCAACAAACGACATTAGTTTTATTTGTTTATGAGTTGTCTTATACTCGCAGCCGTTTCTTCTATTGATCTCCTAGTTACATCCAACAAGGGTATTTTGTATCGGGCAAAGAACATTCTAGAGTAGACTAATTCCTCCTGAATTTTTTTTGAATCCGTATAGTCTGAAATGTGTGGAGTACCTAGGGTCTGCAATCGATTTGACCGAATATCTCGCAATCTTGAAATACTAGCTACAAGTCCGATCATTGGTATTCTTCGACTCAGTGCCTCATAAAATGGTTGTGGAGGTTCTTGTTTTTGCACCAATGGTAGATTGGCTGCTCTTATTCCTTGGTAAGCTAAATATATGCAAGTTGGCGTTTTAGACGTTCTGCTTACGCCCAAAATTATAACATCAGCGGATAAGAGTCGTTCCCCCGTACGACCATCATCTGTGTACATTGCGAAATCTATAGCATTTATGCGCTTAAAGTAATTCTGATTCACTTGATAGTGTTGTACCGGAATTCGGAGAGGTTCAGTGCCTACTATTTCTCCAACAAGTTTAAGTGGCTTTGTAAGTAACTCAATTACTTCCTTACCCATTTGATTGGCCGTTTTTTTTACAAATCCTACTGCTTTTTTATCTACCAATGTGTGAATAATAAGATCTGATGTTCTGATCTTGGGCATAAAGATATTTTTAGATGTCTCTAAGGATTTAAAAAAAGGTATCATCTCGAAGGCAATATTATCGTGAGGATATTGAGCTTTTAGCATTGATGCGAATGACGTGACGGTTTCGCCCGTTGAGTCAGAAAGTAGCAATATGTTTAGTACCTTTTTTTTCATCGCTGAGAAGATTTTATCCACACTAAATTTATTCTACGTACCTTTTTAGATTTTTATTCTTAATGATTATCAAGTTATACAACAGTTATTAATTATAATTTAAGCCGTACTTAAGTTCTGTATAATGTTGATAAAATGATGCTGTCTCCAAATAACTGTTTCTTTTATTGTTTTTTCTGTCTATTTAAATTTGTTCTGGTATAAAACTGTGTATAATTTGGTGAATGTTTTTTCCCCACTATTGTACCATACTACTATAAAAACTACTTATTATAAAAATATATAAGATTAAGATGAATAAAAAGCTAATTGCTACATTAAATGGAACTACACATACGACTCCGCCAATCTGGTTAATGCGGCAAGCCGGGAGATATTTGCCCGAATATAGAGAGACAAGAAAAAAAGCAGGGGGTTTTCTAGACCTTTGCTATAACTCTGACTTGGCTACAGAGGTTACTCTACAACCACTTAGACGGTTTGAGCTAGATGCTGCTATATTATTTGCTGATATACTTTTAGTTCCAGATGCTTTGGGAATGAAAGTTTGGTTTGAAGAGGGTGAAGGACCGCGACTCGATGGTATATCTAATGGTTTTAATATAAACAACTTAAAATCAGTTAGTGATATACATGAACGGCTAGCACCAATATATCAAACAGTAAAAAACCTCTCTTCCGAAATACCAAAAACCAGCACTCTGATAGGGTTTGCGGGAGCACCATGGACGGTGGCGACATATATGATAGCTGGTAAGGGATCAAAAGATTTTAGTGAATCAAAAGCTTTCATGTTTCAGGAGGAAGAAAAATTTAATCAGCTAATTAATATTATAACTCTTGCAACAGTAGAATATTTATCCGCACAGATAGAAGCTGGAGCGGAGGTAATAAAGATTTTTGATAGTTGGGCAGGTGTATTATCGGAGCGGAAAATGACTGCCTATGTCTATGATCCTATAGTAAAAATAGCGAGTGAACTCAAAAAAAGACACGAAAATATTCCTATAATAGTGTTTCCACGTGGTGTAGGTCCGAGTTACAAAGTATTCGCGAAAAATGAGTTGTTTTCGGGACTGGCAATAGATACTTCTATTCCCGCAGCTTGGGCAAAAAAAGAGTTGCAAAACAGTATAGCTGTTCAGGGAAATCTTGATCCAGAATTGCTTCCCGGTGATGGTTCAACCTTAAAAGAAGAGGTTGAAAATTTGTTAGATAATTTAAGAAATGGTCCATATATCTTTAATCTTGGCCACGGGATAACACCCAAGGCAAGACCCGAAAACATTCAAAAACTTATCGACTTTATTAGGAGTAAGAATTGAGTTTTAATTGGTATCTCTGGTTAAAATCTTTTCATATAATTAGTATGGTAGCTTGGATGGCAGGGTTGTTTTATTTACCGAGACTATTCGTATACCACGCTGAGAATAGGTCTAAAAGTCGGGATAATAACATTATATTTAAGGTTATGGAGTACAAGCTACTGCATTATATAACGATACCGGCAATGATAGGCACTTGGATTTTTGGTATAATTTTAGTGTCTTTTAGCTATCCTGAAATATTTAGAGAGGTTTGGTTCATTATTAAATTTTTATGCGTAGTTATTTTAACAGCATTTAATATATGGTGCATAAAGGTGGTAAACCAATTTTGTAGGGACGAAAACAACCAGAGTGGACGCTTTTTTAGGTTTATAAATGAAGTGCCAACAATAATGCTTGTTTTCATAGTATTATGTGTAGTTATAAAGCCGATCTAGAAAAAACAAATTTGACAAAACTAAAAATATTGACTATTTCAGAGATCGTATAGGTCCTCTATAGTAACACAAATATTTCTCCAGTGGTGTAGTTTATGAGTGGGTTAGAAAAAGTCTCAGAACTATCTTTAGCGCAACTGAAAGCACAGACTCCGGCTGATTTGCTTAAATTAGCAGAGGAGCTCGACGTTGAGAACGCTTCCACTATGCGTAAGGGGGACATGATGTTCGCCATACTGAAGGAAATGGCGGAAGAAGGGGTAGAAATATCTGGAGATGGCGTTCTTGAGGTGTTACAAGATGGATTTGGGTTTCTGAGAAGTACTGACGCAAACTATTTGTCTGGTCCTGATGATATTTATGTTAGCCCTAGTCAGATAAAGAAATTTTCTCTTCGTACGGGTGATACAGTCGAGGGTGTTATAAGGGCGCCAAAAGAGGGAGAAAGGTATTTTGGCCTAGTCAAAGTGTCTAATATTAACTTTACCAACACTGAGAGGGCGAAGCACAAGATTCACTTTGATAATCTAACACCTTTATATCCCGACGAGCGGCTCAGGATGGAGATTGAAGATCCCACTATTAAAGATAAATCAGCGCGAGTAATAGACCTAATAGCTCCAATTGGTAAAGGCCAGAGATCTCTAATAGTTGCTCCTCCTCGAACTGGAAAAACGGTGATATTACAAAATATAGCGAATTCTATAGAGAAAAATCACCCCGAGTGCTATTTAATCGTTTTGCTGGTTGACGAGCGACCTGAGGAAGTTACCGATATGCAGAGATCTGTAAAAGGAGAGGTTGTTTCTTCAACTTTTGATGAGCCAGCAACGAGGCATGTCGCTGTTGCGGAGATGGTAATAGAAAAAGCAAAACGGTTAGTTGAACATAAGAGGGATGTTGTGATTCTCTTGGATTCCATTACTCGGTTGGGCAGGGCATATAATACCGTAGTACCATCATCTGGAAAGGTTTTAACGGGAGGTGTGGATGCAAATGCATTGCAAAGACCTAAAAGATTTTTTGGTGCTGCTAGAAATATAGAAGAAGGCGGCTCATTAACCATTATAGCAACTGCCCTAATAGATACTGGGAGCCGTATGGACGAGGTTATTTTTGAAGAGTTTAAAGGTACAGGCAATTCAGAATTAATCTTGGACCGAAAAATTGCCGACAAGAGAGTTTTTCCATCGATTGATATTCTTAAATCCGGAACTCGAAAAGAGGAGCTACTAGTAGACAAATCTGAACTAACGAAAGTATTTGTTTTGAGAAGAATTTTAAACCCTATGGGCATAACTGATGCGATAGAGTTCTTATTAGGTAAAATGAAGCAAACGAAATCTAACTCCGAGTTTTTTGACTCTATGAACACTTAACCGCTATTTTTAATTATGATAAATGACACAGTTTTTGCTCTGTCGACCGCACCTGGTAAATCAGGTATAGCAGTATTCCGTGTGTCAGGTCCAAACTCTTTCTCGGTTCTAAGAATGGTTGTAGATACTCTTCCAAAGCACCGCGTTGCTACCCTACGAAACCTCAGATATAAAAATGATTTCCTTGATCAGGCGATTGTGATTTGTTTCGAGCAAGGCTCGAGTTTTACCGGCGAGGAAATGGTAGAACTTCACGTGCACGGTGGCCACGCTGTAATACAAGGAATTCTTGATTTTTTTTCTGGCAAAGCAAAGCTGCGTCTTGCAAAGCCCGGAGAATTTACTCGAAGGGCTTTAGAGAATGGAAAGTTGGACTTGCTGAAAGTAGAGGGTTTAAGCTACTTAATTGATTCTGAAACAAAAATGCAGAAAAAACAATCACTTAGACTTTTAAGTGGGTCTCTATCTAGCGAAATAGAAGTTTGGAAAACTGCCTTAATAAGGGCTCTCTCTTTGGCAGAGGTAATGATAGATTTTTCCGATGAAGATGTACCATCTGACACTATATCGGAAATTCGAGAGTCAACTAATAGTTTGGTTAAAACCTTGAGTGTAACCTTACAGGGTTATAATTCTGCTGAGATAATACGCAATGGTTTTCAGGTAGCCATAATAGGAAAACCAAATGTAGGAAAATCATCCCTTCTTAATTATCTTTGTGGCAAGGAAAAAGCTATCGTTTCAAATATACCGGGTACCACCCGTGATATTCTTGAATTGAAATTGGACATTAATGGTGTGCCTGTTTATTTTTATGATACAGCAGGAATTAGAGAAACATCCGATCCAGTAGAAGTTCTTGGTGTAGATTTGGCAAAGAAAAAGGCGGAGCAATGTGCATTGAGGGTTTTTTTATTAAACCCAGAGGATAAAAGATCCGATTTTGATATTAAAGGATCTAGTAATGATCTTTTATTTTTATCAAAGTGTGATATTCGAAAGAAGCACTCTCTCAAAGGAGTGTCGGGAAAAACTGGCGAAGGTGTTTCCGAAATGCTGAAGAAAATATGTCAAGTCTATGAAAAGGAAGCACCTTTAGATGGGCTAATTGTAAATGAGAGGCACAAACAGGCTATCATAAACACCCTGGCATGCCTTACAAATGTAAGTAAGGAACTTAATAAGACTACTGTGAGGATAGAACTAGTTGCAGAAGAATTACGATCCAGTATAACGGAAATGGATTTACTTAGTGGAAGAATCAATGTTGAACGCGTGCTAGATAATATTTTTCTAAACTTTTGTATTGGAAAATAAAGATTTTAATTTATTACAGATATTTAAAGATATGAAGAAAGAATATGATGTTATAATTATAGGTGGTGGTCATGCGGGTTGTGAGGCTGCATTCGCCAGCGCTCGATTAAATGTCAAAACTGCATTAATAACCAAGTCCCTGAATAATCTCGGAGAAATGTCATGTAACCCAGCCATCGGTGGGCTAGGAAAAGGGCACCTTGTTCGCGAAATCGATGCCTTGGGTGGGTTGATGGGTCTTGCGGCTGACGAGTCTGGTATTCAGTTTAGATTGTTGAATAGAAGTAAAGGGCCTGCTGTTAGGGGACCCAGAACACAGTCTGATAGAGAACTTTACAAAGAATCGGTTAAAAGGCTAATGCTGACAACCGAGAATCTGACCATATATGAATCGGAAGTCGTTGACTTATTAGTAAGAAAATCAAAGGTACTTGGGGTGGTTTGCAAAAATAGTATAACTTTTCACTGCCCTAGCGTTGTTTTAACAACGGGAACCTTTTTGTCAGGAACCATTCATATTGGTGACAAAACGATACCGGGTGGGCGTATTGGTGAAGAACCATCAAATCTTTTGGCTCGGCGCCTTTACGGAATGGGTTTGAAAATGGGACGTTTGAAGACAGGAACACCCCCTAGGTTAGACGGGCGCACCATTGATTGGAAAAAAATTGAAATGCAACAAGCTGACGAAAATCCGGCGTTGTTTTCATTCATGAATCGCAAACCGTTTGCTGCGCAAATATGTTGCGGAATAACCCATACAAACACGAACACACATCACATCATTGAAAAAAACTTGCATTTATCTGCTATTTTCAACGGTTATGTAGAAGGCAAAGGCCCTAGATACTGCCCTTCTATTGAAGATAAGGTTGTTAGATTCAGAGAGAAAGAAAGCCATCAGGTTTTTTTAGAACCTGAGGGCCTTAATACTCACACAGTGTATCCGAATGGAATTTCAACCTCTTTGCCAGAGACAATACAAAATCAGTATGTAAAGACTATAAATGGGTTGGAAAAGGTTCAAATCACTCAACCTGGTTATGCAGTAGAATATGACTACATAGATCCCAGATCACTCAAGTTCAATTTAGAGCTTAAATGCCTAGACGGTTTGTTTTTGGCTGGTCAGATAAATGGAACGACCGGATATGAAGAAGCAGCAGCGCAGGGCTTGATTGCTGGTTTTAATGCTGCCAGGCGGTCCCGTGGAGAAATGCCAATAAAGCTTGACAGGGGGCAAGCTTATATTGGGGTCTTAGTTGACGACCTGATTACACGCGGGGTAACAGAGCCTTATAGGATGTTTACGTCAAGAGCGGAATATAGGCTGCTGTTGCGTGCGGATAACGCGGACCAGCGTTTAACGCCCTTAGCTGTTGCGTTAGGGGCCGTTTGTAAAAACCGTGAAAAAACCTTTAGAGAAAAATCGATAAAGCTTGCTAAAGCTTATAAAATTGCAAAGAACCTGAATCTTTCATCAGCTCAGGCCCAAAGTCACGGTTTAAAAGTAAAACAAAATGGACAAACTCGGTCAGCCTTTGATTTGTTATCATATGAGGAAATAGGTTTTAAGGAATTAGGAAAAATATGGCCAGAGCTCTATCAAATAGAGCCCGAAATTGCAGAACAGCTATCCTATGATGCAAGATATTCTGTATATATTGAAAGGCAAAATCGAGATGTCGATATTATGAGAAATGACTCAAATTATAAAATACCAGAAAACTTTAGTTACTGTGATATAAAAAGCTTGTCGTGTGAACTTAAAGAAAAACTTGAAACAATTAGACCAAGCTCCCTTGATCAAGCAGGTCGTATCGATGGGATGACACCAGTGGCTATAAATTTGATTCTGGCGCGGCTTAAAAATAAAGATAGAGGCTTAACCGCTAATGGACGACAGTAAAATCTTGAGTGATTTAAATGTTTCACGTGAAACATTTTCTTCGTTAAGAGAGTTCATAGGTTTATTGGGAGAGTGGAATAAAAAAATAAACCTTGTATCCCGAAACTCTTTAAATGATGTTTGGAGTAGACATATCGATGATAGTGCTCAGCTCTGGTACTATTTGCCAAAAAATCCTAAAAGGTGCGTTGATCTAGGAAGCGGAGCAGGCTTTCCGGGTTTGATATTAGCTTTGCTTGCAAAAGAAAAAAACCCTGGCCTCACCGTTATTTTGGTTGACGCAAATCGAAGGAAGTGCGCGTTTTTGGAAGATGCGTCAAGAGTTCTTAGAGTCAATGTAGAAGTAATACCTGAAAGAATAGAAAATTTAACCCCCTTGAAAGCAGATATATTGTCTGCGAGGGCATTAACTTCAACCAAAGAGCTTCTTTTATATTTAGAGAAGCATGGCAAGCAAAGGTGCCGAGCTTTGTTTTTGAAAGGAAAAAATATTAAGACGGAACTAAGAGAGATATCAAATTTGAACGATTATTGTATAGAAATATTTCCAAGTTATCTTGCAGGCGGTGGTTCTATATTACAAGTAGAAAAAAGAAAGTCGAGAGATTGAGTGGCAAATTAATACCAAATGTGATCTCTGTTGCTAACCAAAAAGGCGGTGTTGGAAAAACTACGACGGCCATAAATCTTGGGGCGGCATTGGCATCGACCGGAAAAAAGGTCTTAATCATAGACCTTGACGCTCAGGGCAATGCTTCTACAGGATTGGGTGTATCGCAAAAGAGCAGACAAACATCTATGTATGATGTAATAGTGAATGAAATGTTAATATCCGAGATTATAAGGGACACAGATGTAAGCAATCTCTCCATAGCGCCCTCAACAACTGATTTATCATCCGCAGATCTTCAATTGGCAAATATAGATAATAGGACCATTAAACTAAAAAATGCTATTATGAAATTAGGTGGAGAGAAACTTAATTGGGATTACATTTTAATTGATTGTCCACCAACTTTGGGCCTTTTAACAATTAATGCTTTTGCGGCGTCCAAATCGGTAATAGTACCATTACAAGCAGAGTTTTTCGCGCTGGAGGGTCTGTCGCAGTTAATTTTAACTATAAGGGATGTAAGAGAATCGATAAACAATACTATAAAAATAGAGGGAATCTTGCTAACAATGTATGATAGAAGAAACAATTTATCAGTACAAATAGAAGAAGATGTTCGACAGAACTTAGGGCAATTGGTTTACGAAACTGTTATACCGCGAAATGTTAGATTAAGTGAAGCGCCGTCTTTTTCTCTTCCAGCGATGATTTATGACCATAAATGCGCAGGATCTATAGCCTATCAAAAGCTCGCAGCAGAGTTTCTGGTTCGGCAAAAACAAAAAACCACTTGAACTACTTGGATGAAATAATGTTATGAAACGTGATACAAGAAAGACAGGACTAGGTAGAGGGCTTTCAACGTTGTTAGCCGAAACTTCCTTTGATAATGAAGTGCCCATAGAGTACAGCTCGCCGAAAAGCAACAAGGCGAGCGATTTGACTGTTCCAATTGAGATGCTTTTCCCCAGTGCAACTCAGCCTAGAAAGATTTTTAACGAACGCAAATTGGGTGAGCTTGCAGACTCGATCAAACAAAATGGTTTAATACAGCCAATAATCGTTCGAAAGGTAGAAAAAGGTTATGAAATAGTGGCTGGAGAACGCCGCTGGCGGGCTTCTCAACTTGCCCAAAAGCATGCAGTTCCTGTAGTTATAAGGCAACTGTCGGACAAAGCGGCCATTGAATATGGTTTAGTTGAAAACATCCAACGTGAAGACCTCAATCCCATCGAAGAAGCCCAAAGTTATAAGAGCCTGATTGATCAGTACAACTATACTCAGGAACAGTTGGCTACGATCTTGGGAAAATCACGAAGCTACATCGCAAATATCTTACGTCTCTTAACACTGCCCGAGAAAGTGATCTATATGGTATTTAATGGTAAGCTTAGTTCTGGTCATGCCAGAGCAATGATAGGTTTGGATAATTCCCTTGAACTTGCGCGAATTGTATTGAGCAAGGGCCTCTCAGTTCGTCAGCTTGAGAAATTAGTGAGGAAGCAAAAACAGCAATTTGAAGGGCCTCTAGCGATGATTATACCCAATACCCGTAAGGATATTGATACACTTAATTTGGAAAAATCTATTAAAGCTCAAACCAGGTTTGAAACTAAAATTAACCACAATCATAAGACAAAATCAGGAAATATATCATTAAAATACAATAGCTTAGATGAAATGGACGAGATTTGTAAACTGTTGTTGCATACTGGTTCCTAACAAAGAAGCTCTTGTATTACGAAATCTGTAAATAATTTACCTTTGTTAGTCGTTTTGAGAGAGTTCTCGTCGATTGTTACGAGATTTTGCGCTTCTAGACTGCGTATTTTTTTTGTGCGCAGTCTGTTTCCTCCAAACAAATTATACTTTTCAAGATTAATCCCCGATGCTAGCCTGATTGACATTAGAGCGTATTCCTCGGCATTTTCAGTTTTGGTTAATGGTAAAAAACAAAACTCTTCGTGCTTTTCCTGTTCTATGTTGTTAAACCAAGTTTCAGGATTTAAAGGGGTCTCACAGCGAAAACGTTGTGGACCAATTTGGACCCGACCATGTGCGCCAGGACCAACCCCAATAAAGTTGCCTGAATTCCAGTAATTGAGGTTGTGGCGACATTCGTTGCCTGGAAGTGCGTAATTAGAAATTTCATAGTTTTCGAAATCTGATGCCTCGCAGATTTCTCTGGTTATATTAAAGAACTCCGCTGAGCAATTATCACTTGGAAGACCCCTTAGCTTGCCTTTAGATTGAAGTTCACCAAATCTGGTTTTTTTTTCAATTGTTAGCTGATATAAAGATAGATGCCCAGTGGAAAACGAGATAGCGGATTTTAACTCATCTTCCCAGTCTTTTACTTTTTGGTATTGGCGACCGTAAATCAGATCAAAGCTGACCCTGTCAAACCAATTTAGCGCCAGGTTGATAGAGTTTTTTCCCGCGGATGCTGTATGTAACCGACCTAGACGTTTGAGGTCATGATCATTTAAGGCTTGAATTCCAAGGGAAACACGGTTTACTCCTGATTTCTTATAGGAACGAAAACGTGATGTTTCGACGGACGTCGGGTTTGCTTCTAGGGTGACTTCCACTTCGTTATCGAATGTCCAGAGCTTGTTAATACAATTAAGAATATCGTATACGCAACGTTCATCCATAAGACTGGGGGTTCCTCCTCCAAAAAAAATCGAGGATATGATTCCAGATGGGAGAACTTTTTTCCAATAATTGAGGGATTTAATATATGCCTGTGTCCAAACTCTCTGGTTTATACTCTGTCTGACGTGACTGTTAAAGTCACAATAAGGGCATTTTGCTTCACAAAATGGCCAGTGTATGTATACACTGAAAAATTTTTCGGTTTCGATCTTCATAAATATAAATTAGGAGAGGCATAAGAGCCTCTCCTAAAACTTTCTATTGAGGGATATCGCCTTCAATACCTTCCACATAAAAGTTCATGCCAAGTAGAGTGCCGATGTCCGCAGTTTCACCGGCTGCAAGCCAAGGACTACCATCTTGCTTGTTCACTGGACCCGTAAAGGAGTGTAGTTTTCCTGAAGCTATACCGTCAGCAATAGCTTGCGCTTCCTTCTTAACAGAGTCTGGAATCTTATCCGACATGTTGCCGATAACAACCATCCCATCTCCAATTCCATCGAAGGTTTGTTCTCCTCCCTTCCAGGTACCATCCATCGCTTGTTGAACACGCTTGACATAATATGGACCCCATCCGTTAATTATCGCAGTTAGATGTGCATTGGGACCAAAAGCACTCATATCTGAAGCTTGACCAAACGCATAAACGCCAGCCTCTTCAGCAACTGTCATTATGGCTGAACTATCAACATGCTGCATAATTACATCGGCTCCTTGTTGGATCAATGTTTTTGCAGCGTCAGCTTCTTTGGCTGGGTCATACCAAGTAAAAATCCAAATAATTTTAAACTCGACATTGGGATTTGTTGCTTTGGCGGCTAGATATGCAGAATTGATACCTCTCACCACTTCTGGAATAGGAAAGGAAGCTACATAGCCAATGGTGTTCGATTTTGTCATGTTGCCTGCAATATGTCCGATTACTGACCGACCTTCGTAAAATCTTGCGCTATAGGTTGACACATTATCAGCCGTCTTATAACCGGTTGCATGTTCAAACTTCACATTAGGAAATTTCTTGGCCACGTTTAAAACTGGATCCATGTAGCCGAATGATGTTGCAAAGATCATATCAGCACCAGAGAGCACCATTTGCGTCATCACTCTCTCCGCATCAGCGCTCTCAGGCACATTTTCCTGATATACGGTCTCAACTTTTTCACCAAAAGCTTCGTCCACGGCTTTTCTACCTACATCATGCTGATAGTTCCATCCATGGTCTCCTGGTGGACCAATATAGATAAAGCCTACCTTCATGTCATCAGCATGTGCAAAACATGACATTATTATACTAGATAAAGTCAGTACAAATACCTTAAATAGTTTCATTTTAACTCCTTCCGATTGAGATATTTAAATTCTATAATCCAAAAAACGTTTTTCCCAGAGACCTTGGTGCCTCCAAAGAACCTTTTGCTCTACGAGCAGACATAAAAACTAACACTGCTATAGTTACTAAATATGGTGACATAGACAAGAGGGCAACATTAATTTCTACCCCGAGAGCCTGTAAATTGAGTTGTAAAAGAGTGACTCCGCCAAAAATATAAGCGCCCACAAGTAGACGAAACGGTTGCCAACTAGCAAAAACAACTAGTGCTAGCGCTATCCAACCCGCACCAGCCGTCATTCCTTCTGTCCATTGGGGCACCCTCACAAGAGACAAATATCCGCCGCCTAAGCCCGCAAAAGCACCGCCTACCAGAATAGTTAGAAACCGAATCAGAATAACATTATATCCTAACGCATGTGCACTATCGTGATTCTCTCCTACAGCTTTAAGTATCAACCCAAGGCGAGAATTCCTAAACAGTAAGTATACAGAAAACACGGCGAATATTGAAAAATATATTATAGGGTCATGCTGAAATAGTATTATACCAAGAAAAGGTAGTTCTGATAAATAAGGCACATGCATATCGGGAAATGCCGCTGGCTTAATCCCCGTGTAAGAATATCCAAGAAGTGACGATAGCCCTAACCCAAATAGAGTCAAAGCTAGCCCTGAAGCCACTTGATTGGCTCTGAAAACTTGGGTCACTATAGCAAAAATAAAGGCTAAAGAAATACCTCCTAGGATTGAAAAAAGAAATCCAAGCCACGGGGACCCTGTCTCTATTGTGGCTATAAAACCCGTTATGGCACCAAAGATCATCATACCTTCTACACCTAGGTTAAGCACACCAGTCTTTTCAACTATCAATTCACCCAACGCCGCCAAGAGCACAGGCGTTGCTGCTACTATTAAACTAGCAAAAAGGAGTGATAAGTTGATATCGCCCATATTCATTTTTTTCTACCTCTTAATCACGATAACTTCATTTTATTTATATCGCCTCTTATTTATAGAGGTTCTTAAAGATATTCTGTAATTGACTAACAGATCTGCTGATAAAAGAAAAAATAAGAGCATGCCTTGAAAAACCTGTATTGCTGCTGCTGGGATGTTCATCATAAATTGCGCTAGCTCTCCACCCACATAGGTTAGAGACATCAGCAGACCAGCAAGAAAAATACCAATAGGATGTAATCGTCCTAAAAAGGCTACAATGATAGCAGTGAAACCATACCCGACATTAAAATCAATATGGATAACTCCTGCAGGCCCTGTTAGTTCAAACATTCCTGCTATTCCAGCTAGACCACCAGATAGTCCTAAACAAAAAATAACAATATAACGCAAGTTAATACCAGCGAAACTGGCAGCTCTAGGTGCTTGACCTATGAGTTTTATTTGAAATCCTGTCCTGTGATAACTTAAAAAATACGTTAGAAATATTACAGCTATAAAAGAAAAAACTACCCCTAAATGAATACCTGTTCCCGCAATTAATTCTGGATTTGCCGCTGATTCATATTTACTCAAATCTCGTGAGCCAGGAAAACCCAAACCCTCAGGGTTTCTTAGAAAACCAAGTGATGCCAGTGCTAATATTTGTTCAGCGACATATACAAGCATCAAAGAAACCAAAATCTCATTTGTATTAAACTTAATCTTTAAAAGTGCTGGTATCATAGCCCAGGTAGCCCCACCGATTATACCTCCCAATATCATCAGTGGGAAGACATACCATGCACTTAGCGGATATAGAGCCAAACCAATTCCGCCACTTAATAATGCCCCCATTATATATTGACCTTCTGCCCCAATATTCCAGATATTTGCCCTGAAACCAAAGGATAATCCAAGAGCGATTAGGATTAATGGGGCTGCTTTTACCACTAATTGCGGTCTAGAATATTCAGAAAAAGTTGGACTCATGACAGGATCCCAAAAAATAAGTTTGATAACTTCAAAAGGATTTTTTCCCATCAAATAAAATAAAATCCCACCAAAAAGCATCGTCATAATTACAGCGATGATTGGAGTACTTATTTCCAGAATACTTGATCTATTTTTTCGCGGCTCCAATTTTATCATGAACTAACTTTCCAGATATTAAGCATTAGTCAGTAGTAAACCTAAAGAAGATGGGTTTAAGGAATTTGTTTTTACTGGCTTAGACAAATGACCCCCAACGAGTGCGCAAAAAACATCGGAAATCTGTAACAATTCATCAAGATCCTGACTGATTACTACTATGGAAGCTCCACCTTGTGCTAGATCGAGAATTTTTTGTCGAATCGAAGAAGCCGCAGCAGCATCTACACCCCAGGTAGGCTGATTGACAACAAAGATTTTTGGATTCTGAATTAATTCTCTACCAATCACGAATTTTTGCAGATTTCCTCCAGATAAAGATTTTGCCAAAGAGTCAGGGCCATTTGCACGTACATCTAGCTCTTTAATAATACTTTCTGATAATTTTCTCGATTTTGTATAATTAAGGACCCCTCTTCTTGATAAACTCATCCGTTTTTCCGCAGTAATTAGACAGTTTTCAGTTAATGTCATTTCTGGAGCTGCGGAGTGACCTAATCTCTCCTCTGGAGCGCTCAGAAGACCTTTCTGTCTTCTTAAAACTGGACCTAGGGATGTTATTTCTTTTCCCTCTAAAATTATAGAACCATTTGTAGGAAGCAATTCGCCACTGATTAAGCCAAGGAGCTCATCTTGACCGTTGCCCGCCACCCCGCCAATACCAACAATTTGACCCTCATACAATTTTAGATTGATATTTTTGATAGGTATCCCAAAAGTACGTTTAGCTGAAAAAGATATACTTTTAAGTTCAAGCAATACTTGTCCAGCTTTTACTTTATTTTTTTTTGGATTTGAAAAAGATGCACCTACCATTGATTCGGCAATCTTTCCTGCACTTAGCTTTCGGGGGTCACAAGTGTTTACTACTTTTCCATTTCGCATTATCGTTGCCTTTGAGCAAAGTGTTCTAATTTCCTCAAGCTTGTGAGAAATATATAAAATAGACACTCCCTGAGCAGCCAACTTTCT
This sequence comes from Pseudomonadota bacterium, assembly GCA_036337105.1. Lineage (GTDB taxonomy): Bacteria > Pseudomonadota > Alphaproteobacteria > Rhodobacterales > Rhodobacteraceae > JAYZEV01. Next base: position 134,868 of record JAYZEV010000003.1, read on the forward strand.
TAAAACAATGAACAAATCTGAAACTTCGCCGGGAGTCAAAACAGATGTTGGTTCATCCATGATCATTACTTTTGGATCCTGCAGTAAGCACCTAACTATTTCAATTCGTTGACGTTCGCCGGCCGATAAATTTCCAACTATTTTGTTAAGTGAAACTGACAAACCATATTGTTTTGCAACAGTATCTATTTGATTTTGTAATTGACTTCTGTCAAATCTTTTGTCCATTCCTATTGCTATATTTTCGAATACCGTAAGTGCGTCAAATAATGAAAAGTGTTGGAAAACCATACCTATACCCATTTTTCTGGCAAATTTAGGGTTTTCAGGTTTATAAACTTTATGGTCAAATACCATTTCTCCTAAATCTGGTTTTACTAGACCATAAATAATCTTTACTAAGGTTGATTTTCCAGCTCCATTTTCACCCAGGAGCGCATGTATCTTTCCTGACTCTAGCTCCAGCGATACAGCGTCATTTGCTGTTACATTAGGATAATACTTACTTATGTTTGATAGGGATAAAATATTCTTCATATCATTGGACTTGCTTTTATTAGTACAATTAACGGACATGATTACTCTAAATGGTATCCAACTAAACAGTGTTTTCTCAATTTATTAAAAGCCACACCTCTATGGCTTATTATGTTTTTTTCCCAACGATTCATTTCGCCAAAAGTCTCTTCGTAACCATTCGGTTGAAACATAGGATCAAAACCGTGACCGTTATTGCCTCTGAGAGGCCACACCAGCTTGCCCTCAACAATTCCTTCAAAAGTTTCGTCGTGTCCATCAGGCCAAGCCAAAACTAAAGCGGATACAAATCGTGCCCTGTAAGGTGGGTTTAGTCCAGTTTTTTGTACTTCGGTCCAAACTCTTTCCATTGCAACCATGAAATCTCTACCTTCTGCAGTCTCTGCCCAATCGGCTGTTAAAACGCCCGGCGCTCCTCTCAAAGAATCTACTTCTAGACCACTATCATCCGCTAGAGACGGAAAACCTGTTTTCCTTGAGGCGCATTGAGCCTTAATCCTGGCATTTCCGATAAAAGTCGACTCGGTCTCCTCAGGAGGAGTTAACATAAAGTCTTTGTTAGATTTTAGCTCGATTTTAAACCCGGCCAAAAGCCTTTTAATTTCCTCGAGTTTTCCAGAGTTGTGTGTAGCAACAAACAATATTTTTTCTTTAAATTTACGCATTTGAAAAAAAAGCTTCTTTTTGTGCATCTATGAGTGATTTTATGCCTATTTCTGCAAGGCCAAGCATTTCACTGAATTGAGACTTAGAAAAAGTAGAGCCTTCGGCGGAGCTTTGTACCTCTACCAAATCCAGTTCATCTGTCAAAACAAAATTTGCGTCAACGTCTGCCGAACTGTCTTCTAAATAATCAAGGTCTACAACAGGATTACCTGCATAAATACCGCAAGAAATCGCAGCCACATGGCCCTTAATGGGATCAGCCTTGATGGCTCCAGATTTTGTTAGTTCGTTAATGGCCAATCTCAAAGCAACCCAGCCGCCCGTTATCGACGCACATCTCGTGCCCCCATCAGCTTGAATGACATCACAGTCAATAATAATCTGTCTCTCTCCGAGAACAACCCTATCGACAACACTTCGTAGGCTTCTTCCGATTAAGCGTTGAATTTCTAATGTTCTGCCAGATTGCTTCCCCGCGCCAGATTCACGTCTCATTCTGCTGTTTGTGGAACGAGGGAGCATACCATATTCTGCTGTAACCCAACCCAGCCCTGTTTTTCTCAGAAAATGCGGCACACTTTCTTCAATTGTGGCCGTACATATAACGTGGGTATCACCACATTTTATCAAACAGGAACCTTCTGCATGCTTTGATGTTCCAATCTCTATTGAAATGGGACGAATTTGGTTTATCATTCTTCCGGATGGGCGCATAATTTGCTCCTTGTAGAGTTTAATGGACTAAGTAACGAAACGTCAAACATTCGTCTAGAGAAATCGACAATAGGTTTTAGATTTAGGTCTTTTTTGAAGAGAAATTTAACAATAGAGGAAATAAAATTGACCACAAAAAGTTCACTACATAGTCTAGATGAAAGAAGCCGCGAGGTTTTTAGAAGTTTAGTGGAGCTGTATATTGAAACCGGAGAACCAACTGGTTCGCGAACGATAGCAAAAAATCTTTCAGAGCAGTTGTCGGCTGCTACTGTTAGAAACGTGATGCAAGATTTGGAACAATTAGGATTGTTGGGTAGTCCCCATACCTCTGCGGGTCGAGTTCCCACCGAAACGGGGTTGCGTCTTTTTGTGGACGGGTTGTTGGAAATAAATGATATGAACAACGACGTCCAGGCTCAAATAGAAAAATCAGTCAAAGGTGACGAGATAGCGCTAACAAGCATTCTTGATAGAGTTGGTTCTATTCTTTCAGGGCTCACAAAAGGAGCTAGTCTCGTAATGACACCAAAAATAGAAGCTCCGATAAAGCATTTGGAATTTGTATCTTTATCAAAAAATAAAGCACTGGTGGTTTTAGTGACAGCTGATGGTCAAGTTGAGAACAGAATATTTAGTCCACCCGTTGGCTTAAGCCCTGCATCTATGAGTGAGGCAGGAAATTTTTTGAATCATATACTGAGGGGGCATACTATTTCAGAGATAAAGGCTGTTGTAGCTAGAGAAATAGAGAGTCACAAAGCTGAGTTAAATTCCCTGACATTCGAATTAATTGAGTCTGGTTCAGCGGTATGGATACCAGACAACATATCTGGTAGAGACCGGCTAATAGTTCGGGGTCGTGCAAACCTTTTAGAGGAAGACGTCTCAAATGATGATCTAGAACGTATCAGAAACCTTTTTGATGACCTCGAGCGAAAGCGAGATCTTGAGCAATTGCTTGATTTGACACAGGAGGGAGAGGGCGTACGGATCTTTATAGGGTCCGAGAACAAACTTTTTTCTTTATCGGGTTCAACTTTGGTTATTTCTCCCTATATGAACTCAGAGAAGAAGATAATAGGTGCGGTTGGTGTCATAGGTCCAACCCGTTTAAATTACGGTCGGATAGTTCCTATAGTAGATTATACGGCACAATTTATCGGCAAAACTATTGCGAGGCGGTCTGGATAGAAAGGAAAAAAAATGGAAGACAGCAAAAATCCTGACTCTGAAAAAATATTGAGTCAGAACGAGCAGCTCGAAGAAGATAATGAGATTGGAATTGATCACAGAGAGGAGGAAAATTTAGAATTTTCAGATAATCAAGATATTGAATCAGAGGAACCAACCGTAGATTCACTGCTAGAAGAAGTTGATGCGTTGAAAGATAGACTTATGAGAGCTTTAGCGGACTCAGAGAATCTTAGGAAGAGAGCAGAGCGGGATCGAAAAGATGCTGAAGTCTATGGAGGAACTAGGCTTGCGCGGGATCTTTTATCTGTCTACGATAACATGTCAAGGGCTCTCGAAAATATCGACAATGAACTTCGAGAACAATCTATTGCCTTGGTTGAAGGGATTGAATTGACGCAACGGGAACTTTTGACGGTTTTTTCAAAGCATAAAATTAATCAAATCTTACCAAAAGAAGGTGATAAATTTGATCCAAAATTTCACCAAGCTATGTTTGAGGCGCCAATTCCAGGAACAAAAAAAGGTACTGTTATTCAAGTAATGACAAATGGTTTTAAAATAGGTGAAAGGTTATTAAGAGCCGCACAGGTGGGAGTCTCTTCAAATAATGAGGAAGCAGAGGTTGAAGAGGATTTGGAAGAAAGTGTAGAACAAAAAGAATAACGTATTATCTTCTGAAACCTACTTTTGGCTCAATATTTTTAGAAGACTTCTTTGGTCTTTTTGACTAGTTCGTCCAAAAGCAACAAAGCATCTTTTGGAGTAATGTCATCTGTGCTTATTTGTGACAGTTGTTCAAAGCATTCTAGAGCTTTACGAGTACTTTCAGACGAATCTGTTTCATTCTTATCATTTACTTTTGTGGGTCTTGTGTCAGAAAGTTGCTGAGAAATTTGAGAGGATGCTTCTAAAAAGGATGCGTCTTTTTCAAGCTTTTTTAGTATTTCTAAACTGCGATCAAGCACAGGTTTTGGGAGGCCGGCCAGTTTTGCAACTTGGATGCCATAAGATTTGTCAGCTTTTCCATATTGTACTTGATGTAGAAATATTACCTCATCTTTCCATTCCTTGATCGCTACTTTAGCATTCTTTACGTTAGCAAGGTAGTTCGAAATTTGAGTCAGCTCATGGTAATGGGTTGCGAATAGGGTGCGGCATTTAATTTTATTATGGATGTGTTCAAGGCAAGCCCATGCAATTGAGAGGCCATCATATGTAGATGTTCCACGACCGATCTCATCCATAATTATTAACGTTGCCTCGTCGGCTTGGTTCAATATTGTGGCTGTTTCTAACATTTCCACCATAAAAGTTGACTGTCCTTTAGCTAAATTATCTGAGGCTCCAACTCGACTAAAAATTTGATTCACTACACCGATATGAGCTTTCTCTGCTGGAACATAGCTACCCATTTGAGCAAGTATAGTTATCAATGCGTTTTGGCGTAAAAAGGTACTTTTACCTGCCATATTTGGACCGGTCAGAAGTAATATTGATTGGTTTTTGGGCGTTAAATCACAATCGTTGGCCACAAATTGTTCAGAGCTAGAAGTCAAGAATGCTTCAACAACGGGATGTCTGCCTTGCTTAATGTTGAAAGTTCTTGAGTCATCAACAAGCGGTCGTACCCAGCCTAATGTTTTTGATAAAAGTGCCAGAGATGTGTATAAATCAAGCTCTGAAAGTCCTGTCGCTGCATTGTTCAGTTTGGTAGATTCCCCAATAATATTTTTTCTGATAGTCTCAATTATCTCTAACTCGAGATCTGCAGCAGTTTCTTGGGCGTTTAATAGCTGCTCTGCATGAGTTGATAATTCTGGAGTTGTGAATCGTATACAGTTCACCGTCGTTTGCCTATGAATTAAGATTTCTGAAAACCTATCGTCCTGCATTGTCTTTTTGTGCGCAATGGGGGTCTCAATAAAGTAACCCAAAACATTATTAAACTTTATTTTTAGGGATGATACGCCAGTAAGATCACTATATTTTTTTTGTAGCAATATCAGAACACTCTGGGACTCACTTTTTAATTTTCTTAAGTTGTCCAACTGGGGATCAAAACCATTTTTGATAACATAATCGTTTCCTATATCTTCTGATTTTTTGATAATAAGGGCTCTATCAAGTAAATTAAACAAATCATCAAACCCCTTGAATTTATCGAGTATTTCCGTCACAGAATCAGGCTCATTATCACCAGAAAAAATTTCAGTTAAACTGTTCATTGAATTCAGGGTATTTCTAACGTTAAGCAAATCTTTAGAACTACCCCTTCGCAAACTTAGACGAGCGACAGATCGTTGTATATCAGGTAACACTTTTAGCACATCTATTGAGTCAAAACTCTTATCGGTATTCTGTAAAAAATAATCTATTACGCACAAACGACTATTTATTTCTCCGATATCTAAAGATGGACATCTTAAACGAGACTCTAAAAGTCTAGCACCTCCATTTGTGACGGTTCTATTAATTATGCTTAAAAGAGAGCCCTTTGATTCTCCTGCCAAGGTTTGGGTCAACTCAAGATTTTTTCGAGATGCTCCATCAATCCTCAGAATAAAGTCTGTATTTTCTTTTTTGGGTTTTTCAATAACAGGTTGATTTCCGCATTGTGTTGACTCTATATAAGAGACTAAAGCCCCCATAGCTGTCAATTCAGAATTATTGAAAGTTCCAAATACTTCTAAGGATCTAGTATTGAAAAAAAACTCAAGCTTTTTTTTAGAGTACCCGGGATTAAATGTTTGATCTGATAATGTGGTAGTTGTAAAAATATCATCGTATTCTTTTGAGTTTATTAATTCTTTGTCTTTTGATGACATAATCACTTCACTTGGAGACACTCTAATTAGAAAAGAATTTAAACCATCGGCTTTAAAACTAGTAACATTGAACTCGCCAGTTGAAATATCAATCCAGGCAGCCCCAAAAAGGTTTTCAATAGAATTCAGACACATTAAGAAATTGTTTTTCTTTTGGTGCAACAGCATGTCTTCGGTTAATGTTCCAGGGGTAATTAGTCTGACAACATCCCGATTTACAACGGCTTTATAACCTCTTTTTTTTGCTTCCTCAGGCTTTTCTAGTTGCTCACAGACCGCTACTCTGTGACCTTGTCTAATTAAATTGTTAAGATAATTTTCGGAAGAATGATACGGAACACCACACATTGGGATGTCCAAGTTCTTATGTTTTCCTCTTTTTGTAAGAGTTATGTTTAGCGCAGCCGAGGCAATTTCTGCATCTTCGAAAAAGAGCTCATAAAAATCACCCATTCTGTAAAATAAAAGTGCATCTTTGTATTTAGATTTTATCCGTAAATACTGGTTCATCATTGGTGTGGTGTTACTTTGGGTCATTCGTACAATTCCGAATAAAAAGTTATTTTGCGCAAAAATTAATTATGAACTTAACGGGTTTCGATAAATAATTAAGAAACATAGAAAAATTTAAACATAAGTTATTTTTTTGCTTTGTCCCAAAAATTTTTAACTATTGAGATGAAGTCTTTTCCAGCGGGGTGGTTATTTTGTCCTGATTTGTCGAACTGTCTAAGAAGATCTTTCTGCTCAGAGCTCAGATTTACAGGCGTTTCGACGGTTAGATCAATATAAAGATCACCAAAGCCACTTCCGCGAACAGACGGCATCCCTTTCCCTTTGAGACGAAGCTGCTTTCCTGACTGAACGCCTTGAGGAACTTTGACTTTACACCGTCCTCCGTCCACAGTAGGAGCTTCTATTTCTCCTCCGAGAGCAGCAGTAGTCATAGATATTGGTATTTTGCAGAATAGGTTTACACCCTCTCTATCAAATAACTGGTGTTCTCCAACTTCAATAAATATATACAAATCTCCGGGTGGACCATTTTGGAGGCCAGCTTCTCCTTCTCCTGACAAACGAACTCTTTGTCCAGTTTCAACGCCTGCTGGAATGGTAACATTTAGCGATCGTTGTTTTTCTACCCTGCCTTGGCCAGAGCATGTCTTACAGGGATTCTTGATGATCTGACCTTTTCCTGTACATGTTGGGCAAGTTCTTTCGACAGTAAAAAATCCTTGTTGAGCTCTAACTTTACCGTGACCCGCACAGGTTGGACAATTTAAAGGTTCTGCGCCACCTTCTGCGCCTGAGCCAGAACACACATCACAGCTAACCGAGCTCGGAAGATTAATAGAGGCTTTTTTCCCAGTGTAGGATTCTTCTAGATTGACGCGCATGTTGTAACGCAAGTCAGAGCCCCGGGTAGCTCTTTGAGAACCTCGACGGTTACCCCCTCCCATAAAGTCACCAAAGAGATCTTCAAAAACATCGGAGAATGCAGAGCTGAAATCCCCTTGCCCTGCCCCTTGACCAAAGCCTCCTCCTCCGCCTTCAAAAGCAGCGTGGCCATACCTGTCATAAGCTGCTTTCTTGTTGGGGTCTTTGAGAACCTCATATGCTTCGTTCACAAGTTTAAAGTCTTCCTCGGCATTTTTTTTATCAGAGTTGCGGTCAGGGTGCAGCTCCTTGGCCTTAGTGCGATAAGCTTTCTTAATCTCTGTTTCAGAAGAACTTTTTGAGCAACCCAAAATATCGTAATAATCGCGCTTTGCCATCCATTATACCTTTTATAGTCGTGCCTTAGTAGTAAAAACCTTTTGGCGCAAAGTACAGATTATTTTTTCTCGTCACTCAAATCCTCGAAGTCAGCGTCAAACACATCATCATTCGAACCTTCTGGAGATGGCTCCGTGCTACCTTCAGCATTGTTCTCAGCTTCGGCTTTATAGATTGCCTCACCAAGTTTCATAGAGGCTTCCGTAACATCTTGAGACCTTGCCCGAATCTTATCTGAATCATCGCTTGAAAGCACTTCCTGTAGAGCTTTCATTGAGAGTTCTATTGCTTCAATGGTTGTAGGGTCAACTTTATCACCGTGTTCTTCAATTGATTTCTGGGTACTGTGAATAAGACTTTCAGCTTGGTTTTTTGCTTCCACAAGCTCTTTTCGTTCCTTGTCAGCTTCTGCATTATCTTCTGCCTCTTTGACCATAGCCTCAATCTCTTCTTCAGATAGACCCCCAGAAGCTTGGATAGTGATTTTTTGTTCTTTCCCAGTACCTTTATCTTTTGCAGATACAGATACTATACCGTTCGCATCAATATCAAAAGTAACCTCAATTTGAGGCATACCACGAGGTGCAGGTGCAATATCTTCTAAGTTGAACTGGCCTAAAATTTTATTATCGGTGGCCATCTCACGCTCACCCTGAAACACTCTTATGGTTACAGCATTTTGATTGTCTTCTGCAGTTGAAAAAACTTGGCTTTTTTTGGTTGGAATTGTTGTGTTTCTATCAATTAATCTTGTGAAGACTCCTCCCAAAGTCTCAATTCCCAAAGAGAGTGGCGTAACATCAAGTAAAACAACATCTTTAACGTCGCCCTGCAAAACACCAGCTTGAATCGCTGCACCCATAGCAACGACCTCATCCGGATTAACTCCCTTGTGGGGTTCCTTACCAAAAAATTTGGTTACTTCATCGATCACTTTAGGCATTCGTGTCATTCCACCAACTAACACTACTTCGTCAATATCTCCTTTCGAAATACCTGCATCTTTTAAAGCTGCTTGGCATGGCTTTAACGATTTCGCAATGAGTTCCGATACCAAACTTTCTAGTTTTGATCGGGTAAGTTTCATCACCATGTGTAGCGGTTGACTGGTTTTAGGATCCATAGAAATGAAGGGCTGGTTTATTTCAGTTTGACTTGAGGATGACAGTTCAATTTTCGCTTTCTCAGCTGCTTCTTTGAGCCTTTGAAGAGCCATTTTATCTCCTTTCAAATCCACGCCGTTTTCTTTCTTGAATTCTGTCGCAAGATAATCGACTATTCGCATATCGAAATCCTCGCCACCCAAAAAAGTATCTCCATTAGTAGACTTAACCTCAAATAAACCGTCATCTATCTCCAAAATCGAGATATCAAAAGTGCCCCCTCCCAAATCGTAAACAGCAATAGTTCGACCACCTTCTTTTTCAAGTCCATATGCGAGAGCTGCAGCTGTCGGTTCATTAATTATTCGTAAGACTTCCATACCAGCGATTTTTCCAGCGTCTTTCGTCGCTTGACGCTGTGCGTCATTAAAATATGCTGGGACGGTTATCACGGCTTGAGAAACATCTTCACCAAGGTAGCTTTCGGCTGTCTCTTTCATTTTCTGCAGTACGAATGCCGAGATTTGGCTGGGAGAATATTTTTCGTCTTTTGCTTCAACCCAAGCATCTCCATTTCCACCATCAACGATAGAAAATGGAACCATTTTTTTATCTTTATTAACCATGGGATCGTCGATTCTACGTCCAATGAGTCTTTTAACAGCAAAGAGAGTATTCGATGGGTTTGTAACGGCCTGTCTCTTTGCGGATTGCCCAACTAATCTTTCATCATCGGTAAACCCAACAATAGACGGAGTTGTTCTTGCCCCTTCAGAGTTTTCAACAACTTTTGCGGAGGCTCCGTCCATAATCGCTACACACGAATTTGTAGTGCCCAAATCAATACCTATCACTTTTCCCATTTTGATCCCCTTTACTGGATTTACAGAACAAAAATAAATTTAAAGGTATATAGGTAGGATATCGTCATCATACAACCGTTAAACACATTATTTTGCAAAATGTTCAAGCTAACTTATTGTTTCAAATTAATAAATCGTACAATTATTTAATTGTTATGCAGCTTTAATATCCATATCTTGTGTTAGAATGGTGTATGATGTTGAGGTATCTTCTGCAGAACGCAATTTTGAGCAGATATTTTGATCTCGCAACAGGCGAGAAACTTTTGCCAAAGCTTTCAGATGATCAGCACTGCTGTTTGAAGGAGCTATAATCACGAAAATTAGATCGACTCTCTGTCTATCTACAGCGTCAAAATCTATGGGTTTTGACAACTTTATAAACATACCTTTTATTTCATCAACAGTTTTTAAACGTGCGTGAGGAATTGCAACCCCATTCCCCATTCCAGTTGGTCCTAATTGCTCTCTCTCTTGCAGGGCGTTAAATACTTCTTCAGCCCTTAAATTACATTGTTTTGCAATATGGCTAGCTATTTCCTGAAAAAGTCTTTTTTTGCTCGATATATTAGTGAGTAGACTAACTGATTTTTGATCTAATATTTGTGAAAGAAGCATCCCCCGACTCCTATACGTTAAAAAGTAGCTTATATTATTTAGTGTGCTCGGGATCAACCCATCCAATATTACCATCATCTCTGATATGAACGACATTAATTTTATCGTCTGAAGAATTTCGAAAAATCAACATGTTAGAGCCTGCGAGCTCCATTTGCATTACAGCTTCTCCGACAGATAACTTTGGAATTTTTGTCTCCATCTCAGCAATAATCAATGGCTTGAGTGATTCTTTTTCCTCATGTTCTGACTCATTTTGCACGTTCGATATTACGTAGGAATTAGCGCTATAAAATTGAATAGGTTCTTTTCTATCAATGTGGTGACTTTTTAAACGGCGTTTATAGCGTCTTAATTGTTTTGCTATCTTGTCGAGCGAACTATCAAAGCTTTCATAAATGTCATTGGCTTTCCCTTTAGATAGAGCCATAATTCCAGTAGACAAATGCATCGAAATGTCGCAAAAATATTCGTGTCGATCCTTTGAAAATGTAACAGATATATCGGTTGCCGGCTTAGAATACTTTTCTACCAGATCAGCGGTTTTCTCCTCAACAAATGATCTTAATGAGCTACCAATATCGATTTGCTTTCCGTTTACTTGTGTGCTCATACTTTTTTCTTTCAAATTAATTTGATTACCAGGAAAAAATTTGGGTTATACATTTCATATTTATGATGTAATATCTTAAATTTTAAAGTAATGTGTTAAAAACGATAGTTTTTTCCTAAATATACTCGGCGTACAGTGTTATCTTTAATAACTTCATCTGGGCTTCCATGCATCAATACATTTCCATCATGAAGAATATATGCTCTGTCCACGATTTCAAGAGTTTCACGAACGTTGTGATCCGTAATTAGAACTCCAATGTCTCTATTTTTCAGATGGGACACTAAAGCACGTATTTCATCAACGGCGATAGGGTCGACGCCTGCAAAGGGCTCATCTAGCAAGATGTATTTTGGTCTGATAGCCAGGCAACGGGCGATTTCGACCCTTCTACGCTCTCCGCCAGATAGCGATAACGCTGAAGCTTGCTTTATATGAGTTATTGAGAACTCTGCTAATAGAGAGTCCAACTTTTTTCGCCTCTCTGCGTGATCTTTGATTGTAATTTCTAAGACGGCATTTAAATTACCCTCTACTGTCAGTCCTCGAAAGATTGATGCTTCCTGCGGTAAATAGCCTATTCCTAGTAAAGCTCTTCTATACATTGGAAGTCTGGTAACGTCATGATTATCAATAGTAATTTTTCCTGAGTCAACGTTTGTAAGACCAGCGATAGAATAAAAGCAGGTGGTTTTCCCAGCGCCATTGGGCCCCAAAAGAGCAACTACTTCACCTCTAGACAAAGTCAAGTTAATATCACGCAGAACTGGCTTGGCTTTGTAACTCTTCCTAAGATTCTCCACACAAAGTCCAGGTGATCCGGTATTGACTACGACCGTTGGTTTCTTTTGACTGCTCAATTTGATGCTTCTCCTGCTGGTGCAAAAACTGTTTTAACTGACCCTACGATTTTAGCAATACCATCTTTCAGGTTTAACTCTAACAGGTCTCCTGAAATTATGTTTTCACCATTGGAGACTTTTACATTTCCAGATACAACCGCAACTTGATTTTTTGTATCAAAATGAGCCTTGTTACCTTTAATAATACTACTGCCTGTCGATATTGTGAGGGAACCAAGAGCATAAAATTCAAGGCTATCATTTTTTTCCACTCTTAATTCGTCTGAAGTGAGAACCAGCCCACCGTAAGTGACAACCACTTCATCAAAAAACTCTGTAATGTTGGTCTCTGTGTTAAAAACCATAGAATTTGAACGAAGCTCCACTCTAGAGTCTTTATTTATGTCAAATGAACCTAAATCCAGCTTCGTCTGCGCAAAACAAATACTTCCTAGACTGAGTCCAGCTAGGAAAGCAATGGTATAAACGATATTTTGATAAGTTCTCATAATTTTCCTAAAGCCACATTCTTATTTCATAACTACTTTAACACCTTTTTCCAAATAAACGTAAGTAGCTTCTCCTTTTGCAAAATTAGAGCCAAGAATTCTCATTTTCCCTCCAATTATAGTGCCAATTGGTGTGTTTAACTCAACAGTTTCTGGACTAATGAATTCGAGAGAGCTAAAATTTACCAATACTTTTTCAGCTCTAGCGGATATCCCACTTTCAGTGTTTATATTTAGTTTTCCGGTCAACTCTATATTTTTCTCGTTTGAATTCACAAAAGCCTTGTTAGCGGAAACGGTAAATACATCATTTTCAAACATGGATATAGTGCCGTGTAGTTTGTGAAGAGAAAAGTTCTTTTTTTGTTTTAGGTCTGGGTCAATTGAGTCGGCTGTAAAAGCAAACCTATGTCCCTCTTCGGTGACACCACGTAATGTAGCGTCAATAATCTGGTAGGACATATTCTTTGTGAGACCGCTAGTTGAAACACTTACAGGTGCGCCAAAATGGTTTGGTGGAGAAAACATAAAAAGAACTGTTAAAATTGATATAGCTGAAAAGAAAGAGAAAAACTTGAGAAACAATATCATTTTAGAATAGTTAAACATTGAAGCCGACCATGCGTTCTTTCAAAAAAATTGTTTCCACCAAAAAGTTTTCCGACAGCGTTTATTATCGAATTAGTTTTTATAAATGAGCAAAAATATCTTGATCTTCCCAACCCATCAAATCAAGCTTTGCTCTGCTGGGTAAAAATTCAAAACAGGAAGTTGCAATTTCCATTCTCCCTTCCCTGACAAGCATCCGGTTCAACTTTTCCCGAGCTTGGTGAAGGTATAAAACGTCAGAGGCAGCATAATTTATTTGGTCGTTCGTTAGGTCCTCACTACCCCAATCCGAACTTTGTTGTAGTTTTGAAATTTCTACGGAAAGTAAATCTTGTAAAATGTTTTTTAAACCGTGCCTATCGGTAAATGTTCGCGCAAGCTTAGAGGCTATTTTTGTGCAATAAACTGGTGACGAAAGAATGCCAAAACTGTTTAGGAGAACAGCTATATCAAATCGCCCATAATGAAATATTTTTAGAACATTTTTATCTGATAACAACCTACAAAGGTTGGGAGCACTTACATTCTGAGGGGAAATCTTTACTATATGTGCATTCCCATCACCTGAAGATAGTTGAACAAGACACAATCGGTCCCGTTGCAAATTTAAGCCCATTGTCTCTGTATCGATGGCCACGGTATCACCAAGATTAAGACTACTTGGTATATCATCTTGATAAATTTTATTATTCATGTTTTGTTCCATGCGTCTTTTCTTTCAGACCGATCAGATGTACGGTCAATTTTCTTCCTTTGAGCAAACATATAACGATCATCCTAAATAAGTTCAATCTTTTCAGTTTAAAGTTTGGCAAAGGAATGAGCAAAGGCTTTGTTTAAATCATATGACTCTTTTTTCTTGATGGAAAAATAAAATGTATTAGTTATGAGGTTTACGAAGAGTCGGAAAAGTGCTGTAATGAAACAAATTTTTAAATCAAACTCTCCAACGGCTGTTGTTTTCGGTGGTTCAGGCTTTATTGGGAGATATATTGTGCATCGACTTGTACGATCAGGCTACAAGGTAAGAGTTGCTGTACGAAAACCTAATGAAGCTCTTTTTTTGAAGACTTATGGCGAGGTTGGTCAAGTCGAAATACTTGCTTGTTCCGTGTTAGATGTAGAAAGTGTGCAAAGTTGCTTGCAGGGCTCATCAATCGTTGTAAATTGCGTTGCTGGTTCTTTAAGTGAGACAAAACTTAAAAATTTTGAAAAATACTACATTTTTGGACCCGAGATTATAGCGAAATCAGCCTCAAGCTCAGACGTAAAAAAGTTAATTCATATTTCTTCGATAGGAGTCCATCCTTCGTCCATTAGCATGTATTCACGTACGAAGGCAAAAGGTGAGAGGCGAGTCCTAAAGCATTTTCCCGGTGCTATAATTCTTAGACCCTCTCTAGTTTTTGGACATGAAGACATGTTTTTTAATCGGTTTGCATCAATGGCGACCTTCAGTCCATTTATTCCAATTGTTGGGAGAAACACAAAGTTTCAGCCGGTTTATGTAAATAATATAGCTGATGCTGTTGCGAGGGCTGTTTCTACAACTGGAGTCGAAGGGGTTTATGAATTGGGAGGTCCTGAGATTTTAACCTATGAAGAACTAATGAAAAAAATGTTAAAAATTATTAGGCGAAAGCGTATTATTTTTCCGCTTCCGATATTTTTTGCCAAATCATTAGCATTTGGTTTTTCAGTTATTAAATCTTTAACGGCTGGTTTTGTTCAACCTCCAATAACACTCGACAATATTAAACAGCTCGAAAAAGACAATTTAGTGAGTGGGAGTGTCAAAAGTTTTTCCGATCTAGATATAAGCCCGGATAGTCTAGATAGTGTTTTGCCCAATTATCTCTATAGATATCGTCCTCATGGACAATATACCGAGACTACGGAGTCCGCTAGAAGATAAGAATTATTCCCAAAATTTTATCTTGGAAGAAGAGTTTCCCCCATTAAGGATTTGTCTACTTCGTGAGCACACTGGCGCCCTTCTCTAATGGCCCAAACGACTAAAGATTGCCCTCTTCTCATGTCTCCGGCAGTCCAAACATTTTTTATATTAGTTTTGTAGGATTTAGTATCAGCAGACACGTTGTTTCTTTCATCAAGTTTGACTTTCAAGTCTTTGATCATCCCGTCCGTTGATGGTGATACAAAACCCATTGCCAACAACACAAGGTCTGCTTTCAAACTAAACTCAGAGCCTACTATTGGTTTATAGAATTCGTCTACTGTTATACAGTCTAATGAGTTGACACTACCGTTTTTCCCTATGAAGGCCTTCGTCATGACTGAAAACTCTCTTTTTGCACCCTCTTCTTGACTTGATGAAGTTCTCATTTTTAAAGGCCAATTAGGCCAAGTTAACAATTTATTCTCTTTTTCTGGAGGTGTTGGCATTATTTCAAGCTGAGTCACTGATAGGGCTCCTTGTCGAATAGAGGTTCCGATACAATCAGAGCCAGTGTCACCCCCTCCTATAACAACAACGTGTTTATTTCTTGCCAATATTTCTTTAGCAGGATCCTGTGTTTCTTTCCCAATTCGACGGTTTTGCTGTGGCAAGAAGTCCATTGCAAGGTGAATCCCATCAAGTTCCCTTCCTTCAATTGGTAGATCTCTTGGTTTCTCTGCACCACCAGCCAAAATAACGGCGTCATATTCTGATATGAGATCATTTATACTTATATCTCTACCTACACAAACATTATTGTGAAACTTAACCCCTTCAGCTTCCATTTGATATATTCGACGATCAATATGATGCTTTTCCATTTTGAAATCAGGTATGCCGTAACGAAGTAAGCCACCAGACTTACTGTTTTTTTCATACAGATGGACCTCGTGGCCTACTCTGCAGAGTTGCTGTGAAGCAGCT
This sequence comes from Pseudomonadota bacterium, assembly GCA_036337105.1. Classification (GTDB taxonomy): domain Bacteria; phylum Pseudomonadota; class Alphaproteobacteria; order Rhodobacterales; family Rhodobacteraceae; genus JAYZEV01. Next base: position 150,624 of record JAYZEV010000003.1, read on the forward strand.
AACCCAGCTGGGCCAGAACCAATAACAGCAATTTTTTTCCCAGTTTCAAACTGGGACATTTGAGGCTTAATCCATTCATTATCCCAGCCTTTATCAACTATTGAACATTCTATTGATTTTATTGTCACTGGATTATCTGTTATATTTAGTGTGCATGACGCCTCACAAGGGGCAGGGCAGATACGTCCAGTAAATTCAGGAAAGTTGTTAGTTGAATGTAGGTCGAGGCATGCCTTTTCCCACTCGCCCCGATAGACCAAGTCATTCCAATCCGGGATTTGGTTATTTAACGGGCAACCTTTTAACCCTTTCACATCGTGACAAAAAGGAATTCCACAATCCATACATCTACCAGCTTGATCTCTCAGAGTTTGTTCCGGAAGAGGTATTATAAACTCTTTGAAATTTCTAATCCTATCCGCCGCAGGCCGGTACTTTCTTTCCTGCCGATCCAATTCCAAAAAACCAGTAACTTTCCCCATAACAGATCACCTCAAATTGAATAATACAATTTTTATGCTGCGGCACCAGAATCTTTCTGCTCTGCAGCTATCTCTGATAATGCACGACGATATTCAGTCGGCATAACTTTAACAAACTTTGGTCTATAGTCAGACCAGTTTTGTAGAATCTTATCTGCAACATCCGATTCTGTATGAATCTTATGCTTTTCAATTAAATTTCTCAGTCTTTCGTCATCAAAACGGGTCATATCATTCGATACATTTACCCGACCATGGTGTTCAATGTCTCCGCCTTGGTGATGTTCAGACTCCAATAAATCGTCCTCTTCTGGCACTGGTTCGAGCTCAACCATAGCCAGATTGCATCTAGAAGCGAAAGATCCGTCTTCATCCAGAACATAAGCTATTCCACCTGACATCCCAGCCGCAAAGTTACGCCCAGTATAACCTAGCACAACAACTATACCGCCTGTCATATATTCGCAGCCGTGATCCCCTACGCCTTCCACTACCGCGGTTGCCCCAGAGTTTCGCACGGCAAATCTTTCGCCTGCCACTCCTCGTAGATATAGTTCACCTTCTATCGCTCCATACAAAATAGTGTTTCCAGCGATAATGGATGAAGATGGTTCTATTTGTTTTGCGTTTTTAGATGGATAGACGATTAATCTTCCGCCAGATAAGCCCTTTCCAACGTAATCATTTGCCTCTCCCTCTACCTCTAACGTTATACCTTTTGCAACCCACGCCCCAAATGCTTGACCGGTTGTCCCAAAAAACTTAAACTTTATGGTATCGTCTGGAAGTCCCGAATGCCCATATCGTCGGGCCAACTCCCCTGAAAGCATTGCTCCAGTTGACCTGTTTACATTGCTAATCCGTAGCTCGGAGGTTACTTTTTTCCTGTCGATTAAGGCTGGCTGTGCTATCTCAATGAGCTTTTTGTCAAGAACATCTACGATATTGTGAACTTGTCTCTCACTATTATACTTTTGGGACTCTTTCGTAACTTCAGGTTCATAAAATAGCCGACTAAAATTTAGACCTTTTGCCTTCCAGTGTTTAATAGCTCTATCTTTATCTAAAACGTTCAGTTGTCCGATCATTTCATGAAATTTTTTAAAACCCAACTCAGCCATAATTTCTCTAACTTCTTCAGCTACATAGAAAAAATAATTAATAACGTGTTCTGGCTTTCCGTTAAAACGCTTTCGAAGAACTGGGTCCTGTGTTGCAACACCTACTGGACAAGTGTTTAAATGGCATTTCCTCATCATAATACAACCGGAAGCAACTAGGGGCGCTGTTGAAAATCCAAACTCGTCAGCGCCCAAAACAGCTCCAATGACGACGTCACGTCCTGTTCTAAGCCCACCATCAACCTGCACGGCAATTCTTGACCTTAGCTTGTTTTCAACAAGAGTTTGATGGGTTTCCGCCAATCCCATTTCCCATGGCGACCCCGCGTGTTTTATCGAAGTCAAAGGACTTGCCCCTGTCCCACCTTCTGTTCCCGAGATAGTCACATGATCGGCTCGAGCTTTAGCTACTCCTGCAGCCACAGTTCCAACCCCTACCTCAGATACCAATTTTACGGAAATATCTGATGTAGGATTTACATTTTTGAGATCGTATATAAGCTGTGCTAAGTCTTCAATTGAATAAATATCATGGTGGGGTGGGGGCGAAATTAAACCAACTCCCGGCGTTGAATGTCGAACTCTCGCTATCACAGCATCCACCTTATGCCCTGGCAACTGACCGCCTTCTCCAGGTTTCGCTCCTTGAGCCATTTTTATCTGAATCATATCCGAGTTAACAAGATATTCCGTAGTAACTCCAAAACGTCCTGAAGCAACCTGTTTTATGGCTGATCTCTTGCTATCACCGTTATTAAGTGCAACAAACCTCTCGACCTCCTCACCGCCTTCGCCGGTGTTCGATTTTCCTCCAATCTTGTTCATCGCAAGCGCTAAATTCTCATGAGCTTCAGAGGATATTGAGCCATACGACATCGCACCTGTGGAGAACCTCTTTACAATATCCTTTGCCGGTTCTACGTCCTCCAATCTTATCGGCTTTCTTTTTGTCTCCTCGGCCGACTTCAATCGGAACAGTCCACGTATTGTCAATAATCTTTCTTGGTGATCATTAATTAATCTTGCGAACTCCTTGTATTTTTGAACGCTATTCCCTCTAACAGCGTGCTGGAGGTTTGTGATTTCATCTGAAGTCCATGCATGCACTTCACCTCGATGCCGAAGAGCATAATCACCCCCTATATCAAGAGTATGACGTAATACGTGTTTGTTTCCGTAAGCATCTAAATGTCTAGAAACGGTCTCTTGAGCAATTTCATCAATTCCAACTCCATCTATTTGAGATTCTGTTCCTGTGAAATATTTTTTTACAAACTTCATAGAAAGACCAACAGCATCAAAAATTTGGGCTCCGCAATATGATTGATATGTGGAAATTCCCATTTTTGACATGATCTTCAACAAACCTTTATTTATTGATTTTATATAACGCTTAACCACTTCTTTCTCGTCGACTTCTTTCGGAAAATAATTTCTTGAGTGCATCTCTGCCAATGTTTCAAAAGCCAAATAAGGGTTTATTGCTTCCGCTCCATACCCCGCGAGCACAGCAAAATGATGCACCTCTCGAGGTTCGGCCGACTCAACAACTAAACCTACTGACGTTCGCAAACCTTTACGAATCAGGTGATGATGCACTGCTGAGGTTGCCAACAAAGCGGGTATTGCAACGCGCTTTGAGCTAAACTGTCGGTCAGATAATACAATTATATTGTCGCCATTCTTAACCGAAATTACTGCCCTCTCACAAAGTTTTTTAAGAGCTTCTTGCATCCCTTTTGCACCCTTTTTCAAATTGTAAGTGGTATCTAGTACTTGTGAGGAGAAATGATTGTCGCCTATTTCGCTGATATCACGAATTTTTTGTAGGTCTGAGTTTCGAAGAACTGGTTGCCTAACCTCAAGCCTTTTTTTCTCAGCGGAATGACTAAAATCAAAAAGGTTAGGTCTTGGCCCAATCAAGGATACCAAGCTCATAACAGATTCTTCCCTAATAGGATCTATGGGCGGGTTAGTTACTTGAGCGAAATTTTGCTTGAAGTATGTGTAAAGTAACTTGGTCTTGTGTGACAGGGCAGATATTGGAGTATCAGTTCCCATGGATCCAAGAGCTTCTTGGCCGGTAATTGCCATCGGTGTCATAAGGAGTTTCACATCCTCTTGAGTGTAACCAAACGCCTTCTGACCATTCATTAAATCTTGACCAGTATAATTTCTTGGCGACGATTTGTTCCCTTCCAAATCCTCGATAACTATTTGTGTTTCTTCCAACCACTCATCGTATGGCTTTAATTGCGAAAGCTCTTTCTTGATCTCTTCATCTGAAATTATACATCCTTTCTCTAGATCGATTAAAAGCATTTTTCCTGGTTGCAAACGCCACTTTTTTATAACTTTTTTCTCATCTACCTCGAGTGTCCCGGCTTCAGAGGCTAAGATTACGGTGTCATCATCTAAAATGAAATATCGCGCGGGTCTGAGGCCGTTCCTGTCTAACGTTGCACCAATTTTTCGACCATCTGTAAACGCTATTGCAGCAGGTCCATCCCAAGGTTCCATTAGAGCGGCGTGATACTCATAAAACGAACGCCGTTTTTCTTCCATTAAAGGATTTCCAGCCCACGCCTCTGGTATCATCATCATCATCGCATGAGGTAAAGAATATCCCCCCTGGCACAGCAGTTCAAGGGTATTGTCAAAGCAAGCGGTGTCGGATTCACCTTCATATGAGACTGGCCAGATTTTACTTATTTCTTTTCCAAACAGAGGTGTGGACAAGGTTGCTTGTCTGGCAGCCATCCAATTTACGTTTCCTCGTTTAGTGTTTATTTCGCCATTGTGCGATACCATTCTGTAAGGATGAGCTAGTCGCCATGAAGGGAAAGTGTTCGTTGAAAATCTTTGATGTACTAAAGCCAAAGCTGATTTAAATGTCTTAGCTGTCAAATCTGGATAGTAGGGTGCTAATTGGTCTGCTAAAAACATTCCTTTATAAACTAAGGTTCGGGAGGACATCGATACAGGATAAAAATCTTCCTGTTTATCAAGCATTTTTCGCACGGTATTTGATATTACTCTTCGGAAAATATATATCTTTCTTTCATAGTCGTCATCTGATAAGCCATTTGGCCGTTTAAAAAAAGCTTGCCAGTGCGAGGGTTCAGAGGCCAGAATTTCCCTATCTTGAGAGAGGCACGAATTGTCCGTTGGAACATTTCTCCACCCAATCAAATGCTGGTCATAACTTTGGGCTAGCTTTTCTATTTTGGACTTAATTGTTTGGTAAACATTTTCCGCTTTCGGCATGAAGAAGAAACCTACTGAGTAATCGCCCGCGTCAGGTAATTCAAAGCCCAATGTACGACACTCTTCAGACAAAAACTCATGAGGGATTTGTACAAGCATACCAGCACCGTCCCCGACGAGAGGGTCTGCGCCGGTTGCTCCCCGATGCTCCAAATTATTGAGAATTTTAATTCCATCTTGAACAATTTTATGGGATTTTTGGTTTCGTACATTCGCTATGAAACCCAAGCCGCAAGAGTCGTGATCGTTAGCCTTGTCATACAGCCCCCGTATTTTTTTATCAATTGTACCTTTTTGCCTTTGCATTTATTGTTTCCTAGAACGGTCTTTGTTAATTTTTGTACTTGTGAAAGCGAAACCTAGTTAGTCTTTGACGCCTGCATTCTCCTTTATAGACTAAGATTTAATAAACTTTTAATAATTTCAAGTTCTTGCTAAAAAGCCATTTTCTCGGTTAAGAACCAAAGCAGTTTTTAACTCATGGACACACTAATTGCAAGATTGCCATCATTTACCTTTAGTAGTTGGAATACATTACTAAGAGAATCACCACTCCAAAAAGGACACGATAAATTACAAATGGCGTGAAATTTTTTAATCTGATGAAGTTTATTAGAAGATTTATAGACATAAATGCGGCAAGGAAAGATAAAACTCCGGCGGCAAAGAGATAGGTCAACATTGTAGGGGGGGTATCAGAACTCAGCACATCTAAAAAAAGGATCACGCTCGAGGCTAGAATTGTTGGAACCGACATCAGCATTGATAAGTTTACACTGCTCTCTCTACAGAAACCTAGGAGTCTTGCCGCTGTTATCGTGTTGCCGGAACGTGATGTCCCAGGAATAAGCGCTACTGATTGCCAGAGACCCATGATAATAGCGTCTCTTGCTGTCCATTCACCTTGTTTTCGATTGAGATCACTGATTTGATCAACAAAGTATAAAATTAGTCCAAATACTATCATTCCAAAAGCAACTGTTCCAGGTGACCGAATAGCGTCGAGGAGACCAGTAAGCTTTAGAGAAAGACCGATAATTAAGACTGGCAAAGTAGCGAGAATCAGTAACCAGAAAAAAATTGAATCTTTATTGGAGAAATCCAAGGCGAGATTTTGTTTTAGGCCCGAAATTACTATCCTCATTTCATTGCGATAATACAGAATTACCGCCAACAAGCTTCCAGAATGAACAGCAATGTCAAAATGCAAATTGTGATGTCTATTCTGGGATATTTCCGCAATTATGATCAAGTGACCTGAGGAAGATATTGGTAAAAATTCCGTCACACCCTGAATAATTGCTAAAAAACTTAAATATAAAAAGCCCATCTGGTTTCTCCAGTCGCTCAAAAAAGGTAAAGTTCAAAACAATTTTGTCACTTGATCAAAAAGTTCTCGTATAAATTATAGGAAACCAATCAGGCCGCAGAATTTGCCCCTCAATCATTTTGTGTCCTGGAAAGGGAGGGGAGGTTTTCCCAGGTCTCTCGACGTATCGAGCGTCATCTCCAACTAAACGAAGTGAAAAAGCTCGCCTCCTTCTTCTTGTTTTATTTCCCCTTGCACCGTGTAGAGTCTTGAAATCAAACGCAACTGCGTCGCCTGGCTCCATATTCCATTCTTTTATAGTCAGGTTTTCTTTATCAGGATCTGGAATTGGCGAAAAGGAAGAAGAGGATGTGTAAAAGTCCTCGTTGTTTAACCATCTTTTTGGCGTTATTGATTTTTCCCACCGATGTGAACCAGCCACACATCGCAGGGAGGCACTGTTTACTTTATCGATTGGAGACCAGAAGCTGATGGTTTGGGTTCCGTCAACAAAATAATAAGGACTGTCTTGATGCCAAGGAGTCGCCTTTGAGGTGCCTGGTTCCTTGACTAAGATATGGTCATGGAATAGTTGAACAGTCTTAGATTGCATCAGACGGGAGGCTACTTCTCCGACAGGAGAATGGAATATAACATCTTTGAATTCTGGAATTCTTTGCCAGTTACAGTAGTCATCGAAGAACCTTCCGGTTTCCCCTTCTTGTAAGTTTTCCGCTCCGTATTCGCTCGGCTCTAATATGTTTTTTTCTATACCTTTTCTTAATTTATCAATATAATCTGAAAAAAGAGATTTTATTAAAACCACACCATCTCTTCTAAAAGTTTCTATATCTTGTTCGGTGACTTTAATCTTAGCCATGAATTTAATATCCACATTTTGTATTCTTTGTAATAACGTACGAAAACTATCAGAATTCCAAAGATTATTATAAGGGTTAGGACTACACGCTATGATAAGACATTTGGGCGTATGTTACTACCCCCGAACAATGACCGGTAAATATTTGGAGAACCGTTAATTCGAAACAATTTACATTGAATGATATTTACTTGGAGGCAAGGCAAATGAAAAAGAAAAGAATAGCACAATTTAGAGACCTAAAAAATAAATCAGTTTTTATCACTGGTGGAGGTGCGGGAATAGGCGCAGCGATTACGGAGGGCTTTATTTCACAAAGAGCAAGAGTAACATTTGTTCAACGCTCTGATGCTGGTGAGTTTTGTGATCAAATTGAAAAGAATTATGGTGCAAGGCCGCGTTATTTGAAATGTGACATTACTGATATAAAAGCTTTGAAGCGTTCAATTATTGAAACTTCCGAGGCCCAAGGCGATATTGCCATACTTGTAAACAACGCTGCCGATGACATTCGACACTCTACTTTGGGTTTTACTGAAGAAAATTGGGATCGGTCGCAAGGGATAAATCTTAAACCTTATTTTTTTTCAACACAGTTTGTGTTGCCTGGGATGATTAAAATGAGCGGAGGCAGCATAATCAATATGAGTTCAATATCTTACATTATGGGCAACTCGGGATACCCTAGCTATGTAGCAGCAAACTCAGCAATAAACGGATTAACTAGAAGTATAGCCCGAGAATTTGGATATAAAAAAATCAGAGTGAATACGATAGCACCGGGGTGGATAATGACGAAAAAACAAAAAAAACTGTGGGTATCGCCGGAGGCATTGGAGGAACATTTAAAAAGGCAATGCTTGAAAGAGGCTCTAATTGCAGATGATATAGTAGATAGTGTGCTGTTTCTGGCTTCTCAAGCTAGCAAGGCTATAACCGGACAATTATTGGCAGTAGATGGTGGTGTTGTAACAACGGGTTAAATTTGAACCGTCAGATAGTTTCCTGTCTGCTTTTACCTATGATATTTCATAGTTCTTATTTATTTGAAGTAAAAACTTTTCCTGCAATCTCAGCCCCATGTTCAACGATTAAATCATCACATTTGATATTACCTTTTAGCTTTGCTCCTTCGAATATTGATAGCTTTTTTGATGAGATATTTCCTTTCTGAGTTCCCATTAGCTCCGTGTAATCAGCATTTATGTTTCCCGTGATTTTTCCTGAACTCTCGACAGTCAAATTTTTTGCTTTTACATTTCCAACAACTTGACCGCTAATGATTATGGTTCCAGTTGATATTATATGGCCATCAACTTTTATGTCGCTGGACACGAAAGATGGGTCTTGTTTTGAATTCTCGCTCATGGTTTGTTTCCTATTATTGTACATTTCCATATTAATTAATATTTTTAAAAACGATACCTTTTTATTTTTCAACCAAGGTTCGTTTATAGCGATTTTGGTGGATCGTAATTGACCTTAAGCGAAGCTGCGCTCACTATTTTTTTAAATTATGGCTGTTTCAGAAAAGGGTTCGTTTTTTTCGACCCTAGAAAAATCAAGAGGGGATAAATCTAGAGATTTATACTCATTATAAGTTATTAATTCAGAAATTCCTCGCCCAATTCCTGGAGAATGTTGTAGACCGTGACCAGAAAAGCCATTAACAAAAATGAAATTCCCAACAGTGGAGTGGTAGCCAAGTATCGCATTTTGATCGAGAGTGTTGTAGGCATAATGACCGGCCCAACCACTTAAAACCTTTAAAGCATCAAACTGCGGAATACGTTTTGCTATTACTGGCCAAATTTTGGTTTGCCAAATATCGTAATCCATATCAAAATCACAATGATCGACCGCGTGATCATTGGTGGGAGCGCAGCCTGCAAGGTAGTTATTTCCATCTGATCGAAAATGGACTCCAGAGGGATCTATAGTCAGAGGAAGATCTACAGGCAGTGGTTTTTGAGCTTTGAATATAAAAGAATAACGTTTACGAGGTTCCACTGGTATTTTAATTCCGGCCATTTTAGCTGTTAGGGCGGCTCTGGTACCAGATGAATTAACAACTATTCCTGCAGAAATCTGACGACCAGACTTCAAGCCTATTTTTTCAATGCGAGTATTGCTCTTGTTCAGCCCAATGTTAACGACTTCGTCTCTTAAATATAAGACACCGTTTGTTTTAGCTTTGCTTTTCCAATAGCTAAAGATCGTGCTCCCGTCAAAGTACCCCTCGTCGCAAACATTGTGATTAGCCCCAATAATATCTTGGACATTATAAAATGGATATAATTCTTTAATTTCCTCAGGGTTTAGAAATTTTGTTTTTGCTCCGGCTTCCATTTGAGTCTTCTGCGTGGATTGCAAATAATTTGCGAATTTTTCAGTGTTAGCCAAATACAAATAGCCAAAACTTTGAAGTTTGATATTTGGCGCTTTGGTATCTTTAACATGACTTTTAAAATTTCTTATAAAGTCGGCGCCAAATTGGGAAAGTGCGATATTGAGTTTTTGAGAAAACTGTTGCCTGATACAGCTATTAGTGTGGGAAGTAGAACAAAATTCGTATGATGGATCCTTTTCAACAACTAGAATAGTACCGTTGAAGTCCTCATTTTCACTTAGGAACCAAGCTATTGAAGAGCCATAAATAGCTCCTCCAATCAAAACGACATCGTATGAGAGGTTTGATGCGTTTTGTGTAAAGTTACCCATTAAAGAGTCCTTTTTTGATGGCATAAAAAATTTTATCAATCTCATTGGTAGAGAGACCGTACACAGTTCGTGCAGTTTTTTTTGAAATGTAGCCGAGTGCAAGATCCCTTTTTATGGAGGATAGCTTTCTATTGGAGGGTGAACCATAACCTCCCCCTCCGGGAAAAGATAAAATAACGCGTTTACCTTTAGGAATGAATTGTTTTCCTTTACCTTTGAGTTGGAGGCCGTCATCTCTCTTTACAATTGTGGGGGACCCTTTATGAGCCCCATTTCTACCTCGTGCCGGATGCTTTACCCGATCGAACATTGCCTGAAAATCATAAACATAGCCTTCTTTTGCTCCAACCTCCATAAACTGACCCAAGCCGCCACGAAATTTTCCGTCACCGCCACTGTCTGGTCTTAACTCCTTTCTCCATATGATAACAGGACCGGTGTGTTCCGTTGCCTCTATCGGCATCGTCATGACTCCTGAGGGAAATGCTGTGGCGTTCATTCCATCGAGTTTTGGTCTTGCTCCTGATCCTCCAGAATTAAAAGTTAGAACCTCAGCCCTTTCGTTTTTTTTTGTTGAAGACGTTTCGAGTTCTGGTCGAAGTGAAACCTGAAAGTTGCACAACGTTCCTGCCCCTTCAGCTGGTACAAAGCTTGGTATTATTTTGTCTAGAGCATTGTATACGGTGTCAGGGATAAAGTGTCCAATTACGTGCCGAAGTGCTACAGGAGCGGGGTGAGTAGCATTCACAATACTGTTTTTTGGTGCGACGACCTTAAACGGTTCCAACGAAGCGGTGTTATTCGGAATTTCTGGTGCAATTGCACATTTGAGCGCATAGCAAGTATACGCTTTTGTGTAAACAAGGGGTACATTGATACCATTAACATCTACTTCCGAACTTCCGGAAAAGTCACATATTATATTGGTTTTTTGAACTATTAATTTTAACTTTAAGTTGATAGGCTTGCTATAACCATCAATAGTCATCTCACCATAGGCACTTCCCTTAGGAAGAGCGGAGATTTTGCTTTTGGTAGCTTTTCTTGAGGTGTCAAAGATAAATTTAGCAATTTTATTGAGGTCACATAATTTAAACTCGGACATCATCTCCCATAAGCGTCTCTTACCTACCTCGTTGCAAGTGGCTAGTGCATGGACATCGCCGACAACTTGATCTGGCTCTCTTACATTGGCTTTGATTATCGATAAAAGAGATTGGTTAATCTTCCCTTTTTCACTTAATTTCATTATCGGTATGTAGAGACCTTCTTCGAAAACAGATTGAGCATCGGCACCAAAGCCTCTACCCCCAATGTCAACGATATGGGCAGTACATGCGAAGAACGATACTAACTTCTTTTCAAAAAAAACGGGTGTCACTACGGTAATGTCATGTAGGTGTCCCGTTCCCATCCAAGGGTCATTAGTGATGTAAATGTCATCTTCGAAGATGTTCTCAAAACCTATGCAGTTAATAAAATGGATTACAGACTCAGCCATTGCATTTACATGGCCAGGAGTGCCTGTCACAGCTTGGGCTAACATTTTACCCTGAATATCGTAAACGCCTGCTGATAAATCACCAGCTTCTCTAACTGATGTTGAGAAAGCGGTTCTTACCAGAGCTTGCGCTTGCTCCTCGACAACAGAAATTAGCCTGTTCCACATTATTTGATATGCGACGGTCATGTTATAGTGTCCCATCAAAAATTCCTCACTCGGCTAAATTTTTTGACATGAATGCTCCCATCGTCTTGAAGCGCTGCCGAAAAATTTGACGAAAGTATCACACTGGTATCTTTTTCGATAATTATTGCAGGACCTGATACTGAGTCTCCTGTTTCAAGGTCTTGCCTTTGAACAATTTTAGCAGTTACTTTTTTACCGAGTGTCTGGTCAAAGAGTTTTTTTATGGCCGTGGCATTAAAAACTCTTTTTGAGTTTCTGATTGGGATTGATGAGATCGGTTTTTGTGGAATGAATGCATTTACAGACCAACTTGTGATTTCAATGTCAATTCCCTCTACTGAACGCCCAAAAAGCTTATCATATTCTTTTTCAAAAATATGCCTAACTCTATCAGAGGAGGGTTTTTGAGTGTCTTTACTGGAGAACTCCACCGGAATCTCCCAACCTTGACCCTTATATCTCATGTATGCCTTAAAAACCGAACTAATTCTCCCGGGGCGTTTGCAGGTCTTTACAAAACTTATTGCCTCAGACTTCAGTTTTTTAAATATCTTCTCAACTTTAGATGGATAAAAGTTTTCCAAATTCATGTAGTGTGTACGACTTGCCTCGAAACTAAAAGGTGCATGTAAGAAGCCCAAGGCAGATCCTACACCAGCATTTGGGGGAACAAAAAACTCTTTTATTCCCAGTTTTTCGCAAAGCCGAGCAGCATGTAATGGCGCAGCTCCTCCAAAAGCGACCATCACATATTGAGACAAATCTTCACCATTTTCGACGGCATGGACCCTTGCAGCATTAGCCATATTTTCATCCACAACTTCAGAAATTCCGAATGCGGCTTCTAACGCGCTGAGTTTCAAATGTTGACCTAAATTCTTGGCAATTGCTTTCTCCGCAGCCCGCATGCTCAGCTTTATAGAACCACCAGCAAAGTTTTCGGACTCAAGCTTTTTTAAAACCAAATCTGCATCAGTTACCGTTGGGTTTAGCCCACCTTTGTCGTAACAAGCTGGTCCAGGGTTGGAGCTTGCTGACTTTGGGCCAACTCGAATCTGTTTCATATTGTCTAAGAGGGCTATCGATCCTCCACCGGCACCGATCTCGACCATTTCAATGACAGGTATTGAAATTGGCATTCCAGAACCTTTTTTGAAACGATAAGAGCGCGCAACCTCAAAGACACGGTTTGTTTGAGGTGATTGATTCTTTAACAGGCAAATTTTGGCAGTTGTGCCTCCCATGTCGAATGAGAGTACGCTCTTTAGCCCAAACTTTTTCGCGATTACAGATGCAAATACGGCGCCTCCAGCTGGACCAGATTCAACGAGACGCACGGGAAACTCGGCAGCGTTCTTTAACGAAACTATACCCCCACCCGAGTGAATCAAGAATATGGGGCATAGAATGTTGCTAGATCTTAACCGTTTCCGAAGTTGAAGTAGATATTGTTTGATCTTAGGTTTTATATAAGCGTTCGCTGCAACTGTGTTAAAACGTTCGTATTCTCGCATTTGAGGTGAAACTTCGCTCGAGAGAGATATTGGAATATTGGGAAGTTCTGCCTTCAATATGTTACGAAGTAATTTCTCATGTTTGTTGTTTGCATACGAATGGATAAGACCTACGGCAATACTTTCATATTTTGCTTCCTTGAGCTTTTTGCTTAATAATATGACTTCTTTTTCCTTCAAATTAATTAAGATTTGCCCGTCAGCACTCACTCTTTCTAATACGGTGTATCTATGCTGTCTGGAAATCAGTGGCTCTGGCATAACCAAATTAAGATCGTATTGTTCAAATCTTGATTCGGTTCTCATCTCGATGACATCACGGAAACCTTGGGTTGTTATCAAAGCTGTGCGAGAACCGTTTCTTTCTATCAAAGCATTTGTAGCCAGAGTAGTTCCGTGGAATATTTCGGATATATTTTGTATTTTTATATTGGCTTGATCACAAACTTCTCTCATTCCAGTAAAGATAGCTTCCTCTGGTGAGTCTGACGTTGTCAAAACTTTTTTGGAATACATACAATCCCTAGTTTCTAGGACAAGATCAGTGAAAGTTCCACCGATATCAATACTCAGGCGGGAAGTTACAGAATTCCCCTTATTTTTAGTTATCATTTATTTATCCAAACGCTATTGGTTTTTGATAACTTTAGGAGGTAAATTTTGTCAATTCAAATAATTTAATTTGATATTCAAAACCATTTTTAGTAAGAGCGGCTTATTATTTTTGATCAATAAAGAGGATATAGAGACATTACTATAGATTGGATATCTTTTACACCAATATCATCCTTTTTGGGAGGCTGTATAATAGGTCTGGCCGCATTTCTGCTGTTTATACTGCAGGGTCGAGTAATGGGTGTAAGCGGCATTCTCGCCGGTTTGGTAGATCGCCATAAACTGAAACTGTGGAGGTTATTATTTTTATTGGGAACCGCAACAGGACCCATATTAGTAATGTTTTTGAGCAAGAAAAATATTGAGGTTACTCAAGTAGCAAGTCTAACTACTATGATGCTCTCTGCATTTCTTATAGGATTAGGAACAGCTATAGGTTCAGGATGTACCTCTGGACATGGTATATGTGGGTTGGCTAGGCTCTCCGTAAGGTCTCTGATAGCTGTAATAACATTTCTTTTTACAGCAGTTGCCACAGTGTATTTCTTTAAATGAGTGGTTTCAATGTGATGTCATCTTTTTTTAGAACGACAGTTGTCCTTATCCCTGGTTTTCTTTTTGGCCTGGGTCTCGCTATATCAGGAATGCTAAACCCGAACAAGATAATAGGCTTTTTGAGCGTATTTGACTCTTGGGATCCCTCGCTGGCACTTGTGATGACAGGTGGTGTTCTTGTGAATTATGTTGGTCTTCGGCTGTACAAAAATAGACATCAGCCCCTCATAGAAAAAAAATTCCATCTACCCACAAGAAAAAAAATAGATAAACCCTTAATCTTGGGGAGCGCCATTTTTGGGGTTGGATGGGCCTTATCAGGCTTCTGTCCTGGTCCAGTGGTTGCGAGCATATTTATTAACTTTTCCTTGATGGCACCATTTTTTTGTATTTTAATTGTAGGTCTCTTGGTTGGCAGCAGGTTGAAGGAAAAGATGTGAAGACATTTCAAATGAAATATAAATGCATAAAATAGGCTTTATAGGTTTGGGGAATATGGGTACACCCATCGCTCTTAGATTAAATAACGGGCAAAATTTTTTGTATGTCTATGATGCTGATGGAAAAGGTAAATTTCCCGAGGGCGACTTCAAAAATATTATGTTTTGTAAAGATCTCGAAGAGGTTGCCAAAAACTCAGATATTTTGTTCACATGTTTACCAGATATCAAAGATTTGCGGTCAGTGTTACTAGGCAAGAACCGAAACGGAGCAATCTTTTATATGGGTACAGGTTCTTTGTGCGTAGATTTGGGGTCGAGTGATCCTTTGGGAACAGTTGAACTCGAAAAAAGAGTTCGGATGCTCGGTATTGATATGTTAGACGCACCAATTTCTGGTGGGGTAAAAAGTGCGAAAACCGGAGAGTTGACGATCATGGTAGGTGGTTCTGAAGCTTGTTTTGAACGTGTTAAACCATTTCTCCAATTGTTTGGGAAGAAAATTGCGCATGTTGGGAAAGTTGGATCTGGCCAGGCTCTAAAATGCCTTAATAATCTTTGTTCTGCGACGGGCTTGCTGATAGTGTCTGAGTGTTTGTTAGTGGCTCAGAAATTTGGGATTGATCCGCGAGTATTCGTTGAGGTAGTAAACGCGTCCACTGGTCGAAATAACAGTACTGAGAATAAACTCAAGCAGTTTATCTTATCGGGAAGCTTCGACTCTGGCTTTAGTTTGTCTCTAATGAACAAAGATTTAAATTCAGCGCTAAAATTAGAAAAAAAAATGGGCAAAAGCTTTCCGCTGAGTATGGCTAGTATCGACTCTTGGGAACAAGCGGAAAAACTTTTAAAGCAGGAGGCTGATCATACTGAAATAATCAGGTGTTTAGAAGATCGGCAGATGATAACTTAGGGGATATTATTATGGCTCTAATTATAAAAGGTGATGAAAAACTTTTTAGTACAACTGCCAAGTTGGAACAAATATTTTTGTTAAGGGATGAGGACACTGGCGATTCGAGGTTACAGGTTACGAAAGAGTATATTCGGAAGGGATATAAATTTACGGTAGAAAACTCTCAGAGTGAACTTTGTTGCCTTCAAGTATTGTCAGGGGAAGGTTATTGCGAGAGCAAAAAGATCTCAAACACAGATATCTTGTTCATTTCTCATGACCACAAAACGGTTTTTGTAGCTAAAGCGGATACTGTAATACTGAAAACAACGGTGAAAGACTTTAAAAGATTTGAGAAATTAAGCAACCAACCCTCAAAAGGAATAAGAGTAATTAACTGGCATGATGAACCTGTTTTGCAGTCTGAGCATGATGCTAGGCAGCGGATCTATATAGCGACAAAGAATTTATGGGGAACTTTCGCAGTGAAAGGTGAAATAATTATCTATCCGCCAAATACAGAGGCACCTCCTCACTTTCATGTTGGAGCAGAACATTTTCAATATGTTCTTTCGGGAGAGGGGCTCGCAGTTTTTGAGGATAGGACCGTTAACTTGCAAGCTGGTGATCTCGTATACAATTTTGAAAATGAAATTCACTCTTTTAAGAATAAAAGTAATGAGAGGTTTACGTTTGTTGAATTCTTCGTGCCTGGGGATTGCGAGACCATTTGGACCACAACTGAAAAAATCTGCACTTGGAATCCAACTAACAAGAACCTAAAGGGCTATCAACCAACCAGATATATTCCCAAACACATTCATGGCGAAAAGGTTGATATTTGAAAACTTTCCGATTTACAGGTGTTGATTTTGTGATAATTTAATGTACACATACAACATATAGAAAAAATTAAATAAAGCGATGTGGTTTTCTAATGGTGACATTCATAAAAAATATGAGTTTAACACAAAAGCTAGAGGTTATAGCAGGTATTCTGGTGTCGTTAAGTTTTGCGGTCTTTACTGTGGGAGCGTTGAGCAGCTAGGATTTCAGTTGGTTAGAATTGACTTTAGTATTGCCTGGGAGCAAGAGGCAGTCGATGCTGTGCCGCTTAAGTCGGGGGTCCGGTTCTTCCTAAATGATAGCACTTCTTCTATTGATTTGAGAATGTTTTGACTGGCTGAAGGAAAACCCAAATGTTCTAACATCATTGCACCTGCCCATATTTGCCCTATTGGATTTGCAATACCTTTTCCGGCAATATCTGGTGCAGAGCCATGCACTGGTTCGAAAAGGGAAGGATATTTCCGTTCGGGGTTAATGTTTCCTGATGGGGCTATTCCGATTGTTCCGGTGGTCGCAGGACCTAAATCCGATAGAATATCTCCAAAAAGGTTAGAGCCCACGACCACGTCAAATTTCTCTGGGTTTAAGATAAAATGAGCACATAAGATATCAATATGGTATTTATCATATTTTACTTCTGGGTAACTCTTAGCTATTTCCATAACTCTTTCGTCCCAATATGGCATTGTAATCGAGATTCCGTTTGATTTTGTTGCGGAAGTAAGATGCTTTTCAGGACGAGTTTCTGCCAATTCAAAAGCATATTTCAAAATTCGGTCAACTCCGGTTCTTGTCATCACGGTTTCTTGGATTACGAACTCGCGTTCTGAACCCGAGAACATCCTCCCGCCAATGGAGGAATATTCCCCCTCTGTGTTTTCTCTTACTATTAAATAATCTATGTCGCCCGGTTTTTTCCCTGTAAGTGGACTCGGGACCCCGCGCATTAATCTAACAGGTCTCAAATTCACATACTGATCAAACTCTCGTCGGAACTTGAGCAGGGACCCCCATAGCGAGACATGGTCTGGGACTCTGTCGGGCCAGCCAACGGCCCCAAAAAAAATAGCATCCTTTGAGCCGATTTGTGATTTCCAATCAGTTGGAAGCATAGTTCCATTTTTTAAATAATAATCACAGGAAGCAAAATCAAAATATTCAAATTCCATATTGATATTATACTTTTCTGCCACCAAGGAGAGAACTTTTATGGCTTCAGGTACAACTTCAAGGCCAATTCCATCTCCTGGAATAACGGCTATATTAAAAACATTTTTTCTCATATTTTCCTCAGGCAACCAAGTTTGCGCTAACACTTTATTATCTTATCTAATTCAGAAAGAAATTTAAATGGATATTTAGACGATTTTTTTGAAGATAGGTAACTTGGGGAAGCGCCATCAGCGTGTTTAGTCTTAATTTAATATTTTCTGGGGTTTTTACTAGATAAAACGATTAATTTCATTGTAATGTTCAATTAAGCAAGTCTTAGTTGAACTTTTGCTTCGTGTTAGTGGCTAAGGTTAAGGAATGAAAATAATGATGAAGTTATTCCCTCAATGAGAGATGAACTGTGATAAGGATATCCTCTAGATTAAAAGCTCTTTCAGTTCATTATTTTACTGCACTTGGTGCTGTCCTTGCGATGTTAGCAATGTTAGCCGCGGTAGATGAACGGTGGGATTTGATGTTTTTATGGCTTGTTGTGGCTTTTTTTGTTGATGGACTCGACGGACCACTCGCTCGAAAATATGAAGTTAAACGGTTTGCCTCAGAGTATGACGGCGTACTTTTGGATTTGATTATTGACTACTTGACTTATGTTTTTATTCCTGCCTATGCCCTTTTTGTGAGCGGGTTGCTTAACGGATGGTCTGGTTGGGTTTGCATATTCGTAATAGCGTTTACATCAGTACTGTATTTTGCAGATACTCGAATGAAAACCAAAGATAATAGTTTCGCAGGTTTCCCAGGTTGTTGGAACATGGTCGTGCTGGTATTCTTCACGATCCAGCCTGTTTGGCAAGTAATTTTGGTTGTAGTGATTCTTTTATCAATAAGCATGTTTACAAATTTAAAATTTATTCATCCCGTGCGTACCGACCGATGGAGAACGTTTAGTCTCCCTGTCGCTATTGCATGGACGTTTCTAGGGGGTTATGCAGCGTGGAACAACTTTCAAACCAACCTATTTGTACAAGCAATGTTTTTGTTTTCCAGTCTCTATCTATTTACTGCTGGGATATTTCAACAGTTGTTCTTGAATAACCAAAGATAAGCCAATCCTTCGAAAAATTAAGTACTTGACTTAAACAGTCAGGAAAATTAACGTAGGAGTCGTAAAGCCAGTAGTCCCTTGGATAACCAGCTATGTTTATGAATTCTGCGAGGTTATCGAAAATGTTTGACAAAGAAAAAGAGCTGAATGCCCAAAAAGAAGAGGTTTGTGTAAGGCCAGTAAGCATTGGTCTATATGAAATGCTCTCACTTGCTCAGTCGGACTCATACTATGAGCAGATTGGTTTGGCTGAGGCTATTGTGGAGAAAGCTGAAGAAGACAAATACCAAAAGTTTGAAAGTTTTAGTAAGGCCCAATAGACGATCCCGACCAAAATAAGAACATCTACATTTCTTGGCGTTTATTTTTTACCTTACGTGAAACAATCTCAAAAACATTGTTAACTTTCATTTTTAATATATTAAAAATTTCGAGAAATGGGTATAGATACAACTTTTTTAAGCTATGCGGGGACCAGTCACATTCATCTACAACCCCAAGAGTTAGATCTTCAGTATCCTCTGAGTGGATTAAAGAGCCAAAAAGCCAATCCCACAACGCCAAGGTCACCCCAAAGTTCTTGTCGTAGTGTTTCTCTGCTATTGAGTGATGCAATTGATGTTGGGCAGGCGAAATAATTATATATTCTAACCAAGGCCAGTACCGTATTCCAATGTGAGAATGACGAAGATTTGAGCCCGCTACGTTAAAGCAAAATATAAAAACATTTACTCCAAGAACAGTGTACAGGTCTACTTTATCGCCGAACATAAATACGAAAGTTGAGATAGATAGTCCCTGTGTAAGAGAACTCCTAAGTATAAAAATCACACCCTCGAGCGGATGTGTCCGGTATATTGTCAGAGGAGTCAAAGTTGTTGCTGAATGGTGTACTTTGTGCAGGGACCATAACATCGGCCATTTGTGCATCCACCGATGAACGATGAATTTTGTGAAATCATCCAGAATGAACACAAAAATTGTAAAAATAGATATTACTATAAATTGGGAACTTTCGTTCCACATTCCAACGTGTAACCACTTTGATGCGTGAAGGGAGTAGTAAATAACTGTTGCGATGGCAAGTTGACTGATAAGTAAAGGTGAAACGAACATCAAAAAAACTCTATTCAGCAAAAATAGTTTGAAGTCACTTCGCGAAGACTCAGATAATAAAATTCTCTTATCGAAAATATAGAAAATAGACTCTCTAATTGATAGCCCTTTAATTTTAACAAGCCAAAAAAACGCTACTCCAATAGCCAAAATGATGTATCCCAGAAAGACTCTCTTTCTGGGATCACCAAAATGCTCAAAAATACTAAAAAGAAACTCTGTCATGCTTGCCAAGTAAAGATTTTAGTCCTTAAGAGTCTCTCCTGTATTACCACCTTAATCATTCTCAGCACTATCTGAATCACCTAGTTTATCAGCTAATGCAGCCATTTTTCCAGTTTGGTCGTTCGATCTGGCCTCTACCTTAAATTTGTCTATCATTAATTTTTGAACTTTTAACATATTCATTTGATATACATCGAGAGAGACAGACTCATCCTTAATATAGTCGCCGTTAGAGTTTATCCCGACTACCTGCGATGTATTTAATAAAACGGGACCGAAACCAATTTCACGATTCATATATGCTGCTGTTTCACCCAGATTTTTCTTTCCTGCTTGGAGCGCCATTGAGAAGCCTTTTAATTCTCCCCAGTGCTTGGCATACGTTGCAAACGCTTCAGTAGTGTCAGAATTGGAATCCAAAAGTTCTTTGAGCTTATTTATATCTTTGTACACAGATCCAGCGTATTTAAACACGGATTCTGCAATAACTTTCTCCCAGTTTGAACCAATGGTCTCCGCTAACTCATATAACTTGTCTCGCTGAGAGTCCGTTAGATCATTGCCATTTGCAGAAGTGATAACTTGTCTTCCATCAATAAAAGCCCGTGTTACGGTATGCAAATAATTCGTTTTGCCTCCCTTGTCAAAACTTGAAGCGTAGTAGGCGTGGGCAAACTGCATTTCAGATTTCAAGTCCACGACACCATCTCCGTTCGCATCAGCCGCTTTTAGGTTCTTCATTTTAGTGATTTCATAATTCTCTTTTGGGCTCAGCTTCATGGCGTGTGCCGCAGCACCCCAGTATCCAAAAGCTTCATCCCAGCTATGCTCCTTTCCCGTGTAATATGCACCATCTTTGTATGGCTTACTATTGGGTTTGTTGTCAGCAGAAAGTTTCTCATCCAGGTAATTATCCACTGCCTGATTGTAGAAGACGGCGCCCATCGCAAATTTTGATATCAATTGTGGATAATTGTACCCCGTAGAAGTATCAACCCCACCTTTCACTGTTGCTGCTTTGTTAATCATAAACTCCAGAGCCTCTTTTCCGGTCATCTGACCCGGCCAGGCGTTCATAGTACCCTTGTATGTTTTTCCCGACAGGTTTTTCCCCTTAGAAATATCATTCAATGTGGTCTGCTTGACTGGAAAGCCATCTTTGCTTTTTGGTGCAACAATAGCCAGATTAAGATCGGAACCATTGTAATACGACATCATGTCGTCTTTGCTACCTTTTGCGGCAAGCTTCTTCAAGCTGTCATGGAGCACATGTCTAGCTATTTGTCCTGTGTAAGAAACCGAATTGGTCTTTGAACCGGAGTATCCTTTAAGAGTTATTGGGAAAGGGCCGTATGTCAGTTTTGCGGCTTCTTCAGCTGTTTGAGTTGTGTAAAGGTTCCCATTGTATGAGAATTCCGCGAGACCCGCTGCTTTTGCTTTCGCGAATGCTTCCGAAAAGGTTTCTGAGTATCCGATATGTGTAAGTCCAGCTGAAAACAATGCACATACGCTGACAAATGTAAGGGTTGTTTTTTTCATGATAATCTCCGTTTTAATGAATTTGAGTGTAGGAATTTGGCTTGACGAAAATACTTGGTACTGGCTCGGATATTTTCTCATCGATTAATCTGGCTACTGTCTTGGCTTTTCTAACCAATTCACCCACGGTTTCTGCTCGAACAAGTAATGAGCTTAAAATAATTGCTTCACTTGTCTTGCCCTGTAATGAAAATTTGAGAATATTGCTGAAAATGTTCTCATCTGCTCCCACGCAAGAGCAATCTGGTTGGTGGCGAACAATTGGCCGCAAATAATTATTCGCAAACATATCGATAAATCCTATAATCTGTTCTTTTGACTCCTCTTCTTCAAAGAGTGGTTTTATTTCTTTAGGCAACCGTTCGGAACCAGAACCATCAAAAAATTTATCGATGTGGCGAAGAACCAGGACGGCCTTTTGTTGAAAAGCCTCTAGAGCTTCCATTGTGCTTACCGCCACTTCACCAGCGTTTATATATTGTTGCCCGCTCATTTCGTTAAAATCAGTTTATTATATCGTGTTTTTCGTAACAGATATGTTTGGCCATCGAGTTCAATTTTAGCTACGGAAGCTTCTCCGAGAAGCTCACTTGCATTGTGAGTTTTCAGAGCGTCGGCCTCGCCATGCTTATTAATCTCATCCGTTTCTTTTCTAGTCATTCGAAATATCCATACAAAAGTCGAACTTACTGATTTCTGATAAAAACAGTCAACTATTAGTTTCTAACTTTTATGTGGGCGAGTGTCAATACCTTATTAAAACACTCAGGATATGAAAGTCAATTCCTTATTAAAACACTCGGGATAACGCTAGGTATTTACCTCAACTATTAAATATTCACCAAGGGTACAGTTCTTCGAGGGGTATCAAACTGTTATTCGGACGAACTATAGCGGGAAGTTTTTAAAGAGTATTGCCAGTTGACAGGCCTTTATATCATAGTGGCAATCAACAAATTAATTATCTTTTTGGGTTAGCAGTAACGGTATCAGTGCGGTTAGGAACAGTAAGCGTGCTAAATGATGAAATGCAACAAAAGTTGTATCGGCTTTTACTAAGGAACCAATCGCAGCCATACTCTCTAATCCACCAGGTGCAAAAGCGATTAGAAGGTCTAAAAAAGGAAAGTCACTGAGAATAGATATCACATAAGCAAAAGTTGAAGAGACTATTAGAGCTATTGCGGTAAAAGTTGCTCCTTGAATAAATGCTGTTTTAAATAGGCTGACCCTTACCCCAGTAAAGCGTGAGCCTACTAAAGATCCAAGAATGATAAATGCAAAAGTTTCCAGAAAACTGGGGACATTGCCCGGCGTTAAATCTAAAGTGTGACCTGATATAGATACGACCATTCCAGCAAACAAAAACGCTGCCGGACATCTAATCTCCAAAAGTATACGTCCCAAAAGTACCGAAGCAACAAAAAGCCAAAGTAAATGGAGCCAGCCTATTTGCTCAAGATTTTCCGATAATGTTTGAGCCTGAAAATCGGTTAGAAATGTAATGCACGTTGGGACAGCTAAAATTAAAGTTAGGACTCTAACCGACTGAATGACAGATATACGAACCGTCTCAGATTTGGTGTCCTCACTTAGGCCCAGGACAAAACTGAGAAGTCCGGGACAAGACGCTAGCACTGCGGTATTCGAATTCAATTTGTACACCCTTTGAAAAAGATATTTACCTATGATTATAATTACAAAAACATTCACAATCATGCCAATCATTGTATAAGGCCAAGAAGCTAAAGCTTGAGTTAACTGAGGAGTAGCACTTGATCCGATAGAAATACCGATAATGATAAAACTGAAATTCCTAAAAACTGTATCTATTGAGCACTTAAGTCCAATAAGGCAAGAGATCGTTACTATAGTCGCCGGGCCAGTCAAAAAGGGAGCAGGAAATCCCATGCGTGAAGCCATAAAACCACCGGTGCTGCCTATGATTAATGTAATTAATGTAGATTTCAGATCCATTAAACTCTATTCAATAGTTAGCTCTCCGACCAGTGACCCCCAAGTCGCACCGTGCATGTCTCGATCCCTTATCGAGCCCTGTATCTGGGGTCGAGGAAGACTAAACTTTAACACTCTTAAAGAATTTATTTCGAACCGTTTAACCTGTTTCTCATCAATACAGAATATTTTTGCGAAATTTCTTGTAGTCAAACCATAGCATACCCTTTTGTAAGATAAATTAGAGATACAGAATATATCAATCGTCAACCAAAATGGTCCTGCATTTTTACTTCTCACTGTTTCTACCAAGTCGACTAACTTAGCCATATTCTAAAACCTCAAGTTCAAAAGCGTCCATTGGATTCTTTAAGGACAAAATATGATTAAACATAAACTCATATACTGGACCTCGACTAATATGTGCCGGAGAAAAAGGGAAAGCAAATGTTGGCAACTCTTCTTTTTGGGTAAGAGGGTGGTGTAGCAACAGAGGATTAAGGATTCGACTTATTTCATCCGCATCTTGTTGTGTCTCAGCCGTAATTAGAGCCATTATGCCTATCTCCAAATGTTCAGATACTGAAGTCTCGAGGGTCCCAAAGCTAGCGTTCTTACCAATTAAACGGAACTCTAGTGAGTAAGAGTTCTTTGACAAGCTCAACCTGTCATCTATAAGTTTGCAACAATTATCCTCAACTTGCTTGATCCATATATCGACATCGCGAACATACTTTCTATCCCTGATAAGCGTTAATATCACATTTTGGAAACCAGCTCTTACGACTCCTTCTAATTTAACTGTATAATCGGCCGACGCGATCCATTGTGCCCCCGATACTTGAACCACACGATCACTGATAGCAGTATAATTGGCCTTTTCAACGTTTAGATGACCACCCGGTTCGTACAGTATAAACGGGTTTGCATTTTCATATAACATGTGAGCTGAGACAGTCCTTGGGGTGGCTCGGGCGTTTTTGCTCATGGGCTCGACAGTAAAGCTATTTTGGTTAAACTGGACCAATACCACGCCAGACATTGGGTTAGTTGTACATAATGCTCCACACTCAGAAACCTTTGCACCATGCCACGCTAAACCTGGATTTAAACCTTTCATTATGGGCAGTGCGGCAATTATGGCTGTATCTGTTGCTCTGCCTGCAATAATAATGTCCGGATTCTCTTTTAATGCCAAAATTATCTGTTCTACGCCAGCTAATGCAACGATATTTGTGCAATTAAGAATTATGCGCTCACTTATCTTCGGTGCGTTTGGCAGAGGTTTAATCATTCCGTGAGAATACGATTTAGCAATTGATTCATTTTTCTGGCTACACTTTAAAACCGCTACTTTCAAAGAAAGACTGAGTTCAGAGGCAATTTCCTCCGTTATTTTGAGAAACCAATCAACGGATTTATCTGTTCCGCATGTACCCGCTGTTCCGATTACAAGTGGAACGCGTGCCCTTTCTCTTGCCTCCATCAATCCTTTCCATTCCAATTTTGTTGAAGCACGAGAATATTTTGATACACCTCTACCCAGATATGCAGGACCAGAGTCGGTAGAGCCACCGTCTATAGCTATCAAATGGGGTTTTTTTTCTAACCCTCGCTTAAGAGCTTCTTTATCATAACCAAGGCCCAGTGCTCCAGCTGGGATAAGAACACGAATGCTCATTAATTTGAACTTTCGTGCCGAGGTGGCCTCTTAAGGTAGGTACGGAGAAAGAATGGCGCAATGAAGCCTACTACGGCTGCCAACCAAAGTCCTATAGAAATATTGCTTGCAAATAAGTAAGTCCAGTCACCATTTGACAAGACCATCGCTCTTCTTAAGCTTACTTCCATATGTCCACCGAGCAAAATACCCAAAATTACAGGCACGGCTGGCACCTTTAATTTTCTTAAGATGAATCCCAAAACTCCAAAACCAGTCATCAGAAGGAGGTCAAAATGGCTTCCAGATAAGGAATAGATTCCCACAAAAGAGATCATTGCTACGCCTGGGAGTAAAAAAGAGGCAGGAACTTGCAGAATTTTCGTGAATAGTTTAACGAGCGGTACATTCAAGACCAGAAGAACAATATTGGCGATAAGTAAAGTGGCTATCAACCCCCAGACCACCTCTGGTCTCTCGTTAAAAAGAAGAGGTCCTGGAGTAATATTCAACGTCATCAATAGTGCCAACAAAACTGCTGTTGTTCCTGAACCAGGAACACCCAAAGTAAGCATTGGTACCAATGCCCCTCCAGCGGCAGCGTTGTTTCCAGACTCTGGAGCTGCAATTCCTCGTATGTCGCCCTTTCCAAAATCTGATTTATTTGTAGCGAGGGATTTCTCGCTCATGTAAGCGAGAAAGCTTCCCAACGAAGCGCCGGCACCTGGCAAAATACCCGCAAAAAAACCAACGACAGTTCCTCTTAACATTGTCCATCTTGTCGCAATTATCTCCTTGATAGGAATTCTGATTTTTCCTAACTCGACACCAATCGCAGAATCTCGTCCTTTGCTTTCAATAAACACAAAAATTTCTGTTACGGCAAAGAGTCCTACTATAGCAACAAGAAAATCAACCCCATCGTATAGGTGTAAATTTCCTCCTGTAAATCTGGTCATTCCTGTAGAATTATCCACGCCGATCATTGAGATTCCAAGACCCAGACAAACGGCCAAAGCCGATTTAGCTTGATTGTCAGAACCCATTCCACCAAGTGTACAAAAAGCCAAAAGATATAATGCAAAATATTCAGCAGGTCCAAAATAAAACGCCACCCTGGCGAGTATGGGGGCGAGTATCATCAATCCTATTGTGGCCAAAAAAGCGCCTACGAATGACGCAACACCAGATAAGACTAAAGCATCTCCGGCACGACCTTTTTTTGCCATGGGATATCCGTCAAGTGTGGTCATCATTGCAGGTTCATCCCCCGGTATATTAAGAAGAATGGAAGAAATTCTCCCACCATACATTGCCCCGTAATAAACACTTGTCATTAATACGAGCGCTTGGGTAGCATCTAGTTCTAAGGAGAACGAGAGTGGAATTAGTATTGCCACTCCGTTTGATGGTCCTAGACCGGGAAGAGCTCCAATTATTGTTCCTAAAACACACCCGACCACTGCCAAAGTAAGTGTAGTTGGTGTCAGTGCCACACTGAAACCAAGTAATAAATTTGCTATTATCTCCATTTAGTTACCTATAAAAAAAAGTTGGCAAGGCAAAAAGGCTTAAACCTAAGCCAAATTTAAATATAAAGAAAAGAGCGATTGATAGCGAAAAACCAGTGCCCATCGAAGATACTATCTTAGGTGAGATTTGAAATGATAATACCGAGGATGCAACGGCGGTTGGAACTAAGAATCCAAATGGTTTTAAACTATACGCGTAAAAAATCAAAACTACTAAGGCCAAAAGAAGTTTTTTAAAAGTCTTGAAATCCGGCCAAATTGGCTCTCTATCAGGAAACAATAGTAATGCTAAAGTGCAAAGAATACTGGCAATCGAAATTATGTAGGGGAATGTTCTTGGTCCTAAAGGGTCGGCAAAAAAGGGTGACTCGAGCATCGTAGCGCTGGCAAAAAATGCCAGCGCTATAAGCATTAATGTAAGTCCAAATATTCGGTCTGACACTATTTCATTACACCAAGTTTCTTGGACAGTTCTTGAACTTCAGCCATTACTCCAACGACATAATCCTGAAAATTTGGTCCAACCTTATTAAAAGGTGCTAGACCATTTGCTGCCATCGCTGCTTCCCATTCCGGAGAGTCCCCGACTTTGCGAAGAGCTTCCGTCCACTTTTTGTAAGATGAGTCAGAGGCGCCTTTGGGAGTATATAGACCTCTCCAGTTAACTGCTACCACATCTATCCCTTGTTCTTTAGCAGTTGGAATGTCCTCAAACCCAGGAATTCGTTCATCTGTAAAAGAGGCCAATACCCTAACATCTCCTGATTTGATGAAACCAACCACTCCAGATATATCTCCGGTCATCGCGGCTGTAAAACCGCCAACGGTTTGGGTAATAGCGTCGGCGTCACCATCAACACCAATATATTTTACTTTTGAAATATCCGTAAAACCTTTTTTCCCGAGTGCCATAAGTACCTTTAAATGGTCAAAGCCCCCTGCAGCGGATCCGCCGGCAAACGCGTGGTTTGCGGGATCAGCAATAACAGCATCCAACAAATCATTTAAAGTTTTATGTGGAGAGTCCATGGCCACAACAATGACACCAGGGTCTGCTCCGATTGCTCCGAGGAATCTAACTTGATCATAAGTCATTCCTGAATAGGCATTTTGTGCCAATCTGGTTGCGGTGGCTGATGAAGCGGCAACTATTAGAGAGTCGTCATTATTTCTTTCATTAACCACATGTGCATAGGCTAGGCCACCACCACCCCCGGCCATATTTGTTACCTGGATTGGGGAGTCCACTGCCCCTATGTCATACATAATTTTAGTTATAGTTCGGCAGGTAAAATCCCATCCCCCACCTGGATTTGCCGGCGCAATGCATTCAGCAGCTGTTAAGGATCCTGCTGAGCCGAAAGTCATAAAAGCGCCTGTTAATATAGCTTTAAAAAAGGTATTTTTCATATTCTCCTCCCATATAAATATTGATCTCAAGATCAAAGGTATCTCGTTATAGATTAGAAATGAAGCACGAACAATGAATTTATGAACTAATCCTACGTGCGATATATTTTTCAATCTTTGAGATTTCAGCTTTTTGTAAAATCAGTCCCAGTTTAGTCCTTCTCCAAATAAAGTCTTCCGCACATTCGACCCATTCATTTTTAATTGTCCAGTCGATTTCAAAAGCAAAAACGTTCTTTGCGAGTTCTTCACCAAGATCGTCCTTGCTTTTCTTATTGAGCAACATTTTGAGTACATCGGTGCCGTATAATCGTACTAGCCTCTTGATATATTGAATGCAGAGATAAGAGTGTTTATTCTTTATTGAATTAACGAGTTCGTCGAACTCGCTAATTTTAAAATTGCCACCTGGAAGGGTTGAATTTTCAGTCCAATTTTCTCTCATATTCGGAAAATATGAAGATAGTTTTTCCAGTATGTTTTCAGCAAGCCTTCTGTAGGTGCTTATTTTTCCGCCATATATATTAATCAATGGTGCTTTTGATAGGTTCTCATCCAACTCCAAAATATAATCCCGAGAAATTGCCGAAGAAGATTTTGCGCCATCTTCGTATAATGGTCTCATCCCAGAATAAGACCATACAATATCCTTAGTGGAAATAGATTTTTTGAAAAATCCAGATACAAAATCAACAAGATAGGATTTTTCCTCAGGTGAGCAAATCGGTACATTATCCAATGAAATATGTTCGAACTCAGTTGTGCCGATCAGGGTAAAATCATTTTCATAAGGAATAGAAAAAACAACTCTGCCGTCCTTTCCCTGAAAAAAGTAACATTTTTCATGGTCATAAAGTTTTCTTGTTACTATATGGCTCCCTCTGACTAACTTAACGACTATTGAGGAGTTAATCCGTAAAATATTGTCTCTGACAGTTTGAACCCAAGGACCCGCCGCATTAATCAGAACTTTACTTTTAAAAACCTTTTCTTCAAAAGAGCGAGTGTCCTTAACTGTAATAGTCCAAAATTTTTTCTTCCGCTCAGCCGATATTACTTTTGCACGTGTCAGGATTTCTGCGCCGTTTCGTTTAGCATCTTGGGCGTTCAATACAACCAGCCGAGTGTCGTCGACCCAACAATCCGAATATTCGAAGGCTTTTTTATATTTCTTCTTTAAGGGAATACCCGAAATGTCCTTATGAAGGTTTAGTGATTTAGTTGGAGGGAGAAAGCTTCTTCCTCCAATATTGTCATAAAAATATAGCGCGAGTCGGATCAGCCATGGAGGTCTATGAGTAGGTTTCCAAGGTATAAAGAAAGATACGAGTTTGGATGCTGGGGTCACATTTTCAAATTTTATATCCCTGTGGTAAGGCAAGACAAATCGCAATGGCCAACTGATGTGAGGCATCATGGAAAGAAGTTTCTCTCTTTCTTTTAAAGCTTCTCTCACTAACCTAAACTCAAAGTACTCTAAGTATCGGAGTCCACCATGAAACAATTTCGTCGATGCAGACGAAGTAGATGAACCAAGATCACCCATTTCAGCCAAAGCAACTTTCAGGCTTCTTCCGGCAGCATCTCTAGCAAGGCCTACTCCGTTGATGCCTCCTCCTATTATAAAAATATCTAATTCTTTTGAATTATTGGTCATTTTGGTTTTTACGGGTTTATCTATGTAAAGGTGCGCTTAATGCTGCAGATTGGCTAGCATGACTTTTTACAACTCCGCAATGTAAATAATATTTATACTCTTCATTTTACTCAGCATTCACCCAGTTACCTGCATTTACAAGACCAAGCGGCATTATTTTTTTATTTCCAATTAGTTTTTCTCCCGTCACATCGAAATACTCAAACGATCCTTCTTTCAATTTTAGAATAGAAGCATCTGCGAGTTTTCCCACTTTCAAGGAACCGAGCTCTTTCATTCTTAATGCTCTGGAGGCATTTTCAGTCGAGGCACGAATCACTTCTCGAAATGGCAATCCTAAGGCAACAAACTTAGATAAAGTAGTTAGTTGATCAAAAACTGGTCCATCAAGGCAGAGCGCGTGGATATCTGAAGAAATGGTATCTGGATAAAAACCCTTATCAAGCATTTTACGGGCAGTTTTGAAAGAAAAAGAACCCATCCCGTGTCCTACATCAAATAAAATACCACGGTCTCGAGCCTTTAAGACTTCGCACAATATGTCGCCATTTTGCCCTAACGGTCCATTAGGTGATGGTCTGAAGCAATGTGTAAGAATATCACCAGGTCTCAGCTCTTTGACTAAATCGGAATAAGATGGGGGCGCCTCGTCTATATGAGCCATTATTGGCAAATTACATTCCTGAGCCACTTCCATAGCGAACTTAAGAGGAGTTATTCCGTTGATACCAGAAGTTCTTTTACCAAGTCGAACTTTCACTCCGACTATTAAGTCCTGATTTTCCTTAATTACTTGTATTGCGGATCTGGGATCCATCATTCTTATATTTTCACTCTCACCGACCATTACATCTTTAGAGAAGGCAAAAATGCCCGCGTGAGAAATGTGTAGAAAGACAAGTATTCTGAAACGGGATTTTTCAATAATATGTTTTCGAAATCCAGAAAAATTTCCGGGACCGGCTGATCCAGTATCTATAATTGTTGTTAGTCCTGACGAAATACAATACTTATCTGGATCAATTCCTAGTGAGGTGCCCCCCCAATAAACGTGTGTGTGAAGGTCTATTAATCCGGGAGTAAGAATTGAATTAGAAATATCAATGACCTTCTTGGCCTTGCTCTTTGGTATATCATTAGCAATTTTACTTATCTTGCCGTTTGAGAAAGCCACATCGAGCTTTTGGTCGATGTCCTCCGCTGGGTCTATTACGTGACCACCTTTCAATAAGAGGTCGAAAGTTTTCATTTTTTCTGTTTTACAATCACAATAAAAATTAGTGCTTATGGATATTGTTTTTTTTGTGTAGATATAACCTGATTAACAACTATCCTTTTTGGTACAGGAATTTTTGGGGGAGTCAATAATCAGATGGATAATCTAGCCTATATTTTTCAAAGATTACGACACGGTGTTACCGATGGAAAAGATGACTTTCACACTATGACATTTTCAAACATTGAAAATAACGAGGTAACGAGCCGTTCAGTAATTTTACGTGGGGTAGATGAAACAAAAAAGCAACTCATTTTTAATACAGACCACAGAAGTCCAAAGGTACGAGCAATAAGAGAGAATCCCAACACGCACTGTTTGTTTTATCATTTTGAGGAGAAGATGCAATTACGCGTAAAAACAAATTCGATTGTTCACTATAACAATGATTTTCATAACGCAACTTGGGCTAAAACCTCTCTATCGGCTCGAAAATGTTATTTAACAAAATATGTGCCTTCCCAGGAAATAAACGTTTGTGAGGACGGAATTCCCGAGAACTTGGTTGGTCGCATTCCGACTAAAAAAGAAAGTGAGGCTGGGAAAAGAAATTTTGCGGTGGTAGTGAATGAGATATTATCTATCGACTGGTTGCTACTGAGTTCGAAAGGTCATCAGCGCGCATCATACGATTTTAATGATAGGGGTGTTACCAAAGTCTGGCTTGCACCATGAATATGCTCGTAATCAAAACAAGTTGGGAAATGGTCACAAAAAACGTAAAACACTCACAGGCATTTTGTCCGGAGCACAGGGATAAGTAAATTTAAAGAGATCCTAAATTTGCAGTTACGATCCAGTTTATTAATCCCAATACGAAAAGTGATAAGGAAAACAAGACTAATTTCAGTGTTGAATAGCGCTTTAATAATTTTATCATCGATCCTATCTCCTCGCGCAACATTTGAAAGATTCAAATGCCTAATTAAAAGATACGATCCGACAAACTATGTTTTTTCTGCTCGTGCAACTTATACGTGCAGACCGCGTCAATACGATATACAAAAAAGATCAAATAACAATTCAAAAGAGAATATCAATGTATTTTCATTGAGTTATAAAAAAAACTTTAATGCTACCAGAAATACCAATCTAGAAAAAAAGTAGTTTCGAACTTCTAAGAATATTACGTCTACCCCAGAGACATCTTATGACAAGTATATTTAATATTTTTACTTGCTACCAACCAATTCACTGCTACAGGGTAATTATCTAAATTGGCTGAATAACAGAGTTATTTTTGGTAAAGAAATTAGATGCCTTTAACCAAAAGTCTGCGTGATTCTTCTATATGTAGACAGAATATTTGATTAGCTACGCTATCTAGTACTTATTCATTCTGAGCAATATGTGATTTGAAGTAGTTTTTATTGTTAGTAGGAACAAGCGTATGAAAAAAAATATCTATCAAATCGAAACACTATTATGGTGCTATAATCCAAAATAACGAAGAAAAAATTATGTGAAATTTAATAGTTAGTTATGATTTTAGATTTTTCATGACATGTCTTCAACGAGAATGTGAGAACCATACACCTAAGCGATTGTGATAAATTTAACACACCCTCACTGACCAAAAGAAGACAAAACTGCTCCCAAAAAGAGACCTGTTTTTATTTGAAAAATGCGAATCGTTTTAATGCAAACTAGTAAGGTTTTAGTTTTTTCTTACTTTCTCTACGCGCATGTCAAAAACATTAGGCTTTTGTCTTGGGTCCTCATCTGAACTAAAAAGCTTGTGTTTTAAAACTTTTTGAGTTCCCGTGACAGGGAGCTGTTTTAAGAATAAAAACCATCCAGGGGCCTTATAATATGCCAGTTGCCCGTAAGCGTGACTGAACAATTTTTTTGCGGTTTTTTTTGAGGCACGAGCAGTTGTGGAAAGAACAACGCATGCCATAATTTCCTCTTCCCGCAGTTCATCTGGCACAGAAATACACGCTACATTATTTACATATTCATGTTCGATTAAGCAGTTTTCCACTTCTGCTGCTGCTATATTTTCTCCCGAACGTCGTATTATGTTTTTAGCTCGATCTACAAAAAAAAGCATGTTACTCTCATCCATAATTACTGTATCGCCCGTATGGAACCAACCATTTCTCCAGGCAACTTCGGTAGCCTCTTCATTCCCCAAATATCCTGAGAAGGCTCCTTTTCTGGGGTAACTCTCTGAATGTCGCACCAACATCTCGCCGGGATGTCCTCTTTCCACCTCTTTGTCATTCTCATCCACTACCTTAATCTCTAAATCTGACCGCGGTCTGCCCATGGCTCGGGTGTTGATTTGTCTTGGTTCTTCATTAGCTACAATTATTCGGCACATTTCCGTCATCCCCCAAACCTCTACCAAAGGTATTGCGAACTGGCTCTCAAATTTTTCATGCAGGGAGGGTTCAACGCCTGCACCTAAGCCAAGTCGCAGAGATTTTATGTCGTCTTTCTTTATTTCTTTGTTTAGCAGCATCGCTATTATAACACCCAAATAATGGAACACGGTTGCCTCGGTTTCTCTAATATCACAAGACCATGTTTTCACGCTAAAGCGATTCGGTTGAATAAGACAGTTACCAGTCAAAATAACCGCGAAAAAAGTAAGTATACCGGCGTTTATGTGGAAGCTAGGAAGCGGATTAAATATTTTATCGCGATTTACAGTTAGGCTGACCGGTGATCCCGCTCGGATGTAGCTATCACCGCACATCAGTTCGTACTCATGAGACAGGATACATCCTTTTGGTTTGCCCGTAGTTCCCGACGTATAAAGTAGACTGGCCTCTGTTTCGGGTGAGACAATCTTTGCTTTTCCTTTAAAATTACTCGGAGGCAAGCCAGTGTCAATCTCCTCAATCAAGCAGAAGTTTAGAGGGGTCTTTAGGAAGAAAAAACTTTCGAGAATTAAACTGACTTTTTGATCATTTGTAATTATGAGGCTAGAATTACTATCAGATAGAATATAACTAATTTCCTTGGGTGATGCGTCTGGGTTTAACGGCACAATAGATATACCTAGACTGTTGAGAGCCAATTTAATCAAGTAGTGATTTGGGTTATTTCCCAATAGGACCGCTATCCGTTGACCAGCACTGTAACCAGATAGTTGAAATTTATTTTTATAATAATTGACTTTTTGAATAGCGGTAGAATATGAAATTTCGAGGCTATCAGCGTTTTGCGCCTTTGGTACAACAAGAAATGGCCAATTTGGCCAATTTGCTGCTGCTTCCTCAAAAACTTTGGGTATTGTTTTGCCTTGAATTTGTAACATTTACTAAGTCTGGATTTAAAGTAAGTCCTCGCGGTAATTTAATTGAAATGATATTTCTATTAAGTTGTTTCGTTTTTCAAGATTTTTTTTTATTAGTGATTGATTGAGAAGCTGCTTGGAGAGAAAATGGCTGTGGCATTTATAAATGGGTTTATTCTTGGTTTCTCTCTCATTTTTGTTTTGGGGGCTCAAAATATATTTGTTTTTCGGCAGGGTCTAACAAATAAGCACGTTATCCCCGTAGCACTTTTTTGTTCCCTTTCGGATACTTTGCTAATTTCCGTTGGCGTCTTAGGGGTTTCAGTTTTCACAATTGATGACGTTCACTGGTTATCGCAATACCTGTATGTTTTCGTATCAATTTGGCTTTTTTTTTACGGAACTTTGCGTTTGAAAAGTGCCATTTTCGAAGTGAATTACGTGGACTACGCAGAGAATGAAAAAAAGGGCCTCTATCTAACACTTAGTATGATTTTCGTTTTAACTTTTGGTAATCCCCATGTTTATTTAGATACTGTATTTCTTATAGGCGCTGTATCGATGCAATACAAAGGTATTGAAAAGATTTTCTATTCCACCGGTGCTTCCATGGCAAGTTTTGTGTTCTTTTTCACATTGTGCGTAGGAGCTAGATTTCTGAAACCTATTATGGTGATGCCGAAGGCTTGGAATTGGTTTGATTTTCTTGTGTCGATTCTGATGTTTATTTTAAGCTACGAAATGCTCAGGGGAAGTGGTATTTTTTGACTGATAGTGTTCCATGTTACAAATAATTTTCCTTTTATGTTTTTTACGACAAATCTGTCGTTATTGCGACAGATATAATGAAAAGTTTTCCTAATTAAATAAGTATAGAGCGGAGCCATATTATGTATACAAGCACCGTGAGGTTTAGTATCTTAGGCATTCTTCTGGCGAGCTGTGCTTTCTCGGTGAATGATATATCTATAAAATACTTTACCGAGCTAATGCCTCTTCATCAGGTGGTATTCTTTCGTGCTATAATAGCATTGATATTCACATTTTTTCTTCTTCTTCCCTTTGAAGGAGGATGTTCAGCTCTTAAAACAAATCGACCAATTTTACACATAGCTTCAGGCACATGTCTTGTGATCGCCAATCTTTCTTTTTTCTCAGGCCTGTCCTTGATATCATTAGCAGAGAGTTCCGCAATTTTCTTTGTGGCACCTTTATTGATAACCATATTTTCAGTTGTTTTTCTGAAGGAGTCGGTTGGCTTCCGGCGCTGGCTCGCTCTAGTTCTTGGAATGACTGGAGTTTTACTGGTGATTAAACCGGGTTCAATAAACTTCACTTGGGCTACCTGTCTTCCGATTATAGCAGCGACAATGTATGCCATTAGAAATATAGTCACTCGAAAGATGGGGTTGTCTGAGAAGGCGGGGACGATGTCATTATATCTCCACTTGACCTTCATTGTTGCCTGCGGTTTTATGGGTTTGGCTTTTGGAGATGGAAAATTTTCTGGAAGTCAAAACGCGGCCCTTGAGTTTCTGTTTAGAGCGTGGGTTTCACCTTCGATAGACATGGTGGTCATTATATTTATCGCTGGTGTATCTAGTGCATTAGGAGGTTACTTCAGCGCCCAAGCATACCGATACAGTTCAGCAAGCGTGGTGGCGCCTTTTGAATACATGACCTTGGTCCTCGCAGTATTCTGGGGATATATGTTATGGAACGAATTTCCAGATGTATTTTCCATTATTGGAATATTCTTGATCATTTTTTCAGGTGTATCTATAGCAATTAGGGAAGGGCAAATTAAAATTCAGTCTTCAGCAAAATATCTAGGCGGTCGTCGATAATCTTTCAAAAGAGAGCATTTTTTTCTTTAATGGTAAACCCCAGTGATATCCACCTAAACCTGAAGATTTTCTTATCACACGGTGGCAAGGAATTAGCCAGGCAATGGGGTTTCTTCCAATAGCATTTGCCACAGCTCGAGCCGATTTTGAGTTTCCGATGCTGTCAGATACCTCCGAATAGGTAGCGGTTTGACCAAATGAAATTTTCAAAAGTGCATGCCAAACCTGTGTTTGGAACTTGGTACCTGAAGCCATCAAATTAAGACTCCCATCTTTATAAAATATCTCTCTTCCCAAGTTTTTGGTTTTTTCCGAATTTTCAATAAAAGTGCAATGTTTCCAACGACTCTTCATGTCTACTTCTATGACAGCTTTTGTTCTTTTGTTGCCATATGCGAGTCCAAAAATATAATTTTTATACGAGTAGATTAGGCATGGTCCGAAAGGACTGCTGGTCCAGCCATAATCGACCTCAAAAAAACTGTCATTTTTGTCAATTGTTGTGAGGTTAATATGTCTCTTCATTTCTATAGGATTTCCTAGTCGACTAACTTTGCCTCTTATTAAGACTTATCTTATTAAAAGTTTTTTACAATATGATCAATTTTCCTCAATTTGGATATAAGAGGTCTCAATTTGTTCAAGGGTATCATGTTTGGGCCGTCGCTTGGAGCATTTTTTGGGTTGTCGTGTGTTTCCAAGAATACTGCAGCTATACCAACTGCGCATGCTGCCTGCGCAAGAATTGGAACATATTTACTTTGACCACTAGAAAAATTTCTGCCTTTCCCCGGAAGCTGGACTGAGTGAGTTGAGTCAAAAACAACGGGGTACCCTGTTTCAGACATTATGGGTAAGGACCGAAAATCGTTTACTAAATTGTTGTATCCAAATGTAGAGCCTCTTTCACAGAGCATAATTTTTGTATTACCTGTGCTCTCAATTTTTTTTGCTGCATGCTTCATGTCTTCGGGTGCAAGAAATTGACCTTTTTTTATATTTATGATTTTCCCTGTTTTCCCAGCGGCCAATAATAGATCTGTTTGACGGCACAGGAACGCAGGAATTTGAATTACATCAACTACTTTTGCAACCTCTTCACACTGCGAAGCATCGTGAATGTCTGTCAGTATTGGGCACATAAACTCTTTTCTTATTTTATCTAGAATAGTAAGACCTTTTTCAATCCCTAATCCTCGGCTTGTTTCGATCGATGTCCGGTTTGCTTTGTCATAGCTGGCTTTAAATATAAAACTGATGTCCTCAGAAGAGAAAATGCCTAAAATTTCTTCTGCGATCATTCTAGTATGTTCCAGGCTTTCCAGCTGGCATGGTCCACAAATAACTACTAATGGCTTCTTATTTCCAATCTGAAACTTGTTTAAAGATATAACTTTTTCTCTCATCTAAGACTTCTTAATTATTTCTTGAACTATATTTATGTCTGAGGGGTTGTTGACTTCCCAAAATTTCTTACTTCCAGCTTTAACCTTTATACAATGAATTTTATATCCATTTTCTAAGAATCTTAATTGCTCCAGCCCTTCGCTTTGTTCCAAAGGTCCCTTTTCCCAATGGGTATACTCGCTCAATGCTGACGCTCGATATGCGTATATTCCGACATGATGGTAAAGTGCAACTCTCTTCTTTTCTTTGGGATTTGAAACTATTTGGCTTGGAATGATTTCCTTAGAAAAATATAGTGATTTCTGGTTTTTATCAAAAACCACGGTAGTTGCACCGCTTAATCCAGCATTTTTATCCGCTAGAAGCTTTTCGTAGTGACTTAGGTCGACCTTAATGACTGGTGTAGAAACAAGCGTTTCTTTGTCATTCCGCATGTGGTCAACAAGGTTTTCGACAAAGTGAGGAGGAGTGAGGGGTGCATCACCTTGAAAGTTGATAATTACCTCATCAGAAATACTGTACTTTTTGATTGCATAAGCGCATCGCGAAGTGCCGTTCTCACATTTTTCAGGAGTCATCAATACGTCTGCACCAAAATTAATTGCCGACTTGCGAATTAATTCATTGTCGGTGGCAATATAGACTTTGTGTATATCTTTCACTTTCTTCGCAGCTCTCCATGTTAACTCAATTAAACTTAAAGATTCCTGATTTTTTTGCCGAATTAATGCAAGTGGTTTTCCGGGAAATCTAGTTGAGTTGTAGCGAGCTGGAATTATAATTGTTGCCTTCATCATAACCCCGCCCGTAGGCAGTCATGGACATGCAATATTCCGAGTGGTCTTTCAGAGTGATCAATAGCTATTATAACGTTAATCTTATGTTTATTCATCAAAGAAAGAGCCTTTGCAGCAAGATTAGTTTTGTAAATAGTAACCGGATTGGTACTGGCGATTTCGCCAGCAGTTTTTGACATTAAATCGACCATATGTCGTCGTAAATCTCCATCTGTTATCACACCATATATCTTTTGGTTCTTCATCACAATTGCGGCGCCAAAACCTTTTGATGTCATTTCGAGTAATGTTTCTCCCATGGCGGTGTTTGTTTGAACAATTGGTAGAGAAGTACCCCTATGCATAAGTTGTTCTACCGTTGACAATTGCGCTCCAAGTTTCCCTCCCGGATGCAAAACCTTAAAATTTTCAGCCTGAAAGTTTCGTTCTTTCATTAAAGTTACAGCAATTGCATCCCCTAATGCCAATGCCATTGTGGTCGATGTTGTGGGAGCTAAGCCGATTGAGCAAGCCTCTTTCGCATTTGGCAAATAGAGTTTGTACTCCGCGGCAAGCATTAAACTGCTATTGGGATTTGATGACATTCCCAATAACGGTATGGAGTATCTTCGCGTGTGGTTTAAAAGGTCCCTTAATTCTGGTGACTCCCCTGAATTAGAGATCAAAAGGCAAGCATCTCTCGAAGTTATAGCGCCAATATCTCCATGGCTGGCTTCTGTGGCATGAACAAAATAAGAAGGAGTTCCTGTACTTGAAAGAGTAGCGGAAATTTTTCGGGCTATGTGACCAGATTTTCCGATTCCGGAAATTATCAGGTGTCCCTTTAGGCTCTTCAGAAGGTTTATCACGGAGGTGAAGTCAGACGGCAAATCGTTTGCTAAAATTCTTAGAGCTGCAGCTTCAATATTTATAACTTCTTGGGCTGATTCAATTATATTATTCTTCATTGCCTTTAAATTTTCTTAAATTCAATTATGCTAAGAAAGTTAATTGAAAGATAAAACAAAAATACTAGGTGTCAAAAAAAGAAAACCTTAATTATGCATTAGTCTGCGTTCGAACTTTCAAAAAAACCATGAGGGAGAACAAGCCATGGATCGATACAAATCAGTTTTTAAACATTCGGATGTTACTCCTAAAGAGACGTATATCAATCGTAGATCAATTATTCAAGGTGGGATTGCGGGCGTGGCTTCAATGTTATCGGTCACAAACTTAAGTGCTGCTACCAACTATCCTAGAAGCTCTTATTCAACCAACCTGATCCCTAATACTTTGGAAGATATTTCCAGTTACAATAATTTTTATGAATTTGGAACGGGTAAAGAGGACCCTTCAAAACATGCTCACGTGTTAACGGTGAAACCTTGGTCGGTAAAAGTTGATGGACTCGTTGAAAAGCCAGGGAATTACAATATAGAAGACATAATAAAGATGGGTGTTCTTGAAGAGAGAATTTACCCTTTTAGATGTGTAGAGGGTTGGTCTATGGTGATCCCTTGGATAGGGTTTCCTCTATCAGACTTTATAAGAAAGATAGAGCCTAAATCCGACGCAAAATACGTTTATTTTGAGACCCTTTTTAGACCTAGTGAGATGTTTGGACAGAAGTACAATATACTAGACTGGCCATACCGTGAAGGATTAAGGCTTGACGAAGCCATGCATCCGTTAACTTTGCTTGCAACTGGCCTTTATGGAGATGAGCTGCCAAAGCAGAATGGAGCACCACTTCGGTTGGTAGTGCCTTGGAAGTATGGTTTCAAGTCTATCAAGTCCATCGTACGTATAAGTTTAACTGAAAATCAGCCGCCTACTTCCTGGAACATGCAGAACCCGAGAGAGTATGGTTTTTATTCTAACGTTAACCCAAGGGTTGACCATCCGCGATGGACACAAGCTACAGAAAGACCAATTGGGCAGGGATTATTTTCAAAACGGAAAAAAACATTGCTCTTTAATGGGTTCGAGAGAGAGGTCAGTAGCCTCTATACTGGAATGGACCTAAAAAAATATTACTAAGTTATGTCCAAAGTAATCCTATCTTTAGATTTAGTTCGTAAAACGCCGGTGTGGGTAGTTTATACTTGCGGTGCAATGCCGGCTGCTTTTTTGATTTATCAGGCAAATGCAAATTTATTGGGTCCGGATCCTGTGAAAGTGATCGAGCACGAACTAGGACTGTACTCGCTGAAGTTTTTAATTTCTGCTATGATAATCACTCCAATGTATAAACATCTGCGAATTAATCTTATCAAATTTCGTCGCGCTTTAGGTCTTTTGTGTTTTTGGTATGCAACCATGCACGTGTTGACTTATGTGGTTTTAGATCAACAGCTTTATTGGAATGCAATAGCAAAAGATTTAGTAAAGCGACCATATATAATGTTTGGGTTTGCATCCTTTCTCCTCCTGTTGATACTTGCGGCATCATCCAACAACTGGTCAATAAGACGCTTAGGAGCATCTGGGTGGAAAAAATTACACTTATTGGTGTATCCTTCTGCATTGATAGCTTCTTTACATTTTATAATGCTGGTAAAGTCTTGGCCGTTAGAACCTTTGATTTATTTTGCAATAATTCTGGGGCTCTTATTTTACAAAGCTGTAAACACTATCCGTCAAAAATTTAGAATCTTGTAAATTTTAAATTGTAATTCAAGGTTTATCTATTACAATCGTTGCTTCCGGAAGATCTCGCATGATATAGGTTGACGTATTTCTGACATTTATTGATTAGCTGAGAGACAATAAAGTGAGAGGACGAATGTTATGAAATCAACAGCAGCATTAGCAATCGAAGCGGGTAAACCGCTAGAAATCACTGAAGTCCTTCTTGATGGACCCAAAGAGGGCGAGGTGTTGGTCGAGATCATGGCCACGGGCATCTGCCACACTGACGAGTTTACTTTGTCTGGAGCTGATCCCGAGGGCCTATTTCCAGCTAT
Organism: Pseudomonadota bacterium; assembly: GCA_036337105.1. Lineage (GTDB taxonomy): Bacteria > Pseudomonadota > Alphaproteobacteria > Rhodobacterales > Rhodobacteraceae > JAYZEV01. Next base: position 191,857 of record JAYZEV010000003.1, read on the forward strand.
TTTAGGTCATGAAGGCGCTGGTATCGTTAGAGATATTGGACCAGGAGTTAAGTCTCTAAAAGTTGGTGATCATGTTATACCTCTGTATACGCCTGAATGCAGGGAGTGTGAGTACTGCCTGCACCCAAAAACAAATTTGTGTCAAGCTATCCGAGAAACACAAGGTAAAGGTTTAATGCCTGATGGTACATCTCGTTTCAAGACAATGGATGGGGATCCAATCTTTCATTACATGGGGACCTCCACATTCTCAAATTTTACGGTTATGCCTGAAATTGCCGCAGCCAAAATTCGTCAAGATGCACCCTTCGATAAGATTTGCTATATCGGTTGTGGAGTTACTACTGGGATTGGAGCAGTTATCAATACGGCTCGGGTTGAGCAGGGAAGTAGAGCTATAGTATTTGGTCTTGGGGGTATTGGTCTTAATGTCATTCAAGGTTTAAGATTAGCAGGAGCAGATCAAATTGTTGGGGTGGATATTAACCTTGGGAAAAAAGCTATGGCTGAGCGTTTTGGGATGACTGATTTTGTGAACCCTACAGAAGTCGAAGAAGACCTTGTTCCATTTCTGGTAAATCTCACCAAGGGTGGTGCAGATTATACTTTTGATGCGACTGGAAACGTTAAGGTAATGAGAGATGCTCTCGAGAGTGCGCACAAGGGTTGGGGAGAAAGTATAATCATAGGGGTTGCTCCGGCTGGTGCCGAGATAGCAACCAGACCATTTCAGTTGGTGACAGGACGCAGCTGGAGAGGAACAGCGTTTGGAGGCGCAAGAGGCAGAACGGATGTTCCAAAAATAGTTGACTGGTACATGGATGGAAAAATTGAAATTGACCCAATGATAACCCACAAATTATCCGTTACAGAAATTAATGAGGGGTTTGACTTAATGCATGCTGGAAAAAGCATAAGAGCTGTTGTCGAATATTAAGGTGAAAAAAATATGGCACAGACGAAGAAAAACCTGAATCCTGAAGTTTATGCCTTTTTTGATGAGGGTACTAATGCTGCAAGCTATATTGTAAAAGATCCCTCATCAAAAAAGTGTGCAATTATCGACTCTGTCTTGGATTTTGATGTAGCGTCGGGTTCCATAGAAACAAATTTTGCTGACAAGTTGGTTGATAAAGTAAATCAAAATGAGTTGATTGTTGATTGGGTAATTGAAACCCATGTTCACGCAGATCACCTCTCGGCAGCACCTTATCTAGCTAAAAAGCTCTCCGCAAAAATAGGAATTGGGTCAAATATCAATATTGTTCAAAAGGTTTTTGGAAAAATTTTTAATGCTGGAACCGAATTCCAAATGGATGGTAGCCAGTTTGACTGTCTTTTTTCCGATAATGACCAATTTCAAATAGGAAATATGCTTGTTGATGTGATGCACACTCCTGGTCACACACCCGCATGTGTAACTTATGTGATAGGCGATTCTGCCTTTATAGGGGATACTCTTTTCATGCCTGATTTTGGTACTGCTAGGGCCGATTTTCCGGGAGGCTCTGCAGACGACCTATATAGATCCATCCAAAAAATCTTATCCTTACCTGAGGAAACAAGGCTTTTTCTGTGCCATGATTATAAGGCTCCCGGTCGTGACAAGTTTTGTTGGGAGACTACTGTGTCGGAACAGAAGCTAAACAATGTTCATGTAGGTGGAGGCAAATCCCGGGAGGACTTCATAGAGTTCCGAAAAGAAAGAGATAAAAAGCTCGGAATGCCTAAATTGATCATACCCTCGATTCAAGTCAACATGCGAGCAGGCAACCTACCACCCAAGGAGGATGACGGAGAGCATTACTTGAAAATCCCAATAAATAAAATGTAGGTAGTTTTTTGAAAAAGAAATCGGCAAATAAAATTTTTGAAGGTACTCAATACGTATATAGTCACTATTCGGAGACGTGTCGATGCGACATGACGTTTGCAGTATTTTTACCTGAGGAAAGTTTGCATCGTAAAGTACCAGTCATATGGTTTTTGTCTGGCCTGACATGTACGCATGAAAACGCAATGTTTAAAGCGGGGGCTCAACAGTGGGCCGCAGAAAAGGGAGTCGCTATCATCTATCCTGATACTTCACCTCGCGGAGAAAATATTCCAAATGACGACAGTTTTGATTTGGGCCAAGGTGCTGGGTTTTACTTGAATTCAACGGAAAAACCTTGGAAAGAAAACTTTCAAATGGAAGAATATATAGTTACTGAGCTGCAATCATTGGTATTTGAGAATCTCAACTTAAATTATAATCGTCAAGGAGTTATGGGTCATTCAATGGGTGGTATGGGTGCATTAAATTTTGCAATTAAAAACCCGAAGCAGTACCTTTCGGTTTCCGCTTTTTCCCCTATTGTTAACCCAACTGAAAGTGATTGGGGTCGAAAGCAATTCAAATCCTATTTGGGAGGGAATGTTGATAGGTGGAAGGAGTACGACCCTTGTCTTCTATTGAAAAGCCTCGGAACTGATAAAGAAATATTGGTAGATCAAGGAACAAATGACGAATTTTTGGAGCTCTTGCAGCCTAATAATTTTCTTGAAAAATTTGATAGAAAAGAAGTTAATGGTAACTTTCGATATCAGAAAGGGTACGATCATAGTTATTTTTTTGTATCAACATTTATAAGAGATCACATTTACCATCATATAAAATATTTATCCGATTGAGGTCTCACCTCATAACACTTTCTACCGGAAACTGTTTTTTTACCCAGGCAGAAAAACCTCCTTCGATATGGCTTACAGGCGATAATCCCATGTCTAACGCTGTTTTTGTTGCAAGTGCAGAACGCCAAGCACTTGCACAGTAGAATACGAAGTGCTTCTCTTTAGAAAAGATGTCTTTGTGATACGGACTGTCAGGGTCAATCCAGAATTCTAACATGCCACGAGGGCAGGAAAACGCACCAGGTATTTTCCCGACTTTTTGTAATTCTCTTATGTCTCTTAAATCGATAAATGCGTATTCATCATTTCCAAGAGCAGATTTTGCCTCTTCGATAGTCAACGTTTTGATCTGACTAGACGCTTCTTCAATTAATTCTTTTATTCCTTTTTTTATTCTAACAACCATTTGATTACCTATAATTTAAATTCCAATTAGTCATAAGGTAATGCAAAAAAATAACATTAGGCGCTCATGAATTATAAGACTTATAAAATGTTAAAATGAAATTACTCTCTATACCGTTTTTCGCATACCCTATAGCATTGAGTAGATATATAGATCTTGTAACATTTAAGGTATACCATTATTTCGCTAATTTCGCGTTTTCCTTTTACTTCGTAGAAATAGAGACTTTACACGACCACAAAGTTAAATAACTTTTACTTTAGTGATTTATTAATATAAAAAGCGTCAGACAGCAGTTAAGTTTCTTTGTTTAGGGGACCATCAATGATCGGCAAAAAGATTCGAATGATATGTGTTGTAATACTTTTCGCTTCAATAACTGTTTCGCGATCGACTGCAGCAGACATAACAATGAGAATAGCTTTTCAAGCTCCAAAAACCCATTATTCAGTTCAGAGCGTTCTGTTTTTTAAATCTCAAGTAGAACAGAGATCAAATGGAAAAATACAGGTTAAGATTCATGATTATACATCATGGCTAGAGGAGCAGGAGGCGAACCACAATAAAAGTGAAGAAAAGATAAAGTTGTTCTTTTTTGATAAGGAAATACCGATTGCTATTTCAAACGGTTCTTTAGAGTCAGGAATGGCATCATTATCAAGGTTTTCGGAAGATGTTCCTCTTGTTGATATTTTCTTTCAGCCCTTCCTCTTTGATACAGAGAAGAAAGTGAAGTTAGCGACAGACTCAAAATCTGTAATAAGAATTGCAATCGAGAGAGAAATTCAGAATCTTGGTCTTACTGTTTTGTGGTGGCAGCCCTACGGAAATGTAGTCTTTGTTTCTAAAGGTGAACCAATTCGAAATCCAGAGGCCATGAGAGGTAAGAAGGTCCGTGTTTTTAGTAGAACTATGGGAAATCTGGCTCTTTCCGCGGGAGGTTTTCCGGTTTCTATATCTAACTCGAGACAGTATTTCGCATATAAACATAATAAAGTAGACATTGGCATGACAACAATTTTGGAGATAGATAGATATAAAACATGGGAAGTAATGGATACTATATCTCTGAGTAATAGCGCGACTATACAATTTTTAATTGTTGTAAATACTAGATGGTGGAACTCTCTAGATTTCAAACTTAAAACAATTATTTCGAATGCAGCAGAGAAAGCACAAAAATTCGCAAATGAAAAATTGAAAGAGATGGAATCAAATGCCTTCAGAAAAGCATTAGAAAATGGGATGACCTTAGAAGTTTTATCCGATGATGATCGCGATTATTGGAAAGAAAAGTCGTTTCCGATTTATGAACGGTATTTGGAGGATTCGGGCCCATCTGGGCAAGAGCTTTTCGACTTAGCCACTGAGACGATGCTATATGAATAAAATTTAATTCCGCAGCAACTTGTTTAGAAGTATGACGGGTAATAAACCAAACATAATTATAATTAGCGCGGGAAGTGAAGCCTGATCCATTAATTCGTCGTGAGCAAATTGGTATGTGTAAGTAGCGAGGGTTTCAAAATTAAAAGGTCTTAGTAACAAAGTCATGGGAAGTTCCTTAGCTATATCTACAAAGGCCAGCAATCCTCCAGCGACTATTGATTTCTTAATTAACGGAATTGATACCTTCATTACAGTGGTCGAGAATTTATTACTTAAGGTTCGACTCGCCCAACTCAAGTTTGGAGACACGCGGGTCAGTCCTGACATTGTGGCACCATATCCAACAGCTAAATATCTCACTAGATATGCGAATATCAGAACGGTTAGAGTGCCACTAATATAGGTCGGCTCGAAAAAAATAAAATCAAAAGAGAACAGATATGCAATCAACTTGTCCACTAGCCCAGCTGAAATTAGAACTCCTATCGCTAACATTGTTCCCGGAAATGCGTAGCCAGAAGCAGCAATATTCGCTAGCCTTTGAAGTATAATATTACCATGTGCAAAGGCTACTGTAGCTAGAAAAGTGGATACCGCAACGATTATAATTGCTCCTATTAAACAAACGAACACTGTATTTCTTAAAATTAAAAAAATTTCCGACAGATCGCTCATTTTGAAGAATGCGCCCACATTACCAATCAATATCATGACTGGAATAAAGAACCCACAAAGAACTGGTATCAAACATATTGCAATAAGGACAAGACATTTTTTAGTGGAAACTTTCTGTGTCTTTGGGTTTCTCTGACGGCGGCTAGTATCATTGAAACGTCTATTGGAGCGGGACTTTATCTCTGTTATCAGAAGGACAAAAATGAATAAGAAGGTGAACAAAGAAATTTGAGAGGCTGCGGTCAGGTTGTTCATACCTATCCACACATTGAAGATTCCTAGTGTCAGAGTTTGTATAGAAAAATACTCCACAGTTCCAAAATCCGAGACAACTTCCATAGAAACTAACGCAACACCAGCCATTATCGCGGGTCGACCAAGAGGAAGGCTTACATTCCAAAATTTGCTCTTTCCGTAAATACTTGTAACTTCAATAAGGCTCTCTGGTGTGTTTAAAAAAGCTGTTCTGGCCAATAAATAGATATAAGGGTATAGTACGGAAGCAAGCACGAAAATTGCCCCGCCAACAGAACGTATCTCTGGAAAATAATATTCAGAAGCAGTTTCCCAACCGGTTATACTTCGAAGACCTACTTGTAAAGGTCCCGCATATTCAAAAAAATCTGTATATGCATATGCCACGAGATAAGCGGGGCAAGAGGCAGGTAATATAAGTATGAAATCTATAAGGTTCTTTGTCGGGAAATCATAATTCGTTACTATCCAAGCTGTCGTAATTCCGAACAAGAGTGCTAGTATGACAACACCACCCATTAGCGAAGTAGTCGTCACGATATATCTCAATAACACTGTTTGAAACAAATGTTCCCAAATACCATCACTATCTCCGAAGCTAACTCCTACCAACGCGACTATAGGGAAAAAGATTATTATTGAGAGAAAGGCTATAGATGTCCCCCAATAGTTTGGTTTCGCTATTAATTTCAAAGACACTTACCAGCCAACGCTATCGATAATTTTTTGAGCATCCATCGATAGTTTGGCAATAGTTGATATTGGCAGCTGGTCCTCCTTGAAATTGCCCCATTGAGCGATAATTTCATACGGTTTTACTCTTGGATTTACAGGATACTCGAAGTTTATTTTGCCGTACATTTCTTGAGCCTGCTTCTCAGATAAAAACTCCAAAAGTCGTATAGCAGCTTCCTTGTTTTTTGAATGCTTTACTACCCCGCCTCCAGATATATTTATATGCGCTCCTCTGTCATTACTATCCTGATTTGGAAAAATTAATATTAAGTTTTCTACCCATTTCCGCTGGTTTGGGTCCTCTGAATATTTTAACTTGCCGAAATAGTAATTATTAATAATCGCAATATCGCATTGTCCTTCAAAAATTGCTTTAACCTGCGCTCTGTCATTGCCTTGAGGTCTGCGCGCCAGGTTTGCGACTAAGCCGGTCGCCCAAGCTTTCGCTTTTTCGCGACCAAGCGCAGCAATCATTGAGGCCATTAATGCTCGATTATAGACGTGGCTTCCGGGGCGGGAGCATATTTTTCCTTTCCACTCAGGGTTTGCTAGGTCCTCTACTCTCGATATTTTTGAGTCTGCCACTCGACTCTTAGCAACAACAATGATCCGCGATCTTTTCGATAAACCAAACCAAGTGTTATCGTGACTTTTTAAGTGATTAGGAACATTCTTCGCCAAAATATCAGACTCTATGCTGGCTAGTAATTTCATATCAGAATATACATGAAGCCTACCAATATCGACTGTAAGTATAACGTCCGCAGGGCTATTTTCACCCTCTGATTTCACCCTTTGTGCCAAACCTTTGGTAGAATAGACAACGTTAGTCTTTATTCCAGTTTGCCGAGTAAATGCTTCCAAGAATGGGTTAATAAGAAAGGGTTGCCGGTGCGAGTAGATATTGATTTCCGTTGAGTATGAGGCGGTGGTAGATTGAAAAATTCCATAAATGACGAATAATAATACTCGAAGGTAAAAGGGAAAAAGATTGGCTATTGTTTTACGCATAATACACCTTTTCTTACAAATCCTAAATCCTGACAAAATTAGTCAATATTATTGTATTTGTAATTAGTCAACAAACTTTTTGAAATTACAGCTCAGATATGAAAAATTCTTATTTGAGCTGTTTTAAGAGTCTTGTTCTATGTTTATAAGGGAAAAATAGAGAATCTAATGGGAAATTTGCTATGCTCCGTATTTCTGTAGTTGGTCTGGGTCTAATGGGTCGACAGCATTTAACAGCTGTAGAAAAACATCGAGGATGTGAGTTGGCGTCCATCATAGATAAAAGAGAGGATGTATTAAGAGAGAAGAGGGGCAAAGGATACTCCTGTTTTTCAGATCTAGGAGAAGCAATAAAAAGAACAAAACCTGATGGAATTATAATCGCTACGCCAAACTTTGATCACGTTCCAACTGGGCTTGAGGCACTAGACTACGAATTGCCGATGTTGATAGAAAAGCCAGTCTCAGACGACTTGAATAATGCAGTCAAATTAATTGAGAATGCTGAAAGAAAAAATGTTCCGATTTTAATTGGTTACCATCGACGCCATAACAGAATTAATCAGAAAATAAAGCTAAAATTAGAGAAAGGCATCATTGGTAAGCCTGTTGCGGCTCACGGTATGTTTTGGATCTACAAACCAGAGGATTACTTTAACCAATTATGGCGGACCAGAGCGGGAGCAGGTCCAATATTTATAAATCTCAGCCATGACATAGATTTGTTAAGATATTTTCTGGGAGAGATAGATATCGTACAGACGATAGCAAGTAATAAAATTAGAGGGTTCCCTGTTGAGGACTCAGCTGTCATTATTTTTAAATTTTCCTCGGGTGTTGTCGGCTCATTTTCTTTATCAGACACAATTGTAAGTCCGTGGAGTTATGAACTTACTTACAATGAGAATCCTGCTTATTACCCGACAGATCAGAGCTGCTATTGGATTGGTGGGACTGAGGGTTCCGTCGAACTCCCAAAGGGAAATATCTGGAGTAATAGAAATCATCGAAGCTGGTGGGAACCAATAAAATCTAAGAATATAAAAAGGTATACTTCGGACCCTGTTCTTAGACAGCTGGACAACTTTCTTAAGGTAATCTCCGAAGAAGAGATGCCTTTAGTTCCGGGTATAGAGGGGCTTAAAACTAGTGCTGTAATAGAGGCGATAAGCTTATCTTCGAAGACACAGGAACCACAAAAACCACAGTTTTGAAACTACCAGCTTCTAGCGCTGGCTTTAACTGAGAAGTTGTAAGCTTTACCCTCACAATTCAGTTCGCACTTTCAATCTCATCCAAGGCTTTTTTCAAATTCGCTACACTTCTTTTGGGGTTGTGAAGTTTGTCTAGTCCAAACAAACCAATCCGAAACGTCATAAAACTGTCACCCTCGTCACATTCCAATGGAACGCCAGCGGCAATTTGCACTCCGTGTTTGGCAAAAAGTTTTCCAGTCTTAATATCGGGATTATCAGTATAACTTACGACTACACTTGGGGATTGGAAAGGCTTTGCTGCTACACTCTTGAAGCCTTTGGCTTCAAGTACTTTTCTTACCTCATTACCCAGGTTCACCTGTTCTTCTCGAACTTTTTCAAATCCGTAGTTTTGCGTCTCCACCAATGTATCCCGAAATCTTACCAGTGAGTCAGTCGGCATTGTGGTGTGATAGGCATGTCCCCCGGCTTCATAGGCTTCCATTATTTCGAGCCACTTTCTTAGGTCACAAACATAGCTCGTACTTTTCGTTTTACCTATCAACTCTTTTCCTCGACTACTTAACATGACGAGACCGCTACAAGGAGATGATGACCAGCCTTTTTGAGGAGCGGTTAAAAGGACGTCGACGCCAGTATCAACCATATCCACCCATAAAGCCCCTGATGCAACGCAATCCAGTACAAATATGCCGCCAGCATTGTGGGTCGCTATTGCTATTTCTCTTAAATAATCATCTGGAAGCAAAATACCAGAGGATGTTTCGACATGAGGCGCAAATACTACGTCAGGTTTCTCATTGCTAATTGTTTCCGACACAGTTTTAATGTCTGGTGGTATAAAGGGTTCCTGTTGATTATCTCTACTCCGTTTAGCTTTAATTATCGTAGTGTATTCCGCTATGTTGCCCTGGTCGAGGATCTGGGTCCATCTGTAGCTGAACCAACCATTTCTGAGTACAAGACAGTTTTTACGAGTAGCAAACTGTCGAGCTATGGCCTCCATACCGTAGGTGCCACCACCAGGTATTACTATAGTTGCCTCTGCATTGTATGCCTTTTTTAAAATGGAAGAAATGTCTGTCATCACTTTTTGAAATGTCTTGGACATATGATTTAATGAACGATCAGTAAAAACGACCGAATATTCAAGCAAGCCGTCTGGATCAATGTTTGGTAATAATGATCCCACGTGAATACCTCCTATCAAAAAAAAAATACTAAGTGGTAACATACTTTTTTTTTCTATTTTGTCACTACTTATAGCAAAAAAATTAATCTAACAAATTACGTTGCGTAAAATGCGAATGAAAAGTTAATTATAGCATTGCAAAGTTTTTTCTTCCAGATATACGAGCGGATACTGCAGAGTGATATCAATAAATTTGTTTGGGTAAAGTAAAGGGATGTGGTTTATGGATAGAATAGCAAAAGTTTGGGCGCCATTAATTATAAATAATCGGTTAACTGTTCTCGCTTTGACATTCATCATCATGGTTGGATCAGTTTACACAATAATGAGTTCACCGCCCCCATATAATAATTCAAGCGAAATTTGGTTTTTGGAAGATGATCCAGACCTAATAAATTTTTATGAAATGCAAGAAATGTTTGGAGACTCTGAGTACATGGCTGTAGGTATTGAGGCAAGAGCTGAAGATAAAGATGTATTCGACGCTGAGACCATCAAAATGATTGGACTAATATCGGAGATGTTAGAAGATCACGAGATTGTTACCCAGGTGAGAAGTCTTTCCAAATATCAATATACCCACAACAAAAACGGAATGCTGGTGACCGATGACCTCTTTGAGGATTTGGATGACTTGTCCGCAAACCCTAAATTACTAGATAAGGCTAGAGAAATTATTAAAGATGAAAAGTTGGCTATTGATACATTAGTATCCTCAGATTTGCGACACACTCAAATTGTTGCTCGGACAGAGTATAGAATGAATGACAATGAGCATAAGGTTAAAGTAGTCACAGACCTAATGAATTTCATAAAGGAGCAAGGCTTCAAAGAGAGGGGTTTCAATTTGCATCTAGCTGGTGTTCAAGTGTTTGGAGAAAGGTTTGAAACCCTAAGTAAAAGAGATCAAGCTTGGATAAATCCAACGATGGCCCTTATCATGATAGGAATATTGTTTCTGACGTTTCGATCGATAGGTGGAATGGTCTACCCCTGGGTCGTTATTGCCTCTTGTATCGCGATCACGACTGCAATCCAAGCGGCCGCGGGTTATGCTTTCACCCCGATGACAACCGCCTTGGCTCCTACTTTGATGATCATTGGCATGGGTGTAAGCGTTCATGTAATGAATGAATTTTATAACCTGAGGTCTAATGGCCTTGAGGGTAAAGATGCTGCGCTTGGTACAATCGAAAATTTACTCCAGCCTATCTTTTTCACCGCTTTAACTACTGCAATCGGCTTTGGTGCTTTAGCTGTTACTGAGCTCGTCCCAGTTCGTGAGTATGCCTCGCTAGCTTCATGTGCCTCGATGATAATCTTTGTTTTTTCAATGACTGCTCTTCCCGCAGCACTTAGCTTCTCCAAAAAAATTTCTAAAAGGACAGAACAGGCTTACAGGGGTGATTGGGCGACGAAAGTCACCAATGCGATCCCTAACTTTACTTTTCAACATAGAAAGACAATTGGTTTTTTGAGCTTACTAATTTTTATTTTCAGCATAATTACTGTCAGTAACATTCGAGTTGATTCTAATGTTGTACGCTACTTCAAAGAGGACTCATGGGTATCGAAAGATATGAAATATTTTGATGAGAATTTTAAGGGCATTCAAAATGTGGAGTATATCCTTGACTCTGGTTCAAATGGAGGGGCCAAAACCCCTGAATTCTTAAAGAAAGTACAAGATTTTGAAAACTATTTAGAAGAACTTAAAGAGTCAGAAAAAACATCCACACTGTTAGATTTTCTGAAACAAATACGAAAAGCATTCACAAATGATGACGAAAATTTTTACATGTTACCAGACTCATCAGAAATGACAGCACAATTATTATTAATGTACGAAAACTCTGGGCCCGAGGAGGACCTGTCCGACCTAAAAGATTTTGATGACAGGTTTGTTAGAATAACGCTGCCGGTCGTAAATATGACCAGCAATAATATGCTAACTTTCCTAGATTTAACTAATAGCTATGCTCAGGAGAACTTTGAAGAGTTGAACATTAAGCTGACGGGGCCCAGCGTATTGTTTGCCGCTCAAGAAAAATACGTGAATGAAGGTTTGCCACGATCGTTCTTGCTTGCGCTGGTATTGATTGGAATTAGTTTCCTCGTGCTGTTCAGATCTATAAAATATGGTATCTTAGCGTTGGTTCCGAGCGTTGTACCAATAATTATGGCTGGTGGAGTGGCAACTCTATTAGGTATAGATTTAGACCTCGGAACTCTAGTAGTTGGTGCAATGACAATGGGAATTGCGGTTGACGACGCTATACACGTGGTCGCCCGATACGTTTCAGGACGAAGACGAGGCTTGGGTACGGATCAAGCGGTACGCGATGCTATGAATGAAGCGGGTCGTGCTGTCATATTCACTTCGATTATATTGGTGATTGGTTTTTCAACTATGCTTTTTGGTGCTTTGACACCTTTCGTAAATGTAGGAATATTTACGGCCGTCATAATGACCCTTGCATTATTAGGTGACTTGATAGTCTTACCGGCTTTACTCTACATGTTTGATAATGAAGGCAACAAAACGGTGGACCCAAAAGTAGTTCCGGGGTGATTAAAAAACGAAAGGATTAAATCGTGAAAATAATAAAAGGGTTAATAACAGTTTTTATCTCATTTTTTATAGCTGGTGCCTCGAATGCTTTGACGGCCTATGAAATAATGAAAAAAGTAGATGAGCGAGATACTGGAAAAACACAGATTTCCAAAGCTACAATGGTTTTAATAGATAAGAAAGATCGCAAGAGAGTAAGAAAATTACAACTATTTTCCAAAGATTTTGAGAATGTCGACAAATCAATCTCGTTTTTTACTTCTCCCTCTGATGTAAAAGATACAGCATTTTTATCCTATGACTGGGAAGATGATAAAAGGGAAGATGACTCGTGGCTGTACTTGCCATCAATGCAAAGAGTGAATCGAATTGCATCTTCCGATAAATCTAATTCCTGGATGGGCAGTGATTTTACCTTCAGTGATGTTGAAGGTACAGAATTGAATGATTATAATTACGAGTTATTAGCTGAAAGCGATCCGGTGGGTGGTCACGATTGTTGGAAGATACAGTCTTTACCAAAATCAAAAGATGTAATTGAGAAAACTGGATATTTGAAAAGTGTATTCTGGGTAAGGAAAGATGCGTTACTCATTGTACGTAACATTATTAATGTAAAAAAGGGGAAGAGAATTAAATACTTTTCAGCAAAGGATATAGAAAATATAAATGGTATTTGGACCGCAAGAACCATTCAAATGGTAACGACGAAAAATAAGAAAGTGCAGCACTCGAGCGTATTTAAACTTGATGAAGTTTCGTACAATAAAGATTTGAAAGACACTATGTTTGAAGTTGAAACTATGCAGCGAGGGTTGTAGTTGACCCGTTTTTTCTTAATAAATTTTCTATTTTGGTTTTTATCTGTTTCTCTAGGAGGTCTGTTAGCTCAGACTGACTCTTCATTTGAAGATCAGTTTTTTGATGATATAGAAATAGATTCAGATGATGAGTCCTTTAAATCGAGTGTCGAACTCTCAAAAGCTGAGGAAGATAGTGTGTCCAGAACCTTTGATATTTCTGGATCAGTTTCACAAGGAGCAATCGTTGGATTGGGAGATCCCAGTGATCATTTTCAAAGGGAAGCAAAAGGAGTAGAGAGTGTAAAGACAGAAATTTTCCTGCTAAGCCAAGGAAAACACTCGGAAAATATGAAAAGCAAAATAAGTGCTGTAGTTGAATATGAGTGGGGAGGATGGGAAAACGGTTCATACTCGTTCGAAGCCAGTCAGAAGGCACTTGAAGTTCGCGATTTATTTCTTGATATTTCTCATGAATCTGGAGTCTGGATACGGGTTGGAAATCAGATCATTGCACGAAGTCAACTTGATTCTTTAAAAATTACTGATGTCGTCAACCCTCTGGATTTGTCTACTCCTGGTTTGGTAGACCTAAAAGATTTGAGGATTCATGTGCCTGCGATCCTATTGTCGACGCCTTTGAAGAGTGCAAATCTTGAATTGGTTGTGATTTATGACGGTGGAGGCAACAAAAATGCGCCGTCGGGAAGTTCGTTTGATTTTGCTAACAGTATATTAAACCAACAAGGCCTGTACAGTGAAACTATCGATGATGAGCCTCAAAATAAGTTTGAAGCTGTTGGACGTCTTAACTACAGACTGAATGGTGGTGATCTCTCTTTAACTATCGCAGATGTGAATTGGGATTCATTGACGCCTCGGCTTCTTGAGATACATGGAGAGGTTGCTACAATAAAACAAGGATATGACAGGGTGAAAGTCTTGGGTCTAAGTGGTAATTTAGTTCGTAGCGATTATCTTTTTAAATACGAAATAGCTCTTCATGATGGTCGGGTTTTTCAAAGGGACTTGTATACCGCACTACCTTGGTCTCCCCACAAGCAAATTGTCTCTGGGGTTGGAATTGAATACAACGGGATAAGTGATATCGTTCTGAGCGGCGAAATAAGTAATACCTACATGCTAGACCACAATGATTCTTTGTTCAACAGTGAGTTTGAGACGGGTTATATTCTGCAAGCAAGATGGACAGGTTTAAACGACATTGTTAGTGTAAATGGTGCCTATAGTAAACTAACGGGAGACGATAGCAGCATATACACTTTATTTTTTGAGTACGACTTGACAGACAACCTGAAATTTGACAGTCAGATTGCACTTTATGATGCTTCATCCCAAAACGACTTTCTTTTTCCGTTTAAGAAGCATGATGCTATAAAAGGTTCTCTAAAATATAGTTTTTGAGTCTTTTCTGTCGTAACCTAAGGTTCAGATTTTGTATCCCCACGATTAATAAGGTAGATACCTAGAATCACCATGAAGCCAGAAGCAAATATGTGTGCAGTAATTTGCTCATCTAAAATGAGCCACCCAAAAGTTATTCCAAACAAAGGTGTTAGGAATGCAAAACTGGCGACGCCTGAAGCTGGATATATAGCTAACAACCACAACCAAAAAATAAATCCAAATGTTACAACAACTATTGCCTGAAAAAGCAAACCTAAAATGTGAATAAATACAAAATCTCGTATGAGTTCACTGTAAAGAAAAGAAGAAGCCATCAATATTGGCGCAGATACTGTAACCATCCACAAAAGCTGCATCTCTGGTTTGATTAAAGAAAATTTGGTTCCTCGCGCAACCAGAATTAGCGCCGCCCACCCTAATGCACCGGCGAGTGCAAATAAATCTCCAATCAGGGTGAACTCGGTTTCTCCCGTTTCCTTGTCAAAAAAAGCCCAAACAACTCCAAGAAAGGCCAGAACGAGGCCAAGGACTTTGATAGCGTTTATTTTTTCGTTTGGAAGTACGAAATGTGCCAGAAGGCTCAGCCATAGAGGCATGGAATAATAAATAATTGAGTTTCTAACGACTGTTGTATAATCGAGAGCCACAAACAAGAATAAAAACTCTGCTGCAAATACAAAACCGGCAAGAAGCCCATACTTCCAATATTTCGAAAAAAAAACTATGGGAAGACCTCTGTAGCGCATCCATGCATAGATGCACACCATTGCAATTAGTGATCGCAGACCACAAAATAATACCGGGTTTATACCATCGTTTACTATTTTTATAACTACGTGATTAATTCCAAGGAGTCCTGAGATTAGAACTAACGAAACTGCTCCAAAGGTATCAACATTAGTTTTTCGATTGGGATTTATCAACTTTTCTACCCTAAGAATTTTGGAACTAGATGAATGTAACTCACTTTACAATGACGCTATCATTTATTTCGGAAATAGAATTGACACCGATTTGAGCCATAGTCACAAGTATTTCTTTAGCCATATAGCTGATTATTGTTCTCAATCCACGCTCGCCATCTGCACCAATAGCGTACAAAACGGGGCGACCGATCATAACAAAATTGGCCCCCAAAGCATAAGCCTTCACAACATCCTCTCCATTCCGAATTCCTGTATCATAAATAATAGGATAATCGCGACCTAATGCTTTCCGAATTTTAGGGAGTTGTAGTATTGGTGGCGGAAGACTATCAAGCTGTCTCGCGCCATGTCCTGATACATAGACGGCATCGGCCCCAAATGATTTGACTTTTCGGGAATCCTCAGGGTCCAAAACGCCTTTAACAATTAGCTTCCCTTTCCACATATCTCGAAGTTCTTTTAGAAAATCCCAATCTGCAGCCCCTCTAGGTCGATCACGCCTGAACCTTTTACGTCCTTCGAAATTTTCTGGTCTTGGAGCACCACCATTCAACAACATCGCAAGGGACCACGCTGGGTTAACGGCACAATCAAAGAACTGTGCAATGGTGGGCCACCAAGGAACTTTAAAATCTTGCCTTAATTCTCGGGGGCGTCTTCCTAGGTCTGGTACATCCACTGTAAAGATCAGATTTTTATAACCCGCCAAAGCTGCCCTCTTGGCCATCTCCAGCCCCGCTTTCAAATCATCGTCTACATATAATTGAAACCATCCATTGCCGTCTGTATACCCTATAGTTTTTTCCATAGAAGTTGACGCCATTGTGGAAAAGCATACTGGGGTATTAAATTTCGAGCCTACTTTAGCAATATAATGATCTGCTCGTGGATGGCTTAGATTGCACATTCCCATAGGAGCAATTCCAAATGGAATGTCCGTTGCTTTCCCAAAAATACTATGGCAGATGTTTCTACTTGATACGTCTCTTAAAACCCTTGGAAGCAGTTTCAGATCCTTAATCGCCTTTCGTGCCAGGCACTCCCCGTGTTCAGTTAGGGCTGATCCGTCAAAATAGTCGAAAGCCATTTTGGGAAGTCTGCGCCGTGCTATTTTTCGGGCATCTTCACTTGTTTGTAGTACAGGGCTGGAAAAATTTGTCATGAAAAATGTGTCTCAAAAGCGTTCTACTATAAATTGTTAATCATCATTGTATACATGCTTACGTTTTATCCTTGAAATTTGAAGGTATCAATTGAATTAGTGTAAAATTCCATTATTTTCTGAAATGGGTAGACCAACTTTCTTTTAACAGAGAAAGCCTTGGCAGCAAAAATTGTAGAAATATGAGAGTGAATTGATTTATTTTTAAAAACTGTGCAGACTATGGGGATCGGAAAAGTTTGAAGGCTATGAGGTATAGGATCCGTGAAAGCATTAGTTTATACTGGGGACAAAACTCTTGATTACAAGGTGGTACCAGAACCAAATCGAAAAAAGGAAGATGTTCTAATTAAGATCGATTCTGTAGGCATCTGTGGATCGGATATACACGCCTTCCTCGGTCACGATGAGAGAAGACCCCCGCCTTTGATTTTAGGTCATGAAGCATCCGGTTTTATAGTTGAGGGAGAAAATGTAGGACAGAGGGTTACGATAAATCCGCTTGTTTCTTGCGGTACCTGCTGGGCGTGCAAAAAAGGAAAAACAAATCTTTGCTCCAATCGAGAGCTTATATCTATCCCTCCAAGAGACGGCGCTTTTGCGGAGTACTTGGCTGTTCCTTACGAGAACGTGTTAAAGGTCCCAGATAGTGTCAATATCCGTAATGCAGCTTTAACCGAACCATTAGCTTGTGGTTGGCACGCTGTGAAACTGGGAATGCTTTCTCTAGATACAGAGCTATCCAAATCTAAATGTTTAGTCGTAGGTGGTGGTGCTATTGGTGTAGGGGTAAGTTTGGCATTAAAAGCTCATGGCGTGTCTAACCGGACAATATTAGAAAAGAACCCTATCAGGCAGAAATCTCTGAGACAAAATTTTAGTGGTGATACAGAAATAATTGCAAGTATAGAAGGTTTTGCAGAATATGATTTTGTAATTGATGCTGTGGGTTATCCAATGACTAGACAAATTTCCTCTGAATTTTGCCGACCTGGGGGTGTTATCGCTCATATTGGTTTAGGTAATGGCGCAGGTGGGTTAGACATACGCAGGATGACATTGCAAGAAATAACTTTTTTTGGAACATATGCGTTCACAAAACAAGACTTTTTAGAAACAGCGGAAGCAATTTTTTTGGGAAAGATGGGTGACTTTGAGTGGGTGGAAGAGCGGGCTATAAAAGATGGGGAAAGAGCATTTCAAGATATCTGTGATAGCAAAGTATCTGCTTCGAAAATACTGCTCAGGGTTTAGCATAAAATGAAACAATATTTGTGGCGGCGAAGGCTTTTGTGATGTGAAGAGAAAAAAAGGCATACAGAACTTTCTGTTTGATTATGTTATCATAGGCGGTGGTTCCGCGGGGTGCGTTCTAGCCAATAGACTGACGCAGTGCGGTCGTTATAACGTGGCCTTGATTGAGGCGGGTGGAATGGATAGCAGTCCTTGGATTCGATATCCTGTTGGATACTTCAAGACAATGGGAAATAAAGAGTTTGATTGGTGTTATTATACAGAACGCGACTCAGGGATCTCTAATCGATCCATCCCATGGCCAAGAGGAAAGGTCTTAGGTGGCTCGAGTGCGATAAATGGACTTTTATTCGTTCGAGGTCAGCAGGCTGACTACGATGCGTGGCGGAATCTTGGAAATTTGGGTTGGGCTTGGCAAGATGTTCTTCCATACTTTCTTAAGTTAGAAAACTGGGAAGATTCGGAAGCCAGTTGCAACACAACTTATAGAGGCTTTAACGGTCCAATGTCTGTTTCCAGTATAAGGCTAAGGAGAAAAATTGTTGATGCTTGGTTGGAGTCAGCTGTTAATGCTGGTTATCCCAGAAATTTAGATTATAATGGTGCCACGCAAGAAGGTGTTGGCTATTTTCAACAGACAGCTAAAGGTGGAAAACGGTGTAGTGCTGCGTCAGCTTACTATCACCCTATTAAATCACGACAAAACCTCAAACTTTTTTCTAGTGTTAAGGCAACAAGAATCATTTTTGATGCGAAAAGAGCAGTTGGGGTTTCGATACTGGGAAAAAAAGTAAAACAAGTTGTGTCTGCTAGAAAAGAGGTAATCGTTTCATGTGGAGCGGTAGCCTCTCCGCAGTTGTTGATGCTTTCAGGAATAGGTCCTGGGAAAGAGCTGAAAAAAAATGGAATTATGGTTTATGAAAACCTGCCTGGCGTTGGTAAGAACTTGCAAGACCATTTACAAGCGCGACCAGTTTTCAAATGCAATGCTCCTACTTTAAATACTGAGATTAAGAATCCACTTAAGTTACTAGGTATGGGATTGAATTACCTGATTCGAAAAAGAGGACCAATTACCTTAGCAGCGAGTCTCGGAGTGGGTTTCCTGAGAACTGATAAGGGGCAAGAAAATCCAGATATTCAATTTCATATACAACCGTTCAGTATGGATAAGCCTTCAATTACTAGCTTACACAAATTTGATGGATTTACAGCATCAGTTCTGCAATTGAGACCGGAAAGCAGTGGAGAAATTGCTTTGCGATCACCGTTAGTTGATGATAAGCCGTTAATCCGTCCAAACTATTTATCGACTGAGAAAGACTGCGCAACAATTATAAAGGCTATAAAAATCGCGCGCATGATTGCCTGCGTTCAACCTCTTAAAAACCTAATCTGCGAAGAATTTCAACCTGGAAAAAATGTTCAGATAGATGATGATGATGCGACGCTTGATTGGGTAAAAAATACCGCAGTTACTATTTACCATCCAACTGGTACTTGCAAGATGGGAAATGATAAAACCGCTGTTGTCGACGAGAGGCTGCGAGTTCGGGGAATGCGGAACTTGCGTGTCGTTGATGCCTCCATAATGCCTCGGATAACATCAGGTAACACCAATGCCCCAACATTGATGATAGCCGAAAAAGCTTCTGACATGATTTTAGAAGACGCGAATAAATAACGATAGGTTCCATTGCGGATATCATGCAAATAATATTTGCGGATATTTCAATGTCCATAGATAATGTGACAGCTGTCGCGGCAATAGAGATAGAGAATACGGTTTTGCTAGTTTTTGGTTTACCATTGGCTATTATGTTTATGGCATTTTTTTCTACAATTATTATGAAATTGATGACAAAGTATAAGTGGCTTGCGTGTTGGGGTTTACTCTTTCTAATACATTTAGCCTTTGAGATGTTATATGATGGGTGGCCGGCGTTTTTAAGATTGACAAAATTAGGCTGAAATAGCTTTGGAAAGGAGTAATCTCATAACTAGTATCAATAAGATATCTGTACGATTCCTTTTTTCAGCGCTAATTTTTGCAAGGGTACTCATACCAGATCCTTCTGCGGCTTTTACCGCAATAAAAGTTGCCAGCATGCAATCGCCGAATTCTGTAGAATTTAAAAGTTTGCAGGCTTTTGTGGATGACGTCGAAACCCTAACTAGCGGTCTCTTAGAGTTTAGAATAGTTACAATAGAAGAAAATGCTTCGCCTGCTGAAATTTTAGAGGCAGTCAACGACGGTGAAATTGATGCTGTATTTTTGCGCATAAATAGTTTGGCAACCAAATATCCGGAAACAATGCTTTTTGGGTCCCCCGTGCTCGGTCTTGGTTTAGGTTTTGACACGAGCTCATTTTTCAGTTGGCTTCATTATGGCGGTGGATCCGAACTTTATGAAAGGATGTGGGATGAAATTGGATTAAATATTAAGTCGTTTATTCTTCATTCGTCTGGTCCCAATGCTATGGGATGGTTCGCCGAGCCTTTTGAAAATTTGGAAAAGCTTCAGGGGATGAAAATTAGAGCCACGATAAATGAGTTTAATAACTTTTACCGTGAGATAGGAGTTGAGGCGATACCTTTGCGAGGCCCAGATATTATACCCGAATTTGCGAAAAAAAGGATTAATGGTGTTTCTTGGTGCTGTCCAAAAGAAGATTTAGATATGGGTCTTCACAGAGTGGCAAAATATTATTACCTGCAGGATGTCGGAACCGTTGTTTTAAACGCGAGTATTAATATCAACGCCAATATTTATGAGGCACTCTCCACCGAGCAAAAGAAAGCTATTGAAATTGCTTCCTTGGCAGCAGTGACCAAAAATACATCGAGAGATATATTTGAGAATGGTCAAGCATTAAAAGAGTTGATTGAGTATCATGAGATTATACTCAAAGAAGTGCCACAGGATGTGCTTGATGCCTATACCACTTCAGCAAAGAATTTATTGGAAAAGAACGCGAGGAAGAGCGCGTTTTTCTCTGAAGTTTGGCAAAGCCAAAAAGATTTTGCGGTAATAGCGGTACCGTACTGGTATCAAAAACAAGAAATGAGATCAAAAGTTGGGAAAATGTTTTTGAAGAGCATAGAATAGTTTTAAAAGAACATAAATCATGCAATATTATAGAATCTCAGAGAGCCGTCTACCTTTGATTATTTGGTAGGTTCTTCAACAACTAATTATAAGGAAGAAAAATGCATTTAGCCCGTTTTCCCCGAGTTCGTCTAGGTCACATGAATACACCTTTAGAGCCTCTGGAACGATTAACAGAGGCACTGAATGGACCAGAGATTTGGATCAAGAGAGATGATTGTACTGGTTTATCTACAGGAGGAAATAAGACACGAAAACTGGAATTCTTAATGGCAGAGGCAATCTCAAAAAATGCAGATATTGTTTTGACGCAAGGGGCAACGCAGTCAAATCATGCCAGACAAACAGCTGCTGCGGCGGCGAAGCTAGGGTTAAATTGTCATATCTTATTAGAAGATAGAACCGAGCTAAGGGATACTAGCTATGTTGAAAATGGAAACGTGCTGTTGAACAACCTCCATGGTGCATCGATGGAACACCGAGCAGCAGGCTTAGACATGAATCACGAAATGGAGAAAGTAGCGGACGATTTTCGAAAAGATGGAAAAATTGCATATGCAATACCTGGAGGTGGTTCGAACGCAACAGGAGCTTTAGGTTATGCCAACTGCGCGCAAGAAATAATCGTTCAAAGTACCGAAATGGGTTTGGCGATTGATCAAATAATTCATGCCACTGGATCAGCTGGTACTCAGGCTGGGCTTATTTGTGGCCTAAAAGCACTGAATGCGAATATCCCTTTGCTAGGCGTAGGTGTAAGAGCACCAAGAAAGAAGCAAGAAGAGAGCGTATTTAACTTAGCTTCTGCGACGGCGGAGAAGATCGGTTGTCCTGGTATTGTCAAGAGAGAAGATGTTGTTGCTAATTGTGATTTTGTTGGTCCAGGGTACGGGTTTCCAGCTGAAAGTACTTTAGAAGCTATAGATATATTTGCACGCCTAGAGGGAATACTTCTTGACCCCGTATACTCGGGAAAAGGTGCGGCTGGACTTATCAACCTTATAAGAAGTGGCGAATTTAAGAAAGGACAAAGGGTGGTTTTTCTCCACACTGGTGGTGCTATCGCCTTAACTGGATATTTGGAGTATTTCAGGGATGTGAAGTAAAATGGGGAATAGTTCAATGAAATTTGTCCTGTCTATAGATCAGGGAACGACCTCGTCACGAGCAATCTTGTTTAATAAGGATTTGGAGCCGGCTTTTACAGTGCAAAAAGAGTTCCAACAAATTTTTCCTAACTCAGGTTGGGTTGAACATGATCCAGAAGAAATCTGGAAGTCAGTGGTTTTTGTTTGTAAAGAGGTGATGCGGAAAGCAAATATTGATGCATCCCAAATAGTCTCAATTGGAATAACAAATCAACGTGAAACGACTTTGATTTGGGAGAAAAACAGTGGGAAACCGATCCACAATGCTATTGTTTGGCAAGATAGGCGAACAAGGAAAATTTGTGAGAATCTAAGGCGGGATAACTGCGAAAAGATGATTTCTGAAAAAACTGGGTTACTGCTTGATCCATATTTTTCCGCTACGAAAGTAAAATGGTTGATTGATAGGTTCAGAGATCGCTATCCGAAATTCCATAAAGGTGACTATCTTTTTGGAACTGTTGATACCTTTTTAATTTGGAGGCTGACAAATGGAAAGGTTCATGCGACAGATGCTACAAACGCATCTAGAACCATGCTTTATGATATAGAAAAGGATTGTTGGTCAAATGACATATGTGATTTGATGGGAGTCCCAAAGCCTATGCTACCACGAGTTATGAATTCAGCGGATGATTTTGGAAGGACATGTTCATCGATCTTTGGTGTGGAAATTCCGATTAACGGAGTAGCTGGTGATCAACACGCAGCAACTATTGGACAAGCATGCTTCGAACCAGGAATGGTAAAGTCAACATACGGTACTGGGTGTTTCGCTATGGTAAACACTGGGAAAAAACTCCAAAGAACACGAAATAAACTTTTAACCACTATTGCATATAAGCTCGAAGGTGAGATTACTTATGCTCTGGAAGGATCCATTTTCGTTGCGGGGGCAGTTGTGCAATGGTTGCGAGATGGTATAAAAATTATCGACAACGCGAAAGAGTCAGGAGAAATAGCTTTAAAGGCTGATCCGGCACAAAGGTTATATTTAGTTCCGGCTTTTACTGGACTGGGAGCACCATATTGGGACTCGGAGGCAAGGGGTGCTATATTTGGTTTGACGCGGAACTCTGGAAGAGCTGAAATATGTAGAGCGGCTTTAGAAAGTATTGGCTTTCAAACACTTGATCTTGTGGAGTCAATGAAGGCAGATTTGCCTGGGATTGAGAAATCAGTTATCAGGGTTGATGGTGGAATGAGTGCGTCGAATTGGACTATGCAGTTTATTGCCGATATGTTGGGTTCGCCAGTGGACAGACCAAAAAATCTCGAAACAACAGCTTTGGGCGCTGCTTGGTTGGCAGGAATGTACGTAGGTTTCTATTCTAACATATCAGAATTCTCTGATAACTGGTCAAAAGATGTAAGATTCGAGCCTCGCTTAGACAAAGTGGACCGACAAGCATTATATGATGGGTGGAAGAATGCAGTTAATAGAACTCTCACGAGTGATTTTAATTAAAACATAATAAGCTCTACCAGCAAAAATGTATTGAACCCTGTTGACTAACATTTATCGCTGATTTGCCTACTAATCAGTCCCATTGAAGACGTAATTAATCTAGAAATAACTAAACCTCCTAAGCCATCTATATCCGCTTCGGGCATGTATTCCACGAAGCTAATAGCTGCAATTCGACCTCTTTCTGTGGCAAGTTTGATCAGATTAAATACTTGATAATAACCCAAGCCGCCGGGAGTTCTGCCAATAACACCAGGGACAATAGAAGGGTCGAAAATGTCTGCATCGACACAAATTATTATATTAGACGCTTCTGGTATTGAGTCCAAGACGTTGTAGGAATTTTGCACATGCAAATCATCAGCTGTCACAAAAGTGACTCCCCACTCAAGTGCGTCCTGTAGATCATCCGTATGTCCTGATCCAATACCTCGAGAACCAATTTGAAGTATTCTCTCTATGTGGAGCATTTCTGATGCGCGTCGCATTGTCGATGAAAGACCCATTTTTTCATCCATATGGCAGTTTCGCCAGTCAATATGGGCATCTAATTGGAGAACAGTAAATTTTCCCTGTCCTTCGAAGGCTTGTAGCATTGGTATTGGAATAGAGTCGTCTCCGCCAATTACTATAGGCACCGACTGTTTCTGGAGAATCTGTTCAATGGCTGATCGTATGATTTTACGATTGTCGGAGGGTGTATTCTCGTTGAATGGTAAATCCCCACAATCTACTGCTACCTCGCTATCTGGGAGAAATGTTGGCCCTCCCAAGTCAAAATTGTGTCTATCAATGTTTGAAGTCATTGAGGATATAGCTTTACGAAGAGCATTGGGTGCGTTTTTGCAATAGGCACCGACAGATCTATAAGGTGTCGCACACGGAGCTCCTATTAGCGCTATTGGAGCTGTCAAATCCGTTAAAGACTTGCAGCTTTTTAGTCCGAGAAAGGTGTCAGAGCTCTTTGCGCCAAAAAGTGTCGCCAAATTAGGGTTGCTACTCATTTAGTGGCCATTAATTACCTGAGAAATAGTTTTGAAATTATTGTTTATAATAGAATAAAGATAGACCATAAGAAAAAAAATTTGCTCCTATCAGCTATAATTGCTACTCTTACAGTATGTAACTGAAATACTGAAGAGTCGCTATTAGAATATTTTATGAAATAACGGACAATAAAATGGCGATATATGAATGTGATCTTTGTGGGATGGCCGTAAACACATCTTGCGCAAATTGCGATCTGCCTCTGGTGGACAATATCATATCGACGGAGGATGGTGCGAAGGTTCAGGTTTCTGAATGTCCGTCATGTGAAGGCAAGATAAAGTCTCCCAGTTGTTGTGGAGAAGAAATGACTTGTAATTCTTAAGGATTAAGGGTGCTGACGAGTTCGTACTCATTCTGGAGTAAAAAGTCATGAATTTCTTTTATGTGAGCGGGGGAGATTTCACAACAGCCGCCAACTATTTTAATTCCTGACGAAACCCAGTCTGACACAAATTTTGCGTAGACCGAAGGAGTGAGTTCTTCTCTAGCTTCGAGGCTATCTACCGTACCGCCCAAACGAAGTGCATCTATTGAAGTGAAGCCGTTCGCATAAGCTCCAAAACATTTACTGGAGAAGTCTAGTTTTTTTATGGCGGCAGAAATCGCCTCTGGCACTGAGCAATTCAGCAAGTTAGCTTCATGGCCCAAATTGTTAACTGCTGTCAAAGCTTTCTGGAGGGATTCTTTTGATCTCAAAAGCGATTTATCATTATCTTCAATGGAAAAAGAACACCAAGTTTCGATATTATAATTCTTTGCAGCAGTTATTGCGGCTTTTGCTTCCTTTATGGATGACATTGTTTCACAAATGAACAGGTCTAGCTCTTTATATTGTTGCTCAACCAAGGTGAGATAACGCTCCACACCTTCCTCAAATTCTGGTGCTACTTCAGGATGATAACTACCAAAGAGTGGAGGAAGGCATCCGGCAATTCTTACGTCAAAAGCTCTCATCCTGTCACGAGCCCGCAGGGCCACTTTTAGAGCTTTCGATTGCAGCTCTTTAAACAGAGATACATCTCCGTCTCTGGCTAGCCTCTCAGGAGTAATTGAGTAAGTACTTAAAGTAATAATTTTGGCTCCAGATCTTATAAAATCAGCGTGAGCATCTTCAACTAACTTGGGTTCATCATGCAATACTTTGGCCGACCATAACGGATGTGGTTTAGATTTAGACCGTTTGATGAGCTCCTGTCCCATCCCACCATCTAACAGAACAACTCTATTCACTAACTTTTCACTCATAATCTCAAAGTTTTTCCTCTGGAATTAAGCCCTTCGGCGCAAATCTAAGAACTATCAATAAAATAAGTCCCATAGTCATATACCTCATATGGGCGACGCTTTCCAGTAAGTGTAGTCTTAAAGGACTATCAGATCCCAATATTCCAGTCGAATTCTCGATCAACCAAATTCCTATAGGTTCAGACTCAACCCAAAAAAACCAAATCAAGAAACCGCCTAATATTGCTCCCAAATTATTTCCAGAACCACCAACAATGACCATAACATATATTACGAAGGTGAACCTTAGTGGCGTATAGCTATTAGGCGTAAACTGGCCGTCGAGGGTTGTCATCATGGCTCCGGCTACACCTATCATTGCGGAACCAAGAACAAAAACTTGAAGATGCCTTTTTGCCACATTTTTTCCCATGGCTCTCGCCGCTGTTTCGTTATCCCGAATAGCCCTCATCATTCTACCCCACGGTGAACGCAAAGCCCTTTGTGATAACCACAAAAAAAACAATAGCACTGCGAAAAAAAGGCCTGAGTAGCACAACTTAACAAATATCGATGAAAATTCCTTTAATGGTACACCGAGAAAAGAACAAATATTCTGAAACCAAATTTCTCTTTGTAAATTTATTTCGTAGGGTACTGGTCTGGGGATACTATTTACATTTTTTACCCCTCGCGCCAACCAGTCTTCATTCTTTGAAATATAGAGGATAATAGCTGAAATTCCGAGAGTCGCGATTGCAAGGTAATCGCTCTTAAGTTCTAAAGTAATTTTTCCAATTACCCATGCTATACCGGCAGCTAGAATACCGCCAATTGCCCAAGAGAACAGAATTGGTAGACCTAACCCGCCCAAATAACCTGTTTTGGCAGCCTCAAACCCTTCAATGGCTTCAATAGCTGGACCCGAAACGAGTCTAATGACGGTATAACCAACAATTATCACAAATATGGTTGGAAAATATCGAAACCTTGATAGTGATTTTGTTTTTTTCCAAGTTAATAGGGCTAAAAATGAAGTAATTATAACTATCATAATGCCCCATAAGACACCCAATCCCCCAATTTCCCAGGTTTCTTTGACTGGTGGCATAGAAATTATAACTGTCGCTAGACCCCCGACAATAATGAAGCCCATAACTCCCGCATTGAACAGTCCCGCGTATCCCCATTGAATATTGAGCCCAAGCGCCATTATCGCGGAGATAATGCACATGTTTAGTATCAACAACGCAACATTCCAACTTTGTACAAACCCGACCAAGACAAGTAGTAGAGTCATAATAACATAAACTAGTAGTTTTCTTTTTTGTAGTATCATGCTTCTTTCCCGCTGAAGATTCCTGTCGGTTTAATTAAAAGAACTAGAACTAGAATTAAGAATGAAACTGCTATTTTATAATCAGTCGACAATAGTTGCACTAGTGTTTGTGGAGCTATTGATTCTGGCAAAAGGTACGAAAAGACTTTCTTGTAAGCGAAGGTAAATATCAACTCTGAGAAAGCTATAATGTATCCCCCCACTATAGCGCCTATTGGATTCCCGACACCCCCAAGAATGGCTGATGCAAAAACTGGGAGAACTAGGTACATAAAAGTGAAAGGTTTATAAATTTTGTCTAAACCATATAAGGTTCCCGCCACCGTAGCTAAAACCCCTGTAAAAACCCATGTGATTAAAACAACCTTTTTGGGGTTTATCCCAGACAAAAGAGCAAGATCCTCATTATCCGAATAAGCTCGCATCGATTTCCCAGTGCGAGTCTTGTTTAGGAACCAGAATACAAAAGTGACTAAGATTATGGTAACTAATACCGTAATACCTTGTGTTGTCTTTATAGCTAACCCTTCATTTAGCCCAGTCATTTCTTTAAATTCACGAGCTTTTAAGATGAAGCGGTTACCGTCAGAAAAATTTTGATCTTTCGGACCGATAATCAATCTAATTAAGCCAGCGGTGAAGAAAAGAACACCTATCGAAACAATAAAATATGTATTAGTGTCTATTTTTTTTTCTCGATAATACTCGTAAACGACGTGATTTACAAATAGGCAGTAAAGAACCGTGATACCAGCCCCTATAGGAATGGCAAGAATAGCAGTTGGGATTAATGTTAATGTTATCCCCATTGATTGTAGCGCCCAAGTACATAAAATAGTGGACATAGCCCCAAAAGACATTAGCTCACCATGGGCAAAGTTTGAAAACCGCAGAACTGCATAGATCATAGTGACACCTAAAGCCCCTAGAGCCAGCTGGCTACCATACGCTAGACCAGGTATTATGATATAATTAGCCAAAATGGTTAATGCGTTGAGATAATCAATCATTCATCCACCCAAGAAAGCTTTTCTGACTTCAGGGTTTGCTAAAAGAGATTTGCCGGTGTCGGTATATTTGTTTTCTCCTTGCACCATTACAAAACCAGTGTCTGCAATGCCGAGAGCTTGTCGCGCATTTTGCTCAACCATTAAAATTGCCACACCTGTATCGGCAATTTCTATTATTTTGTCAAAAAGCTCATCCATAACCATTGGTGAAACTCCTGCTGTCGGTTCGTCTAACATGAGAACCTTTGGTCTGGTCATCAGTGCCCTTCCGACCGCTACTTGTTGTCTTTGGCCTCCTGATAGCTCGCCTGCGATTTGGTATCGTTTTTCTTTCAAAACCGAAAATAAATCATAAACTTGTCCCATGGTATCATTTATGTCATCATTTCTTATAAAGGCACCCATCTCAAGATTCTCTTGCACGGTCAAGGAAGTAAAAACATTATTGCTTTGCGGTACAAAACCCATGCCTTTTAAAACTCGCTCCTGAGGCTTGAGTCGTGCCATATTCTCTCCATCAACGAAAATAGCACCTTTCTTTAAATCCAACATGCCGAAAATAGCTTTCATTGCGGTTGATTTTCCGGCTCCATTGGGACCAACAACGACAGCTATTTCACCTTCTTCAACACCTATGGTACAGTTATTGAGAATGTTCTCGCCTCCATAACCAGCAACCATATTTTCACCAATTAAAAATGACATTCAAATTTACTTTCTATTTTTTTGGCCAGTACCCAGATAGGCCTCAATTACAGCATCATTTGACTTTATATCGTTAGCGGATCCTTCTGCAAGAACTGCTCCTTCTGCCATGACAATTACTGGATCACATAGTTTTGAAATAAAATCCATATCGTGTTCTATCATGCAAAAGGTGTAGTCAAGCTCCCTATTTAACCTCATAATAGAGTCGCCTATCGTTTTTAGAAGTGTCCGATTAACGCCTGCTCCGACCTCGTCCAAAAATACTATTTTGGGTTCAACCATCATAGTACGACCCAATTCCAACAATTTTTTTTGTCCTCCAGATAAGTTTCCCGCAAACTCTTCTGACAATTTACTTAACTGAAGAAAATCCATAACTTCATTTGCTTTGGTAGAGAGGTTTTTTTCCTGATCTCTTATTCTAGAGGGACGTAACCAAGTCTCAATCAATCGTTCTCCTGATTGATTGCCAGGCACCATCATTAAATTCTCTCTGACGGTTAAGGATGAGAACTCATGAGCTATTTGAAAAGTTCTCATAAGTCCTCTTTTAAATAATTCGTGCGGTGGCAAACCCGTCACTTCCTCACCATCCAGAAACACTGTACCGGATGACGGAGGATAGACACCCGCAATTACGTTAAATAGAGTGGTTTTACCGGCACCATTCGGTCCAATCAGCCCGGTAATTGTTCCTTTTCGTATGCTTAAACACGCCTTGTTTACTGCCTTTATACCACCAAAGTTTTTACTGAGGTTTTCTATAGAAATCATTATTTAATGTGATATCCGTCATTAGAAGAATGGCCCGGATTGAATATAACCCGGGCCTTGATCTATTTTATCTGTAACCCACGGTTGTATTTTTTCCACCCTTTACAAGGATCTCACGGTATGCGCCTGCAGACTCTCCAGGACCGATGAGTTCCACGGCGGATGCACCGACATAATCAATATCCTTTCCCGCCTTGAGTAGATCAATGGCTTTACCTAGCTCACCAGGAAAGATCTTTTCCCCTGGTGCATTCGCAACATCCATCACGTGATCTTTAAAAACTGTGCTATCTGCGGATCCAGAGGCCTGCATAGCGAGCATAATTAAGGCTGCTGCGTCGTAGGATTCTGCGGCAAATGGACCAGCTTTAAAACCATTGGCAGTAGCCATTTCTCCAAATTTCGCAGCACCAGGGCTGTCTGTACCCGGCACGGCTCCAATGGATCCATCTAGATCAGGTCCAATATCTTCTGGCAGCGAATCTCCGATCATGCCATCAGGCAGGTAAAACATATCGAATGCCCCTGTGTCCAATGCAGCCATTATTATTCCTTTTCCACCGTCGTTCAAATAACCGGCTACTACCAATATTTCTCCACCGGCTTGCGCGAGAGCAGCTACTTCCGCTCCATAATCTCCTTTGCCGTCTTCATGAGAAGCATTTAGGGTCACTGTCCCTCCAGCCGCTTTAAAATTAGCTTCTATGCTGTCCGCCAGTCCTTTACCATAATCGTTATTAGTATAAGATATAGCAATAGAATTATATCCTTGCTCCATAAGTATATCTCTTACGATCTCACCCTGACGGGCATCAGATGGCGCAGTTCTAAAGAACAAACCATTGTCAGCTACAGTGGAAAGAGCTGGTGAAGTTGCAGATGGTGAAATCATCACAGTTCCATTGGCGACGGCGACGTTTTCAAGCATTGCCGTGGTTACTCCAGAGCAATCCCCCCCAACAATGGCATTCACCTTGTCAGCGGTAATAAGTCTCTCAGCCGCGGCGGTCGCAGCAGCTGAATCTATACACGTGGAGTCTCCACGTGTTGAACTCACTTTGCCAAACTCAAAATTTCCGGCTCCATTGACCTCACTTATTGCTAGCTCTGCGCCTGCACCCATATCTACTGTAAGGGACTCGATTGGTCCGGTGAACCCCAAGATAATTCCAATATTTACATTGCCTGCAAACGAAGCTCCCGACAACAACAACGATGTCGCTGAGGCCATAATAATTTTTTTCATAATAATCTCCCAGTTGATTTACTTTAATGATCTGCTTTAATATCCTTCATTTCCATACTCCCATGCAAGTCAAAGTGACCTCTAAGGAGCAATTTTATGCCAGAATTGTACTAAATAATGAGTTTTTTTGTTTTTGCGGTGGTTACCAGAGCCGATTCCGCGGTGCTGCAGTCTCGCTGGAGTAAAAGTAAGCGAGATGATTCGGTAATTTTTTTGTTTGAACCGTATTATCTCTACATTAATAATTAATTGCGGTAGGTTCAGCCTATTATATACTTATAGCGATAAAATTAGTAAAGATGACCTGGGATGAGTGAAGAGGAAGTTTAACCAGCTATTACTAGCTGGTACCAAAATTGAGAGAGGAAAAATCCCATGGGTCTTTTTGAAGTCAAGGAGCGAATTAGTCAGGCAGAATTGGAAAGCAGAAGAGTCCCAGGTTCCGTCAACTTAATTGCTGTGTCAAAAAAGCAATCGCACTCCAGAGTCTTAGAAGTTTTGGATATGGGGCATAGAGTTTTTGGAGAAAATAGAGTCCAGGAAGCATCAGAAAAATGGCCTTTGTGGAGAGAAAAATACAGTGACGTTACTCTACATTTATTGGGACCTCTGCAATCAAATAAAGTCAAAGACGCCATAAGGCTTTTTGATGTTGTACACACTTTGGATAGGGAAAAACTGGCAAAGTTATTTGCGGAAAATATGGAAAAAACTGGGAAAAGGCTTGAACTCTTTATTCAGGTCAATACTGGGTCTGAACCACAAAAGTCAGGAGTTTTAGCTTCTGAAATTGACGCATTTATTCATACTTGTAGCAGGGTTTATGAATTGCCGATAGTCGGGCTAATGTGTTTACCGCCAATTAACGAAGAGGCATCGCTGCACTTTGCTCTACTGAAGAAAATAGCAGAAAGAAATGGTCTTTCTCGATTATCCATGGGAATGAGCTCTGATTACCAATCTGCTATCGCTTTAGGTGCTACGGATATCAGGGTTGGGTCAGCAATATTTGGTGCCAGAGAGTCCCAATAAATAAAAGACTCCCAACAAATATTAAGTAGAGCTGTTTGGTTTTTTTTAAAGAATATGACCGCTCTTCAAGGCTTTTGTCGAAAGGTAGTTTGCGTTTTCGGCATTCGGTTCTGTTTTTAGATCAATTCGCTTAGTAACTTCTAATCCCATTGCCATAACTTGTTCAATTTTTCTTGGATTGTTAGTTAAAAGCTTTACTTTTTTGAAACCCAATTTTTTTATGATCTCCGCTCCAATGCGGAGATCCCTCTCTTCATCTTCAAAACCCAATCTATGATTCGCCTCGACAGTATCAAAACCTTGGTTTTGGAGTTCATATGCGCGCATTTTATTAGCTAATCCGATCCCTCTTCCCTCTTGATTTAAATATACAATAATACCACTTTTCTCATTAGCAATAATTGTAAGAGCGGATTTTAATTGAGGCCCACAATCGCATTTTAAGGAACCTATCACATCCCCTGTAAAGCAGGCAGAATGCATCCTCACTATAACAGGCTCGTTTTTTGTTACATTCCCGATGAGGATTGCACAATGTTCTGAAAAACCAGAATTGTCACGAAAAATGTGTATTCGAGACTTTCCCACGGAGGCTAATGTGAGCTCCGCAGCACTAACCTCCTCTAGTGCCTCAGTGTTACGAGTATGTTCTAAAATCTCGTCACAATCATGAGATAGAAAACCACCCTCCCGAAAAGCCCTTTCTTGCGTATCTGTAAGTGAAAAAACTAAGGCTGCAGGTAGCAATTGGCCCTTTTTGCACAATTCTATTGCCGTTCGCGAAATCTTTGTTTCTCCTCCTCGCATCGTTCGAAATGGCCCTTTAAATGGATTGCTCAAATCCAACGCAGGATTTACAGCAGCGAGCAACCAATTTAATGAGAAATCTTCCGGCATTGCAATTCGCGCAATATCTCCATCGTATGGTGTTGCGTTCAATGTTTGGGCCCTGCGAGCTGTTATAACCAAATGCAAACCTTTTTCGTTGTCGGACTTTATTTTTTCCAGAAAAGCAAAACGCAGCGTTTCCACTGCTATAACAGCTGCAACGTTTTTTTTTGCGTGCAATAAAATTGGCAAACCTAATTTCAGGTCATTTCTGAGTCTTGTGGTTTGGTCCAAGGATGAGGGTAAAAGTTTCATTTTTCCGCAACGTTTTTGTTAGACTTATTCATATCAAGCTATATTAAGAATACAACGCAAAAAATCTGATAGATCTACATTGTTATGATGGGAGAAATGGTGAAGAAAAGAAATACGATTTTATTTTGCTCTGAAAACTCTGTTTTTACAGATACCATATTTCCACAAATTAAAAGGGAGTTCGGTTTAAAAGATTTACAGATTGAAAAATTGGAGAAAACTCACCTATTGCTTTCCTATGATTTCACAGATGTATTGATAATTATCGTTGATTTTGAGGAAAAATCTATAAGTTTTCAAAACTTATTCCAGAATCTACGGCGAAGTCACGGATCGGTTCCCATAATTTTTATCTGTACTAAGGACGTATATCTGAAAGAAAGCGTGATCAAACATCCAAAAATCATAGACTGGTTAGTTAAACCATTCAGAGTTGAAGAGTTTTTTCTAAAAGTTATGTCCGTCCTTGAAGATTATATAAGTGCGGACAAAATTAATATAAATATTGAAGGTTATGAATATGATTTAAAAATAAATACGCTGATTGATGAAAGTGGAAAGAAAATTAAATTGACGGAAAAAGAGGTCAAGGTACTCTCATATCTGTCAAAATCTGGCGGCATGCTTGTAGCAAAAGAAACCTTGCTTAGAGCAATATGGGGTTACAGACAAAATATAACTACGCATACGTTGGAAACTCATATTTATCGTCTACGAAGAAAACTAGAAAAAACTCCAGATAAACCTTCTTTAATAGTTAGCGGGTCAGGAGGTTACATGTTATCGCGTTCTAGAATGGCGAAGGAAAATTAACTATGCGGTTAAGAATTGCAACTTGGAATATAAATTCTCTACGTTTGAGGGAAGAGCAAGTCTGCAGAGTTCTGAAACAAAAAGCTCCTGACATACTATGTTTGCAGGAAATAAAATCGCCTGTTGAGCTCGTTCCAACAATCGGATTTGAGAGTATTGGTTACAACCATTTTATAGCTCGTGGCGAAAAAGGTTATAATGGAGTTGCAATAATTTCCCGACTACCTCTGGAGAGAAACTGGTCCCATGACTTTTGTTCGAAAGGTGACGCAAGACACATATCTGCGATCACAAATTGTGGTATAACGATAGAGAACTTTTATGTGCCAGCAGGAGGCGACGTCCCAGATCGAGATTTGAATAAAAAGTTTGAGCACAAACTAGATTTTTTGGAAGAAATGTCCGACTATTTTTCAAAAAGAAAGCCGAAAAAAACTATTCTAGTGGGTGATTTGAATGTTGCTCCTGGAGAAAATGATGTTTGGAGTCACAAGCAACTTCTGAATGTAGTATCACATACAGAAATAGAGATAAAAAAACTAGTAAGTGTTAAGAATTCAGGTGGATTTGTTGATATAACTCGAAAGCACATAAAGGAGGGTAGATTATATAGTTGGTGGTCTTACAGGTCGCCTAATTGGGAAAAATCCGACCGAGGAAGACGTTTAGACCACGTTTGGGCGACTAAAGACATTGCTGATAGTTCTGCGTCAAGCATCGTATTTAAAGAGGCAAGAGGGTGGCCCAGACCATCTGATCATGTCCCAGTGTTCGCGGAGTTTGATCTTTGAACGTTCCAATTTTTAAACTTGAGAAAAATTTTGGACTAATCAAGCTTGATAGCGCAAAACGGCATAACGCGTTACGCCTTAAAGACATTGATGAAATTCTTCGGATATTAGATTATTGGCAACAAAGAGATGATTTGAGAACTTTAATTTTTACTGGAACAGGCAAGAGTTTCTGCTCAGGACTGTTCATTAGAGAACTTGAAAAAAAAGACTGGAGAGAAAATCCAGTAAAAAAATTGTGTGACGCGATAGAGAGCTTTCCTAGCGTTACAATTTGTGCTCTTAATGGTAGCGCCTATGGGGCAGGTGTTGAACTGGCTGCATCTTGTGATTTTAGAGTCGCACATCGAAAAATTTCTATTGGAATCCCTGCAGCTAGTTTGGGTATTCATTACGAACCTTCAGGTATTAAGCGGGTGTTAAATTTGTTTGGACCAAACGCAACTCGGAAAATATTTTTGTTGAATGAAAAACTAAATTATGATTGCTTAAAGGAAACAAGTTTTGTTGACTTCTGGACAGATGAACCTGAATCGGTTTTCAGATGTGCCAAAGATTTAACGAACCGAACTTCCAACCTTGCGCCACTTGCAATAAGGGGAATGAAGAGATCCATCGTTGACATTCTTCGTGGTAAGGAAAATATGATTGACGCTATTGATAGGTTTTCTGAGTCATTGGCTTCCATCGATCATTTGGAAGCCCTTTTGGCTTTAAAACAGAAAAGAAAACCAAGATTTAATGGTCAATAAAGCCTGATTAATTTGCGTCTTTCAAAAAACTCTCAATTTGTTTTTGAATATTGAATAAGCTTTCAGGCACTGGTTGATTGACTTGAATGTCCTCGAAAAGAAGCCGAGTTTTTTCACCGGAAAAGCTAGTAATAACCCATTCCTTAAACTCAATAGGATTATTTGCGAACAGCAGCTCTATTTCACCAAGTTTAGGTCTTTCTTTATCGTGTAGACTTAAATGAAATAAGTTTTGCTCAACCGCTATTTTTTTTACAAATCTACTATCGTTTAGTTGAATTGGGTCTTTTAACAGAAATGAAAGTGGTGTTTGGGAAGTGAGATACTTTTGAGGAATTTTTGGAGATTTTTTGTCAAAAAGTATTAAGGAAGGTCCATTTGCGAGAATGATGTTTTCCAGAGGTTTGTCGTATTCAAACCGCAATCTATCTGGGTTTTTAAAAAAAATTATTCCAGTTTCTACCTTGCCTGTAGCACTTATTTGGATAAATTTTGCGCTCATAGTCTGTACTGAATTCAAGTAACGTTCGATTTCAATCATACTTGGAAGTAAATTTCCATATGCTGAACAAGCGAAGGAAACAAACCAAAGGATAGCAACACTAATTTGAGTTTGGATTTTCAATTTCTTTTAAACTTCAGGTATTAGTACTTCTCTTTTTCCAACATGGTTTGATTGAGAGACTATACCTTGTTCCTCCATGGTCTCAACTATTTTTGCAGCTCTGTTATAACCTATTGATAATTTTCTTTGAATGTAGGAAGTTGAACACTTCCGGTCTTGCGCAACTATCGCTACAGCTTGATCGTATAAAATATTTTCACTATCGCTATCACTGGAAGCTAGTCCTAAAGTTTGATCCAGTTTCATCTCCGCTTCGCTATCTGGACCTTCAATAACTCCTGACACGTATTCTGGTTCACCTTGGGCCTTGAGAAAGTTGACAATTTCCTCTACTTCCTCGTCGGATACGAATGGACCGTGTATTCGAGTGATGCGGCCATTATTTGCCATATACAACATATCACCCATTCCTAGAAGTTGTTCCGCTCCCATTTCCCCTAGTATTGTTCGGCTATCAATCTTTGAAGTAACTTGAAAAGATATTCTGCTTGGGAAATTTGCTTTTATTGTCCCGGTAATGACATCAACAGATGGTCGTTGAGTAGCCATTATTAAGTGAATTCCTGCAGCCCTTGCCATCTGGGCAAGGCGCTGAATGCAAGCTTCAATTTCTTTTCCAGCTACCATCATTAAATCCGCCATTTCGTCAACTATGATGACTATGTATGGTAGCTTAGTGGCTTCGAAGTGTTGAGTTTCAAAAATGGGTTCACCTGTGTTACTGTCAAACCCTGTTTGTACCGTTCTATCAAGACTTTCACCTTTATTAAGTGTTTCTTCAACACGCGCGTTAAAACCGTCTATATTCCTTACCCCCATTTTAGACATTTTTCTGTAACGCTCCTCCATCTCGGACACTGCCCATTTCAATGCAACAACTGCTTTTTTGGGATCTGTAACTACTGGACTTAACAGGTGAGGAATGCCGTCATAGACTGACAGCTCAAGCATTTTAGGGTCTATCATAATTAAACGACATTTTTCAGGTGTTAGTGAGTATAACAGAGAAAGTATCATAGTATTTATACCAACAGATTTTCCTGAACCGGTGGTTCCTGCAATCAACAAGTGGGGCATTCTTGCAAGATTTGTGACGATGGTTTCTCCACCGATGTCTTTTCCTAAGGCTAGAGGAAGTTGTAGCTTACTGTCACCATATATTCTAGTAGATAGAATTTCTCTGAGCAGAACTTTTTCTCGATCAGAGTTTGGCAACTCAATCCCAATTACTGACCTTCCAGGAATTGTCGACACTCTTGCAGAAAGAGCGGACATTGATCTAGCAATGTCATCCGCTAAGCCAATCACTCGACTGGCTTTCAAACCAGCAGCCGGTTCTAATTCATAGAGAGTTACTACGGGTCCAGGACGAACTGAGACTATTTCTCCTTTAACACCATAATCGTCCAGCACATTTTCCAACATCCTAGCATTTTCGTTCAAAGCATCGTCACTTAAATGGTTTTTAACGATGTTAGTGGGGTTTTCTAATAGTGAAAGAGGAGGTAGTATAAATTTCGCATTGTTTTTTTCAAATTGTAGCCTAGGTTGCTCTTCCTCAATCGCAGTCCGACTTTTATATGATTTTCGGGTGCTATTTTTTTGAACCCTCGAAAACAAACTACTTTTCCTAGACCCGTGCCCCTCGCCTAGAACTTCGTTCGCCTTTAAATTTCCTCCTCGTGTAAAACCTCCTAAGCTTGGTGTATTTACCGGTTGTTTGTTCGCTTGCCACGTTGACTTTTGAAAGTCTTCCGAGTTATCGATTTTCTGGCGAGTTAAAATAACTTCATTTATTCTATTATTGATCTTTTCGTCATGAGATTTTTGAGTTGATTGATTGTCCTTATTAAAAATGTGATCTTTAGAAAAATCCTCAGAAATCTTTTTTCTTTGGCCCGAATTAAAGAAAAGAGCTTTAAAACAATCTAGGGTGTTTAGAATTAGAAACTTGAAAAAACTTTTTGCTTCACTGGTGGTAACACCGAAAGTGTGGCCTCCCAAAATCAATAATAAAAATGCCAATAGTAGTGTAACACCCTTTAACCAAGTGTTGACCTCTAAAAATCTTAAATCTAAAACTAATCCAAGAGTATTATCGCCAAAAATCCCTCCTAAACCATAGACATAATTCCAGTTGTCTGGTGGAGGGTGCGCCGATAAAAACATAGAAAAACCTGCAATCACGATTGGTAAAAAGACTATGCGTTTCAATAGGCCTTCACTTTTCCTTTGAAAAAGAAATCTAAGTCCCCAGACACCCAGGAAAAAAGAAAGTCCATGACATGAGACACCGAGCGCTAAATGTAACGGATCAGCAATATGACTCCCAATATTTCCAAAAAGGTTTTTCGTGTCACCATCTGTTGCACTTCTGAAACTGGGGTCGGAAGGGTCATAGCTTACGATGATTGTAAACAGTATAATTGCCGTAATGATAAAACTAATTCCAAAAACTCTTCTAACAAAGTTTTTTATATAATTTGCCGAGTTTGTTGTAACCAACGGATTCGGATTTAACTTATTAGGTGAAAATGCCATGGTCATTTTGTTTGCCTTTTATACTGTTTTCGAGGTCATTAGGTATGCAGCTATAGATTCTAATCCTTTTTTTATTTTGCTCTCACTATCTACCAAAGCAATTCTAATATAATTTCTGCCAGGATTTTCTTGATAAAAAGTATGGTGATTTTCTTGAGACAAATAAGACCCAGGTAATACCTTAATACCATATTTTTCCCATAGAACCTTCGCCGTTCTCTCATCATCATTGACAGGAAGCCAAACAAAAAAACCTGCGTCGGGAGATTTATATCCACATATTCCTCCCAACACCTCATCAGCCGTATCGAGTTTTTGTTTGTAGAGTCTCCGATTATGTTTGACATGCTCTTCATCTCGCCAAGCTTCTGCAGCTGCGAATTGAAGTGCCGTAGGTGAGGGTGCCCCCGAGTAAGACTTCAATTTCTTTAAACGGTTAATAATTTTCCGATCCCCTACGGCGAAACCAGATCGAAGCCCTGGTAAATTTGAACGCTTGGATAAAGAATTAAATACAAGAAGTCTTTTGGGATTAATCAAATGCTTTTCTAGGAACTGTATTGCTCCTGGGGGTTTTTTGTCTCTATAAATTTCGGAATAGCATTCGTCAGCAAGTATAAAAAAATTATAGGTTTCCGCCAATTTCATTAAATGTGTCCAATAATTTTCCTCTGCGATTGCTCCTTGAGGGTTGCTTGGAGAACAGACGTAACACAATATGGTCCTGTTCAAGATTTCTTTAGGTAATTTGTGGAAATCGGGCAGGAACCCATTCGTTGCATCTGCGGGGGTAAAAATAGGCTCGGCGCCAATCGCCTTCGCTGCGACCATGTAGCATTGATAAAATGGGTTAGGAATAAGAACCGCTGGGACTTTACTAGTGTTTGCATCCTCGCTTAATGCGATAGCAGCATTAAATAGACCCTCTCGGGTACCATTTAAAGATATTATTTGGCTCTCGGGATTTATCGATTTTACTCCGTAGCGCTTTTTTAACCATTCTGAGATTGCTACTAGCAAATCGGAAATTCCATCATTCGAAGGATAGGAATTAAATGTATTTGCGTGCTCTATAATTTTATTGGTTATAAAGTCTGGAAAAGGATGTTTTGGTTCTCCTATATGCATGGGCAATTCCACACCAGCGCCTTTCACTCCGTCTAACAAGGCACGGAGGCGCGGGAAAGCGTATTCTGGAAGGTCCGAAAACCTGTCTAACTGCTGCATCATAGCCTCAATTTCTGGGTCTAATGCCCATTTTTGAATTTACAATAACCCCTGTTTCGTCTCAGGTCTAGTATTTCACATTAAATTTGAACTTTTTTTGAAATTGAGTACTTTCTCCTCGATTGCCTTTCCTAACCTTAAGAGTTTAATATCTTCAAATGGCTTTCCCATCAACATCAAGCCACAAAAACTAAAGCTCGTGGGTAACGACAAAGCCGGTAGTCCCATCATATTTGCCAAACGTGTGTTTCTAAGAGCCAGGAGATTCTGTGCTGAAAAATAATCGTCGTCAGCTAAAAGCGCAGATGTATTCGGTGGTAATATTGGGGTGGTTGGGGCTATAGTCGCATCGCAGTCCTCTATTAGATCTGCAAATTCGTTTCTTAATCGAGTCAATTCTTGCCATGCTCTTACATAGTCTGGTGCGGAAACGATTTCCCCGCTTTGAAACCTATTTAGGATAGGGCGATGCATTTTTTCAGGATATTTATCTATAATTTCTTTCCAGGTACCATAAGCTTCCGGGCTAAAGATTTTTGGAGCAAGGGAAAGTGTATCACTTATAATATTCGATTTTATGAAAAATAATTCTGCTCCTAAGTCGGCTAGTATACCCATGCTCATTTCAAAGGCACGATTTATCTGGTCATCCAAATTTTCTAGTAACTCACTTTGGATAATACCTATTCTCCTATTTTTCAGAGACGTGGCTCCTAAATCTGAAGGTATTTCTTCGGTTAAAACAGCCAAAAAATTTATCGCATCATCGACTGTCCTTACAATTGGTCCTACCGTGTCAAATTTAGGGCATAGAGGTACAACGCCTTTTAAACTCAAAAGACCATGCGTAGGTTTTACACCAACCAGGTTATTCCAAGCGGCTGGCACTCTTACTGAGCCACCTGTGTCAGATCCCCATGATCCAGAGACCATTTTCATGGATGTTGAAACGGCTGCGCCAGAAGATGATCCACCAGGTGCCAATTGGTTATTTAAAGAGTTCGGAGGTGTTTCAGTCATTGGGTTTACGCCTAGTCCAGAAAAAGCTAGTTCTGACATATGCGTTTTCCCCAGCGAAATTAATCCAGCTTTCTGGGCATCCTGAACAACCCTTGCATTTTGTGTTGGGACTCTTCCTTTCAATAATCTAGATCCGGCTTCCGTTTGCACGTTGGTAGTATCAAATAAATCTTTCCAGCTCACGGGGATACCATCCAGATTACTTTTCCTATTTCCAGCCTTGGCTCTCTTTCTCGCCTCTTTTGCTTTTGAGATCGCTTCTTTTTCAGTTACTATCGTGAACACTTTCTTCGACGATTTGTTCCTTCTTATTTGATCGAGGTAGGCTTCAGCAAGATCAACAGGGCATAAACTGCCGTCAGAAATTTTTTTCCCTTGCTGAGAGGCGCTTAAATCAAGTATTTCAAACATATAAACTCATATAATTTGTTTTGTTATCTTTTTTGAATTAATCAGGTCTAGGTTTTAAACTTCACTGGTGCATATCACTCTTAATGGCAAAAAAATACGATATAATTGTAGGTGGCGGCGGGCTGATCGGGTTTATCATGGCGCTTTCTTTAGCCAATCACGGATTCACTATAGCACTGATTGATGAGTCCACAATTCAAAAAAAGCGTCAAGAACAGTTTGATGGTCGTGCTTATGCCATCAATATGGCAACTGTAAGAATGCTATCGACAATAAAAATTTGGTCCTTTTTAGAAAAACAGGTACAACCTATATTGGATATTAAGGTTTCCGATGGATTAGCTGGAAAAGGCGCGTCACCTTTCCATATGCATTTCGATCACCGAGAGCTGTCTAGTGGTCCGTTAGGGTTTATGCTGGAAGATAGGTTTATTAGGCCGGTTCTAATAAAAGCTGTAAGCGCTTACACTAATATAGAGTTATTTTGGGGCAATAAAGTTGTTGAACAACAGAATTATTCAAATTTTATAGAGGTAAAGTTAAAAGGTAAAGAAAGTATTCGGGGAACACTTCTAGTAGGTGCTGATGGCAGAAGATCACAAATAGCGCAAAATGCTAAAATTAAGAAAAATACTTTTGATTATCAACAAATGGGCTTGGTCTCTGCTATATCACATGAAAAAAACCATTTTGGCGAAGCCCATCAATTTTTCATGCCGTCCGGACCTATAGCGATTTTACCTTTAAGAGGCAAAATGTCTTCATTGGTGTGGACCCTAGAAAACAAAACTGCGAGTCGAGTATTGAACTTGAATGATAATGACTATTTGAATGAACTTAGAATCCGAGTAGGAGATTTTCTTGGAGGAATAGGTATAGAAGGCAAGAGGTTCTCGTATCCTTTGAACTTAACCTTTGCGGAGACTTTAGTCACTGATCGGGTAGCATTGATAGGTGATGCAGCGCATGCTGTGCATCCTCTTGCCGGTCAAGGTTTGAATTTAGGCATGCGTGACATTGCTTCTTTGGTAGAGGTGATTGTGCAAGCTAATATGCGTGGAGAAGATTTCGGAAACTGGATGGTTCTTTCAAGGTATAACTCTTGGAGATCTTTGGATAGATTGACGGTAAGTGGACTCACTCACTTAGTTAACAACATTTTCTCAAATGACAATTCTTTCTTGCGGAGTCTTAGGGGCTTGTCGATGGTCAGTATAAATAATTCGTCATTCTTAAGAGAAAAACTAATCAAGGAAGCAAATGGTCTTCTCGGTGACCTACCTGCATTAATGCGTGGTCACATTCTTTAGGTTAGATTTTGTATGCTTCACATAATTACTTGGGACTTCTCTTCGCCAGTATGCGTTGAAGAGTTCTCCGATGCATATTCAGCCTTCTTGCTGTTTCAGAGACATTTCTATTGCACAATTCAAATACTCGCTGAATATGCTCCCATCGGACTCTATCAGCTGACATGGGATTTTCAGGAGGAGGGGGCTTTTTCTCCTTATTGGCAATCAGAGCATTCATTACATCCGCCGCATCAGCAGGCTTTGCTAAATAGTCGGTAGCACCTATTTTCACAGCTGCTACAGCGGTTGCAATCGCTCCATACCCAGTTAGCACGACGATACGCGCGTCAGGACGCTTAAGGCGAACCAGTTCCACAATTTCCAATCCACTACCATCTTCCAACCTTAAATCAATCACAGCATAATTTGGACATGACTTTTCTACTAATTTTTTTCCTTGGGAAACAGTCAGCGCCGTTACTACTGAAAACCCTCGACGTTCCATAGCTCTACTCAAGCGTCTTACAAACGGCTCATCATCGTCTAAGAGCAGTAGCGAAGCGTCGTCACCTAGTTCATATTTTTGTTCAACATTCATCTGTTACAATAAATAATTCCTGCAAAATAAATGTAAAGGATACTTTGAAAATAAAAACTATTATTATAAAGTCTCAAGAATATTCCAATATTAACGTGTGGTCGATAATAAACATTCAACACTATTCGCTAGTTCTTCTGAAGTAACTTTTCGGTGATAGAACTCTAAAAAACCCTTTTCCGGGTGTACTAAATATGTGAAAGCAGAATGATCTAGCAGATAGTTTTCGTCATCGGAATCAAAAGGTTCAGACCGGGCGCCGTACACTTTAAATAATTTCATAGTTTCATCGATTGAAAACTTACTTCCCGTCAATGCGATTAACTTTGGATGAATTATAGGAGAAAAATCTTTCAACCTTTTGGGTGTATCTCTCTCTGGGTCAATTGTAATAAAAATTGGGGTGACGCTGTGCCCAAGATCTCTTAAAATATCAATTGCGATAGCATTCCTCTCCAGATCATAGGGACAAACATCAGGGCAAAATGAGTAGCCAAAATAGATTAGAGATGGTTCAGAAATAATATCTTTTGAACTTACCAGTCTTCCATTTGTATCCAATAATTGAAACTCACCACCTATTGCATTTGCCCCCCCGGCTAGAGCCTTTGTGGAACAAGGAGATGGACTCAGCCATATGTGTCGAGCAGAAATTGTGATGATGCCGATACTAAGTGCTCCTATAAGACATAATATCAACAGTCGGAAATATTTAGACGTACTCTGCATTGTCTTACTTTTCTTATCCTCTTTGTAGATATTTGTTTTGCCGAAGCAAATTAAAAGGTCTCTTTAAAGTAATATTATCTTTTGATATATGTCAGTAATGAAAAATAACACACAATTTTTCTTTGATCAGCCCGTCAGAGGCGAGTGGGTACGTCTTCGAACTTTTATTTATTTGCGTTGGTTAGCTGTTTTTGGACAGTCAGGCGCAGTTGTAGCCGGTCTTTTTTTTCTGAACCTAGACTTGAAGCTAGCCCTGATTTCTTCTCTGATACTTTTATCTGCAAGTATTAATATTGTAGCAACTTTTTTGTTTCCAGAGAATAAGCGTCTTTCTGAGAAAGATATTTTACAGTTGTTATTATACGATTTAATCCAACTGGGATTGCTTTTATTCTTAACTGGCGGACTGACGAACCCATTTTCAGTTTTGGTGCTTGCTCCAGTTACTATCTCCGCGACGGCACTTCGTATTGTTCCAACTATCATATTGGGTAGTGTGGCAGTCTTCATAATAAGTT
The DNA here is from genome assembly GCA_036337105.1 of Pseudomonadota bacterium. Classification (GTDB taxonomy): domain Bacteria; phylum Pseudomonadota; class Alphaproteobacteria; order Rhodobacterales; family Rhodobacteraceae; genus JAYZEV01. The sequence goes on from JAYZEV010000003.1 coordinate 236,120, forward strand.
CTTTGGGTTTCTTTTATTTACCTCTAGAAACGAGGCTTGGTGAACGTCTAGATCCCGAAATACTACTTTTGGGAACCTGGCTTTCGTTGTTAATTACGGTTATATTTCTCGCAAGTTATGCCAGGAGAGTCATAGTTGAAATGACCTCAATGAGTGAAGCATTGCTCGCAACCCAAATGGCCTTAGAGAGGGAACAGAAGCTCACTGCTTTAGGAGGAGTTGTAGCTGCTATGGCTCACGAACTTGGAACTCCATTGTCAACAATAAAGCTTGTGTCTTCTGAAATATTAAGTGATCCAAATATATCAAATGAGATGAATGAAGATATTAAGTTGATAAACATGCAGGTGGATAGATGTAGAGATATTCTTCATGATATGGGCAGAAGGGGTAAAGATGATACTCATGTTCACACAGCTCCTATCCTTACTTTGATTCAAGAGGCAATAGAGCCCCATCAGAACAGGGGGAAGAAAATTTCGTTACATACTGAGGAATGGGCAGGTGATATTTTTGACGATGTAAATATAGTGAAGCAACCCACGCTGTACAGGCGATCAGAAATTATCCATGGAATCCGAAACTTAGTTCAAAATGCAGTCGATTTTGCAGAAAAAAAAGTAAATATATATGTGGAGTGGAACGAATTCGATATCCGTTTGGCTATTCATGATGATGGGATGGGTTTTCCTACGGAGATGCTTGGACGATTGGGTGATCCCTTTATAAATAAAAGAATACCTGAAACTAGTTTTAGAAAAAGAGCCCCGGAGTATCAAGGAATGGGTCTTGGGTTATTTATCGCAAAAACTTTGCTGGAGCGAACTGGCGCAAAAATATTTTTTTCGAATGGGAAGGGTCAGAAGCGGTCTCTAGCTATTAGAAAGGCAAATAATCTTCCTAGCCCGAAGAGTTTTTCTGGAGGAGCGCTAGTGGAAGTAATATGGCCAACAGATGAAATAACCGTTGATGCAGATAAGATTAAGGGGCCTCTTGCACCTAATACGAGAAACTAAATGGGTCTTGCGAAGTGACAAAAGAAAATAGAATTATATTTGATGAGATGGGTGAAAATGAAATAGCTGACCTTGCCCGAAAGATTTCTGTAGCGCTTTCAGGAGGTGATATCTTGTTACTAAAGGGTGAGATTGGAACCGGAAAGACTTTTTTTGCTCGTTCGCTAATACAAGAAAGAATTCTAAGTGGTGGTGAAGCTATTGAAGAAATCCCTTCTCCAACTTTTACGATTGTGCAATTATATAACCATATTATCCCACCCATTTGGCACGTTGACCTTTATAGGGTTGATTGCTCTGATGAGATAGATGATCTTGGTCTAGATGAAGCTTATTATTCAGATATTGTTTTGATAGAGTGGCCTGAAAAGTTAGGAGTTCATATGCCCAAAAGGTTCTTGTCTATTACTTTTGAGCATGAAAAGACGGTGCATAATCTTAGGAAAATTACATTCGAAACGAAGGGACCAAATTGGGGTGTTGTTTTAAATTTCTTAGACTCGGCGGGCACGAAACGATTTTAATTTGAGTGAAATAAGATGTTATTTGATACTGATGGCAGGCAAAAAGACTCCAAAATCAAAGATATGCGACTATATTTTCTTCCCCCAGAAAGAGACTTTGTCCATGACTTTGTAGAGGGGTTAATTCTTAGGATTGAAAAAAGAAATTACAAGCAACCCAAAAAGGAGTTGCAAAGGGTAAGGATTTTAACTGGAAACAATAAATCTGCGTATCGGATATCGGCTCTATTACGTCAAAAAAAACTCACGTTTAAACCTGTTATCTCACAAGTTGAAGATATTTCTGACATCTTGTTACACGGAGGAAGAAAAGCCCCCCCAAAAAAAGGGATTTCAGATGAGTTATACTATGAGCCAATTTCTGATTTTGAGAGATTTTTGTATATTGAAGAGTTGTGCCACGATACTCATCTGCTTCACAAAAAAAACTTAGGTGCGGTTCCCTCTTTTGAAATTGCTAATGTGGTCACAAAATTTTTAGAGGAAATCTATTACAATAATATTTCAATTGAAGAAATTGGAATACAAGCTTTGGACAGTTTTTTTCGGAAATGGAGTTTAACAGTTGAAAATATTCAAGAGATTTTTGAAGCTTATGAAAAAAAACTTGTTGGTAAGAAAAAAATAGATCCAATAAGAAAATATAATGTTCAGGTAAACAGATTAATAAGTCGCTGGAGAACCGTACCGTATAGAGAGCCGTTAATTCTAGTTGGTTCCACTGGTTCTCGAGCCATTACTTCTGACTTTATGCGAGCGATTTCATTATTACCACAAGGCGCCGTCATTTTCCCTGGATTGGATAAATATCTTCCGGTTGCTTACTGGGACAAAATTAATCCTGACCATCCTCAATATAGCTTTTCCTCTTTGTCTAAGCGGTGGGGTTTTAAACCCAACTTATCAAACTTAATTTACAAAAGCACTCTATGGCACACGACTAAACTTAGCGTGTCCTCGAGGAAAAAATCAGAAAAAGCAAAATTATTCTCAATTACTATGCAGCCAGCTTTTTTAACTGAAAAATGGCATCTGCATAGAAATTGTCGTGAACTAGACGTACAAGCGGCCTTAAATGATATCTCCGTAATAGAAGCTGCTAATTCAAGAACTGAGGCCGCAGCAATTTCAAAAATAATAAAAAAAAATCTAGACGCGAAGAAAAAAGTTATATTGGTCTCCCCATCTGAACTAATTTCTCGAAGGGTTTCCGCTGAGTTGGAACGATGGGACATAACACCCTACAACACCATGGGACCTCCTATATTGCTGTCCGAGTTTTGTATTTTTTTTCGGCAAACATTAAATTTCATGTCTTCAGAATTCTTGGGCGAGGAAATAATCCCCCTACTAAAGAACCCTATCTGTTCTAAAGGCTGTGAATTGTTCCAAAAAAATACCTTGGCATTAGAGTCAACTCAGTTTCTGTTGGGTCCGATTTGTGAAGACTCGGTTCGGAAAAGGCGAATTGCGCGTAACTTAGGAAAAGAATTCTATGACTGGTATTCTTGGATTGAAAGCTTGTGTTTGCGGTTTTTTATTAAGGAGAAAAAGCTTCCATTAGATCAGATTATCAACCTCCATATAAGCTTTTCGAATCTGATTTCATCCGGTGAAGGAAGCACTGAGAGCGCACAAAATTACCTCTCTGGTTCAATATGGAGCTCTAAGGAGGGATGGTTTTTAAAGACTAGATTAGAAAAACTCCAGAAATTTTCAAGTGACCAAAGAACAATTACTCTTATAGAATATAGGGCAATATTTGAGAAATTGTTTGAAGGTGAAATTTTAGTTGATAAAGACAATAGTGTTAATAGTGACGTATCTATTATGAGTCCATCTGAAGCCAGAAATCACACCGCTGATCTATTCATACTGGCTGGATTGAATGAAGGCGTTTGGCCTGCCCATAGTTTTAGTAGCTTTTGGCTAAACAGGCCGCTAAAAGAAATTTTGAAACTGGATTTTCAGGAACGAAAAGTGGGTTTGGCAGCTCACGATTTCCAGCTGTTAAGTTCGATAGCTAACAAGTTAGTATTATCGCGATCTTTAAATGAAAATGGTAAAACCTCTACACCATCGCGCTGGCTATTGCGATTTGAAAATTTCCTGATGGGGTTAAGTTATGAAACCTGCTCAGCTTTGAAAGAGATGAAGAAAAGGGGGCAAAAGGTTTGCAATTCTGTTGATGAATTATTTTTAGATAACAAAAAGCACTCTAAAATCATCGAACCTTTGTTAAAGCCAGCCCCTAGGCCTGCTCCTAGACCCCCCAGCATGGTTCTTCCTAAGAAGGTTTTTGCCAATGAAGTTGAAACTCTAATAAGGAACCCATACGCAATCTATGCTAAATATGTACTACGACTTAAAAAATTAAGGAGAAAAAATAGCGAAGCCTCGTCTTGGGTTAGAGCCAGACTATTAAAAGAGACGTTGCAAGAGTTTCTTATGGAGACGTCGGAAAAGTGGCCCAACTTCGAGATAGCTCTTCAGTCTCTAAAAAGTAAACTCATTAAGACTATAGACTCCAACCAACTTCCGGGTGTTAAGCTAAGCCATTGGAAAGCAATGTTTTTTGACTCTGCCGACGCAATTGTTCTTCAGGAACAATTAAGAAGGGAGTATTCTAAACCGTTCAAATCTAATGTATTGGGTAAATTAAATGTTACATTGACAAATGGAGAAAAGTTCGAAGTAACAGCAAAAGCAGAGAGAATAGACAGAAGCCATCTAGGTTATTATATATACGAGTATAAACTGGGTGCGACATCAAAAGTTCATTTTGAGAATTTTTCTCCTCATTTGGATATTTTGGGTATGATTCTCAAGTCTGGCCAATTCACAAATTTTTCCGGAAACAATTTCTTAGGAGTGGGTTCGATCGGATTGGGTGTAAACCCTCGAAATTTCTTTAAAGAAATCTCAGAGCAAGATCTAAATGATCGCTATCAAGCTTTGAAAGATTTGATAGAGCGAATGGTTGTAAAAAAAGAGCCATTTGTAGCGCGACTGTGTACAACAAACAGCGGAAATCCTAATAGTGATTATGACCATTTATCTAGGTATGGCGAATGGCTTGATGACGAAGATTACGAGGTATTTTATTTTGAATGAGCAAGGACGATCCAAATTAAGTCAATCGAACAATTCAATGTGGATTACCGCTAATGCTGGTTCAGGAAAAACTACGAACCTGATTTTTAGAATACTTAACCTGTTATTGAATGGTTATTCTCCCGAAAAAATTTTGTGCTTAACTTATACGAATGCTGCTGCGTCCGAGATGTACGATAGACTTTTTAAAGAACTTGGTAGTTGGACTATGAAATCGGATCAAGACCTAAAAAAAACGATCTCTAATTTTGAAGTTTTCAAGGGTAATGAGGCTCGAAGATCAAGCACTATTTTGAAGCGGGCTAGACGATTATTTGCTCAAGTATTGGAAACACCAGGTGGGGTAAAGATCCTTACAATTCATGGTTTTTGTGCTTCAATATTGAGAAGGTTCCCAATGGAAGCAAATATTTCTCCAAGTTTTTCAATATTGAATGAGGTGGAAAAAGAAAAAGTTATTGATGAGACCTTATTCCAAATGAGTGTAGGTGATGAGGAGAATTTCGTTCAATCAATCGTGGATTTGGGGACTCGAAACCTAGTTGATCTAGCCGAGCAGTTTATAAAGCACAAATCTGTTCTCATTAAAAAGTTTGATCAAAAGAAATTCTTGGAGCTCTTTAAGATATCGACAATCACTTTAGATTATTCCGAGGAATGGAATAAACTTGTTCCAACTAGCGAACCAAACCCCTTCGACAAAATTCAGAAAGCTTTTTGCTTTGGTACAACGCTTGAACGTGAACTTTCAGAAACTCTAATTGGTCTCGAAAATTATCCATTAGAGGAAAGGTTTAATCGTTTAGAAAGGATATTTTGCACTAATGGGAAGCCCAGATCACCTAAATTTTTCCCTAGTAAATCAGCAAAATCGTCGGACTCAGAAATGGCTCAATTATTTTTCGTGTTAAAAGCTCGATTCGCAGTTTACTTGGAGAAGAAAAGAGAGTCATCGTTCTTAAATAGAGCAAAAGATTTTCATAGGTTTGGGCGCCGATTTTTAATTCACTATGAAGTTTATAAGAAAAAAAATGATGTTTTGGATTATGATGATTTAATAACCAAGACCTGTAAATTGTTTGCAGATTTTGACACAAACTGGGTATTATTCGAATTAGATGGAGGAATCGATCATATTCTTTTAGATGAATCTCAAGATACATCTAGTGATCAGTGGGAAATGCTGGTTAGATTGACAGACGATTTTTTTTCTGATGAAAGAGCATTAACTGGAGACCGAACCTTTTATGCCGTCGGTGATGAAAAGCAATCAATTTACTCTTTTCAAGGAGCAGATTTAGCAGTCCTTGATTCATCCAAGAAAGTCTTCGAAAGTAAATTGAACCTAATAGGTGAGAAGCTTTATCATCTGAAATTGGATAAGTCCTATAGATCGTCAAAGGCTATTTTAGATTTTGTAGATACAACTTTCAATTCAGGGTCAAGAATGGGTGTGTCAAAGAGAAGTCCCCACCTTGCAGAGAAGAAAAGACTCCCCGGTCGTGTTGAATTATGGCCTGTCATAAAAAAAGAGAAATTGAATCAAAAAAAATTTGGTTGGTGGGAAAATGTAGCAAGCAATAGCGAGCCAGCACCTTATGAGCAGCTAGCAAGAGAAGTTTCCAATACTATTAAAAATATCCTAGCGTCCAGACTTACTTTAGTTTCTCTTGATCCTGAAACAAGAAAAGACACTAAGAATCAAATCGAACCAGGTGATTTTATGATCCTTGTGCGATCAAGAGGACAAATATACAAAAGTATAATAAAAGAGTTAAACAAATTAGGCCTTCCTTTTTCGGGCTCAGATAGATTGCAATTGAAAGAAGAATTGGCAATTAAAGATATAATTTCTCTCTTGAATTTTCTTGTTGATAAATCCGACGATTTAAGTTTGGCCGAGGCATTGCGGTCTCCACTTTTCGGGCTATCGGAGTCTAAGCTTTATACAATTGCTCATAAGCGAACTGGTAAGTTATTCGACTCGCTAGTTTCATTCTCTCCAGATCACAGTTCTGTAATGATATTGGAGGATTTATTGAAAAGTGCACACGAGACTACGCCGTTTGAAATTATCCAGAGAATATTAATAAAGCATCATGGTCGGGTTAGATTGGTGACTCGTTTAGGAGATAATATTAATAATACTTTGGATGAATTCTTAGAACAAGCTTTGCACTATGAGAATCTCGAGCCACCTCACTTATCAGGTTTTTTGGACTGGTTTATTGGTACCGACGCAACAATAAAAAGAGATTTGCCAAACAATCGTTCAATGATAAAAATTTTGACGGTACACGGAGCGAAAGGCTTAGAGTCACCTATAGTTATTATACCCGATACATTTCAAAATACTTCAAAGTATTCTAGAGAAATCTTGTTAGAGAAAAATGGATTAGTTGGTATCCTTCCCAAAGGATCAGCGCTACCAGATTACCCTAAAATATTGCTTGATGAAAGAACAAACCGGATGAGGGAGGAAGAGCAACGGTTGTTTTACGTGGCAGTCACCCGTGCCAAACAGTGGTTAATTTTATGCGGCGCGGGCACCGAGTCGGAAATAAAAAAAGACTCTCAAAATGAGACAAGTTGGTATTTGCAATCAAAAAAAGCTATCATAAAGCTAAACGGGGAGGAAAAAGATTGTGAGTACCTTGAAGGAAGAAGAACTTTAGTGTTTGAACATAATTGGAGAAAAAATTAAGGGAGCCTTAGGTACATATAATATAAAACACAAAAAATTTTGTAAAATTCACTTTTTGTGTTGGCGCAAAGCAAGCTATGGTGTATACCATCAAGCTTAAATGATTAGGGTCTTTCACTCAATTGCATTAAAGCGTCCCCGACGGGCAAATAAATTACAATGCAGACACGAAGAAAATGATTTAAGAAAATATTAGTAGTTAAATCGAGGGATATTTGCATGGCAACAATAGATGTAACAGACGAAACCTTTGAGGCTGAGGTTGTAGAATCGAATATTCCGGTAGTAGTAGATTTCTGGGCCGAATGGTGTGGCCCGTGTAAGCAGATTGGTCCGTCTTTGGAGGAACTTTCAACCGAATACGATGGTCAGGTAAAAATAGTTAAAGTAAATGTAGATGATAATCCGGTTTCGCCTAGCAAACTGGGAGTGAGAGGTATACCAGCTCTTTTTTTATTTAAAGATGGAAAAATGATTTCTAGTAAAACTGGTGCTGCACCAAAATCAGTATTACATAGCTGGATAGAAGCGAGTAGATAAAATCGCTCTATTAAACTTTAAATGTATTTTGAATTTAAAGTTTCTAAGGGTGTAACAAACAAATTCTCAATCGCCATGGTTGCTAATTCTTAGCATAGGTTTTATGAGTGATTCCTCAAAACATAGCCAGACAGATATAACGATCCGCAAATCATTATTCTAGCGCTTTTTTGGGGAGGATGTGTCTTACAAACATTCTCTATTGCTGCATGTAAACTATTTGCTTTGTAGGAGTTTATAAAAAAACGTTCGGCGGAACTATATATCTTGTCGATTGTGTGTGAATTGGTTTCTTCTGGTATCCTTATTGCAGTAAAGCTTTCCACTACATTAGCGAATTTCTGTAAGAAACCATCAACGTCTTTTGAGTTTATCATTCCACAGATGACATGGTTTTCTTCAACCTGCTCGGATTTTAGAAAGTTGGTTATTGCTGTAGCAGCGGAGTCATTATGACCTCCATCAACCCAAATTTCTCCATTAAAATTTAGTTCTTTTAGTAAGCTCACATATGGACCCAAATTTAGCTTTTGAAGGCGTGCTGGCCAGATGGCATTTTCTATACCACTATTGATTGAGCTTTTTGATACATTTAGATATTTTAGGGCGGCTACAGCCATGCCGGCATTCTCATATTGGTGGTCTCCGACCAAGGAAGGAACTGCAAGTTCGAGGATTTCATTATTATCCTCGAAAATTAGTCGATTATCCTTCTTATAAGAAAGCCAATCATAACCAAAAATGTGTAAAGGTGAGTGGGTCTGTTTGGCAACCTCACGAATTCTTTGCATAGCGTTCCTTTCTTGTCTTCCTATAATAGCAGGCGTATTCGGTTTTAGGACTCCAGCTTTAGCATCTGCTATTTGTATAAGGTTCTCGCCAAGATACTGCTCGTGATCTAGTGATATTGGAGTGATAATAGTTAGTACTGGATTCTTTATCACATTAGTTGCATCAAATTTTCCACCCAAACCTACCTCGAGTAAAGTGTAATCAGCTTCACTTTCACTAAACGCCAGAAATGCCGCACAGGTCGTTATTTCGAATAGAGTTATTTTTGAGTTGTTATTTGTATCTTCACATCGAGAAAAGTATTCTCTTAGTTTTGAGTCATTGATCTCTTTGCCCTTTATACAAATCCTCTCGTTAAATTTTATTAGATGCGGAGAAGTATAAGTATGAACAAGTTTCTTTTCAGCTTCCAACCCCGATTTAATAAATGAGAGAGTTGAACCTTTTCCGTTAGTACCTGCGATGTGTATGACTGGTGGTAAATTATCCTGGGGATTGTTTAGTGCGTCTAGGAGTCTTTCTACTCTTTCTAAAGAAAGATCAATTAACTTGGGGTGAAATGATTGAAATCTTTTTAAGAATTTTTTTATGTCATTTTTTGGCACGATTTTTTTTACAAACATGTAAATTTTTAATTCTAAACGCTACTGACATCTGCTGGTTCCAAGTCTGCTGTAATAGCCTGAGGTTTCTTCATGAGGATATGAATAATTTTTATTAATTCATCCCGGATTTTATCACGAGGGAGAACACAGTCGAGCATACCATGCTCAAGCAGGTATTCGGCTCTCTGAAAACCTTCTGGTAGCTTTTCACGAATTGTCTGTTCTATTACTCTCGGTCCTGCAAAACAAATCAAGGCATTTGGTTCTGCTATTTGTATATCTCCTAGCATCGCGTACGAAGCAGTAACACCTCCAGTAGTAGGGTTAGTTAAGATTACGATATAAGGTAACTTCGCCTCTTTGAGTCTCTGTATCGCCACAGTTGTACGAGTCATTTGCATCAGGGAAAGGATACTTTCTTGCATCCTAGCGCCACCAGCTGCGGAGAACAATATGAAAGGTGCTTTCAATTTAATTGCTCTTTCTGTAGCAGAAATTATAGCGTTTCCCACTACACGCCCCATAGATCCTCCCATAAATCTAAAGTCCTGTCCAGCAACAACGACTTTAAGACGGCCCATCATTCCCTCTGCAACTAATAACGCTTCTTCTTCATTAGTTTTTTTCCTTGTTTCTTTCAGCCTATCACTATATTTTTTTTTATCTCGGAAATTAAGTGGATCATCTCCCGCTTTCTTGATTTCGATTTCTGTAAAGAGTCCACCATCAAATAAATTTAAGAAACGTTGTCTCGGGGGAATATATAGATGGTGTCCGCATCCGTTACAAACATTTAAAGCATCGAATAGCTCTCGATGAAACAACATGGTTCCGCACGAGTCACATTTTGTCCATAGATTCTCAGGTGTATCCCGACGCGAGAACATAGCATTTATTTTGGGCCTAACGAAATTGGATATCCAATTCATTTTTCTCTCCTGCTTTACGAAGTATGAATACGTCGAGCTTTAGACAATTGCAATATAAGAATCCAATTTTCATTTGCTAGAACTTAGCAAAATTACTTTTGCAATATGATAGCTAAATGTAGTAATGCTATTCTAAATTACGACGACTAGTTTTTTTCTATATAATAGATGGATAGCTTGAGGACCGAATTTTTTAGTGAGTTTTTGTTTGTGAAACGCTGGCAGCTGAAATGAATTTAAATGAAATAATAAAGTTTTTCGCGATTGGTTTTTTTTTGACAGCGTGTGTGTCTTCTTCCTCGGGTTCGCTTTCCAGGGCTGTTTCCGTCATCACTGATGATGATAATATTAGAATTTCCTCCCCAAGTGGATTTTGTGTTGACCAAAGAACTACCCAAAAGTCACAATACTCAACAACCATCTTCGTAGTTGATTGTATTGATACTCCTGAGCCAAATTCGTTTATCGCAGCGAGGCGACCCATTACCGCTATTTTCACTGTAACAATCTCCGAGGCGAATGGTGCGGAGTTTACCGACATCGAAAGTTTGAAAGAATTTTTTTCGAAGAAACCGGGTATAAACTTTCTATCTCGCTCAAAGACAAACACCGTTTTAAAGGTACATCAAGTAGATAGATTAGACGATATTTTGCTATATAAGTTGGAGCAGAGAACTGCAGATATAGGAGTTGCTCAGGCTCTTTTTTTCTGGCGTGCCTTCTTTTTCCTCGAGGAGCGACTAATTTCTATTTCAGCGAACAGTTTTTCAGATAGTACGTCTGCGCAACTAAAAATACGAGATTTGACGTTGAAGCTAGCGAAAAATATTTTTTATGAAAAAGATTCAAAAATAGAAAAGGAACTATAATTGACTCATTTCAAGAGAGTTTTAGAGCCGTTGGATCTTGGATTCACCACATTGAAAAATAGATTTGTTATGGGGTCTATGCATACGGGCTTGGAGGAGTGTGGTGATTGGGACCGGTTGGCAACTTTCTATGAGCAAAGAGCTCGAGCCAAAGTTGCTATGATTGTAACGGGCGGTATAGCTCCAAATATGGAGGGAGCCGTTTTTCCTGGGGCTGCTTCAATGGTATCATCTCTCGATATAGATCACCATAAACTTGTTACAGAACGGGTAAAAAAATATGATACAAAAATATTAATGCAAATATTGCATGCTGGAAGATATGCATATTCAAAAGATTCTGTTTGTCCAAGTGCCGTAAAATCACCAATTTCACCCTTTGTTCCAAAGGAGCTTTCAAAGGAGGGCATAAGAAAACAGATTCAGGATATAGTTAATGCTGCAAAAAATGCACAAAACGCCGGTTATGATGGTGTAGAGATAATGGGATCAGAGGGATACTTGATAAATCAGTTTATAGTCTCCCATACCAACAAAAGGGAGGACTGTTGGGGAGGAAGTTTTCGAAACAGAATCCGTTTTCCAATTGAAGTGGTTAAAAAGGTTAGGCACGAAGTAGGACCAAATTTTATCATTATGTTTCGTTTGTCAATGATTGATCTTATACCTGATGGTTCAAGCTGGAGCGAAGTGGTGATGCTAGCGAAGGAAATTGAGCTCGCTGGAGCTACGATCATTAATACGGGAATTGGATGGCATGAAGCAAGGGTGCCTACTATTGCTACGTTGGTTCCAAGAGCGGCTTTCACGTGGGTTACTAAGAAATTGATGGGCGAAGTTAGCATCCCATTAGTCACCTCAAACAGAATAAATAATGCTGATATAGCTGAAAAAGTTTTGGAGAATGGCTGCGCTGATTTAATTTCCATGGCAAGACCATTTTTGGCAGATCCAGAATTTGTTTCAAAAATCTATACCGGTACAAGTAAGGCAATCGTTCCATGTATCGCTTGTAATCAGGCTTGCCTCGATCATACATTTTCTATGAAGTTGACAAGTTGCTTGGTAAATCCCGCGGCATGTAATGAGAAGCAGTTCGTGTTATCTCGACCTAAACTGAAGAAGAGAATAGCGGTGGTAGGATCTGGTCCGGCAGGAATATCCTTCTCAATTACTGCGAGAAACCGTGGTCATATTGTTGATTTATTTGAGATTAGTCAGTGTTTAGGTGGACAATTAAACCTTGCAAAAAAAATACCCGGTAAGGAGGAGTTTTTAGGGCTAGTGGAGTTCTATGAAAATGAAATACGTCGATTAGGTGTAGGTCTTCATCTAGACACGCAGGTCAAAGTGGGCGATTTACATAATTACGACGAAGTTGTGATTGCCACTGGCGTCAAACCACGAAAACTCGGTATCGAGGCCGAAAGTAAAATCAATTTAGTTTCGTATCTCGATGTTCTTACAGGAGCCAAAGAGATTGGTGAAAATGTAGCCATTCTTGGAGCTGGAGGGATAGGTTTCGATGTTGCACAATTCTTAGTATCGGGCACGAAAAGCAATACTTTAAATCTAGACGAGTGGTTGAAAGAGTGGGGTGTTGACGAGGCTATGTCAAACCGAGGAGGCTTGGCACCTGACGGTCCCATCTTTTCTCCGTCCGAAAAGTCGGTAACAATGTTTCAGCGTAAGAATGAGAGATTAGGAAAGCGACTGGGAAAAACCACTGGGTGGATTCATCGTGAGGGATTGAGAAAAAAGAATGTTAAAATGGTTTCTGGGGTAAATTATGAAAAAATTTCGGCTGAAGGTCTTACTATAAGCTATGGGCAAAAAAGAGAAAACTTTCAATCTTTTGAATTTGACACAATCATAGTCTGTGCAGGACAAGAGCCTGAAACGTCGATTTATGAAGACTTAAAACGTATCGGTGTTGAGTGTCATTTAATCGGGGGAGCTTTAGCAGCGAAAGAGCTTGACGCAAAAAGTGCAATTGATCAAGGGACAAGGCTTGCAATGTCGTTGTGATCTTTTGTTTCATCTGTTGCCTTTATGAGGGCCGACGAAATTCCAGGCTCTGACATTGCGTGTCCAGCGTCTTTGATCATAACTAGCTTTGAATATGGAAGTCTATTGTGAAGCGCTTCGGCAGTATATGGAGGACAAATCATATCGTACCTTCCTTGCACGATCGTTATAGGAATATGTTCAATTATATTGAGATCCTGGAAGATTTGATCCTGTCTCTTAAGAAAGCCCTCATTGATAAAATAATGGTTTTCAATCCTCGCAAATGCTAAGGCATAGTCATCTGAAGGTATAAAACTGGCGCCAAAATTGCGAAACGATGCTAATGAGTTTTCCCATTTTGTCCAAGCCTTGGCGAACTTAGTTTGTTCAGCTGGTGAACCAAAAAATAATCTTTTGTGATAGGCTTCTATTAAGTCGTTTCGTTCATTGGGTGGAATCAGGCTAACGAACGCTCGCCATGACTCTGGCAAAAATTTGGCAGCACCTTCTTCGGTGTAAACCCAATCGAGCTCTTTTTTTGTCATTGTGAATATTCCTCGAAGAATCATTTTCCACACTCTTGTTGGAAAACTTTCGGCATAGAGCAAAGCTAATGCTGCTCCCCAACTTCCTCCAAACAAGATAATTTTTCTTAGAGAATAAAACTCCCTTATTTTTTCGATGTCTCTAACCAAATCCCACGTTGTGTTTTTCTTAACACTAGCGTGAGGTTTTGATCGGCCGCATCCACGCTGGTCAAAAAGAATTATTCTATAGGCTTTTGGATCAAAATACCGTCTCATATTTGCACTACAGCCGCCGCCAGGTCCACCATGTAATACGATTACGGGTATACCGTCGGAGTTTCCACACTCTTCTACATAAATTTTGTGACCATCGCCCACATCCAAAATTTGCTGTCGATATGGCTCTATAATGGGGTACAACTGGCTTCTGTCTCTATCAGAACTTTTCAAAAAAGTATCTATCATGGTTGTACTATGCCTAAAAAAACCTATCTATTAATGAGCACCCGCCTGGAGTTAAAACCGAATGCAAAACTCGACTACAATTGATAAAGATGAAATCCAGAAATTTCAAGCTATGGCTGATGAATGGTGGGACCCCAATGGAAAGTTCAAACCGTTGCATATGCTTAATCCTTGTCGGCTACAATATATCGTAGAGCAAATAACCATCCATTTTCGCAGGAACTGTCAGGAAAAAAACAGATTTAAAGACTTGAGAATTTTAGATATTGGCTGTGGAGGTGGCCTGTTGTCTGAACCGATGGCAAGGTTGGGAGCCAGCGTGGTGGGAGCTGACGCGGCTGAACGAAATATTAGAGTGGCAAAGTTACATGCAGATCAGTCAGAGCTAGAGATAGATTATAGACATTCGACAGCTGAAGAGCTTGTGCATGAAAAAGAAAAATTTGATGTAATACTTAACATGGAAGTAATAGAACATGTTGCCGAGCCCTCCCTGTATTTGTCCGCCTGCTATGATCTTTTAAGTTCGGGAGGGTTGATGATTTGTTCAACTATCAATAGAAATATGAAAAGCTATTTGTATGCGATTATAGGAGCGGAGTATGTTATGCGTTGGTTGCCGAGAGGAACTCATGAATGGGATAAGTTTATAACTCCTAATGAATTGTTTCAAATGCTCAACGAATCTGGGTTTTCTCCGTTAGACAAGAAAGGTTTTTATTTCGATAAACTGCGCTGGGAGTGGTCTATATCTCAGGATGACCTTTCTGTAAATTATGTTTCCGCAAGTACTAGGGTGTCTTAGGCGTTACTAGATTTGTAGCAGGAAAGCCAAATTTGGTCCAATTCGTCTATCTCTTTTATATCGAATTGGGTGAGTTTTTTCCAATACTTTCCGTCTTCAACAAAATAATTCAAGAGAGACTCCTTTTCTTGCGCCAATTGAAAAGCTGATGTATTGAAAGGTCTCGGCTTTTTTATTTTTTTCTTCCACAAATCAGATTTGTCGATCCTTCGATAAATAAGACGCGATTCCTTCTCTTCAGATAAATTGAAGATGGCACATTTCTTCAAGTAAGCGAAACATTCAAATCGAGCTGACTTAGCCTCGAGAGATCTCAAGGTAATGTCATTCCTTATAGGATCTGGTCTTCCTTGTCCATAAAAATGGGTATTTTTACCTTGGTAAACCATGTCACACCCAAGGAAAAATATATTGTCAGGGGCTAGGCTTGCCAAAGCCCAATACGCGGCAGTGAAAGCCATAGTACCCCCTGCATATACAAAACCACCAAACTTGTTTTGGGCAGATACGTAAGTATTTGCGGTAATAAGTTTCTTGTTTTTTCCCGGTGACGTACGCTTCTCAATTGGGAAATCAGAAGGAAATATATTGTAAGTCCAATCTGACCGAATTTGCCATGCATTATTGATTGCAACTATCTCAGTAAAGGGATGATTTTTCCATGAGCGAGCTTTAATAGCACTAGGTGCACTCCCCAGAATTAGAATATTTCTCGTCATGATATTAAAGGTATTGATCTCAATTAAATTTACTCACTAGTGTTAAGTACTATTCTAAGAGCGCGAAGAAAAGGGATTAAAGCTTTTATTTTCTCTGGCCCGACACCCCGCTTAAGATCTTCCATGATTGGCTCGATTGCTAAAACAGCATCATTTCTGGCATTGACTCCTGCTTTGCTAATAGAGACTAATTTACTTCGTCCGTCTTCCCAGTCAGGTCTAATGTGAACGTAACCCATTTTCAAAAGCTTCTGAACGGTATTGCTCATAGCGCCTTTGGTGACATTAAAACTTCTAGCAAGTTGAGCAGGTGTTTTTTCGCTACCTAAAGTTGATAAATAATTTAGAACAGCAAAGTGTGAAGGTTCCATATCAAACGGAAGTATTTTTGCGAGTTTAGTTTTCAACAAATGATCAATAGTTGAAATCTCACTGAACAGCGAAATTGCTAGAGGATCGTTCACCGGTGTTGGCATAGAATTTTAGCCGTTGGGTTTGACAAAGTGTTAGATTTAATATTCATTTTTTCTGGTTCTATACAGTTTTCTTACGTACGATAATCCATAAACAATTATAAGATTATTTTTGTTGAGGCCTTTGCTTTTGTTTAAAAAAAACATACCTTCTTTCTGTATAAGCATTTATGGCTATTGTCTTCCAATTTACGTTGGAGGTCTCTAAAAAGGTATGATAATTCGAAAAAGTAGAATAAATCAAGGGTATCTCGTGTCTAAAGGCGAAGTTCGGATGTTTAACATTAGTCAATTAGGTGAAAGGCTTGTTTGGGCTACTTTTCTAGGCGGAAAAGATGAAATTTCATGTGACTTTCTATATAATTTGAAACAAAAGAATAAAAATAATTTATAAAGCTATATGAGGTACCAAAATAAGGAGAAAAGGATATTAATTATTCGAAGGCTAATAATATTTTCGATCTAGGCTCTCTGAAGAAACACCAGCAAAGGGCTAAGGCATTAGGGTTTGCAGATTTCTTGGACAGGGTTGTTATTGACCAAGCCTCAGATCGTTTGGCAGAAATAAACAGAGAATTTGATAGTCCAGCTATTATCGGAGACAAAGCTGATTTTTGGGCGAAGCGACTTAAAATGGTGACGGCCTCCTTAATTGAGGATAGCGACACAATTAAGGCACAAAGAGGTAAATTTGATTTGGTGATACTGGCGCTTTCCTTACACTGGTATAATGATCCAATCGGACAATTAATTCAGGCAAGAAAGCTTTTGAGGCCTGATGGGTTGATGTTAGGGTTTACTTTTGCAGGAAAAACTCTTTATGAGCTAAGGTCTGCTTTTGAGAAGGCTGAGGTCAAAGTTGAAAATGGTATGTCGCCTCGTGTTGCACCAATGGCTGACATAAGAGACCTAGGAGATTTACTTGTCAGAGCTAATTTTTCATTACCGGTTGCGGATAAAATAAAGCTGGTATTTAACTATTCCAGTCCTCTGGAACTATTGAGGGACTTACGGAGAATGGGAGAGACCAACAATATGGTACAGCGGCGAAAAAATTTTTTAAGGAGAGAAACCCTAAAATATTTTGTGGATTATTATAAAGAAGATTTCCCCTCGGCAGAAGATGCTGGATCGGTTAAAGCGACCTTTGAAATTGTTTGCTTGACTGGTTGGGCTCCTTGTATTTCGCAACAAAAGCCGATTTCTCCTGGTTCTGCAAAGAAGCATTTTTCCGAGGTTTTACGAACATTTGAATTATAAGTAGAATTTGAGTTTAGATAAAGACTATTAGTCAGCCATTTATGAAAAAAAATTTGTATTTTTTATTTGATAGTAGGTAGTTTGATGTTAGACGCGCAGAAAAACAAGAAAGAAGAGGAATCATCAGGTACGGTGTTGGTTGCTGGGCAAGGGCGGCTTAAACATGCGTCGTCAGAGCATCCCCCAATACGACCAGCAAAGATAGGTATTCTAATAGCCAACTTAGGGACGCCAGATGCTACAGACTATTGGTCCATGAGACGTTATTTGAAAGAGTTTTTGTCTGACCGCAGAGTGATTGATTATCCATCATTTTTATGGCAACCCATATTACAGCTTATTATTCTGACCAAAAGACCATTTTCATCAGGAGCAGCATATCGCAGTATTTGGAACGAGGATCGTAATGAAAGTCCGTTACTTACAATAGTAAGGTCCCAAAAAGAAAAATTAAAAGATTTTCTTGTAGATATATACGGTGAAAAAATAATTGTGGATTTTTGTATGAGGTATGGGAATCCTTCAACTATGGATGTCTTAAACAAAATGAAAGAAATGGGTTGTGAAAAGATAGTTTTTTTCCCTCTGTATCCACAGTACGCAGGTCCTACAACGGCCACCGCGAACGATGAGGTATTTCGGACTCTCATGAAAATGAATTGGCAACCAGCGTTAAGAACTGTTCCATCCTATTATGATAATGAAAAATATATAAGTGCGTTGGCATCGTCTGTTCGGTATTGTTTCGATTCTGCTGACAAAAAACCGGAACATCTGGTGGTTTCTTACCATGGCGTGCCAGAAAGATACTTGATGCAAGGCGATCCGTATCATTGTCACTGTCAAAAAACCACAAGATTGTTAGTTGAGAATTTAGGCTGGAGTACTGATCTTGTTACAACGGCATTTCAATCCAAGTTTGGACCAGAAAAATGGATAGGTCCAGCTACAGTCGATTTAGTCGCTGAATTAGCCTATCAAGGGAAAAAAAGAATAGCAGTAATTGCTCCGGCATTTTCTGCCGATTGCGTCGAGACATTGGAAGAAATCAACGAGGAGATAAAGGAAAGCTTTATTGACGCGGGAGGAGAAGAATTCACCTACATACCATGCTTAAATGATCAAGTGGAGCATATTGAGGCTTTGGCAAGCATCGTAAAGAATGAATTGTCGGGTTGGTTGTAAACTATTAATATTTATCTAGTCTTTCTTAAAGCTTGATAGGAAAAAAAATGGCCGTTACGCATTCAGCAGAGGATGATCCAAGGAATGAAGAGGTTTGGATCAACATAAATGGTAAGTTAGTTCAACGACGTGATGCATCCATTTCTGTTTTCGATAGCGGTTTTTTGTTAGGAGACGGAGTATGGGAGGGTTTGAGACTATATAATGGAAGATGGGCCTTTTTAAACGAGCACATAGATCGTTTGTTTGAGGCCGCAAGGGCAATAGATTTAGATATTACTCTGAGTAAAGAACAAATGGTCGATATTCTTGAGGATACGAGAGCGGCGAATAGGATGAGTACTGATGTGCATGCGCGCTTGATGGTGACGCGCGGAAAAAAGCAACGGCCTTTTCAACACCCCAAGTTTTCAATTTCTGGTCCGACGATAGTGTTAATCATGGAGCACTCAAAGATAAGCGGTCATGTACGTGCAGGAGTTCGGTTATTCACGGTTCCACAGATTAGGGGTTTACCAATGAGCCAAGACCCTAAATTGAATTGTCATTCGAAACTGAACTGTGTCTTGGCTTGTATTCAAGCGGAGAAAGCAGGCGCAGACGAAGCACTGATGCTTGATCCTTCAGGTTTTGTTAATACGACGAATTCCTGCAATTTTTTTATGGTAAAGGACAATGCGATCTGGACTTCAACTGGTGACTATTGCATGAATGGGATCACAAGAGGAAAAGTTATAGACATTTGTATGAATAACCATATCCCATTGTACGAAAGAAATTTTTCTCTTTATGAAACTTATAACGCGGATGAAGCCTTTATAACAGGTACATTTGGGGGTCAGACATTTGTGAGTGAAATAGATAAAAAATCTATCGGCAATGGAGAAATGGGTCCTCTAACTCGTAAGATCAAAAATCTATACTTAGAAATGATTGAGAATGACAGTTAAGTGCATTGCAATGTGGTCGGGTCCACGAAATTTGTCCACTGCGTTGATGAGGAGTTTCGCTTCAAGGAGGGACTGTTCCGTTGTTGACGAGCCTTTCTACGCTTCTTATCTTTTAAAAAGTGGAATAAAACATCCACTTAGAGAAGATATAATTAACAAGTACGAAACTGACCCAAATCTTGTTGCTAGGGATTGTATAATGGGCTCTGGGAGTAGACCCATTGAGTATCAAAAACATATGACACATCATATGTTGAAGCAATTTGATCTGGAGTTTTTAGGTAAGTTGTCAAATGCGTTTCTAATTAGATCTCCGCGAAAAGTAATAAAAAGCTTTGGTGCCAAAGTTCATACCTTTACAATGATGGAATTGGGTATCGTACAGCAAGTAAGAATATTTGAAATTGTTCGAGAAAAAACCGGAGTTATTCCTCCAATTTTAGATGCTGATGATCTAATCAATAACCCACGAGGTGGTCTTAAAGCTTTGTGTATGGCCTTAGATATAGAGTTTTATGAAGAAATGTTAAGTTGGGAAAAAGGACCTCATGCCTATGATGGAATTTGGGGAAAGCACTGGTACGGCTCAGTAAATACTAGTACAGGTTTCAAAATTACTAGCGACTGTAACCTCGAGTTAACAAAACTGGAGGAAGAAATTGAACGTCAGGTTTTACCTCATTTCCAACGCCTGAGCGAACTGAAGATCACTTTTTAATCTGTGCCAAGAAAATAAAATGATCTTCCATTATAATTAGTCCTCGACCTTCGTTTCATTTCCACTATCTTGATCTACCGTTTTCATTGAGAGACGAACTTTACCTCGATTGTCGATTTCCAAAAGCTTCACTTTAATCTCTTGACCCTCACTTAGATAATCTTTCGGATGATTCACTCTTTCTTGTGAAATCTGACTTACATGAAGCAGGCCATCTCTTTTCCCAAAAAAATTTACAAATGCCCCAAAGTCCATCAGTTTTACGACTTTTCCAGAGTAAATTTTTCCTACTTCCGGTTCATCCACAATAGCACCGATCATTTCTTTTGCTTTTTCAATGCTCTCGCCGTTTGGAGATGCAATTTTAATAATGCCGTCGTCACTAATATCTACTTTCGCTCCCGAAACTTCCACTATTTCACGAATCACTTTGCCACCTGACCCTATAACTTCTCTGATTTTGTCCGCAGCTACGGTAATTGTCTCTATTCTTGGAGCATGAATGGAGAATTCTGAAGCTCCTGATATTGCCTTATCCATTTCGTCTAAAATATGTAACCTTCCTTCACGGGCTTGTTTTAGAGCTTTCTTCATAATTTCAGGCGTAATCCCAGCTACTTTTATATCCATTTGCAGTGAGGTAATACCGTCTCTAGTTCCAGCCACTTTGAAATCCATATCACCCAAATGATCTTCATCACCTAAAATATCAGTCAAAACCGCATATTTTTTCCCTTGTAAAATAAGGCCCATAGCTACACCCGCAACAGATGATTTTAAAGGCACGCCAGCATCCATCATTGAAAGAGATGACCCACAGACTGTGGCCATCGAAGACGAACCATTAGACTCAGTAATTTCTGAAACCACTCTTATGGTGTATGGAAAATCTGTTGCAGCTGGAAGCACAGCTTGAAGTGCTCTCCATGCAAGTTTACCATGACCTATCTCTCGACGGCCTGGGCCCGCATTCCTTCCACATTCTCCGACTGAATAAGGTGGAAAATTATAGTGTAATAGAAAATTTGATCGGCTCGTACCATGGAGAGCGTCGATTATTTGTTCATCATCGCCCGTTCCTAAAGTTGTTACAACAAGGCCTTGAGTCTCTCCTCTTGTAAAGAGTGCGGATCCATGTGTTCGCGGCAGGAGACTTGTTTCTGAGGCAATAGGCCGGACGGTAGTTAAATCTCTTCCATCTATCCTCTTTCCAGTTTTAAGAATATCTCCTCTTACTACATCTGCTTCCAGCTTCTTTATACAGGTAGCGAGTTGTTCGTTCTCAAGTTGCTCGTCGGATAGCCCCTTTTTAATTTGCTCTATCGCATCACTAATGGCTTTCTGTCGCAAAAGCTTATCGGTGATTCCGAACGCGTTTCTCATTGGTTTTTCGCCAACTTTCTTAACAGCACTTTCCAAATCTTTTGTGTTCTCCGCTACAAAATTGAATGGTTCTTTTGCGGCCTCCTCTGCCATTTCAATTATCATTTTTATTACAGGCTGTATGTTTTCGTGTCCAAAATTTACCGCTCCTAGCATAACTTCTTCGGACAATTCGTAGGCCTCTGATTCAACCATCATAACTGCATCTTTTGTTCCAGCGATAACTAAATCTAGTTTCTGATCTGGATCCGCTCTCAGGTTGTCCATTTTGTCAATGGACGGATTAAGAACATAGTTTCCGTCTAAGTAGCCAACTCTGACTCCTCCGATAGGTCCCAAAAACGGTGCGCCGGATAAAGTTAAAGCTGCGGACGCTGCGATCATAGCTACTATATCAGGGTCGTTCTCTAAGTCATGACTCAAGACCGTGCAAGTTACTTGTACTTCATTTTTGAACCCTTCAACAAATAGTGGTCGTATTGGACGGTCGATTAGTCGACTGGTTAGTGTTTCTTTTTCTGTGGGTCGTGCTTCTCTCTTGAAAAAACCACCCGGTATTTTACCAGCAGCATAATATTTCTCCTGATAGTTCACAGTAAGTGGAAAAAAATCCTGTGCGGGATTCCCTTCTTTTGCAAAGACCACGGCCGCTAACACAGAGGTTTCTCCATATGTAGCTATCACCGTTGAGTCGGCCTGTCGTGCAATCTTCCCTGTTTCTAAAGTAAGAGTATCTCTACCCCACTCAATAGTTTTTTTGACTTCATTAAACATATTTTTCCTTCTTCTAGCCTCTTGATATTCTCGTACAGTTTTAGGCCATTTAAACAATTTTTTGGTAACTTGAGATTTTCAGAGGTGTATAAAACCGCAAGTCTTGAGGTTACCATAATTTCTACAATCTATGTACAAATATAAAAGGTTTTACCGTCTGATACCTAGACGTTCGATTAAGTTTTTGTACCGCTCTTCATCTTTTCCCTTCACAAAATCTAATAACTTCCTTCGCCGAGACACCATTTTTAACAAGCCGCGTCTTGAGTGATTATCTTTCTTGTGTATCTTAAAATGCTCTGTGAGTGTGGAAATTCGATTCGTCAAAATAGCAACCTGTACCTCTGGGGAACCGGTATCGCCTTGAGTTGTTGCATATTCTCCAATAACTTTCGTTTTCTCTCCTTTTGATATCGACATCATGTGCTCCTTCCAAATGTTGCGCGTCTGCTATTGATCGCCAGGATGTCGGCCAGCTCGATTATAAAAACGCGGTGTAAGACTTAAACGTGAGTTGTCTATACGGGATTTTCAAAAAGATGCAATGGAATAACAAAAAATATTATTAAATATTTATCAAAACCAAGCAATGTATTCTTGGGAATATGGAACATACAGCGGATGTTTAGGTTGATTGTTCTTGGTAAGACCAAAGTGAAAGCAAGGCCTATTTAATTTCAACAAGTGATTTCTGATAACAAAATCCCTATTAAGATAATTGCCAAGGTTTCCCCAAGCACAAATGACGACATCTGACCAAAGGATACTTTTTTTAATGATTCTGTCGTTTTCAAGACCAATAGGGCTCGCACTTAAACTTAACAGGCGAGGATTTTTACTACGGAGGGCGAACAAATTACAAATTCTGAAAGATGTAAACCCCAATTTTTCTGCGCGGCACTGACATCGGACCACTGTTGCGTCATTCTCGCTTTCTGTTGCTGTTGATGGGTTTAGAAGGATATATAGTAGCCGTTTCCCATTATCCCCCCATTCTCTGGTGAGAGAATACCGATATCTTTTACAAACTGAAAAGGAAGCCGAAGATATTGTGGAACAAAAAAAGACCTTTGATTTAATAAGTTTTTCCATAATTTTTAATACACAAAAACCTTTTTTGGATAAAATTTGTTTTTATCGTGGGTACCAATAGCTATTGGCTTTGAATCTAATAAGGCTAGAGCATTTTCATTTTGTTTTTTCATCAAAATTGGTAAATTTATATTTTGACCTTTTTGCAATTTGTCAGCATCGGCTCTTCCACATTCGAAGCTAATCAAGTGTCCAAGAACAGTGTGTATTGGTAAAATATTTTTTTCAATCTCGTGACCTAATTCTAAAAATATTTTCTCACTAGGTATAGTCTCAGATAACGTAAACGGCCCCGACATAGTTCGCCTTATATTAGTCGCGTGACCATAACAGCCTAGTCGTTTTCCAATATCACGCGCGATCGCTCGAACATAACCTCCTTTTCCGCAAGTCATTTCCATAGTTGCGAGGTCCTTATTGACTCTGGTTACCAAGGTTAGGTTTTTTATCCATAAAGGGCGTGCCGAAAGTGTGAAATTAATATCGTTATTTTTAGAAATGTGGTAAGCTCTTTCACCCTTCACTTTTACTGCAGAGAAATTTGGTGGAACTTGTTCTATATGTCCGTTAAATGATTTTATAATCGTTTTAATTTCATTATTTTTAGGCCTAAGGTTCGAGCTTTTTATTATTTTTCCAGTGGCATCATCCGTGTCTGTAGTATGTCCGAAAACCACATCAAATTGATAGCTTTTTAGGGCATCCATAACATATGGAATGGTTTTTGTTGCTTCACCTAATGCAATCGCTAATATTCCTGTTGCATCGGGATCAAGCGTGCCGGCGTGCCCTGCCTTTTTGGCTTTTAAAAGCCACTTTAATTTTCTGACTACGGATGCAGACGAAACCCCCTTTTGTTTATCAATAGCTAGCCAGCCATTAATACTTTTAGGTGAAATTGTTCTTCCCAACAGAGTGGCTCCATAATTCTGGATTTAAATTGAATTATTTTCATCAACTTGGTTAAAATTTGTGTCTCTTTTTACCTTAGGATCATTTAATAGCTGGCGAGTATGTTCCATTTGGTCAAAACTTTTGTCTTCCGCAAACTTGAGTTCGGGTATGAATTTTAATTCAACCTGTTTTGCAAGTAGTTTCCGAATCTCGCCTTTATTGCCGTTCATAGCTTTAACTACTTCTTCAGCATTCTTCCCTCCAAGGGGTAATACGTAAATTATGGCTCGCTTTAAGTCACCTGAGCACCTAACCTCACTTACAGTTATCGGAACGTCTTGCGACAAATTAATATAAATGTCTCCTCGCGCAATAATTGTAGCTAATGTTCGTTTAAGTAGCTCTCCAACTCGCAGTTGTCGATTCGAAAATTGAAATTTACCTAGATGCATTTTCTCACTATTAATAATTACGGCTCTACATACATTTTGATTAGCGTAAGTCAAGTTTTAAACTTTAGATAGTATTATTCCATTTACTCTGCACTAACAGATAGATTATGTTTAGTTATACCCAAAGAACAAATTATGGCTCGTCAGAGAGGAAAAGCATAATGAAAAAACCAGTGAATTTGGCGATTCTCGGTGTTTCTGGCAGAATGGGACAAATGTTATATAAAGCTGCCGAGGAATATTCTGAGGTAAATCTTGTAGCAGCGAGTGAAAAGCTTGGGCATGAATGGATCGGGCAAGATCTGGGTAGGTTAATGGTTGGGAAACCCAGTGGAATAAAAGTTTCTGACCAGCCTACAGACGTTTTTGCAATTTCTGATGCGGTGATTGATTTTACAACACCGGAAGCCTCGATAGCACACGCAGCTCTTTCTGCACAAGCGCGCATTGTACACGTGATAGGAACTACTGGTTTTGATAGTGACCATATAGAGAAGTTAAATTTAGCTTCCATGCACGCTAGGTTAATTAGGGCCGGAAATATGAGTTTAGGAGTTAACTTGCTGACACAATTAACTCAACAGGTTGCGGCAGCACTTGATGAGAGTTACGATATTGAGATAGTAGAGATGCACCATAACAAAAAAGTGGACTCTCCATCTGGTACTGCTCTTATGCTTGGAAAGGCTGCGGCCGCAGGTCGAAATGACACGCTTGAAAAATTAGCAAGTTATCAGAGGCACGGTTACACTGGTGCAAGAAAAAAAGGTTCTATCGGTTTTGCATCGTCAAGAGGTGGAGATGTAGTGGGTGAACATGATGTTATTTTTTCTGCTTTTGGCGAAAGACTGATACTGAGGCATATTGCGACTGATAGAATGATTTTTTCGCGAGGAGCGATAAAAGCGGCAATCTGGGGTGTGGACAAGGAACCTGGTCACTATGATATGTTAGACGTATTGGGTTTGAACAAATAAAACTAAGGATAACTAGATTTGCCTTTGATCTTTATTTTTTCTGTTTCATCTATTCTTTTGGTTTCATGGTTTTCGATTGCAGTGTCTAACCAATCATCAGTTCCCTGTGGTGGCTCATTTGACAAATTCCTCTTTAATTTAAGTCAAAAAGGCGAAAAGAATGGTTTGCCTCTGAATGCGCTAACAAAATCACTTAAAAACACTTATTATTCGAAGAGTGTTTTAGAGTTAGATCGCTCACAATCTGCGTTTAATTTGAGTTTCGCTGATTTCACGAAACAATTTGTTACTGAGTATAGAATTGTGACTGGCAAAAAAAAAATGAAGGAACACTCTTTTTTATTCGACAATGTTAATAAGAAATTTGGTGTTCCAAAGGAAGTCATTACCGCATTTTGGGCATTAGAAACTGATTTTGGAAAAGTGCAGGGTAACTTTCATGTTTTAAGTTCACTAGCTACCTTAGCATTTGACTGTCGGAGGAGTGAATTTTTTCAGAAAGAGTATTTCTCTGCGGTGGAGTTGGTGGAGAAAAGGATTATTGATGCGCAGGGTGCCATGGGGGCGTGGGCTGGTGAATTCGGACAAATTCAGATGCTCCCATCTGATATTTTGGCATTTAGTTTAGATGGTGATGGGGATGGCAAAATAGATCTTAGTAACAGCCCTTACGACACTATTTATACAGCATCCCGAATGCTTTCAGAATTGGGATGGGTCGCAAATCAACCGTGGCTTGAAGAGGTCATTTTACCGGAGGATTTCCAATGGGAGGAAGCAGGTTTTGGAAGATCAAGGCCTCTGAAGAAATGGCAACTTTTAGGCGTAAAACCTCGGCAAGGCTATTTTTCTGGAAATACTGAGCACACCGAGGCCACATTATTGTTGCCTCAAGGGTGGAAAGGTCCGAAGTTTATAGTTTATAAAAACTTTGGTATTTTTCTTGAGTGGAACAACAGTTTGCTTTACGCGCTTACAGCAGCGTATCTTGCTAATCTCTTAAAAAACCAACCAGTTTACATTAGCGAGAATCCCGAGCCAATTCTAGAAAAGCATCAAATAATGGAATTACAGATTTTTCTAAAAGAATTAGGAGCTGACGTTGGAAAGGTAGATGGCATTCTAGGTGCAAAGACACGACAGGCGGTCCGTCGGCTGCAAATCTCATTGCAATTACCCGCGGATAGCTGGCCTACTGCCAAGCTTCTTTCTATTCTTGGACTTTGAGTTTGCAAAGTTCTCCACAAAACTAATATCGCCAAAGTTACTTCCCAACAAATTTTTCGCAGTCTTTAGAGGTGCGATCAACGCTATATGTTTCTTTTCAATAGGTAAACAAATTGGATATATGCCGCGGCATAAATATATATGACATACTTTGTGCGCCCATAGATCATATTCTGGCATGAACACAAATCTTTGATAAGCACCTAATCTACGAATGGGAAGGATTTTCCAACCTGTTTCTTCATAACATTCTCTGACTAAAGCATGAGTCATTTGTTCGTTCTGGTCTACCCCTCCACCAGGAAGTAGTATTTCATTTCCATCCTCCTCTGTGAGAAGGATGTCTTTTCCAACCATAATTATTCCATAAACTCCCACTCTGGTACGATATCTTATTCCCCTTTTCAGGGTTTCCCCAAATCTTCTCATAGCCTTTCTTCTCCTTGAAACTATCGCCGATAACGAAAGAAATTTGCATCATTTGGGAGAAAGATTTACATATCTTAAAGTGAAAAACAAATATGATTTTTAAGGACCCTGTCATTGAATAATATTAATCCAAAAACTAAAAATTTCATTGAAGACTTCATAGTTCCTTTTACTTTGCAAAGTAATAGTATTCGTGGCAGATCAGTCCGATTAAGCAAAAGCATTCGTATGATTTTATCGAGGCACAAATACCCCGAAGAGGTTTCGCGTATGCTGGCAGAGGCTCTTATTTTAAATTGTCTGATTGGCCAAACTATTAAACTCCGTTGGAAATTGTCTCTGCAGGTGCGTGGAACAGGAGCAATTAAGTTGATATCTACAGATTATAAAAGCCCCTTAAAAACTAATTCTACTGCCAAAATAAGAGGTTTTGCCAGTTTTGACCAATATGGCATAAAAAGCTCAAAGTTCTCAGGCATTAGAAACCTTGGGAAAGGATTTTTTGCAATTATAATAGACCAAGGTCGCGGTTCGAAACCTTATCAAGGTATTACACCGTTTGAAGGCCAATCCCTTTCAGACTGCGCAGAGCATTATTTCCTGCAATCAGAGCAGCTGCCAACATTCTTTAAAATAATTATTCGTGACGGCTGTTATTTAGATCCTGGCTCCAATTTTTTAGCAGGAGGGGTAATGATCCAATATTTACCCAAAGATCAGAGCGTAAATCAGAGTGAGAACTGGAATAAATCAAAGATGTTTCTTAGTACCATCGATCACAGAGAGTTATTCGATTGTCGTCTGCCTCAGGAGGAATTGTTGGAACGTGTTTTTCATCAACAAGACCTAAAATTAATGAAATGCCAAAGAGTAGAGTTTGGATGTTCTTGCAATTTAGAGAAGGTAACAAGTACACTTTCGACCTATTCGCGGAAGGAGCTGGAGACGATGGTGAATGAAGTTGGTGAGGTAACAGCGGATTGTCAGTTTTGTGGTCAACAGTATAGGTTCACGCCAACGCCCAAGTATTAGACAGTAGCAACTTTGGGAGAAGAATATTCACACAAATTTTTTAAGAAAATGTAAACAATTTTTTAGCAATCTTTTTTTGATGGATGAATTTTTTAAAAATATGTCTTTTGATTTTCTAGCCCTTAGTAATGAGTCTAATAGGGTGACGTCGGATTTTGATTTAAATGTGTCTGTTAAAGTTGATAGAAAGACTTTGGTCCCGGCGGCAGTTCTTATAATTATTCGCCTTTCTCAAAGCAGCCCAACTGTAGTATTTACAAAAAGAGCGTGGGCGCTAAAAAACCATCCTGGCCAAATATCTTTTCCTGGAGGACGAGTTGATAAAACTGATGAGAATGCGTTGTCAACTGCCTTACGCGAAGCTGAGGAAGAAGTTGGATTAAATAAGAAAAACGTAACTATTCTCGGCAGATTGCCTAGCCATCAAACTGGTACTGGGTTCAAAGTGGCTCCGTTTGTATCCGCTGTCGACGAATCTTCGCAATTTTGGCCTAATTCCCGAGAAGTAGATGAGATTTTTGAAGTGCCCTTAGATTTTCTTCTAAATAAGAAAAATATGAAAGTTCAAAAATTAATGATTAATCGTAAAGAAAAGCGTTATTATACTATTCCGTATGGACCTTATTATATATGGGGTGCAACAGCACACATGATAAAAACTTTTTCAGATCGGTCACGAGTCGATGGCAACTAACAAAATAAAGAGCGGGGTTTCTTATGATATTTTGGCGGTTCCTGAGATACAGCTGCTATTTAAGTCTTTATCATCGGAGGGGGCAGAAGTTTTTTTAGTAGGGGGTTGCGTCAGAGATTCAGTTCTAGGCCTTCCCAGTTCTGACTTTGATTTAGCTACGAATGCACTTCCGAGTGAGGTGTTAAAGTTATGTAAAAAATTTCGGTTCAAAACGGTGAAGACTGGTGTGTCCCACGGGACAGTTTCAGTAGTTTTTGCTGAAAGTTTATTTCATGTAACGACATTTCGATCGGATCTAGTTACTGATGGACGTCACGCGAAAGTTAAGTTCTCGAAAAGTTATCTAGAAGACTGTAAACGCCGAGATTTTACAATTAATGCAATGTATATGACGGTTGAGGGGCAAATATTGGATCCACTCGGTGGTCGGCGTGATTTGATAAGCGGCAAAGTAAGATTTATTGGGAAACCAAATGATCGAATTAAAGAGGACTATTTGCGTATACTTAGATATTTTAGGTTTGTGGCGTATTACGGCTTCGCTATGAGCTATATACAACCAAACGTACGTTCAGCTTTCGTAGAAAACGTAGATGGTTTAAAATCGTTGAGTAAAGAAAGAATATGGAGCGAAATTAAAAAACTTTTGCAAGCAGATAATCCGCTCTTTGCTTTGGAGGCTATGAGTTTATGTGGTGTTCTAGAAGTAGTTATTCCCAAAGCAGAGATACGAGATTTAATTACATTACTAGGATTTGAAAAACGATTCCACTTGCAAGCGGACGCATTAAATCGATTGGTATCGTTAACCAGAGACACCGTCGCATCTTTAATTCTAGATTGGCCAATGTCAAAGAGAGACCGAGATCAGGTCAAAATGATTTTGAAGGTATCGAGAGATAACTCCAGTTTAAGGGTAAAGAGTTACAAGTATGGTAAGGAACTTACTTTACGCAGCCTCTTAATTTTTCAGGATGATCTATGTGAACGTAAAGAAACGGAAATTATTTCTGAAATAGATTTCGGCTGCTCTAAAAAGTTTCCACTTACTTCCAAGGACTTCATTGTTTATGAAGAGCCCTCAAAGCAACTTGGAGACCTGATTCGCAAAATAAAAACAATTTGGTTAGAATCTAATATGTCACTGACCAAGAAAGAACTGTTGGCTCGGTTGAAGGTTATGAAGACAAGTTAAGATTTTTCCAACTTCGAGCACTAAGGCCATTTGGCTATAGGTGGTAAACTCATCAGAACGGCTTCAGGATTATGACCCGTATGCAGGCCAAATTGTGTGCCTCGGTCATATACAAGATTAAATTCCGTATATCTACCACGCTTTATTAATTGCGTTTCTCTTTCCGCCTCGGTCCATTCTTCAGTAGAATGCTTCTCTGTTATCGGTATGAAGGCATTCAAAAAAGCACGTCCAATATCTTTTGTAAACGAAAAATCTTTTTCCCAATCGTTGGTACAATGGTCATCAAAAAAAACCCCACCAACTCCACGAGGCTCATTCCAATGTCTAATGAGGAAGTATTCATCAGCCCATTTTTTAAAGCGTGGATAGTACGAAGGATCATGGCGGTCACATGCTTTGCGTAGCTCTGTGTGAAAAAATTTGGTGTCCTCTGAGTTTTCCAACATGGGGTTCAGGTCAGCACCCCCACCAAACCACCAATCCTCAGGTGTCCAAAACATTCTTGTATTCATATGTACCGCGGGTGTTTTTGGGGACCGCATGTGGGCAACCAAGCTAATTCCCGAAGCCCAGAAACGGGGATCTTTGTCAAGTCCAGGTACATTTCTTCGAGCGCTAATACTGTCTTGTGCCTGTTTTCCCAATTGTCCAAACACTGTTGAAATATTAACACCAACTTTTTCGAACAGTCGACCTTCTCGCATAATGGACATTACTCCACCGCCCGCATCCTCGTTTGTGGAACTTTTTCTGGAAGTTTCTTTTTTCTGGAACTTTCCGGCTGGTAATTCAGAGAAAACACCGGTCTTTTGATTGCTTTCAAGGGCCTCAAAGGCTGCACATATTTGATCTCGAAGGGTAACAAACCACTCTTCGGCTTTAGATTTTTCTTTATCTCCAATTTTTTGTCTTTGCAACATTTAGACTTTATATCCTGATAATGAAGTGAATTTTTTCTTTGGCTTGAATATAAGGATTGATATGAATTAAGTACACGAAAAACTTTTTTTTAATTTCAAAGGCGGTGCAAAAATAGATGAGGATGGAGAAGCGCTTAGATCGTTTAATGGTTGACTCTGGACTAGTGGAGTCTCGAGCAAGAGCAAAGTTTGTTTTTCAGCATGGTTTTGTGACAGTTAACGGTGTTGCTGCCAAAAAGTTGTCCCAAATTATCGATGTAAAAGACAAAGTAGAAATTATAAAAAATCCTAATCCATGGGTAAGTAGAGCAGCTTTAAAACTAGATTTTGCCCTTAACAACTTTAATATAACAAACCTTAACGGTATAGCTTTAGATATTGGCGCCTCAACAGGGGGGTTCACAGATGTCCTTTTACACTACGGCTGTAAAAAAGTTTTTGCTGTCGATGTTGGTAGAGGCCAGCTTCACAAAAAACTTAGAGAAGATCAGAGGGTTATAAGCTTTGAGGGTTTCGATGCAAGAAATCTGACAGGCTCGGAGATTCCTGAAGTGGATTTTATAGTGTGTGATACAGCTTTTATTTCATTAACAAAAGTACTTAAAACGCCTTTAAAGTTTGGAAAGCCCTCCTGCATTTTGGTTGCTCTCGTTAAACCGCAGTTTGAAGTAGGCAGGAAAAATATCTCCAAGAAAGGTATTGTTAGAGATCACAATTTACTTGAAAACGCTTGCAAGAAAGTTACAGATTTTTTGATCCTGGAAGGTTGGCCGGTTGAAAGCATTATAGAGTGTCCAGTAAGAGGCGGGGGTGGGGCGATAGAGTTTTTGATAAAGGCGAGAAAAAGTTAATATTAACCAATTAGCCCTTGATTTTTCTCATTTTGACCCCGGTGAATCAAAATATGATCTAAGATAACACAGTATAACATCGCCTCTCCTACCGGCACAGCTCTTATGCCTACGCATGGGTCATGCCTTCCCTTCGTCACTAAAAGCGTTTTCTCACCAAACTTATTTATAGTCCGAGTAGGTTTAAGAATGGAAGATGTTGGTTTAACTGCGAATCTTGTGATAATATCTTGGCCTGTCGTAATACCTCCTAAAACTCCTCCAGCATGGTTTGAGCCAAACGAAATTCTCGAACCTTCCATAAAGATCTCATCGGCATTTTGATCCCCAGTTAGTTCTGACACATTCATTCCGTCTCCTATCTCTACACCTTTCACGGCGTTAATCGACATGAGTGCACTAGCAATGTCAGAATCGAGTTTTCTGTAAATTGGTGCTCCTATTCCAGCGGGCACGCCGGATGCGATCAGTTCCACGACAGCGCCCACCGAATTTCCACTTTTTCGTAATTTTGATAAATATAATTCCCATTCCTTTACCGCTTGCCTATCTGGACACCAAAAAGGATTTTGACTGATGCTTTTCAACTCAAAGTTTTTACGATTTATCTTATGGGTCCCAACTTGTACAATGTAACCGTAAATTTTTAAAGATGGGTAGAGAGATTTTAAAACTTCACGAGCCACGCCACCTGCCGCGACTCTACTCGCTGTTTCACGAGCTGATGACCGGCCCCCGCCTCTATAGTCCCTATTCCCATATTTCAGGTGATAAGTTAAATCTGCATGACCTGGTCTGAAAGAATCAGAGATGTTGCTGTAGTCTTTCGACTTCTGGTCCTTATTCTCTATTAGAAGTTGAATTGGTGTTCCTGTTGTCAAACCCTCGAAAACTCCTGATAATATTTTTACTTTGTCGGGTTCTTTTCTTTGAGAAGTGAACTTGTTAATGCCGGGTTTGCGCCGGTCTAGGAAGGTCTGTATACTTTCCTCTTCAAGTCTTATGTTCGATGGGCAGCCGTCAATAAAAACTCCTATCGCCGGTCCATGGCTCTCGCCCCAAGTGGAAATTCTAAACATATGACCAAAGCTGTTAAAAGACATGTTGAAACTCACTTTTCCTTATTAGTTATTCATGGCTTTAACTGATTTGCTTTACTAACTCATATCGTAAAAACGTGTCGGAACTCTTCTGTAACGTTTCCAAACTTATCACAGTGAAACAATATTGATAAAATTTATTCTACAATTGTCAAGTTGGATAAATTTGTAGATCTAGACTTTTTCTTTGTAACGAGCCCACAACCGCTTGTTAGTTAAAAACAAAAGAATACCTAAAAACGCTAGGAAAAGAATTGCAGTAAAACCAAATTCCTTTCTTGCGTTGAGTTTAGGTTCAGCTGCCCACATTAAAAAAGCTGAAACGTCTTCAACCTCTTGTTCCAGTGTTGCCTCTGTTCCATCAATATACTCCACGTCGTCGCCCCAGAGAGGTTGTCCCATGGCTATCCAGCCACCAGGATAAACGTCATTTCCATATAGAGTAATCCCGGCCTGCTCCTTCTCCTCCTCATTGAAAGCGAGCAAAAGATTCGCTATGTATTCAGGTCCACCCATCCCCTTAAGAAGTTGATTGATTCCTAGTCCATAAGGCCCGTGAAAACCCGCTCTCGCTTTCGCCATTAAACTTAAGTCAGGTGCGTTTTCAATAGCTGATCCTGGAAATTTATCAACCGGTTTCGCTGATCTAAAGTCATCTATTTCACTGTCGTATATTTCATAAAGCGCCGCATAAGCTTTCATTTGTTTCAATTCCAGCTCGGGTCCACCAGGGTCTGAGAGCGTTCTAAAAGCTACTTGGGACAACCCGTGGCAGCTCGCGCATACTTCTGTAAAAACCTGTAATCCTCTCTGAAGTTGATTCCTATCATATGTCCCAAAAGGACCCTCGAAAGAAAAATCTATATCATCGATTTTTTTTGTAGCGTCGCCTGCTGCTAGTAAAGTCTGAGTCGATATCGTAATGGAGCATATTAAAAAAAAGAAGAAGTTTCTAATCATGAGGTCTGTTATCCTTTGTTCACTCAGCGGGCGTCACTTCAGGTTTCACTGAGCTTTCAGGAACCTTTTTCTGATGTTGGTTATTGAAATCTTGTTCAATTGTCTCTGGTTGTTCTCTTGGTGTTTCTGTTATTCCTAAAACTGGCAATACTATCAAGAAATATCCAAACCAATAGGCTGAAGCGATGAGAGAGATGGTTGAATAAGGTTCCTCGGCGGGCATTGCTCCGCACCACATTAGCACGACGAAATCAACACAAAGTATTGCAAACCACCACCGAAATTGTGGTCTATATCGTCCTGAGCGAACAGAAGACGTATCCAGTATTGGAGCCATCGCAATTACTAAAATGGCGCCAAACATAGCAATAGCACCAAAAAATTTAGCGTCTATTATACCTCCGGTTAAGAAGGATGCTGCTTGAACAATCCAAACATCAGCTGTAAAAGCTCTTAGTATCGCATAGAATGGTAGAAAATACCACTCTGGCACTATGTGCGCAGGAGTTGCTAAAGGGTTGGCTGGTATATAGTTGTCAGGATGTCCTAAATAATTTGGCATGAAGCTTACTACTGCAATGAATACCACTAAAATTGCAACTATAGCTACCAGATCCTTAATGACGTAATATGGCCAGAAAGGCACGGTGTCTTTCGCTGCCTCATCTTTTGAAGTTCGTCTCACCTCGACGCCCGTCGGGTTGTTATTTCCAGTTGTATGGAAAGCCCAAATGTGAACGACCACCAATCCCAGAATTACAAACGGAATTAGATAGTGTAGGCTAAAGAACCTGTTTAAGGTGGCATTGTCGACTGAAGGTCCGCCAAGAAGCCATATTTGAATTGGTTCCCCAATGAAAGGGATAGCCCCAAAGATACCGGTGATAACCGTGGCACCCCAAAAAGACATTTGTCCCCAGGGCAGAACATAACCAAGAAACCCTGTAGCCATCATAGCTAAATATATAAGCATTCCAATAATCCAAGTAATTTCCCGTGGTGCTTTGTAGGATCCGTAGTATAGACTCCTAAAAATGTGGAGATACACTGCAAAAAAGAAAAGGGATGCCCCATTCATGTGAATATACCTTATAGCCCATCCCCCATTTACGTTTCTCATTATATGCTCAACACTATCGAAAGCATGATCAACATGCGGGGTGTAGTGCATTACCAAGACAATACCTGTAATAATCTGGGCAATTAAACATATCGTTAAAACGCTCCCCCAAATCCACATCCAGTTAAGGTTCTTTGGAGTCGG
This sequence comes from Pseudomonadota bacterium, assembly GCA_036337105.1. Lineage (GTDB taxonomy): Bacteria > Pseudomonadota > Alphaproteobacteria > Rhodobacterales > Rhodobacteraceae > JAYZEV01. The sequence continues at coordinate 271,572 of JAYZEV010000003.1, forward strand.
TATAGTTAGTGTATCGTATATCAAGGCACCTATCGGCAGCCTCTTATGAAGCCATGTCTCAAACCCAGGTTTTGGTTTATATTTATCATGAGGTATACCGCTCATGCTATTTCTCCCTTAAGCAAATTAACCTAACTTTATAATATCATCACCGACGAAGGTGGCGATGGGGATATCTAAATTTCGAGGTGCTGGCCCCTTTCTTATCCTTCCGGCAGTATCATAGTGTGAGCCATGGCAGGGACAAAACCAACCGTTAAAATCGCCCGCGTCTCCTAAGGGCACGCAGCCAAAGTGAGTGCAAACACCAATCATCACAAGCCACTCTCCCTCGGCATCTAGCGTTCTATTTTGGTCAGATGCATCAGCGGTTTCATTATTCGCATTCCCAGAGCTTGGGTCAGGCAATTCTGCAATATTTACTTTCCTTGCCTCTTCTATCTCTTCAGGTGTTCGCCGCCTGATGAAGACAGGTTTCCCTAACCATTTTACCGTTAATTGTGAGCCGGGTTCCATACCACCGACATCAACCTCAATCGACGACAGAGCTTGAACGTCCGCTGATGGGTTCATCTGGTTGATTAATGGCCATGCCACCCCAGCCGCGGTAACTGCACCAGTCGCCGCGGTGGCTATGTATAGAAAGTCTCTACGGGTTGCGTTTTCATCTTTTGCCTGAGCCATGATTTTACCTACACATCTTTCTCTACTATCTTCAATGGGAACCCCTTTTAAGATAGGACATAGAGTGTTATGCAGACTTTTTCAATATGTTATATTAACGTTGTATAAAAAAGGACCATTAGACGCACTTTTGGCGGTGATATAAATGAGTGATTTAAACGTAAAAAGATCCTTAAAAGTAGTTCTATTTCAGCCGGAAATAGCACAAAATATGGGAACAATATGGCGGCTATGTGGCTGTTTCGGTGTGCGAATGCATATTATCGAGCCATGTGGATTCCCATTTTCATCCAAGGCTTTGAAGCGCGCAGTATTGGATTATTCAAATTTGACTGAACCAAGAACACACTTAAATTATGTTTCATACATTGAGAGTCAAAAAAGTTCTGGAGAGAATGGAAGGAACATTCTTTTAACAACCAGGGGTAGTACAGACCTTTGGAGGTTTAAGTTCAAAGAATTTGACAGTCTGGTTTTTGGAAATGAGTCGTCAGGGGTATCGGACGATGTCAGGAATAGTGTCAATGAAACCGTGGCTATACCGATGCCGGGAGGAGGGCGGTCTCTAAATCTTGCTGTGAGTGCCGGAATCGCTTTAGGGGAAGCGATACGCCAGCTATCTTATATTACATGAAACTGTCAAGCTGGGGTCCCGATAAGTTGGCTCCCGTTGCTACCAGATATTCTTAAATTCACTATTTCCCCAACTGGCATTTCAACGGCCGTTGTAACTTCTGCAAAACCTTCCGTTCTGCCTTTGTGAGTACTTTCCATTAAGACTGGTTGTGTCTTTCCTATTTGATCGCTCAAATAGCTCTTGATCATCGACGAGCCAAGTTCCCGCAGTGTTTTTGCTCTCATACGTATTGATTTTTCATTTACTTTGGGCATCCGAGCTGCTGGTGTCCCATTCCGCGCCGAAAAAGGAAAAACGTGCAGCCATGTTATTTGACATCTTGAGACAAGCTCAAATGTATTTTTGAACATTTCATCCGTCTCAGTAGGGAACCCAACAATTATGTCTGCACCAAAAACAAACTCTGGTCGGCGTGAGCGTAGGCGATCACAAAATTTGACAATATCCTCTCGACAATGCCTTCTTTTCATCCGCTTTAAAATTAAATTATCGCCGGATTGAAAAGACAAATGCAGATGAGGCATTAATCTGCTGCTAGTCATCATTATATTTATCAAATCCTCATCTACTTCCACTTGGTCAATAGACGAGAGCCTTAGCCTCAAAAGGTTCGGTGTTGATGCTAAGATTTCTTTCACTAAAAAACCTAGTTTAGGTGAGCCAGGGAGATCTCTGCCCCAGGAGGTTATATCAACACCTGTCAGAGTAACTTCGCGGAAACCTTCAATAACCAAAGTCTCTATCTGTTTAATAATATCCTTTGCCTCAATCGAACGCGAGTTTCCTCGAGCAAACGGAATAATGCAGAATGTACATCTGTGGTCACAACCATTTTGTATTTGCACGTAGGCTCTTGATCGTGAGCCAATTCCATTCACTGGTAAAGAAGAGAGTTTCTCCGACTTCAACTTGAAAATGTCCTCCACTTTAACGTATCGCTTATCGAACGGTTTTTGACTGTTCTTTGCTATTTTTTTCCAAATGCTTTTTGATCGTTTCTCTGAATTTCCAATGACACTGTCTACTTCTTTCATCTCGGAAAACATTTTTGGGTCTATTTGAGCAGCGCAACCAGTTACAATAATCTTATTATTTGGTGTTTCTTTTTTTGATTTCCTAATGTGTCTCTTTGTTTTTCTGACAGCTTCGGCGGTGACAGCACAGGAATTAATCACGGTAGTGTTCAATAGACCTACGCTATCGCAAAGATTTTTAATTCCCTCTGTTTCATATGAGTTTAATTTACATCCAAAAGTTACGAAGTTATTACCTTTTGTGAGGTCTTTTTTATCTAGTTTCATGAGAAAAAGCTTTCTGGTATTATTCCATCGTAAACTCTTACTGTTTTTCCGGTCATCCAAACACCATCTTCCTGAAGGGAAATATCTAAATCCCCCCCTTCCATAATTATCTTATTCCTAATACCAGTATAACCTCTTCGGAAAGCGGCGATCGCCACAGCACAAGCAGATGATCCAGATGCCAAAGTGGGACCCACTCCTCGTTCCCAAACGCGAACTTTAATCATATCATTCCCTATGACTTCGGCAACTTGAACGTTTGTTTTTTCTGGAAACAATTTGTCGGTCTCGTACCGGCTATAGTCACTCATTTCAACATTAGCAATATTTCGCACGAAAAAGGTGCAATGAGGGTTTCCAATATTTGTTGCGACAGGGTCTCCGCTTAGTGGTAGATGATCAGTATCGCACTCTCTTGACAATGGAATTTCAGACCAATCAATCTTCGGTTGTCCCATATTAACCGATATTACTCCATCTCCTAAAGATTTGCATATAAGGGTACCGCTCGGTGTGTCCAAAGAAATCTTTTCGTTAAAACTTTCTTGACTCAGAATACTGGCAACACATCGCGTAGCGTTACCACAAGTTGGTGACTCGGACCCGTCTGCATTCCAGAATCTCAATTTTCCAATAACTTCTGATTTATCTGGAGCATACAAGACAGCAAGTTGATCGAAACCAACGCCAAAATTTCTGTGAGACAAACTCCTAACCATATTTCCGCTAATTTTTATATTTCTTGTTCGCGCATCAATTATCATAAAATCGTTTCCCAATCCATGCATCTTTATAAAAGATATAGTCTCAAGAGCCTGTTTTTTATTATATTGCATCAGACATTTCCTTTGAAGCGCAGAGAGCTATTCCAAGTCACCTTTTTTTGTGTAGAAGGACGGTATCACTTAAATATTTTTATTACAAATTTCAATTATGGTCTTGATTATTTTTATCGATCAGCCTATCCATTTTTTCATTACGTTAAAGGGCCCGTAGCTCAGTTGGTAGAGCAACTGACTTTTAATCAGTGGGTCACAGGTTCGAATCCTGTCGGGCTCACCATTAACGAGTATATTTGTGGTTGTAGTTATCTGCTGTTCCGAGTCTTTGTAGTTTCACATATTTTGATTGTTTATCTTTAGGTACAAAATTTATGAGACCAGAAAAATTTAGTACGAAAAACTTCCTGAAAGATTTAGACAGCTGTAAAAAGTCCTCTGTTTTTTATAACTTAACTGAGCCCGCATTGATGCAAAAGGCAGTTGAGCGTGGAGAAGGTGTGTTAGGAATTGGAGGAGCTCTGTTGGTTGAAACAGGCAAACACACGGGACGATCTCCTAGAGATAAATTTATTGTGAAAGATCGTGAGACAAAGTCGAGAGTTTGGTGGGAGGGAAATGGAAGCATTTCGCCGGCTAACTTTGAAAAACTCCACACGGACATCTTAAAGCATATGAAAGGGAGAGATTATTTCGTTCAAGATTTGTATGCGTGTGCTGACAGAGAATACAGGATTAATATCCGGCTGGTTAATGAACTGGCCTGGCACGCGCTATTTATTAGGCATTTGCTTAGGTGCCCGGACAATAATGATTTGGAAGATTTTCAGGCAGAATATACGATAATAAATTGCCCTTCTTTCAAAGTTACGCCTGAGCTGTATGGAGTTAGAAGTGAAACAGTAATTGCTATTAATTTTTCAAAAAAGTTGGTATTGGTAGCTGGGACGGAATATGCTGGTGAAAATAAAAAGGGGGTGTTTACCCTCTTAAATTATGTACTTCCCGATAAGGGGGTAATGCCAATGCACTGCTCTGCAAATCATGCGACTGATGAATCAGAAAATGTGGCGTTATTTTTTGGATTGTCCGGAACTGGCAAAACAACGCTATCGCAGGACCCTCTTCGGATATTGATAGGGGATGACGAACATGGGTGGGCGAATACAGGCATTTTCAATTTTGAGGGTGGATGTTATGCCAAAACTATAAACTTAAGTCCGGATGCTGAGCCAGAGATTTTTTCTGCAATGACAAAATTTTCGACGGTTGTAGAGAATATGCGTTTTGATAGTAAATCCTTACAGCTTGACTATAAAGATGACAGCTTGACTCCTAATATGCGATCAGCTTACCCACTTGATTTTATAGCTAATGCCTCCAAAACGGGCACGTCTGGACCGCCTAAAAATATTATTTTATTGACATGTGATGCCTTCGGCGTCTTGCCGCCGATAGCGCGATTATCTCCTGAACAGGCCGTATATCATTTCTTATCAGGCTTTACATCCAAAGCACCCGGAACCGAGCGTGGTGTGACTGAGCCTCAACCGACATTTTCGGCGTGTTTTGGGGCGCCGTTTTTACCTCTGAGACCAGAAGTTTATGGAGAAATTTTCAGAAATAAGATTCGAGAGGGAAAAGTCAATTGTTGGCTTGTTAACACTGGTTGGATTGGCGGTGCTTACGGGGACGGCAAGCGCATACCTATCAAAGAAACGCGAGCAATACTCTCCGCAATACACAAAGGCTTGTTAGATAAATGTAATTATCGTTATGATGAAACCTTTAAGTTTAGGGTTCCAGAAGACGTTCCCGGAGTAAATAAAAGATTTATGAACCCGAGAAATGCCTGGAGGGATAAAGCCTCATTTGATAGGCAAGCCCAAAGGTTGGTAAATATGTTCGTTGAGAATTTTAGGAAATACAAACTGCACGTTGATAAGAGTGTAATTGCTGAGTCATTGTGAATCAAAAAACATCGCTATTTTGGAATAAGTTCTAGAGCTACTTTTGGGTCTTTGGTAATTGCATCAAAAACGGAAATATCTACCTTTTTTGAAAGGTTTTGAGTTCCTTGGCCTCCCAGTACAATCGGTATTTTCTTATCAGATAATGACTTAATCTTTTTTGCTGTTTGAACACAAGACGCAATATTGCCAGAATGAGAAACAGACATTCCTACTAATTTGAAATCAGTTGCTACCAGTAAATCTAGAATTTCTTGATCCGTATAGCCAACGGCTATGAAAGGATTACTATTAAACTTTTTAAAGATTCCTGAAGCTGTGATCAGACCTAATGTATGTATCTCCCCTTTTGGTAAAATCAGCAAAACTGGTGGTCCAGAAGGGAATAAAAATACTGGTCCAAGATAACGTTTTTCATAGATCCGAGAAAGTCTTTGCAACCTTTGGGTACCAATATTCACCTCAAAAAAACTTATTCTATTCTGCTTCCACAAATTGCCTAAGCGCTCAGCTATACTCGGAATAAAATCTTCAAAAATAGTGTCTAAAGAAGCCCCGTCGGATATCAACTTCTCAATAAATGCTATTTGCTCCTCGTCATTCTTCGCTATAACGCAGTTACAAAACACTTCCACATCAGATCTGTCGTCGATTTTTGACTCTCTCGCTCTCTGCTTGGCGATCTCTTCCAATGCAGCTAGTGCTAAATCTATCGACATAGCCTCAAACTGCGACGCAGTTTCGTATGAATTCAGCATGTATATTCCCCCACAAGACCATACTGAACGATTTTTTTCAAAATGAAAGCTTTTTTTTTGTTCAAGCGACTTATTTTAGAGGCTCAGACATTCCAGTTCCTTTATTTATCAATTGAACTCACACTTTTTATTGCTAGCGTCCCAACGACGAAAGGCGTAATTAACTGACCCGCAGTAACTAGTTTTTCGGTTGATGCACTGGTGCAACCTGCTAAAGAAAGCGTCAAAAAAGTGATAATATTTTTTGTCATAGCACTGACTCCTAAACATTAAAAAGAACGCAATTAGATTATTACTTCAAAATAGGTTACCATGAAGGGTGTTTAAGCAAAATCGGTTTTTTGCTTAGAGTGTAAACCTTTGAAACTGGTAAAATTTCAAATCTAATACATCGCGGTGGTCTAGCAATGTATAATTCGACCACGCGAAGAAAATCTATCTCTTGGTTATATAGGCTAGACATAAAGAAAAAAATGTGCAGCCTACTCTTTTAGAAATTATATAAATTGTGAGGTTAAATAGGTTGAGAACTGGTGGGAAAATATTGGTAGATCAGCTCGTAAATCACGGTATAGAGAAAGTTTTTTGCGTGCCCGGTGAGAGTTACTTGGAAATATTGGATGCACTCTATGACGTAAAAGATAAAATCACGTTATTTAACGCTCGTCATGAGGCTGCTGCTGCAAACATGGCCGAAGCTGCCGGAAAACTGGGGGACAAACCAGGGGTAGCAATAGTTACGAGGGGTCCAGGCGCATGCCATGCCTCTATTGGTGTACATATAGCGCGGCAAGATAGCACACCGATGCTCCTGATCATAGGCCAGGTGTCGCAGGGGACAAAGGATCGAGAATCTTTTCAAGAACTTGATTACGAGTCAATGTTTGGTAGGATCGCTAAATGGTGTGCTCAAATAGAACAAGTGGATAGAATACCAGAGTATATCGCTAGGGCTATGAATGTGGCGGTTTCCGGCAGACCTGGTCCCGTGGTTCTCTCTATTCCAGAGAACGTATTGCAACAATTAACGGATCGGGGTGATATCCCTAAAACAAAAATTCACAAACCGAGGCCGACTACTGAAAGCTTAGATATTCTAAAAAAAATTCTAAATGAGTCAAATAAGCCTCTAATTGTTTTGGGTGGCTCAGACTGGTGCTCAGCTTCAGGAGATGCAATCGCAGCATTCGCGTTGAAACTTTCAATTCCGGTCGTCACCAGTTTCCGAAGGCAGGACATTATTGATAATCGTCTTGATATTTTCGTGGGCACTCTGGGAACGTCAGTGGCGCCTCAACTTCAACAGAGGATTAAGCAGGCTGACTTACTATTTGTTATAGGTGCGCGCCTTGGCGATATGTCTACAAATGGCTATCACCTCATTGACCCGAGTAATCTCAGACAGAAAATAGTTCACGTTCACCTAGATCCTGGAGAGTTAGGTTCTGTTTATCCCGCAGAATTGGGCATTGTTGCTTCTATGAGTGCTATGTCAGCTGAGTTGTCGAAAATGAAAGTCGTAAGAAAAGCTAGATGGGCTGAATGGTCAGGAAAATTGAAAAATGAGTATAGATCAGACGTTGCACCTCCAGACTATCTAGGCGCTCTGGATCTCGGCAAAATTTTTGCTGATTTAGATCATGAGTTGCCACAGGATACAATAATAACCCTAGATGCCGGAAACCATACTGGTTGGCCCCAAAGATTTCTAAAATATGGCTTTAAACGTAGGCAGATTGGATCAACTTGTGGCTCGATGGGCTACGCAATACCTGCCGCGGTTGCGGCATCGGCTATGTTCCCAGAGCAGTTCGTCCTCGGTTTCGTTGGTGACGGAGGTTTTATGATGTCTGGAATGGAGCTGATGACTGCGGTACAACACAAACTTTCACCAATGATAGTAGTATTCAATAATTCAAGCTATGGGACAATCAGAATGCATCAAGAGAGAGAGCACCCCAGCAGGGTAATTGCAACAGACCTTATTAATCCTAGCTTTAGAAAATTTGCCAAGGCAATGGGTATTTACTCAGAAACAGTTTGCAGGACTGAAGATTTCTTCACTGCTTTTTACCGTTGTCGGGATCGTGTTGGTGTAACTCTGTTGGAGTTAATCACTGACACGGAACAATTGAGCTCTAGGCATTCAATTTCTACCTTACTGAGAAACGCTTAAACTAATGCCCTTATTTTTTTGAAAAGACACACTAATTGCCAATTAAAAGCTTTCATTGGCATGCCTAAGTTCAACCTCCCAAGACCAGCAGCTTTTCTGTTGTGTGTGAAAATGTAAATAAGTTTTTGCTAATTCGTCTGGGTCCATTCCCCTATCGGAGTTGTCTTCTGACTTACTCTTGTCTTGTATTTTGCCGTCTATTACGAAGTGACCAACGTGGATGTTTTGGGGATGTAGCTCTCTAGCCAAAGATTGTGCCAAACCACGCAAGCTAAATTTCCCCATCGCAAATACGGAAGAGTTGGCAAACCCTTTAATCCCAGCCGTAGCTCCAGTAAAGAAAATACTTCCACTGCCTGCCCGGGTCATTCTAATGGCCGCCTGTTGAGCTACATAGAAGGCTCCCATTATATTTACCCGAAAGGCTTTTTCGACATCTTCTGAGCATAGCTGTTCTATTGCACCCTTGATTCGTACAGAAGGATTAAATATTACTATTCCTGGCGAACCACTGATTTTGTCTACAGACTGGAAAACATTCAGAACTGATTTCAGGTCGCTTACATCGCCTTCAAATAATGTCGCCCCTATTTCATTCTCAATATACTTTAATTTCCCAATATCACGCGCGACAAGGTAAACTTTGAAACTATTTTTGGAAAATAATCTTGCGATAGATGCACTTAATTTATGACCTGCACCAAATATTAAAATGGTTTTTTCTGACATTCTCATCTCCAAAGCCTTTTAATCGACAGATTTTCTTAAATTTCGGAACGTAGCCTCTTAAAAACAGACAGAACTTCCCCTTTAGATGCCTTAATAGCTGCTCCGGAAGCTATTTCACTTTGTGTCCAAAGCCAAGTTCGGGCAGGATCATCTAACATCGACCAGTGTGGGAACTCTCGAGCCAATGTCCTCTCGGATATAAGTACATCTACCTCCGTATGTCTGTCATCATTCTCAATTCTAGCGAATGTCTTCATAACTTGTTTTTGTGGTCCTTCTAGCAGTTGTAAATATAAATCAGCGCGACAAATTAATGCTCCCGTAATATCGTCACGCTCATTATTTGCCCGCGAATCAACCAGAAGTCCATTCAATAAAGCTTGATCGAAGCCGAAAGGTCTTGAGATGTATACAATATGATATAATTCCATAGCTCTAATGCTTTATTGTGTTTCGATTCCTGACAGTAATAATTAACTAGACTTCAAATCATGTGTAATTTCAAGCTAAACAGCTCAAAAGTATTTTATAAAAAATTAGCCAGACAGCTTGCAAGCTTAAACTAGCTTAGCTGGGTCGAAAATGAATTATGATAAGAAGCGAGAGTCCTAACACATGAATATGCTTTTTGGCGGTCTGTGGATGGTGACAATTTCTAAATCACTAATTCAATCATGTTAACAACTTGTTGGTCTCTACCGTCCCCAACTTTATTCACATATGGGTATTCAGCGATCAAGTTTTTTTTAAGTGAACTGTTTTTCCTGATTTTAATTACTATATTGGTTAAACTGGAGCGTATCTCAAACAAGTGAAATAAAAAATAGTTCTTGATCAGTTGCCCATTTCTCCGAGCAAGTCGATTACAATTGGTTTTAGCGATAGCTTGATAACCTTTTTGATATCTAAAATCTAAAAAAGGAAAACTCAGAAAAGCAGTCTTTTTTTTAGTTCGTTATCTTCTCGACACAATTCAAAATCTTCATCTAGCAATCGGCCTCGCGGTGGTGCAGCAACCTTGAAGTGTCCAAAATGATCCTTGCCACTTACCAAAGAGACAAGAGAGCGGTCACCCGTAGATTGCTTCATTGACGGTTTTATATAGCGAATTGCTGCACCTATCCGTCTATCATTTGTTAGATTTGGTCCAGAACTATGAAATAAGAGTCCATGGTGCATGGATGCCTGACCGGCTTTTAGTTCTGCTAGCACAGCATCTTTTTCATTCACTGTAACGGCGATTTCTTGTCCACGCGTGAGGAGATTATTCTCGGCATATGTATCATTATGAGGTACTATTTTTGTTTTGTGAGTTCCCGGTACGAATTTCATGCAACCAGAAGCTTCGTTTGCCTCTGAAATCGCAAACCAGCATGTGGTTTCTTCAATGTCATCTAGTCCCCAATAAGTTAGATCTTGATGCCAAGAGACAATTTTCGCTGAGCCTTCTTCCTTTATGAATAAAGCCGCGCTCCAAACCATTAAATCGGGTCCAAGCACCGCCGATGCAGCATTAATGAGATGTTCATTTCGAGTTAGCCGGTCAAAAGATGGTAAAAGCTGATTTGGATATTTGATCAACAAAGAAAGTCTTTCCGGGTCGCCGTCTAATTGCGCTTCTGCTTCTTCGAAATCGCGGCGAAGCTCTTTAGCTTCGTCAGCCTTACATACATGCAAAGGTGAAACAAAACCTTTTTCTTTGTAAGTTGAGGCAACATCCAATAATTCAATATTCGATAATAACGTTTCAGACACTTAGACTACCCGAGATAAACTTATGGACATAAAATTTCAAGATGATAATGTTTACAGAAAATATGAACTCAGTAAAGCTGAATCTAATCTTCATGAGACTTTCAGCCTAGAGTGAAAAAAGGATATTGCCTAAGTTTTACGGTTGCAGTTTAAAAACCCAAGAGTCATTTCGGACCAGATTTTGGTATAAAGCTGAATTTTTTTAATGTACGGGGATAAACCTCAATAGAAAACCCAGGTTTCGTCGGTGCTTGATAGAAACCATTTTTTACAATACAGGGGTCCTTGAAATGTTCATGGAGGTGGTCAACATATTCAATATATCTGTCATCCTTTTGTCCAGATATTGATATGAAATCAATCATTGCAATATGTTGGACATATTCGCAGAGACCCACACCGCCGGCATGGGGCCAGACCGGGACATTGAATTTTTTTGCCATAAGTAATACTGCTAATATTTCATTCAATCCACCCATTCGACAGCTATCGATCTGTAGAATGTCAAGTGCGCCTTCTGAGATGAACTGTTTAAAAATAATTCTGTTTTGACATACTTCGCCAGTTGCAACTTTAATGGGTGCTATTTGAGCACGAATTTTTTTGTGCCCAATTATATCATCTGGACTGGTGGGTTCCTCAATGAAAAATGGTTTAGCGAAACTTAAGCTGTGAATCCATTCAACAGCCTCGTTTACTTCCCAAACCTGATTCGCATCGATCATTATGTTTGTTTCCTGCCCAAGCTCTTCTCTCGCAATTCTTAGACGCCTTATATCGTCTTTCAGGTTGCGTCCTACCTTTAGCTTGACGTGAGTGAAGCCTGCTTTCTTTGATTGACGACACAAACTCCGAAGCTTCTGGTCTGAATATCCTAACCAGCCGGCTGACGTAGTATAGCAAGGATAACCCTCTTTAATGAGTCTTTCCCTTCGAGTGCATTTGGTAGCCTCATTCGCCTTTAATATGTGCAAGGCTTCATTTTGGGTAATTACATCTGTGAGATAGCGAAAGTCTATTAATCTAACAAACTCTTCCGGCGAAAAGTCAGATACGAGTTTCCACACAGGCTTTCCTGTATCTTTCGCCCACAAATCCCAAACCGCGTTAACCAACGCACCGGTTGCTAAATGAACAACTCCCTTGTCAGGACCGATCCATCGTAATTGACTATCGCCAGTCAAATGGCGCCAAAAGCGCCCCATGTCCTCTTTTATCCAATCTAAGTCCAGCCCTAAGACCAATCGAGATACAGATTCTATTGCAGCGACGCATAGCTCATTGCCCCTACCGATAGTAAAAGTTAAACCATGGCCTTCATGCGATTTATTTGTTTTTAAAACCACGTAAGCTGCTGAGTAATCAGGATCCGGGTTCATCGCATCAGAGCCATCTAATGTTTTAGAAGTCGGGAAGCGTAAATCGTAAGTCTCAATATCGGTTATTCGAGTCATTCGTTCACCAGCACAATTGACACGGTTATCTTCTGATAAGTTTATCCACCTGTGAGCGAGTGGGCATAGATGGTGCCGTTCCGGCTCGAGTAACTGAGATACCGGCAGTTGCGCAACCGACTGTCACAGCTTCAAGTGCTGTGACGCCTTCGGAAAGTGCGGTTGCAAAACCACCATTAAACGCATCGCCTGCTCCAGTAGTTTCCAATACTGGACCAACACTGAAAGGTTCTACTAGTCCATGACCATAAAGATAAGCACCCTTTTCACCTAAGGTAATAATAGGAGTTCCTACACCCATTTTCACCAACAACCTAGATGCATTTTCGGCATCTTCTATCGATGAAACTGATACACCCGTTATAGCTTCAGTTTCAGTTTCATTTGGTGTTATAAAATCGCAGAGCTCAAGCATGCCATTGGGCAAATCTGCAGCTGGAGCAGGATTCAGAATGGTTTTTACTCCGGCTGATTTCGCTATTTCTAGACCTTTCATGGCAGCTTCCATCGGTTGCTCCAATTGGGTTACGAATACATCTGCATTGGAAATTAGATCTGTCTGATCTTGTAAATCCGCGGGAGTTATTTTTGCCGCAGCACCAGGAGCGATAATAATAGCATTGTCCCCTGAAGACTCTTCGATAAATATATAAGCAGCGCCTGTATAATCGCTTGAACTTTGTTTCACATACGGTTTTACCCCGGATTGTTTCCATACATCCAACGCCATTTTGGCAAAGTCATCTTGCCCTAGGCGACTAATTATTGATACTTGAGCTCCCATTCTTCCGGCAGCAACGGCCTGATTTGAACCTTTGCCGCCTGGACCCAAAACGAAAGAATTGCCGAGAATTGTTTCGCCCATTCGTGGCATGCGATCTGCTCTATAAGCTGTGTCTGCAACAAATACTCCCAAAATGACGACGTGACCCATGTATTTAATCCTCGTCTGGGCCTATGACGCCTTTGCGAAGCGCAAAACAGCCATAGAAACGACGTTCACCGGTCTGTATGACGGCGTATGCCTTTTTTGCGCGTTCATAGAATGCATAGCGTTCTATTGATATCATTTGTTTTGGACCCTTAGCCGCTGTCACCTCAGCTTGTACTTCTTCCATAACGGGCAGGATTTTTTTGGGTTCGCCAACTACCTCCATACGACCTGCGGCATCATCTACAAAAGTGTCAATAGGGTAAATTGACAGTACGGCGCGGACAACTTCAGCTGCAGAAGCATCAATTCTAAGCAATTCACCTAAAACTGTTTCTCGTGCGACAGAGTCGGATGGAAAGTTTGTGTCTGCAATTATTAGATCGTCGCCATGACCCATAGCACGCAACGTATAAAGCACATCTGCATTAAGCAAAGGGTTTATTCCAATCAGCATTTTGTTTCCTCCAGAAATTTATTTGAGTATTCCCTAGTTTATCCTAGTTTTTGATTCGTGATCAAAAATATGAATTTGGTTGACGTTACTTGTGAGCGTGATTTCTTGGCCGGGTTTGAAATACGTGCGTTCGCGTAGTACACAAGTGAGGTCCTGATTATTTCCTCTTAATAACAGATGAGTCTCAGATCCTGTAGGTTCTATCACTGCAATTTTGGCTGCTATACCCTCTTTTGATGGTACTAAATTTTCTGGGCGAATTCCTGCTATAATTTTTTGCCCTATCTGAAGCTCGGATAGTTTTGGTAAAGGAAGATAAGAGTCACCCGCTTTCAGTATAAGCCCATCTGCATCTTTATCGACCACACCCTCGATCATATTCATGGCTGGTGACCCAATAAAACTTCCAACAAATGTATTAGCCGGACTGTCATAAAGCTCGAGAGGACTGCCAACTTGCTCTATATAACCCTCCTGCATTACAACAATTTTATCTGCCATGGTCATAGCTTCAATTTGATCATGTGTAACATAGATAGTTGTTGAGTTTAGACGCTGTTGTAATTCTCGAATTTCAGCTCGCATTTGAACTCTTAATTTGGCGTCTAGGTTTGATAGAGGTTCATCAAACAAGAAAACTTGCGGATCGCGAACTATTGCACGTCCCATCGCCACCCTTTGACGTTGTCCACCTGAGAGAGCTCGGGGATATCGGTTTAGATAGGGAGTGAGCCCCAAGGTTTCTGCCGCACGCTTCACTCTTACTTCTATTTCTTTCTTATCTAAACCCTTCATCTTAAGTGAGAATGCCATGTTGGCGTTCACTGTTTTGTGTGGGTACAATGCATAATTTTGGAATACCATTGCTATATCCCGCTCGGATGGGGGCAGATTGTTAACAACTCGGTCACCTATGGTTATCCGGCCTGCTGTTATTCCTTCGAGACCTGCTATCATGCGCAAAAGTGTAGATTTTCCACAACCCGAAGGTCCTACTAAAACAACAAATTCACCATCGTCGATGTCGACTTCCAAACCGTGGAGAACTTCAACCTCGCCGTAAGATTTGAATAGATCACGTATTTTTACTTCGGCCATTTGTTTTAATTCCCTCATATCTACAAGAAATACCTAACCTATAGAAGCAGAGCTGTCTATATCGGATCACAAATGCTCTTAAGTCGCTTGACAAATTACTTCTTCGCTGAAATGATTTCCTTATCAGAGGTTGGATTTGGTAAGAGACTTTAAATAGTAATGAATTGACGGAGTGATCCCAGTGGGTGATGCGTCAGTCTCAACGAGAGCCAGCCCTTCTATTAAAAGGGAGGACAAATCTATGAAGGTAGAACTATATAACCACATCGTCCGGAACGGTCTTACCAGGAGGACCATGCTGAAGAGTACCGCAAGTGTTGGTGCTATGGCAGCGATGGGCGGAGCAATGCCAGCTTTCGCCGGTGGACATGGCGTAAGAGCTGAAATCATGAAAATTCCTGGTGTCGGTATGGGATCCCCTGGGGATGCGGAATGGCAGAAGGTTGGAGAACTGTGTATGGGCCCCGTAAAAGAGCGTGTTGCTGAAGGTGAGTTCAAGGGAGTTGAATTGACCTTTATGGGTTTAAATAATCAAAATCTGCATAACTTTCTTTTTAGAGGTTTTCTGAAACCTTGGGAGGCTTATACTGGAGCTAAAATAAATTGGATAGATTTAGCCCAAGCAGATTACAATCCAAGGCTACAGCAATCTATCGCAACCAAAACAGTAGATTTTGATATTATCGAAATGGGAGCCCCATTTGAAGGTGATACGGCAGGTCAGGGATTACTTAATGAAATGCCGGATTGGGTTAAAGATCAGATAGAGTACGATGATCTCGTAGGATACCTCCAACCACCAGTTGGAACTTGGGATGGTAAGGCATATCGAATTAATATCGATGGTGACTGCCATACATTCTGCTACAGGAAAGATTATTTTGGTGCGGGTTCAATAACGGGTAGAGCAAACCCACCAAAAACTTGGCAAGAAGTGAATCAGATTTCCAAGGATGTCGTCGGAAAAACAGATCCGTTGACGGGTCTCCCTGCGCATGGATTCTTAGATCCATTGAAGGGGTGGGGTGGTTTCGGAATGTACTTCCTAACAGATCGAGCTGGTCCTTATGTCAAGCATGCGGACGATCCAGCATTTTTGTTTGATGTTGATACTATGAAACCAAGGGTGAATAATCCCGGTTGGGTCCAGGCGATTCAGGATGTTATGGATTTGATCGCCACTGACGGAGCATATCCAGCTGACCAGATCAATGCCGATCCTGGCACAACTGGCTTTCAGCAGTTTCTTGCTGGGACAGGATCCATGTTAACTTGGTGGGGAGACATAGGTTCTAATGCACGGACTTCCGACACTTCAGTAATTGGCGACGTTGTAGGCTTTAGCATGATTCCAGGCTCAGATCGTGTCTATAATCATAAGAAAGGTGCATGGGAAAACAACTATAATGAAGCACCTAACAACGCTTATCTTGGCTGGGGTGTTTATGTAACGAACCGTGTCGAAGGTGACAGTAAAAAGCGAAAGGCAGCTTGGTCCGCAGCCGCGCATATTGGAGGAAAGGATATTTCGCTTTGGACTTCGGCTTATCCGTCAGGCTTTCAGCCATATAGAAATTCGCATTTTAACTATGATGAGTGGGAAGCAGCTGGTTACGATCGTGCGTTCGTGGAGGATTATTTGGGTTCCAATCTGGATACATATAACCATCCAAATTCGCTTAATGAGCCTCGTATTCCAGGAATATTTCAATACTATTCAGTTGCAGAAGATGAATTAGCTAAAGGCTTTGCAGGACAGTACGGTTCCGCTCAAGAAACTGCTGATGCGATCGCGGCAGCTTGGGAAAAGATAACGGACTCGATAGGCAGAGAAAGTCAAATCAAACTCTACAAGGCTTCTCTTGGCCTGTAGTGACAAAACAATTGGATCGGCGAGTAATTCTCGCCGGTCTGAAAGTTAAGAACAATTTAGGGTTACGTATTTGTGAGTAGCACTGAAGGAGATTATCTTCACATAGTTGTACCAGATGAGATCTCGACCCGCCGCCGGCTGGTTGGAAAGTCAATTATGTGGGGTTCGGCTGCAATTCTTCTTCTTTCCATTATAATTCAAAGTTTAGATCAAGCCAAGATATTTGACCTAGGTTTAGAGAATTGGCGTCCAACTCTTTATGCTTATTTTGTTTGGGCGGTTTGTTTATGTTGGTGTCAAGTTATTCTTTATGGTGAACAGGGAAAACGAAGGTTATTTATTCTGCCTGCAGTTTTATTCGTCATTTCTATGGTAATTTTTCCACTAATCTTTGCGCTAGGTATTGCATTTTCGAGCTGGAATCTTTCCTCGCCTGATGGACGACAATTTAATGGGTTAGATAATGTACTGCAAATGTGGACAGATCCATTTTACTGGAATGCGCTAAGAAATATGATTTATTATACATTTGCAATTTCTTTGGAATACATTGTCGCATTCGGACTCGCTTTGTTATTGAATGCTCAGATACGCGGGAGGAAGTTCTTTAGAGTAGCATTTCTGATGCCACTTATGCTGTCTCCGGTCGCCGTTAGTTGGATGATTGGCAAATCTATGTTAGAAATAAGATTTGGGCCAATCTCGCGCATGTTTAGGGAGTTGGGGTGGGAAAATCCTTCATTTTTTGGTAGTCCGGAAATTGCAAGAGCCATGATTATGATGATGGATGCCTGGACATTCATACCGCTCATGATGATTATGATACTGGCTGGTCTTCAAGCAATTCCGAGGGAAATGCATGAAGCGGCCGAGGTAGATGGAGCGTCACCATGGAAGAAATTCTGGGAGATTACCTTTCCCTTGATGTTACCAGTGTCGGTTACGGCAATACTAATCCGGATTATTTTTAAACTCAAGCTTGCTGATATCATTATTAACGTTACGTCAGGTGGACCGGGTGGTGCCACGGATAGCGTAACAAGCTTCATTTTTCGTGAGTATAGAGACAGATCAAATGTAGGATATGGAACATTCTTGGCGATATTTTATCTGTTAATTATCGTGATTACGATGACTATTTTGATAAAACTTGCGGATCGGTGGATGAAACCTAGGTATTGATAAATGAGTGACCAGATTTTCCATGATAGCAAGACTGATTTGTACTTTAAGCCCAGTTGGTTGGTTAGTAGGGTTCTGATCTATTCGGTTTTGATAGTGTGGGCGATAATTTGCTTATTCCCAATATATTGGACGATTACCACTACGTTTAAGGCTGCTCCAGATGTTATGAAAGGAAACATAGTTCCATGGTGGGACTTTCAACCAAAGTGGTTAGGATTGAAATCTTTGGGGCTTTCCCCAAACACAATTTTCACCGAAAGCACTGTTCGAGAGGAGTTTCTAAAACGCTTTTGGAATTCAACGATCATTGCTGTAAGCTCGTCAAGTATAGCTGTTCTTCTTGGTAGTTGCACCGCTTACGGTTTAAGTCGTTTTAGCTACAGGTTTGGTTTTATGAGAAACTCAGACATTTCTTTTTTCTTCTTGTCTCAGCTCATCTTGCCGCCTGTTGTATTAGCATTGCCATTCTTAGTCCTATATAAGGAATTGGCGCTTCTTGATAGTCGAGTTGGTTTAATCGCGCTATACACATTGACTGTTTTACCAATTGTTATTTGGATTATGCGTGATCAATTTAGTTCAATACCAGTGGAGTTAGAAGAAGCAGCTTTGGTAGACGGTCTGTCCCTGTGGCGAGCTTTTTTAACGATAATCTTACCAATAGCATTGCCAGGGATGGTAGCAGCCTTCATTATATCGCTTGTATTAACTTGGAACGAGTATTTTTTTGCAGCATTGCTTACTTCTTCTCATGCTAAGACGTTGCCAGTTATGGTTGCTAGTCAGACTGGTTCCCAAGGTATTTCATGGTGGTCCATGGCAGCATTGTCGTTCGCTGCAATCTTGCCTCTTGTGGCAATCGGAATTATCTTAGAGCGGTTTATAATCAAAGGAATGGCTGCTGGGGCCGTTAAATAAATGTTTGCGTTTGAAACCACACGATAGTTTTCTTTATCGCATTTATCGCACCCTAGATTTCACGCATTAGGTCTTTTGTCGACTCATAGAGTTGTCTGAAAATTTTATAATTTGACTCGTAATTAGGGTGTGCTTTGTGTTTCACCGTCCTCTTTATTGGATTCCACTTCTCGATATCGGATCTCTCTACTGCGTTGATGGACAGCGCTGCCAGAAATGCATCGCCGTAACTTGCACCAATAGTTTTATCCCTAACGTATTGATTCACTCCTGTTATATCTGACGTGGCTTGTAACCAAAGCATATTTTTTGTACCGCCGCCAACAGCAAATACTTTAGACGGTGTCTGCCCTAAATCCCTAAAAGTATCTGTGACATGCCTTGTACCGTAAGCAATTCCTTCGATCAACGCACGAAACAAATCGCCACGATGATGGGTTAGATTTAAACCGAAGAATACCCCTTTTGCTTGGGAGTTGTGAATCGGTGTGCGTTCTCCCGAAAAGTATGGTAACAAGATTAGCCCTTTAGCTCCTTTCGGCGAGTTTTTAGACTCCGTCACAAGAGTGGGTATTGCATTGGCAGGCTCAAGCTCCTTTGCAAATTGATCCCGAAACCAATGTGTAAGCGTGCCGCTGGTCGCAAGTCCGGCCATTGCAGCATGTTCACCCTCAAAAAGCCAGGGTGCATACCATAATCTTGAATCTCGACTACGTTGCTCTGTCCTCAAAATTATGAAGATGGTTGAACCATACATTAACATCATATCGCCGGGATTAGTTACACCGACAGAGAAAGCCTCAGCTGCGGCATCTATTGTGCCTGTGGTAACAGCGGTGCCCTCTGCAAGCCCAGTCGAAGTCGCCGCTGATGCCGACACTGAACCAACTATTTCACCTGACCACTTTAGTGTGGGCAACCTGGCCGTATCAATTATATCGTTGGCTAAGTCCTGCGTCCAATTTTGCTTAGAGACATCATAAAGAGGTGAGAAATTTGCGGCCGTATAGTGATCAATTACATACTCGTTGGTTAACCGATGCACAAGAAAACTGGTAGAGGTCAATATTTTATGTGTTTTCTTAAATAGATCTGGATAGTTTCTTCTAAACCAGAGTATCTTGGGTCCAACTGCTTGGGAAGTGAGAGCATTTCCACATCTTTTGAGAATTTCTTCTTCACCAATTTTTGCATTTAGTTCCTTTATTTCAGTTTCTGCTCGATTATCAACACCATAGAGAATGCCGTTTCTTAATGGCTTGCCCTCTGAGTTCACAGGCAGCATACAGGGCCCTATTGCACTGCATGAAACTGCTTTAATGGCATTCGGATTGATTCCAGTTTGATTTAATATAGCGTTACTAACGAAACAAAAATCTCCCCACCAATCCTCCTCTGGGCGGTGCTCAGCCCAACCCGCTTTTGGTACAAGCATTTTGTGGGCACGTTTTGCTTGGCCTAACAGATTGCCTGAATGATCAACTAAAGACCCCTTGGTTTCGAATGTTCCAACATCAATACCCAATGTATATGTCATATCACAACTTATCCCGATCAAGGGTGAAATTATTCTTTATAAAATCTAATGCGCCAATCAAAAGCTTAGTAAGTGCTGTCAAATCATTCAAATCACAAACTTCTAGAGAAGAGTGAGAATATCTCATTGGAAAGCCTAAATCGACAGCGGCGACACCTTTACCAACTGTTTGTACATACGAAAGATCAGTCAATGCACCACTATGAACACTTCGCTGTAGGTTAATGCCTAAATGTTCTGCTGTTTTTTCCAATAAGGATACAATTGCAGGATGTGGAATAACGCCATTCAATGTACCTCGTCCATGAAAAGAAAACATACTTATTGCAGGTCCATGTCCCATTAGAACACTACCCCTTTCAAGCATGTCGGGAGTATCTGTTGCCAAAATCAAATCCAATTGAATGGCTATTTCGGGTAGTATTTGCTGTGCTATCGGAAGAACTCCACGGAGATTAAATTCCTCTTGTACGCTAAACACCAATTGGACTGGTGGACCGGACGAGCGTTTATTAAGAAAATTAGCTAATTCTAAGGCCACAGCGCATCCAGCTCGATCGTCCACACTGGTTCCTGCAATTCGATCTTTGCCAATATTAAAGGCCTTTGGCTCATAAACTACGGGGCAACCAACTTTTATACCAGCCGCCTTTACTTCGTTCTCACTGGCTAATCCAACGTCAATATAAAGGTTAGTGTAAGGAACCACGTTATATTTTTCCGCTACAGACGTTGCATGATGACTCTTATTTGCTATGAGTCCTTTCACATCATCTCCATCTTCTACGCAGACCAAAACAGCTTGAGAGGGTAGGGCCCTCTCTGGAATGCCTCCCACTCGCTCCACTCTCAAGAACCCGTCCGGTTCAATTTTTCGCACTACAAATCCTAGTTGGTCCATGTGGGTAAAAACCATAATACTGGGACCAATTCCTGGAAAGTTGGCGGATAGATTGCCTAGTCGATCTACGGTCGTTTTTATCTTTAAACGATCTAGCTTTTGGGTGAGCCGCTGGCGAACTCGGTCCTCGTATCCTGAAAGACCTGGGATTTGCATTAATTCCATCAGGTTTCTGCGGAGACGGTCTTTAATCATTTGGATCTCGCATTTTTCGCTATTTCCATGAATTTTCTTGCTCTTTGTCGATCGACTGGCTGCCATGTGTCACCGTTAAATTTTAAAGATGAGCCAACAATGCAACCATCTACTATCGAAAAAACATCATGTAATGTTTCATGCGTCACACCCGTATTGGCAAGCACAGGTGTATCGGGTAGTACAGCTTTTACGGCCTCTAAATCTGACAGAGCTGCTGCCTCCCCTGTGATTTGTCCACTAACGAGGACTGCATCTGGGACTGAAGAAAATACTGTGCTTTTCGCTCGATCAGGCAGTGAGCGTTGATCCAATGAATAAGCAAATTCTGCTGATATATTATAAAGCATAAGCATATCTGGGCGATTTAATTTGTCGCGATAACGCATGGCTTTTCCGGCATCCGGTGACCACTGCCCCATATCCGAAGCATAAACCCCGGAGAAAATTTCTCGGACGAACTGAGCTCCAGTTGCGACACCGAGAGCAATTGAAGACATAGGGTCCCACAACATGTTAACGCCAAAAGGTACGGTGATAGATGATTTGAGTTCGCCGATTATATAGGCAGCGGTGGCAGTAGATGCTATATCAACTTTTAACTCATATGGACGATCGTTTTCATTGCCAAACATAACAGCGTCAACACCAGCGGATTGTAGCGCTTCTAAGTCTGCCCTAGCGTTATTTATCAAACCGTCTATGCCAGTTTTAGAATTGAACAGCGGGGACCCTGGGAGCGCTCCTAAATGAACCATTGCTATAACTGGCTTTGCCCCACCAAAAACCTTATTAAATCTCTTTTTCAAAAAAATACCCTCCAATTACCTTTTCAAGATTAGCGATTAACTTCTAGTCAGGCAAAGAAAAAATTGTTAAAAGATTCGCCTATAGATATATCGGCATGGCGAACGAATGATTAAATCGCGAAGATGGGACCGTCATAATAATGGCGGTTTAAGTTTTACGGAAATCGGTTTTGGAAGTGCTCCACTTGGAAACCTTTATAGAAGTATTTCCGATCAGGAAGCTCATGAAACTCTCGAATTAGCTTGGGATTTTGGCTTGCGTTATTTTGATACTGCACCACTATATGGATTGGGTTTAAGTGAAACTCGCTTAAATAGGTTCTTGCGAACAAAATCACGGGATGAATACGTTTTATCGACTAAAGTGGGGAGATTGCTGCGTCCTTGCTTATTGGGGGAACAATCTAATCCCGAAAAATGGTTTGAGGTTCCGCAAAGACAAGAATATTTTGACTATAGTTATGATGGAATAATGCGCTCTTTCGAGTTTTCTTTTGAACGACTTGGCGTTAGTCGCATAGATATTCTTTTTGTCCACGACCTATGCATTTTCACTCATGGATCGAAGGAAGCATCTGACAAACGAATTTCTGAATTCTTTGATGAAAAAGGTTATGACGCTATTTTATCTTTACGAGAAGAAGGGGTTATTTCCGCAATTGGATGTGGCACAAACGAGTGGGAAGTTTGCCAAACTTTGGCAGATCGTGGAGATTTCGATATATTCTTGCTGGCTGGACGGTACACGCTTTTGGAGCAAGAGGCATTAAAAAGTTTTTTGCCCCTATGTGAGGAGCGTGGAATAGGTATAGTTACTGGTGGACCGTACAATTCCGGAATTTTGGCCACGGGAGCGGTGTCCGGAGCATTTTATAATTATGATCCTGCACCCAGAGATGTATTGGAAAGGGTGGTTGCCATTGAGAAGGTTTGCAAAAAGTATAACGTGGCTCTAAAATCTGCAGCATTGCAGTTTCCACTACTACACCCGTCTCATTTGTCAGTTATACCGGGTGGACAGAGTGCGGTAGAAATGGAGAGCAACATGACCGCTATGACTGCTAGTATCCCAAGTGACTTATGGGTATCTTTAAAGTCAGCCGGTTTGATGCACCCAGATGCCCCAACAGGTTAAGAAGAAATTAAACTTTATGGCGCCTGATAAAATTTAACACGTCAGTTCGCGAAATCTGGTTTCGCATTTCTACCTTTCTTGATACATGCAGGGCTGCTGCTGCTTGGGCGTAATGTATTGCTTTTTCAAAACTAGAACCATTCAAGCGACTTGAGGCAAGGGCCCCAACGAACATGTCTCCTGCACCATGAGTTGACAACGGTTTTACTGCATAAGCTGGATATGACCTTGAGGGTTGATCTGGACGGTGTAACTCAACTCCTTTAGCTCCTAAAGTTAATATCTTAGTAATATGTTCGGTCTCTGGGCTGGAAATTAAATTAGAGTAAAATTTGGCCTCAACTCGGTTAAGTATCAAAACGTCTATTTGTGATATTAATTTGGAGTCTAGTTCGCGTGCTGGTGCCGCATTCAACCAAATTTTAGCACCCTTTCGTTTGGCTTGGCGGGCCGCAATCAAATTTACGGATGCTTGAACTTCGTTCTGCAACAATAAAATTCCAGTGCCTTTCAAAATTTTTATAGACCTTTCATCAATATTTAGGTTGGCGCCCGAAACGACTGCTGCCGTATATTCGCCGCTTTGTTCAACAATTGCCACACTCATTCCACTTGCACCCGAGTCACTCTGCAACTGACTAATTTCAACAGAGCTATTACGTAGAGTGTTAATTAATTTTTCAGCAAATCTATCCCCTCCAACTCGGCCTATAAAATATACTTTTGCCCCATTTAGCTGCGCAGCAATAGCTTGATTGCCACCTTTGCCCCCAAACAAATATTTTACTTCGGACCCAAAGACAGTTTCATCAGCTTTTGGCAGAAATGGTGTAGATACTACGACGTCTAAATGCAGTGCTCCTAAAACACTGAGCAATTTCATTTGATAAGTAAATCCTGAATAATCTGAACCGAAGTAGTAGCGTCTTGTTGTTTTACTGCGTTTAGAAGTGTTTTGTTTCCAATTAACTCGTCTGTAATCCTCAGAAAACGTTTAAATGTCTGAATGTTTGTTCTTGTTTCCTTTACTGGGTCGAGACCGGAATTATCAGGAAATGTATCAAAATATATCACTCCATTATAGCCGATGCGTTGCAACTCAACTAGAAGTTCTATTGTTTGAATTGGATGAATACTTCCAACCATTAACCCATTATCCCATTTTCCATAGCCATCATTCAAATGTACTCCGAGAACTCTCGAATGTCTTGAGATCAAGTTGGCGGAGAAAGCAGGCATTTCATCGGCATACAAAACATGCGAGAAATCAAGTGTCACACCTGTATTCTTACGTCCTATTTCCTTTAGCGCTAATATCGTGGTGGCTGCATCGGGCATCAAGGCAAAAGCTCTAGGTTCATTTGGTTTATATTCTATCGCTATATCAACTTCAGAATTATGATCGGCAATTTCGCTCATTGCCTCTATAGTCCAATCCCAAATAGCACTATAATCCGCTTGAAAAGGGTAATCGAAACCGTCCTGTCCCATCCATAGAGTCATAAGGTTTCCACCTGCAGAGACAAGTGTATCAATTCCCTTTTTTGTCTGATCAATAGCTTGGCGTCGAACTTCAATATTTGGGTGCGTGAAGGCCCCGAGTTTGAATTCGGGGTTAGTATAATATCGCATAGCGATACCACTAAGGGTCATATCGTTATCGTCGAGTACCTTCCTTAGGTCGTTGATCGGAGTTCCACGAAAATGATCGGGATAGTTTAAATCGGCCGCCGTTACCCCTGCCTCCGCAGCTCGTTCCAAAAGTTCCAACACACCTATTTCGTCTTTCTCGGGCCAATACTCTTTCGCTCCAATTTTGAAAGCATTTATTCTAGCTGCGAATTTTATTTGGTCCATATTTTTCATATTTTTGCAGATCACCTAAATAATTGGATATTAACACTCGTTATATTGCTTGGCAATTGGTCCGATAGGTAAATTAAGTAAGCTCAAGTTGATAAGATAAGAAAAAAATGCTTTGTGGCCCAAAAAAAATTATGGACCCTTGATGCTCCATGAGTATACGATTTAATTTGCAAGCTTGAATATTTCCGAAGATATTATCTGAATACCTATTCGGAAATGGACTTTACGGGAGGCATAGTATGCTTTTTGATACTCACTTACACCTTATTTATCCTGATAAACTGAGTTACCCCTGGTTAAGCAGTGTTGAGGAGTTAAATAGACCAAGTACTCTTGAAGACTACAAAAAAAAAGCATCTCGACTTGGTATTGGGGCCTCACTGCACATGGAGGTTGATGTGGCGGAGCATCAAATTCGTGATGAAACAGCTCTACTTCGGAAATTAATGTCGGAACCAAACAGTTTAATTCGTGGAGTAATTTCAGCATGCCGACCGGAGTCAGAAGAATTCCCTCTATTTTTAGATTGGGCGATGGAAAATGAAGATATAGTCAGAGGCTTTCGCCGAGTTCTGCATGTAGTCCCAGATGGACTTTCTCAATCAAAACTGTTTAGAGAAAATGTAAAGCGACTTTCGGATACGCGGTTTACGTTTGATATATGTGCTCTATCTCGTCAACTAAGGCTTGTAATTGAGTTGGTTGACTTCTGCCCTGAAGTGGTTTTTGTTTTAGATCATTGCGGCGTTCCCGATATAAAAAGTGGTGAGCTAACAAATTGGAGCATCCAAATTAGAGAGCTAGCGAAACGTAAAAATGTTACTGCAAAAATTTCTGGTTTAATAGCGTACGGTAATCCGGAAACGTGGAGCATTGAGGATATAAGACCTTATTTTGAGGAAACAGTTGCAGCATTTGGGCATCAACGGGTTATATGGGGTAGCGATAGTCCAGTTTGCAATTTGGGTGGCGGCCTAGAAACTTGGGTGTCGGCGACGCATGTGCTGACTAACAGTTGGAGCAGAGCTCATCGGGATTCACTATTTTGGAGTAATGCGGCTGAGTTATGGAAACTAGACGTTAATTTTTGAGATTGGTTTGTCAATTAATACTCAATCATCGGAAGCATCTGTTTTATTCTTTTGAGACCGTTTACTAGAAAAAAATATCTGCGGTAATCGTTTCAAGTTCTCAAAAAAGGAGGACTTTTGTGGCGGACAGGATGGGATTCGAACCCACGGAGGAGTTGCCCCCTCACTCCCTTAGCAGGGGAGCGCCTTAAACCACTCGGCCACCTGTCCACCAACCCGTTTATAGAGTACTGGTTAAGGTTTCAAGAAAATTAAGGAATTTTATAAAAATACTTTTAGTCAAATTTGTGTTTACGAAATACATTTGAAAATATATCTCCCTTATAAAGGCCGTTTTGCATTTGAAAGGTTTGTCATGAACTTAGTTAGGATTTTTTCTGTCGCGACAATTATTTTTTTTATAGATCAAATCACGAAGTTTTATGTTGTTAGATACCTGCAACTTAATGAAAAATTTTTCATATCTGTTTTTGATCCTTTCCTAAACTTTCAAATGGCATGGAATCGTGGGATTAATTTTGGTCTCTTCGGATCAGATACTGAAGCTACTAGAATTATACTAATTCTTATCACTTTCATTATTTGCATTATGCTTGTTTGGTGGTTCAGAAATAGTCATGGTGTTCGCAGCCAGATCTCTGTAGGTTTTATTATAGGAGGTGCCCTCGGTAATGCTTTTGATCGCGCAACTTATGGGGCAGTCGCGGACTTTTTAAACATCAGCTGCTGTGGAGTAACAAATCCATTTTCTTTTAATGTTGCCGACATAGCTATCTTTTTTGGGGCCATTGGACTATTATTTTCTGGCGAGGAACAAAAAACAGAAATCGAATAGCATAAATTAAATTTGCGCAAGATAGTAGCAGAATCATATTTAGTTGTGCTACTAATCGTACTATGAATAGTGATCAGCACAACATGTTGTTTTTTCGACCTGACGAGGCGGCTTTGAGTTCTCCTATAGTTAAACTCAATGACAGTTGTATAAACAAGATATCTGCTGGCGAGGTGGTTGAACGTCCCGCTGCTGTGGTTAAGGAGTTGATTGAAAATTCACTCGACGCGCTTGCGAATAAGATAGAAGTTTCATTTGCTAACGGTGGGAAAACCTTTATCAAAGTTGCAGATGATGGATGGGGAATAAGAAAAGAGCAGTTGAAACTTTCCCTAGATAGTCACGCTACATCTAAGTTCAGAGAAGGTGACCTTGAGAATATAAGTACTTTAGGTTTTAGAGGGGAAGCTTTGCCCTCAATTGCTGCGATTTCGAAATTACGACTTTGTTCAATATCGCGAGATACCGATCAAGCGTATGAAATCAATTCGGAAGCAGGAATTTTGGAAGACTTTAAACCTGCCTCTAGGAGAATTGGAACCTTGGTAGAAGTACAAGACATATTCAAAAACACACCAGCAAGATTAAAGTTTTTAAAATCAGATAAGGTTGAAGGAAAAGCAATTTTTGATATAGTTCGAACTATCGCACTAGCCTATCCAGAAGTGAGTTTTTCCCTTTTTGATGTTACTGTGCCTGAACGCAGAAAGGTGTTACTCGAAGTGTCTTCTGAGGACGATGAAGAAAAATTATACAAAAGGTTAAAGCAGGTTTTGGGAAAACGTTTTTCAGAAACTTGCATGCGATTGTCAGAGGAAACTGAAAATTATAAGCTATATGGTTATTCGTCTTTACCGACAAATGCTATTAGCACGCCTATAAACCAATACTTTTTTGTGAACAGGCGTCCCTTGCGAGATCGGCAGTTGATTGGCTGGCTTAGATCGGCATACTATGATTTCGTACCTAGAGATCGTCATGCCTCGGCCGTGTTGTGCTTGACCTGTAACAAAAGCTTAGTAGACATAAACGTTCATCCTATGAAATCGGAAGTAAGGTTTGAAGAACCTTCAAAGATACGTAGCTTGCTACATTCAGCGATAAAGCGTGCTCTGTCCGAAAATGGATTAAAAAGAAATCGTGTTTTAGGTTATAAGGCAATCAATTCTTTCAAGTCGACGGGGGGAAATTCATATTTTTCCAATAGTATGAAAGCGCAACCCCAAAATGGACTGGATATGGTTTTAAATACCACAGAAACTAATCAAATAGATTTTAACGGAAGCAGTCAAGAATGGATTTCTGGCCGAGTTGATGATCTAGAAGGCAGCCTAGAAGTTCCTCCTGAGAGTAATATTCTTGGAGTAGCAAAAGCACAGATACATGAAAATTATTTAATTTCACAAACTAAACACGGCTTAGCAATTATCGATCAGCATGCAGCCCATGAAAGGCTTGTTTATGAAAAACTGAAGCAAGATTGGAAGGAAAAAAGAACAGAGGCGCAGACACTGTTGATTCCGGAAATAGTTGAGTTAAATGAAATTGATAAAGATTTAGTTTTAAACTTTTCTGATGAAATGAAGCGAATAGGTTTTGAAATAGAGTCGTTTGGTGAGGGAACAATTTGTGTAAGATCTATCCCCGCAATTTTGACTAATGACAATTTAGCAGAGTTGATGCGTGATGTTGTTCAAGAGTTGATCGATCATGGCACGACGGAAAAACTGGACTCAGTTATAGACGCTTTGATTTCAAAAGTTTCTTGCTACGGTTCGATTAGATCTGGAAGAAGACTTAACTCTCAGGAGATGAATAGATTGCTTCGTGATATGGAAGCGAACCCTCTTTCGGCTCAATGTAACCATGGAAGACCGACCTTCATTGAGCTTGGGCTTGATGAGATAGAAAAGCTATTTGGACGTCGTTGAAACGATGATGGAAGCTCGCTACTTACTAATTTTTGCTATTATTCCGTTAGCGATTCTATTATTTGTTTTAATCAGCAAACAAAGGAAGCAAAGGTCGGCCACGATTGAGAAAGACATAAACGAAATACGTAGTTCTTTGCTTCGAGTTGCAGACGGTCAGCAACAATTATTCGGTGGGCTTAGAACGGTGTCGGAAGCGCAGTCGGTTAATCAATCTGAAATTTTAAAGCATGTTGAGAAAAGATTAAGTGAAGTGCAGAGAGCTGTCTCTGAAAATTTAACTGGTTCTGCAAACAAAACTGCAAGTACCTTAGGTGAGCTCAAGCAGCGGCTTGTCACAATTGACAGAGCTCAGACTAATATCGAAAAACTTTCCGGTAATGTGTTGGGTTTACAAGATATATTATCTAACAAGCAAGCTAGGGGAGCATTTGGAGAAATCCAACTAAATGATATTGTAACAAAGGCTTTACCAGCAGACGCTTACACATTTCAGCCCACACTATCCAACGGAAAAAGAGTAGATTGCGTAATACATTTACCAAATCCACCTGGCCCCATCGCGATTGATAGTAAATTTCCATTGGAGGCATATGAAACGCTGAGATTGGCTAATAGTCAGGAAAGCCATGCTAGGGCAAAGCAAGCTTTTAAGACATCGGTGCGAAAACATATCAGGGATATATCGGAGAAGTATATTTTAGAGGGTGAAACTGCAGAGGGTGCTTTAATGTTCATTCCATCAGAGGCAGTATATGCTGAATTGCACTCAAATTTTTCAAGTGTGGTCAGGGAGGGATTTTCCGCTAGAGTTTGGATTGTTTCTCCAACAACTTGTATGGCTACTCTGAATACGGTGCGATCAGTTTTAAAGGATGCGAACATGAGGGAGCAGGCAGGTCGAATTAGGACGGAACTAGGGATGCTGCAAAAAGATGTTGATAGATTAGAATTGCGCGCGAATAATTTAAACCGGCATTTTGAATTGGCGTCAAAAGATTTGGAAGAGGTTAAAGTTTCCGCAAAGAAGGTCTCTGGAAGGGTTACAAAAATAGACCGGTTCGAGTTTGATGAATTGAAAGCTGAATCTCACTTGCAAAAGCCACCAAGAAAAAAAATACAGAGTGACCTCTAAATAATTATAATCTATAAAGAAATTTATGATATAAGATTTTAGCGAAAAACTTTATAAAGGTGGTTTTGATGAGAGTTATTTTCATATTGGGATTGATCAGCACCCTTTCAAGCTGTGGCACAGTTGGAGGGGCCGTCAGGGGGCTTGGCTCTGACCTAGACATATTCGGGAGCTATATAACGGACTTCTGAATTGTAAAAGGTTGGAATGCCACTTTTAACTGAACTCATAACGTTGGATATTAAGAAATTAAAGTACGAAATATTTGTAATTTTTTCTGTTATTCGTATCTTAAAGATACTTAACGGCCAAGTTAATGCTTAGACAAATGTTGCATATATCTATACTATGGTGACCAATGACGCACGAAAAGAAAATTTTACTGATTGTGACCGGTGGTGTGGCAGCTTACAAAAGTCTCGAGCTTTTGCGTCTACTAATTGATGAAAAAATTTCTGTTTTACCAGTTATGACGTCTGCGGCCACGAAGTTTGTTGCGCCGCTATCCTTTTCAGTATTGTGCAAAGAAAGAGTTTTTACTGATTTGTGGAATGAAGGCTCAAATGGCGTTATCGATCATATTGAGCTGTCGCGAAAAGTAGACCTGATTGTTGTTGCTCCCGCTACTGCTAATTTTATAGCAAAAGCGGCTAATGGAATTGCTGACGATTTGGCCACAAACCTATTGCTTGCAACCAACAAAAAAGTACTTTTAGCTCCGTCGATGAATGTACAGATGTGGGAACACAAAGCTACCAAGCGTAACGTAAACACCCTAATTTCCGATGGTGTAGAAATTATTGGCCCTCAAAAGGGAGCTATGGCCTGTGGAGATTTTGGCATGGGGAGAATGACTGAGCCGCGCGATATTTTTGCAGCGGCACGGAAGGCGCTAAACCAACCGAGACGAAAACCTTTGCGTGGTAGAAGGGTATTAGTAACTTCTGGTCCAACCTTGGAACCCATAGATCCGGTTCGCTTCATCTCAAATCGGTCTTCGGGGAAACAAGGGAAAGCGATTGCCGATGCCTTGCTGAGTGCAGGGGCTGAAGTTGTGTTTGTAACCGGTCCGGTCGCCTCTGAAATGCCACGCGGCGCAACAATACGAAATGTAGAAACAGGCCAGGAAATGCTAGATACTGTTCTATCTGATTTGAGTTTTGACGTTGCAATTTTTGCCGCAGCTGTTTCAGATTGGAAACCAAAGTCTAAACACATTAATAAGATAAAAAAAAATCAGACTGAGAATAGTTTAAACTTAGCTTTTTCTAAGAATCCTGATATTTTAGCTACGGTTGGAAGACATATAAACCGGCCAAAAATAGTTATTGGCTTCGCTGCCGAAACCGAAAATTTACTAGGAAACGCACAAAAAAAACTGATCGATAAGGGATGCGACCTGATTATCGTAAATGATGTTAATGTTGATACCGGTGTGATGGGTGGAGATAAGACAACAGTTCAAATAATGTCAAAGACGGATGTGAAGAGCTTCCCGCAGATGTCAAAGGCGGATTTCTCTGAATTGCTGGTAGACAGAATAGTCCTGGAACTAAAATGACTTCGGAGCTTCGAATAAAGTATGCACAAAATGCGGATTTGAGTCTGCCGTTGCCCACTTACGCCACTCCAGGTGCGGCTGGGCTAGACTTGCGGGCTTGTCTTGGTCAAGAGGAAAGAGATAGCGGTAAAATAATAATGCCTCGGTGTACAATGCTGGTAGAAACAGGTTTTTCTTTTGAAATACCACAAGGTTATGAAGGACAAATTCGAGCTAGGTCCGGCCTAGCATTAAAAAATGGCATTAGCTTGGCAAACGGTGTTGGAACAATTGATAGTGACTATCGGGGAAACTTGTCAGTAATTTTAGAAAATAGGGGCAATGATCCTTATTGCGTCAAGCACGGACAGAGAATTGCCCAATTAGTTATTTCGCCAATTTTAAGGGTAAAGTGCCGGTTAGTGGAGAGTATTGAAAATACAGCGCGAGGAGCGCTAGGTTTCGGTTCCACTGGAAAAATGTGATTACAAATTCTATAAGAATTTTTTTTGTTAGAGGTTTATAAGAGCGTGCGCGGATTATCACCATGGAAAAAAGTTTAATCGACAGATATTCCCCTAATATTATACTGAAGGAAATTGGTGGTTCGGGGCAGAACAAACTTCTCCAATCAAAAGTATTAATTGTCGGAGCGGGTGGGCTCGGTTCGCCTGTTATCTCTTATTTGGCTGCCTCTGGCGTGGGGATTATTGGAATATCTGACCACGATGTGGTTTCAAACTCAAATCTTCAGAGGCAAATTATTTACAAGACAAAAGACGTTGGAAAATCAAAAGCGTTATGCGCCAAGAAATTCGCACAGAAATTAAATCCCAACATCAAAATAATAGGCATACCGCATTCAATTTCTGAAAATAACGCAGTACACATTGTTCGCGATTACGACTTCGTGATCGATGGCTCGGATAATTTGTCTACGCGATATCTTTTGAATAAAGTTTGTTATGCCCATAATAAGGCTTTTTTGATTGGTGCAATTAGTCAATGGGATGGGCAGATAGGTCTTTACGATCCAAACAAAGGCTCCCCCTGTTTTAATTGTGTGTTTCCAAATTCAGAAACTTATAATAATTTAGAAGGTTGCTCGGAAGGAGGGGTCCTTGGTCCACTACCTGGAATTGTCGGTTCAATTATGGCGGCCGAGGCGATTAAGTATCTTTTGGATATTGGAAATAGTTTAATTGGATCCATCATACTGTTCGACTGCCTATCCAGCGAAGTGCGCAAATACCAAACAAAAAGAAGACAAAACTGTTTAATTTGTGACGACAAATAAGTGTGTCACAGCATACTGGGTAATACTTGATCGGGAGGTCGATGGCCGTCTTGAAAAGTCTTTATATTGATAATCACTTTTTCACCCATTTCTAATCTACTTTCATGAGTTGCAGAGCCCATGTGCGGCAGCAATAGGACGTTATCTAAAGCTTTCAATCGGGGGTTAATATTTTTTGGATCCTTGTAAACATCTAGGCCTGCGCCGCCGATTTGATTTGAACGTAATAGGCGAGTCAACGCATTTTCATCAATGATTTCTCCCCTTGCGGTATTAATTATGAAGGCTGATTTGCCCAGCAAATTAAGACGTCTGGCGTTCATCAAGTGAAAAGTGGAAGGAGTATGTGGAACATGAATGGTTAAAATGTCAATGGTTCTAAGCATTTCATCTAGATTATCCCAAAATTTTGCATTCACGATTTTTTCGTTATCGATGTGCAAGCGTCGTCTGTTATGATAATGAATTTCTAGACCAAAGGATTGAGCGCGCTTTGCCACTGCGAGACCTATCCTGCCCATCCCCAGAATACCAAGTCTTTTCCCTGATATTCGAGTTCCAAGCAAATTGGTCGGAGACCACCCATGCCACTCTCCCTGAGCTATTAGACTGGAGCCTTTTGCCATTCGTCGAGGGACACCAAGGATTAGGGCCATTGTCATATCAGCCGTGTCATTTGACAAGACATCTGGAGTATTACTGACTAATATATTTCTTTGTAGTGCAGCCTGTATATCAATATGATCGAAGCCCGCACCATAATTAGCGATTAATTTTAGGTTTGGACCAGCCTCTGAAAGTAACTGACTGGTTATATGATCTCCTAAAGTTGGTACTAATACGTCAGCCTCTCGAAGACAATGTATCAATTCCGTCTTTGAAATCGGTTGGGAAGCTTTATTCAAATATACATCAAAAAGCTCCTTCATCCTCTCTTCGATAGGTTTTGGCAACTTTCGTGTCACTATTACTTTTTGAGGTTTGATTTTCATTTTTCTCTTTAGTCTGCTAAACTTTTGTAGCCACTTTATGAAAACCATATATCGATTACGATTCAAGAGCAAAGAATGATTAACCTAATTCTCTTTAATAAGTGGGCAAAATTTTGTAGGGGTCTGTGTACATTTGCGACCTTAATAGCGTTTTTTACAGTTCATATTGCTTATTCTGAAACATCTCGAGATAGTAATGGAGAAGTAACTGGTTTGCCAATTCCAAGATTTGTATCTACGAAATCAGATAGAATAAATGTCAGGATAGGACCCGGTCGAGAGTACTCGATTAACTGGGTCTATCGTCGGAAAGGACTACCTTTAAAAGTGACTGCTGAATACGGTAACTGGAGAAAGGTGGAGGATTTTGAAGGTGAAGGTGGTTGGGTTCACTCTAGATTAATATCGGGAAACAGATTCATAATTTTTTTGTCAGAAGCTTCAAACTTAAAAAGAAAAGCGAATGTGAAATCACCAAATTTGGCGGTAATAGAGCGAGGTGTAGTAGCAAAACTTTTGAATGAAAGCCCAAATTGGTGTAAAGTTTCCGTAGATGGTTACAAAGGTTGGGTTCAAAAAAATAGGGTCTGGGGGTTAGAGGAAAAAGATTATTAACAGGCTAATTTCAGTCTGGCTGTAATATGTATCCTTGGCCCCGTACGGTTTTTAAGTAACGGGGTAACTTTGGATCTTGTTCAAGTTTTTTGCGCAATCTCTTTATTTGCACGTCAATTGATCTAAGCTTGTGCTGAGGCTTGTTAGCATTGTCTGGTATTTGGGAAATACTATTTACAAGTTCGTCTCTACTTACTACCGAGTTTATCTTATCGGATAACAAGTAAAGAAGTTTTATTTCTGCGGAGGTCAAAGGGATTCTATCATTCCCTTCCCAAAGTTCGCCACGTAATTTATCATATGCTAACTTTCCAATGAAAACTTTTCTAGATGAGTTGTTATTTTCATTATTTGAGCTTCTTTTCAATATTGCTTCCACCCTGAGGAGTAACTCCCTAGGTTCAAAAGGCTTTGCAAGATAATCATCTGCCCCCATTTCCAGCCCCAAAATTCTTTGGCTAGTTTCTACTCGAGCTGATAGAAGTAGAATAGGCATCAACTGGGTGCTGGTTAAGTATTTTGTGAGCGACAATCCATCCTCTCCGGGCATCATTACGTCAACTATTGCTAAGTCAAAGATAATCATTTCAACAAGACTTCTGGCTTTCTTTGAATTTGACGCAATAGTAACTCTATAATTCTTTTCAACTAGAAATCGCTCTAAAAGTGTTCGGATTCGTTCGTCGTCATCAACTATGAGAAGATGTTTTTTATCCATTTGGCAGGTCTAACCGATTTCAATTGTCAACGTTTTGACGCTGATATTAGTCTATCTAAACTAATTGAACAATGTTGCTTTTATTGATTTGAAATGATATTTAGGAGTTGCAAGAGAAAAGACGCGTAAAGTCGGAATAAAATTCACCGTGAGAAATTTTCAAAAAGTGAGGAGTTAAATTATGGAAAGCCCTTATGATGACCGTGAGGGCCTAATTTGGCTCGATGGCTCCATGATTCCTTGGAGAGATGCAAAAGTACATGTGCTGACCCATGCTCTTCATTATGGTTCATCGGTGTTTGAGGGAGAGAGGGCATATGGAGGAAAAATTTTTGAAAGTGAAAAACATTCTTTAAGACTCATCGAGTCCGGAAAATATTTGGACATGCCGCTACCTTTTTCTGTTGACCAAATAGAAAAGGCAAAGCAAGAGGTGGTGAGCTGCGCAAATGCCGAAGATTTGTATATTAGAGCGATAGCGTGGAGAGGATCGGGTTTGGATATGGGCGTCGCTTCCGCTAGAAACGAAGTGCATTTGGCAATTGCGGCCTGGGAATGGGGCGCCTATTACGGTGATGCAAAGATGAAAGGGGCGAAGTTAGATATATCCAAATGGAAAAGGCCAAGTCCTGAAACAATACCGTCATTTGCAAAGGCCTCTGGACTATATATGATATGTACGGTCTCTAAGCATGAAGCTGAATCCAAAGGGTGTTCGGACGCTTTAATGATGGATTATAGGGGATATGTCGCCGAAGCAACTGGCGCAAATGTTTTTTTTGTGAAAGATGGTGTTGTTCATACACCCTTGCCTGATTGTTTCTTAGATGGAATAACGCGGCAAACAGTTTTGGGTCTATTACGTCAACGGGGCATAAAAATTGAAGAGAGGCATATTGAATTGAGTGAATTAGAGAGCTTCGAAGAGTGTTGGCTCACTGGAACTGCGGCAGAAGTTACTCCTGTGGGCATGATCGGAGACTACAATTTTAATGTGGGTTTGTTAACGAAAGAAATAGCTTCAAGTTACGACAAGCTTGTGAGATTATAAAGGACTTAACGGTTAAGTCGTAATATTTTTTGGAGTTAAGTTGGTACGGCAAAAAATAATTATTGATACGGATCCTGGGCAGGACGACGCAGTCGCAATATTGTTGGCTTTAGCTTCTGAAGAACTGGAAGTTTTGGGAATTACATGCGTCGCAGGAAATGTTGAGCTCGAATTAACAAAAATAAATGCCCTAAAAATTTGTGAACTTGCACAAAGATCTGATATTAAAGTTCATGCGGGTTCAGACAGACCTTTGTGTAGGAAGTTAGTAACTGCGAAACATGTACACGGTAGCTCAGGCTTAGACGGAACAAATTTATCATATCCTTCGTCGCAGGTTTCAAAAATTGAAGCAGTGGATTTTATCGTCGATTCTTTGAAGAGTTGCGCGGAAAAAGAAATTATACTTTGCGCTTTGGGTCCATTGACGAACATAGCGAAAGTTTTAAGTAGAAGTACAGAAATTCGTAACAGAATAAAAAAAATTGTATTAATGGGAGGCGGTTTTTTTGAGGGAGGAAATATTACTCCGGCGGCAGAGTTTAACATTTACGTCGATCCAGAGGCGGCATCCGAGGTGCTAAACTCAGGGGTGGAAGTTGTGATGATGCCTTTGGACGTGACACACAAAGTTTTGACGTCCCCCGAATTAATTGAAAAGTTCCAGAACATGGCGACCAAGACCGGTCAAGCAGTTTCTGGATTGTTAGATTTTTTTGGGAGATATGATTCGAAAAAATATGGTTCATCTGGGGCTCCTTTACACGACGCTAATGTTATAGCATATCTGTTACGTCCAGAGTATTATGATGGAAAGATTATCAATGTTGAGGTAGAGACTGGTTCTATGCTCACTAGAGGTATGACAGTAGCTGATTGGTGGCAAGTCACAGAGAAAACACCAAACACTTTTTTCGTAAAGGACGCTTTATCTGAGAAAATTCTGAAGTTAATTGTTGAAAAGATATCCCTTTTACCATAGCTCTTTACACTATGGGTATTTTATTATTTGTAAGGAATTTTGACCACATAAATAGTTCAAGACGGATAGAAAATTAAAATTTTGGTCGATTCGGTGTTTGGAATTATTTGTGTTATCGATGACGATTGTCGTGTCCACCTTGGGAGGTTAGCCTGTTACCAGACGTTATATTAGATGTTTTATCAGAGAATAAGGCGGAGGATGTTCTAAATATTTCTTTGAAGGGGAAATCAGAGCAGGCTGATCAAATGATAATAGCTACCGGGACCTCTAACAGGCACGTATCGGCTCTATCGGAAAAAATCATCGCCGAGGTTAAAAGTAAAAAAGGCATCTATGCGAGGACTGAAGGTTTGAATAATTCTGACTGGGTTTTAATCGATTTCGGTGATGTTATTGTTCATATATTTAGGCAAGAGGTAAGAGATTTTTATCAATTAGAAAAAATTTGGCAAAACCTAAATGACAGTAATACTGACATGGGAAATGCCTAAAAATGAAAGTTCAGCTATACTTGGGCGGAAAAATAAAGAAGAGCCCAGAGAAGGATATTTTTTGTAATTACCTGGACAGGTTTAAGAAATTAGGAAATACGACGAAGTTGTTTCCCATAGAAATACACGAGTATGACGAAAAAAAAATGTTTTCGCCTAAACAGTTATACAAGTTACGTCAATTATTTTCTAAGAGGAGCACTGTTACCGTTTTACTTGACGAAAGAGGTTGCAATCTCTCGTCTGTAGATTTTGCTGAATTCTTGAGAGAAAATAGGGACGCAGGATTATCAGAAATCATATTTTTTGTTGGCGGAGCAAATGGAGTTCCCACGGCTTTAAAAGTTGAATTTAATAACTTAATTTCGTTTGGAAGGATGGTTTGGCCTCATATGATTGCAAGAATAATGTTGATGGAGCAGCTATATAGAGCGAGTTCAGTGATTGCTGGTTCCCCTTATCATAAGGAGTAAGTAACAAGTTGTTTATCACTTGCCAAATGCAAGTCTAGATAGGAGTATTTTTCATTTGACCAAAAATAAAACACCACTGGTTTTGTGTGTTATGGATGGCTGGGGTATGAGGGCCGATCCAGATAATAACGCTGTAGCTTTGGCGAATACACCAAACTTTGATTTTATAATGAGTAATTATCCTAGCGCTTTCTTAAAAGCTAGTGGCGTTCATGTTGGATTACCACAAAATCAAATGGGAAACTCTGAGGTAGGGCACACAACAATTGGTGCGGGTCGAGCAGTAAAGATGACTTTGCCAAAAATTGATCAGCTGATTTCCGATGGGTCTTTGAAAAACTCTAGGGTATTAAAAAAATTTATTAATGAATTGAAGAAAAGTGGAGGTGCTGCACACATTGGGGGGCTTTTGTCTGATGGAGGAGTTCATTCGCATCAAAACCACATAGAATACATTGCAAATGTTATAGCGAAATCTGGCGTAAAGGTAAAAATCCATTGCTTTATGGATGGTAGAGATACTTCACCGAAAAGCGGAATAGGATATTTTTCAAGATTACAAGAAAAATTATTGCCCGGGGTAGAAATAGTATCGTTGATCGGTAGATACTTCGCTATGGATCGTGACTTGCGATGGGATCGGACCGAAAAGGCCTACAGGGCTCTTATAGAGGGAAAAGGAAAGAAAACAGATGACCTTGGGAAAGCTATAGCTGCGCAATACAGAGAAGGTGTCACGGATGAGTTTTTAGAACCAGTCGTTTTAGATACCTATGGCGGTGTACCTTCAAACGGTGATAGTTTTTTCTTTGTAAATTTCAGAGCGGATCGGGCTAGACAATTATTGATGGCGCTTTTAGACCCAGAATTCTCGGAATTCAACAGGACAAAGATATATTCATTTAAGTCAGCTAATGGTCTCATTGAGTATTCAAAAAAGTTGAACTCATTTATTAAGAGTATGACCACAAGCAAAAAAATTAGAAATACACTTGGAGAATGCTTAAGCAGACAGGGTTTACGCCAACTAAGAGTTGCAGAAACGGAAAAATATGCACATGTAACGTATTTTTTTAATGCGGCATTGGAGAAGCCGTATCCCGGTGAGTCTCGCGTGCTGATTCCTAGCCCTAAGGTCGCCACTTATGATTTAAAACCTCAGATGGCAGCAGAAGCTGTCACAAAAACAGTTCTGGCCGCGATAGACCAAAAAATTTATGATGTCATCATAGTCAACTATGCAAATCCTGATATGGTAGGGCATACGGGTGATCTAGCAGCAACGATCTTAGCCTGTGAAGCCGTTGATAGTGGAGTAGGAGAAATTATAAAGGCGATGAAAAAGGTAAGTGGTGTCTTTGTTTTAACTTCTGATCATGGAAATTGTGAGCAAATGCTTGATTACGAGAACAATTTACCGCATACTGCTCACACTCTAAATCCAGTTCCGCTATCTATTGTTGGATTTGATAAAATTTCAAAAATCCGAAACGGTACTTTGAGTGATATTGCTCCCACGGTTCTTGATCTTTTGAGTGCAGAAAAGCCATCAGATATGACAGGGGTATCTTTGTTGATTAAATGATACTTCAGGAAAACTAAATACCATCCGAGAGTGGATGAACTTCTGAAATTAAGAGTTGATAAATCTTTATAATTGAACGCTATTGATTAACCATTTACTAACTGGGAAAATTCCCATAATTAACTTGTTAGCGCAGAAGTGGTGTTTTAATATTATGAATCGCGAGAGGTTAAAATAATGAGCAGACCTAATAAATCTTTGGTTCTTCTGGTAGTTTTATTTTTGGGGCCTTTGCACTTTATATCAAATTTCTCAACGTTTTTAGCTTATAGTGAGGAGCGAAAAAAAGTTTATGAGCAGCTTAATGTTTTCGGCGAGGTTTTTGACCGAGTCAGGTCTACCTATGTGGAAAGTGTTGAAAGCAAGGATCTTATTAGAGCTGCAATCAACGGAATGTTGTCTTCTCTCGATCCACATTCCGGATACTTGCCTCCCGAGCACTTTGAAGACATGCAGGTCGATACCAAAGGCGCCTTTGGAGGATTAGGTATAGAAGTTACCCAGGAGGACGGTTTCGTAAAAGTAGTTTCGCCAATGGATGGAACACCAGCTTTTGAGGCGGGAATACAGGCTGGAGATTTTATAACCCACGTTGATGGTGAGCCGACATTAGGTCTGACCTTGGGAGAAGCCGTTGACAAAATGCGTGGCCCAGTTGGTTCTGAGATAGTTTTAACAATTGTAAGATCGACAGAAAGTGACCCGCTGGAAGTCACAATTATTCGGGATACAATCAAACTAATTGCTGCGAGGGTCAGGACGTATGAGAACATTATTATAGTTCGAGTAACAACATTTAATGAGCAAACGACCCCAAACCTAAATGACGGTATTGAAGAAAAGATCAAATCTTTAGGTGGTTTGGACAACGTTGCGGGATTTATAATTGATTTACGTAATAATCCCGGAGGCTTGCTATCGGAAGCAATCTCGGTAACCGACATGTTTCTCGATAAAGGTGAAATTGTCTCAACAAGGGGAAGAAATCTAGAGGACGGTGACCGGTACAATGCGACTTCAGGAGATATATCAAAAGGGAAACCAATAGTTTTGTTGATTAATGGTGGTTCAGCGTCAGCATCTGAAATAGTGGCGGGTGCACTCCAGGATCACAAAAGAGCTATAATTTTGGGTACAAAGAGCTTCGGTAAAGGTTCAGTCCAATCCATACTACCAATAGGAAAAGAAGGAGCTATAAGATTAACTACGGCGAGATACTATACTCCCTCGGGACGATCTATACAGTCACTTGGGGTGGCGCCAGATATTGTTGTTGAGCAAAGGGCCCCACTCAGTGAAGAGGAATTCGAAAAACTCAGAGAAAGCAGGCGACGATTGACAGAAGCTGACTTGCAAGGGGCTCTTTCGAATGACAGTTTAACTGAAGAAGAGATCAGACAACTCGAGATAGATCAGGAGATGGAGGATTTGGCAGCTCAGAAAAGACAAGAGGACTATCAAATAGCTTATGCCTTGGACATGATTAAAGGAATGAGTATTTACGGGTTTAAAGAAGAAAATTGAGTTTTTTATATGCAAAGCGGTCAGTTCAGGCAATGCGTCGGTATAATTTTGATAAACAAAGATCAGCGGATATTTGTGGGACAGCGTCTTGACTTCAGATCTGATGCTTGGCAGATGCCACAAGGAGGAATCGACGCTGGGGAGAAACCGATAGAAGCTGCTTTACGAGAATTATATGAGGAGACTTCAATCCTCGAAAAAAGCGTGGATGTGATTAAAGAGTCAAAAAATTGGATAAAATATTATCTACCAAAGGAACTTGTTCCAATGTTATGGAGTGGTCGTTTCGTGGGCCAGAGGCAAAAATGGTTTTTAATGCGCTTTAATGGAAAAGACGAGGAGATTAATATTAATACGTTAAAACCTGAATTCTCTAAGTGGAGGTGGTGCACAAGACAAGACCTTGTCAAATATATCGTGCCATTCAAGAGGAAAACTTATGAGTTAATAACGGAAGAATTTAAACAGTATTTGAGTTAGTCGATATTCTCAAGATCACATTTGAGAATTAAAGGGAAGAAAACAGCGTTTGACCAAACCCCATACCAAATATCTCCCTCATATTTCTGCATGCTGCCCAAGTCCACAAGTTTGTAAAAAGTTTTTCTGTCCAAAAGAGCATCTAAATTATTTCTAACATTTACGTAAGGAGATGGTTGCTGTGAATTTTCCTTGTACTCGATTCTCAAGTGGTGATCTTTATCCAAGTGAACAATTTGTCCAACCTGAGTCATGAATGAAATCTCTTGCTCGGTTCCGGAGCCTTCAATTTGAATCTGGTCAATGACGAATGGTGCGTCGTCGACCATTATACCTATTTTTTCTACTGGCGTAACGAGAAAGAATTTATCCCCTTCTTTCTTAAGTACACTAGAAAATAATTTAATTAAATTCAGCCGATTAATTTTGGAACCTTGATATAGCCAGCTTCCGTCCCGCAAGATCCTTATATCCAGATCACCACAATACTCAGGATTCCAAAGGTGAACTGGCGCCTCCATTTTGACGCTTATTTTATTTAGGGATTTTTCTAAACGCGCGAAGTTGCTATCCATAAATTCAATAGGCTCCATTAGTTTAGTTTTCTTGTTTCCTTTTGAGAAACGATAGTCAACGTATAAGTAACTACAGAAGAGAAAGAAAGGTGTTTTTTCAAAACATAAAATATCCTACAAACCATTGGTTTCTTTTTTTTATTTGACAAAGATTATTGTTTTGTTTGAAAGGTTATCGTATTCTCCAGAATTACAGAAAAATTTTATAAAATTTACCCCTAGTTGGGAAAGCGTGTTTCAAATGGAAGGCTTATGAAATTAGATCAGTGTTACAATTTCCATGATTTTAGACTTTTGGCGAAAAAGAGGCTGCCGTCTCCAATTTTCAATTACATAGACGGTGCCGCAGATGATGAGACAACATATAAACGTAATACGCATTCCTACAATGAGGTCGATTTAATTCCAAACGTGTTACGAGGGGTTGAGAGTGTAGATCTGTCAACGACTATTTTTGGGAAAAAACTTGGTATGCCCCTCTATTGTGCTCCAACTGCACTGCAACGACTATTCCATTTCGAGGGAGAAAAAGCTGTTGCGAAAGCCGCACAAAATTATGATACGATGTTTGGAGTTTCATCATTGGGTACGGTAAGTGTAGAAGAGATTAGCTCGTTGATTACTGCGCCTAAAATGTTTCAATTCTATTTTCACAAAGATAGGGGTTTGAACTCAAACATGATTGAACGAGCTCGTGCTGCTAAATTTGATGTTATGGCCTTAACGGTTGATACAATCACAGGCGGCAATAGAGAAAGAGATTTACGGACCGGGTTCACCATACCTCCAAAGCTAAGTTTAGATGGATTGTTAAGTTTCATTTTGAAGCCTCGTTGGGGGATCAATTATTTAACAAAACCAAAGTTTGAACTTCCACATTTGAAAGATCATGTTGGTGCCGGAACAAATACAGTTACTTCAATAGGAGATTATTTCTCAAACATGCTGGACCAATCGATGAATTGGTCTGACGCAGAAAAGCTATGTGCTGAATGGGGAGGACATTTTGCCCTGAAAGGTATAATGAGTGTGGAAGACGCGAAGCGAGCTGTGGATATTGGTTGTAGTGGAATAATTGTTTCAAATCATGGGGGTCGTCAACTAGATGGTTCCTCGACACCTTTTGATCAATTATCAGAAATTGTTGACGCTGTAGGTGACAAACTAGATGTCATATGCGAAGGTGGCATTCAAAGAGGTACCCATGTCTTAAAGGCTTTAGCGATGGGCGCAAAGGCATGCTCTGGTGGTCGACTTTATCTCTATGCTTTGTCAGCTGCGGGTCAGAGGGGTGTAGATCGGGCATTAGGATTGTTACGAGCGGAAATTGAACGCGGC
Source organism: Pseudomonadota bacterium (assembly GCA_036337105.1). Classification (GTDB taxonomy): domain Bacteria; phylum Pseudomonadota; class Alphaproteobacteria; order Rhodobacterales; family Rhodobacteraceae; genus JAYZEV01. Next base: position 315,376 of record JAYZEV010000003.1, read on the forward strand.
ATGAAGCTTATGGGCTGCACCAAAATTTCGGACTTGAATAGATCTATGATAAGAAGTCGAAAGGATTTCATATAGCCCGAAGCCTATCCTTGTCTGGCTTTGAAACGACGCTGTGTTTTGTTAATAACATATATCCGTCCTTTTCGACGAACTATTCGACAATCTCTGTGCCTTTGTTTCAGTGATCGTAAAGAGTTCTTGACCTTCATAACGAATTTCCTTCTCTATATGGGTAGTCCCATTTTCTAATGTACGTTTGTGGTACCTGCCGCGTCCATTGGTGGGCGTAACTGGGATTGAACCAGTGACCCCTTCGATGTCAACGAAGTGCTCTCCCGCTGAGCTATACGCCCAAATAAATTAAATTCGACACATGCACTAGCATATCGCATTGTAAACTTGTAGACTAGACGCGTATAAATCGGGTTTCCTAAAGGTTCAAGTTTTTTTTTTAGGAGGCAAATGCTTTTGAAAGTAAATTAAATTGATAAACACTTACAGTTTACATTCTCCAGTAAAGTTGACGGGTCCAATATTATTCAATAGCCCGCACTCTGGTCGAATTTATCAAAAAACATTTTTAGAGCAAAGTGATTTGACATTAGAGCAAATCAGAGCATCTGAAGATTGCTATGTTGATCGGCTTATCGGAACGGCTCCAAAGTATGGCTGCTTCGTCCTAGAAGCCCATTTCCCACGTGTCTTCGTAGATGTCAATCGTTCGTCTGAAGATTTAGACCCACTACTGATTAAAAATGTTAACCTAAGCAAAACAAATAAGCGAGTTGAAGCAGGGCTTGGTGTGATACCTAGAGTAGTAGGCAGTGGAGTAGAAATTTATAATAAAAAAATTTCTAGACAGGAAGTAGATCGTCGTATGAGCACCTTTTATTTTCCTTACCACCGGCAGTTACGAAAAGCACTGTCAGAAATTAGACGGCTCTTTGGATATGCCATTCTTTTAGATTTTCATTCAATGCCACACAGTTCGCTGCAATTGTTTGAAAAAAACAATACTGTCAGCCCAGATGTAGTTCTCAGTGACTGCTATGGTGTATCTTGTGACTCTTGGTTAATGGAGTTGGTAACCCAAGAGTTTGTCACATCTGGATTTAAAGTTGCGAAGAACACACCATTTTCAGGAGGTTTTATAACGAGAAAATACGGAACCCCTCAAAAGCAAATACATGCTATTCAAGTTGAGATCGACAGATCTCTATACATGGATGAAGATACTTATTCTTTGAAGGAAGACTATCTGAAGTTGAAGGGAAAAGTTGATCAAATAATTAAGTCTCTTTCTGAGTTTGATTATACAGGCAGAAGGAAATACGATGCAGCCGAATAAACGCTAGTTTAGGTTTTACCATCGGAAAAATGATTGAGTGACCTTCCCTTGAAAATTGACCCTTTTCCAAATTTCTTTCTGATTGAATCCATTGCTTTTTCTGCTGATTCAGAATTTAATTGACTAGTTTCTTTATCGAAAAGGTTGAAATTAGTTTTAATATCATCTCGTTTAGAAAGAGACTTTAGCGATATACCAACAAGCTTTACTTCAGTATCTGTGTCGAACTTTTTCAGTAGAAGAATCGATGCTTGATACAGTAACTCTGCTAGATTTGTAGGTGTTTCTAAGTTAACTGCAAGAGTTAGAGCATTGCTTTTGTTCGGTTTGATTTTTAGGGTCAAATGTTTAGTTCTTAAGTCACTTTCTTTCAATCGCACAGATACAACCTCACACATTTCCCAAAGTCGAAATCTTATATAGTTCGTATCTGAGCTGCATGTATCAAAAGTTATTTCTTTCGATATAGACTTTGGGATTTGTTTTGGTTCAACCCTACTATCGTCATATCCCCGTGAAAAATACCATAATCTTCGTCCCAAAGCTCCATAATTGTTCTCAAGTTCTCGTTTATCGTATTTTTTTAGGTCACGAATAAAAGTAATTCCATTATTTCGAAGTTTTTCTAAATTTTTTTTCCCAACACCCCTCAATATCGATATTTTCTTTGTCTGCAAAATATTTCTTGCGTCCGAAATTCCAACGATAGACAAGCCTCTTGGTTTCTCCAAATCTGAACCTATTTTCGCAAAAAACTTGTTGAAACTTAACCCTATCGATACCGTTATTCCAAGATTTTCTTCGATTTGCTTCCCTATTTGAGCTAATAAAGCGGCGGGAAATTTTTTGTGCAAACGTCGAGTGCCCTTTAAGTCTATAAAAGCTTCATCTATCGAAACAAATTGAACTAGGGGAGTAACAGAATACAAGATTTCTTTTATTTCTAAGCTTACTTTTTTGTATAGTTTCATTCTCGGTTTGATGACGATCGCTTGAGGACACAAAAGTTTTGCCTTAAACATTGGCATTGCGGATCTTACACCGCTGATCCGCGCAATATAACAACACGTGGTGACAACTCCGTTCGGACCTCCTCCAACAATAACTGGTAAGTTTTTGAGTTCAGGGTTCTCTCTTTTCTCTATTGAAGCATAAAATGCATCGCAATCAAGGTGTGCAATGGTTAACCCTTCGATGTCTGAGTTGAAAATAAGCCGAGGTGATTTACATTCTTTACATCTTGTTACGGTCTTATTTAATAAAACAAAGCAATCTCGACATAGACCAAACATTTCAATCTGTGTGTCCGCATGATAATTTTGGATTATCTTTGATGCGCTCAATTTCTCTCAAGATTTCAACTACCTTTTCGCGTGGCTTTGGTGATTGGTGGATTGGCCTGCCCATGACGATAAAGTCAGATCCATTGGAAATAGCTGCTTCAGGAGTGCAAACTCTCTTTTGGTCGTCATTTTCAAGGCTACTAACCCTTCTTATACCTGGAGTGACAATAAGTTTTCCATAGGACTCTTTTAAGGATCGAATTTTTAAACATTCGTTAGCGGATGCAATTACACCATCTGCTCCTTCGGTAAAGGCCTTTTGGGCTCGTTTTACTACGAGGTCGTCTAACTTGCCTGATTGTATAAGGGCACTGTCCAAATCTACTCGGTCCACATTTGTCAGAAAAGTAACAGCTAGAATCTTAAGGTTACAATCTTGTTTACCTTTTAAAGCGGCTCTAATTACATAAGGATCACCATGAACAGTCAAAAAATCAATGCCAAGATGCGAAAGGTTTTTCACAGTATTCTCGACCGTAGAGGCAATATCAAAAAGTTTTAGGTCCAGAAAAACTTTCTTGCCGTCTTTTTTTAGTTTCTTGATTAAGGAAAAGCCTCCTATTGGTATTAAAGATAAACCAATCTTGTAGAATGAAACAAATTCTCCTAGTTCTGAAACTAAATTCTCAGCCAAAGTGACGTCTGGTAAATCTAAAGCAACAATAAGACGTTTAGGAGGTTCCATTAATTAACCACTTCATTAAGAAAACTATCAAAACAGAATTATAGGCCAAAAAAAGTATTTGTAACTATCAATTTGGTAGAATTTTTTACTTGAACACTTGCATTATTTTTTGTCGATACACATCTAATTTATAGAATAGAGAATTATTCAAAGGCACGAGGCCGCAATTTAGACAGTGAAATAAGGTTTTTTATGGACTTAGATAATTTTTCAGATCAGTCGCAATTATGTTTGCGCGAAGCACAAAAAATAGCAATAGGTAAAGGTCATCAACGGCTAATGCCAGAACATCTACTATCCAGCCTTGTAAGAAATAAAAGTGGCGTTACCGAAAAATTGATAAGGGAGGCGGGTCTCGATGTAAAGATGGTCAAAACAGCGTTAGTCGAAGCTCTCGAAAAAATTCCTACAGTTTCGGGATCCTCTGGGCTCTATGTCGACTCCTCTGTAGAAAGAATTTTAGCTGAAGCGCGCAACTTATCCAAGGAAAATAACGATAAATTTGTGACTGTCGATTGCTTATTTATAGCGTTGATTTCGTTGGAGAACAATGTTTCCAAATTAATTAATGAGATGGGTTTAGATAGAGGCAAGGTCATTAAGGCGCAAAAAAACTTGCGTAAAAACAAGGTAGCTGACAGTCCGAATGCGGAGGATAGCTTTAATGCTGTTGAACGATATACTCAAGACTTAACTGCTAGAGCAGAGGCCGGAAGAATCGACCCCATCATTGGTCGAGATGAGGAGATTCGGCGAACCATGCAAGTGCTTAGCAGAAGGACTAAAAATAATCCGGTGTTAATCGGACAGCCCGGTGTTGGAAAGACGGCAATAGCCGAAGGGATTGCCTTGCGCATTGCTCGAGGAGACGTCCCAGAGTCGCTTGGCAATAAAAAACTCTTAGCTTTGGATTTGGGTCTCTTAGTTGCTGGTGCAAAATATCGAGGTGAATTTGAAGAAAGATTAAAGGCCTTGTTAGCTGAAATCGAAGCCGCCAATGGAGAAATTATTCTTTTTATTGATGAGATGCATACGCTAGTCGGAGCAGGAAAAGCGGACGGCGCGATGGACGCCTCGAATCTGCTCAAGCCGTCCCTTGCTCGAGGAGATTTACATTGCATTTCTGCAACAACTTTGGACGAATACAGGCGATATGTTGAGAAAGATGCTGCTCTAGCCAGAAGATTTCAACCCATAATGGTGAGCCCACCATCCGTAGCGGAAACGGTGTCCATTTTAAGGGGTGTTAAGGAGAAGTATGAACTGCACCATGGAGTTCGGATTTCTGATGCGGCTTTGTTATCTGCTGCGACGTTATCCGACAGATACATTTCTGATCGCTTTCTGCCAGACAAAGCCATTGATTTGGTTGATGAAGCAGCAAGCAGGCTTCGAATGGAGGTAGATAGCAAACCAGAGGAATTAGACGCTATTGATCGGGACATAATGCAAAAGGAAATTGAGGTTGCTGCGTTAAGAGGAGAATTTGATAAATCATCGAAGGAAAGACTAGCAAAAATAATAAAAAAAATTGAAGGATTAAAAAAGAAATCAAAAAAGATGAACCAGATATGGTCTGATGAAAAAAGTAAATTAGTAGAGATCCAGCAACTGAAGGCGAATTTAGAAGAAGCTCGGTTAGAGTTGGAGCAAGCTAAAAGATCAGGGGATTTAGTCAAAGCGGGGGAATTGGCGTATGGTGTAATTCCGGCTTATGAGGAAAATCTTAAACAGAAGGAGTCTAAAACTGAGAATATGTTGAGGGAGGCGGTATTACCAGAGCAAATTGCCGGTGTGGTTGAGCGATGGACTGGAATTAGTTTAGAAAAGTTAATGCAGGGTGAAAAAACTCGTTTGATCAATATGGAGAATGTACTTGCTAAAACGATTGCGGGCCAGAAAGATGCGATATCATCAATTTCGAAGGCCGTCAGAAGAGCTAAAGCTGGATTGAATGATCTGAATCGACCGTTGGGAAGTTTTCTCTTCCTTGGTCCTACTGGGGTAGGTAAGACTGAGCTGGTAAAAACTTTGGCTACATATTTGTTTGATGACTCTTCCTCGATGACCCGGATTGACATGTCTGAATATATGGAGAAACATTCTGTTTCAAAACTTCTTGGGGCGCCGCCGGGATATGTTGGATATGATGAAGGTGGCTCCTTGACGGAGCCTGTGAGGCGTAGACCTTATCAGGTGATCCTGTTTGATGAAATCGAGAAAGCGAATACGGAAGTTTTTAATATTTTATTGCAAGTTCTGGATGATGGTCGATTGACAGATAGCCGAGGCAATCTAGTAGATTTCAAAAATACTATAATTATCCTTACTTCGAACTTGGGCTCTGAGTTTTTCGCTGGTGGCAAGGACAACCGCTCTGATTTGACCTGTCCAAAAAATAAGGCTCTTAGCAAAATAAAGGAAGTTTTCAGGCCCGAATTTTTGAACCGGCTTGACGATATAATTGTTTTTGATCAATTGGGTAAAGAACACATGTCGAAAATAATTGATGTTCAGATTGCTAGGATCAATGAGAGGCTAGACGAAAAAAATATCTCAATTGAATTAACTCCTGCCGCCCGAAAGTGGTTTATTGAAAACGGCTACAGTTCTGAGTATGGAGCCCGACCTCTGAAGCGTTTATTGCAAAAACATGTGCAAGACAATATTGCGGATGGGATTCTATCCGGTGAGATAACGGATGGACATTTTTTATGGGTAAAAGAAAGTAATAATAAAATGACGCTCTCCTCGACGCCAGATCAGTCTAAAATGCATTAAGTTCATGTTGTTCGGAGCAAGATTATTATTCAGACTTCTGATATTCATTTTGTTTAAGCTACCTTTTGTTTTTTTTCCAATAGCATTGCTACTGTTTCTATTGTTTTTTATTCTAATTAACTACTGACGGTTTGGAATTTTCACAAAGCCATCATTCTTCTGGAATCATTAACTCTGTTGTACTTTAAAGGCTTAGAAATAGTCTTTCCTACTATTTATTTTAGATAATAAAGTTTTGAAAACCTGAAGATTGCAAAAAAAAATGGAAAAATACCCCCTCGATTGTCCTTTTTTTTAAAAAAGAGCTTGCAAGACTCCTAAATAATACTTAAACCCTAATTTCTAACCATAAGAATTGTGGTTAGGGTGTCTACATGTGTGCTGTATTTGTCGGAGGTTCAGCTGAACATCTGATAGGGGCAGTGGGCATAGCTCTTTGAAATTGGAATATTATGAAGAGATATGAGGGTGATTTGGTCAAACGTCGACGGATTGCCTGAAACATATCGGCTAATAGATATGTAAATATCGATGATTTAGTTTGTCAGCTTCACTGTTTGGGTGCCTTTTTTCTTTTGAAAAAAAACATTCAGACATTGATAACAAGTTTATGTCATTATTGACTGAAACTTGATATGTGCAAGGACGTCTGTCAAGAAAGTGCTACTCTTATGCACTTTAAACTTGAGAGTTTGATCCTGGCTCAGAACGAACGCTGGCGGCAGGCCTAACACATGCAAGTCGAGCGGTCTTTCGGGACAGCGGCGGACGGGTTAGTAACGCGTGGGAACGTGCCCTTTAGTACGGAATAGCCATTGGAAACGATGATTAATACCGTATACGCCCTTCGGGGGAAAGATTTATCGCTAAAGGATCGGCCCGCGTTAGATTAGGTAGTTGGTGGGGTAATGGCCTACCAAGCCTACGATCTATAGCTGGTTTGAGAGGATGATCAGCAACACTGGGACTGAGACACGGCCCAGACTTCTACGGAAGGCAGCAGTAGGGAATCTTGGACAATGGGCGAAAGCCTGAT
>JAYZEV010000004.1:0-124663 GCA_036337105.1 Pseudomonadota bacterium
TATCTTTATAACCTCAAGCAAATTATACGCTATTGAAGGTTATGACTATTATAAAACATCTAATTATGTAGAATTTGATAGTTATTGTTTATCCAGTGGTGATGACCTTGATATGTATGACTATTCGACAGGTGATTATCACAATGTTGAAATAGAAAATGTTCAATGCGAGAGTAGTGGTTGTGAAATAGAGATATATGATTACACTTTATCTGATTACAGATATATAGAATTAGAAGAAAGTATGTGCTAATTAAGTTGTATGTATTCCTTTAAATATTAACCAAAGTCTTATCAATTACCTCCAAACTGAAATCAGACCGAACCTCTGGATACACTCGTTCTAACTTATCATCTTTCAGTCTTTTTTTCTTCACAATTGAATGAACATGATTACCTTTGAATTTCTTTCCACGAACAGATAGGTATCCCTTCTTGTTTAACCACTCTACAATCTTATTTGGCGGTACAATATATTTCTTCGCTTCTTTGTCAGATGAAAACTTTCTTCTAATCATGATACATAATTCATGTCTTTAATATTATCAGGCATTTTTTTAAACTTTCGAATCTCCACAAATTCCGATACAAACTTGTTTATGACTTTGATGCGAAAAAACCGTCAGCAATTCGTACATCTTAGGGTGCATAGCTCTTACTCTTTGCTGGAAGGTGCGATAACACCCAAGTTATTAAAAACCCTGTGCGCTGAGAATCAAATGCCGGCAGTAGCGGTGACTGATACCGGGAATATGTTTGGTGCGCTCGAAATCTCACAGCTGTTATCTGAAACAGGCATTCAACCCATTATAGGTTGTCAACTCAGTCTGGTTAATGGTTTGGAGGACTCAAACAAAAGTCGATTGGGGTCCATTGTGCTACTGGCTAAGGATAAGATGGGTTATGACAATTTAATTAAGCTTTCGAGTAAAAACTTCTTGGATTGTGGCAGGGATGAACCTCATTTAACTTTTCGAGACATTGAAAATCATCGGGAAGGGTTGATTTGCCTTAGTGGTGGAGTCGAAGGTCCGGTTGGACAAACAGTGTTGCATAAGCGAAAGGGTAAAGATGAAGAACTGGTCGATTGGTTTATAGACACTTTTGGCGATCGCTTTTATCTTGAGATTCAAAGACACCCATCCGGATCTAAAGGCGGGACACCGGACGAAATAATAACAGAGCCTAGATTTCTTGAATTGGCTTATGAGAAACATGTTCCTATTGTAGCAACGAACGATGTTCACTTTGCTGATACGCAGATGTACGAAGCTCATGATGCGATGCTTTGTATTTCAGAGGGTGCTTATATTGATCAGAAGGCTCCGCGCCGAAAACTTACTAGTGAGCATTACTTTAAAAGTCAGGATCAAATGATTCAGTTATTTTCTGATCTACCCGAGGCAATTAGTAATAGTGTTGAAATAGCACAAAGATGCTCAGTGATGTCGGAGCTCAGAGAGCCTATTTTACCAAAGTTTGCCGATAATGAAATTGAAGAACTGAAACGTCAATCTTATGAAGGTTTGCATAAGCGCTTAGCCGAAATTCAGCACTCTACTACCACAGAGAAATATTTTGAGCGCTTAGACTTTGAGTTGGGTGTGATAGACAGGATGGGATACCCTGGGTATTTTCTAATAGTTGCTGACTTCATAAAATGGGCAAAGTCAAAAGGAATTCCTGTGGGTCCAGGCAGGGGCTCAGGTGCCGGAAGCTTGGTTGCGTTTTCACTAACAATTACAGACCTTGACCCAATCCGTTATTCGTTACTTTTTGAAAGATTCCTAAATCCCGAGAGAGTCTCGATGCCTGATTTTGACATTGATTTCTGTATGGATCGACGTGAAGAAGTCATAAACTATGTTCAAAATAAGTATGGCCACGATAGGGTTGCGCAAATTATTACATTCGGCGCACTTTTGTCCAAGGCAGCAATCAGAGATATAGGGCGTGTCCTTCAGGTCCCTTATAGCTATGTTGATAAATTGTCTAAAATGGTACCGCTTGATGGAACGCGACCTCTTTCAATAGGTGAAGCGCTTATGGAAGAACCAAGACTTGCGGAAGAAAAAAATAAAAATGAGATTGTAGGCAGGCTTTTGGATTATGCCCAAAAGATTGAAGGGCTGCTTAGAAATGCGGCAACCCATGCGGCCGGAGTAGTTATTGCGGATCGACCTCTTACAGACTTAGTACCGCTTTACAGAGATCCCAGATCAGAAATGCCTGCGACGCAATTTAATATGAAATGGGTAGAACAGTCTGGTTTGGTAAAATTTGATTTTTTGGGCTTAAAAACTTTAACAATTGTCAAAAATGCTGTAGATTTAGTTCGGGCTCGGAATATCGATATCGATTTAAATTCCATTTCTTTTGAGGATAAGTCAACTTTTGATTTATACAGCAGCGCAAAAACAGTAGCAGTTTTCCAGGTTGAGAGTAATGGGATGAGAGAGGCTTTAGCGCAACTTCGTCCAACGTGTATTGAGGATATAATCGCTCTTGTTGCTCTTTATCGACCCGGTCCAATAGAAAACATACCAAAATTTTGCGCGGTCAAGAATGGTAAAGAAGAGAGAGAATATATTCATCCCCTGATTGACAGCATTCTTGACGAAACGCAAGGCATCATAGTTTACCAAGAACAAGTAATGGAGATAGCCCGTAAAATGGCTGGTTACACGCTGGGTGGAGCTGATTTACTGAGAAAAGCAATGGGTAAGAAGATTAAGGAAGCAATGGATGCTGAAAAACCAAAGTTCCTCTCTGGGGCTGCCGAAAGAGACGTAGATAAAAGAACTGCATCTAAGGTTTGGGACTTGCTAGAAAAGTTTGCCAACTATGGGTTTAACAAGTCTCATGCTGCTGCTTATGCGGTCTTAAGTTACCAAACGGCATGGTTAAAAGCTAATTACCCTGTGGAATTCATGGCTGCTGTAATGAATTGCGATATTCATTTCACAGAAAAGTTAAATGTCTACAAGCAAGAAATAGAGAGTTTAAATCTAGAATTGAAAGCTCCCTGTATTAATCTTTCAGTGCCGTACTTCTCTGTTTTGGATCTTAAAATTATATACGGTTTGGCGGCAGTAAAAAATGTTGGTAGCACTGCCATGCAGTATATTGTTGATGTTAGAAGCGAGGGTGGTTTATTTAAAGATATTTTTGATTTCGCTCGCAGGGTTGATTTAAAAAGAATCGGAAGACGACAGTTGGAGACGCTTATTAAAGCGGGTGCTTTTGATGCGCTTAGCGATAATAGGAAAATGTTATTCATGTCTATTGATAAACTGATCGCGTATTCTGCAGCAGTATTAAGTGATAGGCAATCTGGTCAATCTAATTTGTTTAGTTCGTTGACTGAAGCGATACCAAATCCAAAACTGGAAATTTTAGATGACTGGCCTACTGCTGAGCGACTAGGGGAAGAATATCAAGCCATAGGATTCTATCTATCGGGACATCCGGTTGACGAGTATAGAGAATATTTTGAGGAAAATGGAATTTCTATATTTTCTCAGCTTGAGAGAGAAAGAGTTAAGTCCGAACCTGTAGTGCGAATAGTGGGTGTGGTTACGGGAAAACAAGAAAGGCAATCTTCTCGAGGAAACAGATATGCATTTGTTCAATTTTCTGATCCGAGTGGATTGTTTGAATGCACCGTATTTTCTGAAACTTTAGAAAAAAATCGCGATGCGTTTTCAGTTGGGAATCCACTAATTCTGGTATGCGAGGTCAGTTTTGATGGCGAGCAAGCAAAATTACTTTTGAAGAGCTGCCAACCGCTAAGTCGAATGTCAGTAAGTTCAACTTTTCGCAGAGTTAGAATTTATGTCGAAAAAAAAGAGGCTCTCAAACCATTAAAAGAGCAGTTAACCATTTTAAATACGCTTGATACAACGGAAAGAGTGCCGATAAGTTTAGTTGTTATAAATCGAGACGCGCCAAGCGAGGTAGAAGTGAATTTGTCTGACGAATATCCACTTAATCCAGAGGCTTTAGCAGCGATCAAGCACATTTCAGGTATTATGAAAGTGGAGCGTGTGTGAGAGAAAATCAGCGTTATGATCTAAGAATGTTTAGAGCTCTATCTATTACAGGTTATCTTTTGAAAAGCTGCTAACGCAGCAGTATAACAAATTTGGAGTAAGGCGAGATGATTCTTACTGGCCTCTTTAACGGAGAGTAAGTATACGTTGGAGGGAGTTTGATTTTGGAAAGAATGGTAATAGGAGTTTAGCTCTAGCAGGTTTTAGCCTATCATGGTTACGCATAGAAAAATTAAAGCATTTCTGTTATTTGGTGGGTAGTTGTGGTGGGTCAAATAAATGTGTTAAAAAGTATTAGAACCATAGCAAACTTTATGAGAGGAGACTTATAATAAGGTATGAAAGCCAAACAAAAAAAACCAAACAGACCAAAGGCTATTAATCCAAAAGGTTTCAAAGATTACAGTGAACGCGAAGTAAATGAGCGTACAGAAATGCTACGAAAGATAACTGAAATTTATTTTGCTTACGGCTTTGAGGCTTTAGAAACGCCAGCTGTTGAAACCGTTGAAGCACTTGGGAGTTTTTTGCCTGACGTAGATAGACCTAATGCAGGAGTATTTTCATGGTTAGACGAGGGCGAGAAATGGCTTGCATTACGTTACGATTTAACCGCACCTTTAGCCAGATTTTATGCTCAGAATCGTCATAGGTTGGCAAATCCATACCGACGGTTCGCTATGGGTCCTGTTTGGCGAAATGAAAAACCTGGTCCAGGTCGTTACAAGCAATTTTATCAATGTGACGCTGATACGGTTGGTGCAGTCAGTCCAGCAGCAGACGCAGAAATTTGCATCATGCTTTCCGATATTCTTGATAACATCGGTGTAGGTTCCGGCAATTATCAAATTAAGTTGAACAACCGAAAGATTTTAAATGGTATTTTAGAGAAAATAGGGCTTCTGGGAGAAGAAAATGGTGCAGAAATATTAGAGAAGAGAGGAATTGTTTTACGCACTATTGACAAGCTAGATCGACTGGGAATTTCTGGTGTAACTGAATTGCTTGGTCGAGGAAGAGAAGACGAAAGCGGCGATTTTTCCGCTGGTGCTAATCTAACACCAATGCAAGTATCTGTTATTACAGAATTTTTAACGTCTCTACAGAGCACGACCGCGAAAACCTGTGCCAAACTTCGAGAAAGTGTTGGTAGCTCTGAGGTTGGTATGGAGGGACTGACTGAACTTGAGAGAATTTATGAACTCTGTATTGCTGGTGGAGTCAATGAGTCGTGTATATCTGTTGATCCGGGTATAGTGAGGGGTTTAGGGTACTATACAGGTACAGTGTTTGAAGCAGATTTAAGTTATCACAAATCAAAGGCCTCTGTTTATAAAAGTCAATTTGGTTCGGTGGCAGGTGGAGGTCGCTATGATAACCTAGTGAAGCGTTTTATAGGTCAATTGATCCCTGCAACTGGTGTCTCTTTGGGAGTTGATCGACTTCTAGCTGCGGTTCAAGAATTTAATGAAGAACCAACGTATTCTGATGGACCCGTTGTTGTTACAGTTATGGACAAGTCACTAATAACGTATTATCAGCAAATTGTTCAAGAACTCCGGAAAAATCAAATCAGGTCAGAAATGTTCCTTGGGAATGCAAAGGAACTAGGAAAGCAATTAAAGTACGCTGACCAAAGAAAAAGTCCAATCGCAATCATAGTAGGTTCGGATGAACTTGAAAAAGGTGTGGTGCAACTGAAGGATTTGCATTTGGGAGCCAAGCTTTCAAGGAGTATTAAATCTAATGAGGAATGGAAAAGCCGACCATCTCAAATTGAAATTAAACGCAATGAATTAATTGAAGAAGTCCAAAAAATGCTTAATCGAGTAGAGAAGAAAAGTTAGATCGTTAACTTTCATGTAGTTTGTTTGTATTGGATAATTGCTTCTAATCTTATTAAACTAGGGCTTCCTTGACTTTTGTGAATACCATTTGTGAACCTTATAAAAATATTCTTTTATGACTTTATAAAACTTCCTTACAAAACGCCCAATTTCGATAGTTCGAGTTGCATATGATAGGGAATCTCTGTTTCTTCACTTTGAAATTTGCAAATATCTTTTGGTGCATGTTCGGGAGTTAGGTATCTCCAGCCTTGGAAAGGCTTTTTGGGTCTAGGTTCAGTCCTGAATATTTCTTGATTTAAGATGAGTGAGCACCTGCGTATTTTGTCTTGACCCAAAATCTCTTTCATCTGGACTATTTCTTGCCGCGCAAGGATCAAACCTCTGAAGACCCAGTATATTGACCCACCAGACACAAGTTCTTTTTCTCTCTTTGGCCACATCCTTGTTACGTGAGAAACGAAACCAGTGGTTTCAAGTCTACGTTGTTGGCTATAATAAAGCTCCGAGACAGTTGTAGCGCCAACGCACAATTTCACTAGATTGACATATTCCGCACTCATTGCTTCGGGACCTCTAACAACTAATCTCTGGTGCCCTAGACTTAATGCTTTATTCTCGGTTTGCAATCCCGTAACTATTTTAGGAAGCCTCTCAATAGTTAAGACAATTTTTTTGGTTCTTTACCATTGACTTTTGTTGTGTTGCGGTAGTAAGGAAGAACCTCAACTTATTTGGTGTTTGTGGCCTTCGCAAGAAGATGCCTGTCGGCTCGGCCGTGATTTTTGAGCAGAGGAAAGCACCTTTCAAAATGAAAGGATCCAGCAGTGACAAAACGCACAGCTGCCAAGCATAAAATAGATCGACGCATGGGTGAGAATATTTGGGGGAGACCAAAGTCGCCAGTAAATAGGCGTGAGTACGGCCCAGGACAGCATGGGCAGAGGCGACGGGCTAAATTATCTGATTTTGGTACGCAGCTTAGGGCAAAACAAAAGCTTAAAGGTTATTATGGTGATATTACAGAAAAGCAATTTAGAAGAATTTTTGCCGAAGCAGAGAGGCTAAGAGGAGATACAGGAGAGAAATTAATTGGTCTGCTGGAAAGAAGATTAGACGCAGTAATTTACAGGGCCAAGTTCGTACCAACTATTTTTTCAGCTAGACAATTCATTAATCACGGACACATTCTCGTTAATGGGAAAAAGGTTAATATCGCGTCCTACAGAGTGAACGAGGGTGATGTGGTGGAAGTGAGAGAGAAATCTAAGCAGAATGCATTGGTAATAGAAGCAATTGCTTTGGCTGAACGTGATGTGCCCGAGTATGTAAGTGTTGACCACTCGAAGATGACAGCTCAATTCATCAGGACCCCTAGTGTCGGCGATGTACCTTATCCAGTGATAATGGAACCAAATTTGGTGGTCGAGTTTTATGCAAAAAATTGAACACTTAGGGTTAACGATATATATCTTAGGGCATACTACTGTATTCACAGCACTGACTATCTAAATTTAAGCTATTTTATCTTTTAAGGCAGGACGCTGAAACTTACCGTTCACTTCAGAAAATGCTTTTTTTAAAAGCTAGGTTATTTAGCCAGTATGACAGAGACAAAACATCTTTTGGATCCTATCTTGTAGAAATCACCTATGTTTTTACATAAAGAGTTTCAGCTTCACCATTCGGGTTTTATTTTAATGTTACCATTATGATTTCAGTAGCATAGGTGAGTGCGAGGTTTGATACTTGAAGAATGAAAAAGAATCCTGCATAAACTAGGTTTAGGTGGGAATAATTAGAGGTAAATATGTTTTCGCTTCAGAGGAGCACTGCGCAAAAAAATGAGAGTAATGCCTTCAGAGGTCACTTAATCGACTCGACTTTTCGTCATTATATTTTCGAGCGACCTTTAAGGGGACCTTTCCCAAACAAGTTGAAAAAAGTGATTTTAGGCATGGGGTGTTTTTGGGGAGTCGAAAGAAAATTTTGGGTTCTTGATGGGGTTTACATGAGTGCAGTTGGATATTCAGGTGGATCGTTAGAATTTCCAACTTATAAGGATGTTTGTAATTATAATACTGGGCATAATGAGGTTGTACTTCTCCACTATGACCCTACCGTTTTAAGTTTAAGAATAATACTGAAGGTTTTTTGGGAAGGCCATGATCCGACGCAAGGAATGCGACAGGGGAATGATATAGGTACGCAGTATAGGAGTGGAATTTATACGGATAGCAGAGAAGATTTTGATTTGGCTATGGAAACTAAGAAACTTTATCAGTCAAAATTGTCTTCGGCAGGGCACGGTAGGATTACCACTGAGATTCTGCCGGCCAAGACGTTTTTTTATGGAGAAGAATATCATCAGCAATATTTAGCAAAGAATCCGAATGGCTATTGTGGACTTGGAGGAACCGGGGTCTGCTTTTAATTGCCAATAGGCAATGGTTTGTTTTTTTGTATGTCTGATTTCAAAAAAATAAAATACACATGACGACTTATACGGCTTTTACAAAAGTGAGCGGAAATGCTCTCGCGAAGAACCTTTTGGACTTAGTTTCACAAATGGAACCTAAGCCTGTTGGCGTTGGTTCAGTTCAATTAGAAGACGGATCAAAAGATTGGGAAATTGGCGTTTACTTCCAAGAAAAACCAAATCCAATTCAAATCTCTATACTTGAAACCATATTCAACATTGAATTTGTTATCTCAAATGTTCCCGATAAGGACTGGGTTTCTGAGGTCCAAAGAGGACTGAAGCCTGTCAAAGTAGGACGGTTTACTATTGTTGGATCTCACGATAAGAGTGCCGTCTCTATTAATAAGACTGGCCTGCTAATAGAGGCAGCCATGGCTTTTGGCACTGGACACCACGCGTCTACCGTTGGTTGCCTAAATGCCTTTAATTATGTCAGGCGGCTTGGTACGTCGATCGATAATGTTGTAGATATTGGTTGTGGCACAGGTGTTTTAGCTATGGCTGCCGCAAAAGTAGGATGTTCTAAAGTTGTGGCGTCGGACGTAGATACCATTGCTTTAAAAACAGCAAGAATCAATATTCTTAAAAATGGCCTGTCAGCAAGAATCCTCATTGTGAAATCTGATGGGTTTAGAAACCACACTTTTTATCGTATGGCGCCTTTTGACCTCGTTTTTGCAAATATTCTGGCAAGACCACTTTGTTCCTTATCAAAACAGATACACAAATTCCTAAAACGACACGGGATTGTCATTTTATCAGGAATTTTAAACTCGCAGTCTAATATGGTTCAAAATTATTTCAAAATGGTTGGGTTTAGTAGACAAAAAAGATTAAGTTTGGGAGCTTGGACTACTTTGATTATGCGGAAATACTAAAATAATTTAGCCTACTAAATATTTTGTATCGAGCTTAAATTCTCTAGACAAATCAAGAATTGGTTTTTTTTGTATCATAATTAAAAAGTTTTCTTTATAAAATTGGGTGAGGCGAAAGCACTGCGAATAAATACAAAGGTTAGAGCAGTTAAAACATGAGAATAATAGGAATTGATCCAGGTCTTCAGCGCACTGGTTGGGGGGTTGTGGATTATAAAAAGGGTTGCCCTAAGCACGTAGCGAACGGCGTTTGCAAATCAGATAGTTCAGAGCCGTTGGCACTCCGGTTGGCGGATATATTTTCACAATTGGAAGCTATATTGACGAAATACAGACCTGATACTGCTGCAGTGGAGAATACTTTTGTGAATCGGGACGCAGCCGGTGCACTTAAGCTTGGGCAAGCACGAGGAATGGCTTTGCTTGCCCCCGCACGACTTGGAATTGAAGTATATGAATATGCGCCAAATGTTGTAAAGAAAGCCATAGTGGGTTCTGGGCATGCTGAGAAGCTGCAAGTCGAAGAGATGGTAAAGATGCAATTATCAGGGGTTGTTATTGAAGGTTCGGACTCTGCCGATGCTCTAGGCGTTGCACTTTGTCATGTTTTTAAAGGTAACTTTGAAAACAGAGTTAGGGAGGCCTTGATAAAGGCAGATAGAAAGAATGATTGGTAAAATTACAGGACTACTTGAGTATTTGGGAAGTGATCACGTCGTTATCGATGTGAATGGAGTAGGATACGAAGTATTTTTGTCTGATCGAGCAATAAGCAGTTTGCCAGCTCTCGGGGAAAGAGTTTCTGTATTTACAGAAATGGTAGTACGTGAAGATCTTTTACAAATTGTTGGTTTTTTGGCTCGATCGGAGAGAAGTTGGTATAGGTTGCTGATATCGGTGCAGGGGGTAGGTTCTAAGGCAGCGTTGAAGATTTTGGGAACTGTTGGCGTTAACATTCTATTTAATGCTATCCTATCCGATGATGTAACAGCTATCAAAGCAACCCCCGGAGTAGGAACAAAAATAGCGCAGAGAATAGTCTCAGAGCTTAAAGATAAAGCACCAGAGACTATTTCTGAAAGTTTGGGAACAAGAAAAAAACCTTTGGCCGAAGACAGTAGCGAAATGCAGATGGAGAGAGTTGTTTCAAATGTTGCGGCTGTCGAAAATCATAAAAACGATGGTATAGTCGACCAGCTTTTAGAAAATAGTAGTGTGGGTATCGAACTGCAAGCGGAGGCTTTATCGGCTTTAAAACATTTAGGTTACTCTGCCACTGAGTCAGCTCAAGCAATTGCAAAAGTTATAACAAGTGTTGAAAATATTGAAAATTTTTCGCAACTAGTTAAATTAGCGCTTCATCAATTAGCTCCAAGGGACTTTTCATGAGTGATTCAGAAGTAAGCTTAAAAGCTGAGGAAATTCAAGAAGATACGGACCCGGCCTTAAGGCCTCAAAAACTAGAGGACTTTGTCGGTCAGTCAGAGGCGAGGGATAATCTTTCAGTTTTTATAGAGGCAGCGTGTAAACGTGGAAAGTCCATGGACCACGTTTTATTTCATGGACCACCGGGATTAGGGAAAACTACTTTAGCACAGATAATTGCGAGGGAACTTGGCGTTAACTTCAGGTTAACATCGGGACCAGTTTTAGCAAAAGCTGGAGATTTGGCGGCCATATTAACTAACTTGGATACACGTGATGTTTTGTTTATTGATGAAATTCATCGTTTAAATCCAGTTGTCGAGGAAATTTTGTACCCTGCGATGGAAGACTTTGCACTTGATTTGGTCGTCGGTGAAGGTCCCTCCGCACGATCGGTTAGGATTGATCTAAATAATTTTACTTTGATTGGGGCAACTACCCGCCTTGGTCTATTAACCACACCGCTTCGTGATAGGTTCGGTATTCCAATTAAATTGGATTTCTATAAAGTTGAAGAGCTCATCAAGATTGTTACTAGATCAGCCCATCTGCTAAAAATTAAAATCGACGCTGATGGTGCGATAGAAATTGCGCGTCGTTCTCGAGGCACACCCAGAATAGCCGGTCGTCTTCTGCGTAGGGTGGTCGATTTTGCCCTTGTTGAAGGTAACGGTTTAATCACTCAAAGCCTTGCAGACAAAGCTCTAAATCGATTAGGCGTTGATGCAATGGGATTAGACAGTTCAGACCGTAAGTATTTGAAGTTAATCGCGAGCAATTATGGTGGGGGTCCAGTAGGTATAGACACTATTTCGGCTGCTCTTTCCGAACCCCGAGATGCAATTGAAGAGGTTGTTGAGCCATTCCTTCTTCAAGCAGGTTTGCTGCAACGGTCTTCTCGAGGTCGGCTCCTCGGCCCTACTGCTTGGAAGCATCTTGGTATTCAGGTCCCAGAGGGCCAAAAAAGAAATGATTTGTTTTACGATGTTGAGGATCAATGACCACTCATGTTCGCAAAATTAGGGTTTACCACGAAGACACTGATTTAGCTGGAATAGTTTATTATGCAAACTATTTTAAATTTATTGAACGAGCGAGAAGTGATTTCCTCAAGGAGGCAGGTGTTAATCAATTGGCACTGTTAAAAAAAGGGTTTTTCTTTGTGGTTAGAAGAGTGGAGGCAAATTTTTTTAAGCCAGCAAAATTCAGTGAGCTGTTATTAGTAAAAACTGACTTAAAAAATATAAGTGGAGCGGTGATAGATTTGCGACAAAGTGTTCAAACAAAATCCTATCTATTATTCGACGCGGAGGTTAAGCTGGCTTTCATTAAGAATGGCTCTCCAGCTAGGGTGCCGGAGTTGTTGAAGAAAAAAATAACTTCTCAACAAAACGTTAAATAATTTTAGTGAGGAAAAAAACTAATACTATAACACTTAGGAATGAAAAAAATGGTTTTCAAAAAAAAAATATTGGCCTGCCCTGAGGATTAGATGGAAACGGAAACTCTTGCAGCAGCGCAATCCATAGATTTTTCGTTGTTGGCGCTATTTTTTAGGGCGACAATTACGGTAAAAATCGTGATGTTGACTCTTGCTTTTTCATCAGTCTGGTCCTGGAGTATAATTATCCAAAAGTTTATTGACTTTGGGCGGGCAAGGTCAAAAAATAGGATTTTTCAAGATGCATTCTGGTCGGGTGAGCCTCTTGACGAGCTTTTTGCGAAGCTGGAGTCTAATCCAACAGGTGATAGTGAAAGAATATTTGTCGCTGGCATGGCTGAATGGAGACAATCTCACAGACAAGACGGCGCGTTGATTGCGGGTGCTCAAGCCCGAATAGACAGAGCAATGAATGTAGCGCTGTCTCGAGCAAGTGACAATTTGACTTCTGGCCTTTATGTATTGGCTACAGTTGGCTCCATTGCTCCTTTTGTAGGACTTTTTGGGACAGTTTGGGGAATAAAACACGCGTTCGAGCAAATAGCTTTACAGCAGAGCACCAATTTAGCTGTGGTTGCACCTGGGATTGCTGAAGCCCTTCTTGCTACTGCTTTGGGTTTGCTTGCTGCTATACCAGCTGTTATTTTTTATAACAAGTTGTCTGGGGACGCCGATAAAATTATAGCAGAGCAAGAGGGCTTTGCGGATGAGTTCTCAATGATACTATCTCGGGAGCTCGACAGGTTAGAGGGGTAAATATTTTTTATGGGTGCAGGCACTGTGCAGAAAACCTCTCGGAGAACCCGTCGTGTTGGGGGCGGGCATCGACCTATGTCTGAGATTAATGTAACACCATTCGTAGACGTTATGTTAGTCT
Organism: Pseudomonadota bacterium; assembly: GCA_036337105.1. Taxonomy (GTDB): domain Bacteria; phylum Pseudomonadota; class Alphaproteobacteria; order Rhodobacterales; family Rhodobacteraceae; genus JAYZEV01. Next base: position 13,003 of record JAYZEV010000004.1, read on the forward strand.
TGCTAATAATATTCATGGTAGCGGCACCGCTATTGACAGTTGGAGTCGAGATAAACCTACCGAATACACAAGCCAAGGCTTTACCTTCCGAAAATGAGCAACCTTTGACGCTATCAATTACTGCTGAAGGCAAGTTGATTTTGCAGGATACTGAAATAGGGTTTGACAAACTTATCCCCAAGTTAAGCGCGATCTCAGATGAGAGAGATGATGATAGGATTTTTTTAAGGGCGGATGGTGCAAACGACTATAATACTGTTATGAAGGTTATGGGAGCTTTAAGCGGATCTGGGTTTCCAAATATCTCTTTAGTCACAGATACCGAGTAGGAATAGAAATACCTTGCATGCAAACATATTAAGAATGGAACAAATGAGAATATCCCTTCTAATCTCAATTGCAGCCCACGCGTCACTCTTATTCCTTTTATTAAGCAGCTATCACCCAAGTCAGCGAGAGTTGGAGATCGACTTTACTCCAATAGGTGTTGATATCATCTCGTCTTCAAAATTCAATGCTCTAATTTCCGAAGAGCCTCAAGTTTTTTTTGATCAAAAGCCTACGACACCAGAGCCGCTAGTTACTTCCGACCAGGTTATTGAGGTTCCAAAAGATGATCCGGAACCGCAAATTGAGCAGATCTCTAAAAGCGAACAATTGATAGTCAAAGATACTTCTTACAAATTGTACTCTGATCTCTCAGATACAGAGCCAGAGCTGGAGCTAGACCTTACTAATCTCACTAAGCTTATTTCTCCTGACAAAACTGAACCAAATCTGGAATTTTACAACTTTCATAACTCAAAAGGTAATGAAAGGAATGCTTTAAAAACGCCAGAAATTGATAAACCCAAGCCACGTTCGGCCGATAGAATAGACAAAATTGCGGTTTCAAAGACTAAGTCTGATCGAGTAGTTGAAACTATGAAATCTGCGATCGAAGCTTCGAAGGATGCCAATCAAGTTGAAGAAATAACGAGAGCGGAAGCACCCAAAGAAGCTTCGTCAGAAATAACCCCTGAGGGCATAAAGGATGTAGAGATTGTAGCCTCGGGTGCAATCAAATCAAGCTTGCCACCGCCAAGTCGACCGAGAGTCTCTCCTGAGGTGCCCGCCCCACCCGTTAAAAGACCAAGTGTAAGCCAGTTGCTTCAGAAAAAAAATCAAACCAATCAAATTGAGGCTCTTTTAAAGGAGGCTACCAAAGATAATGATTTGAAATTAACCGTAGCTGATACACTCTCGGATTTTGAAAATAGTAAGATGATTTTGGCAATAAAACAAAAGCTTGAGAAATATTGGGAAGTAGGTACTATTGCTGGGAATTCAGATTTCGAAAAATACGTAGTGAAAGTGTCTGTAAAACTGAACAACACTGGAGAGATAATTGGACAAATTATACCAATTTCACCCACAAAACCTACGGGTCGGCACCTTATCGCGTTTAGGCAAGCAAGTAACGCTATTATTTCAGCTGGAAGCCTACCAATTGTTGAAGAAAAATTTCCAAACGGTTTGGTTCTCGAATTGACATTTGATCCGCAGGAGGGATTTACTTTCTGATCTTTAAAATTAATAAGAAAATAAAACGATAAATAGATGATGAATAGGAGCAGTAAATGAAATCATCAATTTCCTTTTACACCATTTTTTCTTTAGTTTTTATTCTGATGGCTGGTTTTTCTGTATCTCAAGAGAAGTTACCCACTCTCTCAGTAAACGTGACCGATGGAGTAATTGATCCAGTTTTAATAGCAGTGCCTTCTTTTGTCAGGGAGCGATCTACAAGCAAGGTTTTAGCCTCTGAAATGGCAGAGGTGGTAGCTAATGATCTTGCTGGAACTGGTTTGTTTCGGGCAATTCCTGAACGATCTCATATTTCTAGGATTGCTAATTTCAATTCGCCAATTCAATTTGCTGACTGGCGGGCTATAAAAGCTGCCATACTGATTACCGGAGCAGTTGCCGCAAATAGTGATGGAAAAATAGAGGTTAAGTTTCGGTTGTGGGATGTGGTGTCCCAAAAAGAGATCGGTAATGGCATTAAATACGATGGACAGATTGATAAATGGCGGCGAATTTCTCACAAAGTTGCTGATGAGGTTTATTCAAGAGTAACAGGTGAGGGAGCATACTTTGATACAAGAATTGTTTTTGTATCAGAGTCAGGTCCAAAAAATAACAGAAAAAAAAGACTTGCCGTAATGGATCAGGATGGAGCGAATAGAACCTTTCTGACGGGCGATGAATCCATAGTTCTAGCTCCAAGATTCTCTCCCGATTCCAACAAGATCTTGTACACTAGTTACAAAAGCGGCAAACCGAGCGTCTACCTTATGGATTTAAAAACGAGACGTGTCCGTACCTTCAATAATATCAAGGGTATGAGTTTTGCACCAAGATTTTCTCCCGATGGAAGAAAAATGGTGTTGTCGATTATGAACAATGGTAACACGGACGTTTTTTCGATAAATTTGTCGACGGGACGTCGAACGAGATTGACAGATGACCCAGCGATAGACACAGCGCCTAGTTTCTCACCAGATGGGAAGCAAATTGTTTTTGAGAGTGATAGAGGAGGAAGTCAGCAGATTTATGTGATGTCAGCTAAGGGTGGTAAAGCGAAAAGAATTAGTTTTGGTGATGGGAGATATGCTACTCCTGTTTGGTCGCCGCGGGGAGATTTAGTTGCATTTACAAAAATTCACAAAGGCAAATTTCACATTGGTGTTATGAGGTTAGATGGGTCAAGAGAGCGACTGCTTAGCACTTCTTTCTTGGACGAAGGACCGACGTGGGCTCCTAATGGTAGAGTAATAATGTTTTTCAGGGAGACTGCGGGTGCGTCGGGTGCACCCTCTATATATACAGTGGATGTAACTGGTCGAAATTTGAGAAAGCTTCGAACAGCCTCTTTTGCATCAGATCCCGCATGGTCACCGTTACTGAAGTGATGCTATGCTTGAAATAAAAATTTTGAAGAATTTATCAAAATAGTCTACTGTTTAAAGCAATTTGTGAAAGGATTCTACTAATGAAATCAAAAAAATGGATGATACTTTGTGCTTCACTAATATTTCTGTCAAATTGTTCGAGTAAAACTGTCTTGAATGGTTTAGGCGGTGCGTCATCGGAAATTGGGTTTGGTGAAATATCTGAGAGCTCTATAGAATACTTTACTCAAAATATCGGTGATACCGTTTTGTTCTCAGTGGATCAGAGTGCTTTGGGAGCAGAGAGCATTCAAGTTTTACGGGAGCAGGCCTCTTGGCTTAATGACAATACTGGAAGTCCAATTACAATTGAAGGCCATGCAGATGAACAAGGAACCCGCGAGTATAATTTGGCCTTGGGTGCTAGGCGTGCGACTGCGGTCAGAAATTATCTTGTAAGTCAAGGGGTTAGTGAAGAACGACTTAGCATTGTAACTTATGGTAAAGAGCGTCCATTGGAAGTTTGTTCCGAGGAGCGATGCTGGTCAAAAAATAGAAGGTCGGTAACAGTTGTCTCTGGCGGTTTGGGAAGCTAATTGAAAAAAGTAGTTGGGAAATTAACTGTCTTTTTTTGTACCTTTATTTTTGTTCTCTGTGGACAAAACTATAAGGCTTCGGCTCAGAGTCCTGTTGAAGATTTGCGTTTAGAGCTTACTTTACTCAGTTCGCAGGTGGAGGATGTACGCGAAGCTCTTTTATCTCCCGACGTAAGAAGTTTGCCATCAACCGATACAGGTATTGCTTTGCTTCGCCTAGATGCGTTGGAAGCTAAACTTCGATCGGCAGTCGGTCGATTAGAGGCTCTCGAATATCATTTACAAATTTTAGAGCAGGATGCAAAAAACCGTATTGGTAATTTTAATGCGCGGCTAATCGAGCTGGAGTCCAAGAATTCTTCCTCCACAATATTAAACACATCAAAACGAAATCTAGAGATAAAAGATGTGCAGGCTGAAATTAGCGGGGAGGAAGTCGTAGGAGAAGACACTGGGGGCTCATTGGAAATAGCTGCTTTGGCAAAAGCACTTGGTAACTATAACGCCGGTGAATATCAGCAAGCGATTGAGAAATTTCTTTTATTCAAGCAGTTTTATCCAGAAAGCGTTAATAGACGTAAAGCCAGCTTTTTTCTTGCGAGTTCGTACTTCGCCGTGAACCAATTTGACGAGGCTGCGAAAGAGTTTCTAGAAGTGTTCTCATTTGATCCGTCTGGTGAATTTGCGTTTGAAAGTCTTCTCAGTCTTGCTAATTCGTTACAGAATCTTGGTGAGTTCGAGCAATCTTGCTTGACACTGGAGGAACTCAGGTCTCGTTTTCCAGAAAAGCTTGAAGATAACTCAGATTTGATTTTCCAAGTGGAAAATAAAATGCAATGCGAGCGATAGACATTTCAGTTCAGGACATTAACGAGATTTTTGCTCAATTTATGGAGAAAGCTCCATGCGGAAAATTAGGAATAGCTGTTTCAGGTGGTAGTGACTCACTGGCGCTCATGTACTTGACAGCAGCTTGGGCAAAAAAGGCAAGTAGATCATTGGTTGTACTTTCAATTGATCATGGTTTGCGGAAAGAAAGTAAATCAGAGTGTAAATTGGTTGAGGAACGCGCAAAGGCCCTTAATATTCCGCATCGAACCGTTGAGTGGAGTGATAAACCACGAGGAAACCTGCAGAAGGTGGCTAGAGAGGCAAGGCATAAAATAATTAAAGATTGGGCAATATCACAAAAGTTGTCTGGCGTGTTGCTGGGGCATACTTTAGACGACAATGTGGAAACCTTTATTCTACGATTGATAAGAGGATCAGGGGTGGATGGTTTAGCTGGTATTTCGCCAGATAGATTTATTAACGGTGTAAGAATTTTCAGACCGCTTCTCAATTTTTCCAGAAACACATTACAACAATATCTTGAGACTAAGGGATATACATGGGTAGATGATCCGTCTAATCGGGACCGCAGATTCGATCGAGTTAAGGTTAGACAAATTCTCTCGGAGCTTCAGGGTCTTGGATTGAGCAAAAAGAGGCTCCTGACCACCGCAAATCACATGAGAAGAGCACAAGATTTTTTAACACGAGAAACTTTTCGTATGTCCGAGCGGTGCGTTCGTCAGGAAGTTTGGGGTGGCTTAAGTATTTCCTTGGAGCCATTTCTAGAAATCTCGAAGGAAATTCAACTTCGAATTTTATCGGCGGGACTTATGTGGGTCTCTGGAAAAGTTTACAAACCTCGGTACGATAGTATGGATCGGCTGCTTGCCTCCATTTTAGATAGAAAAATAAATAGCTCCAGGTCGCTTATGGGTGTTTTGGTAAGAGAGGAGCGTCATAAAATTTTACTAATACGAGATTTTTCTGCGCTTTCAGATGTTAGACTTCATACTAATAGTGAAATTCAATGGGATGGTAGATGGCAGATCACATTAAATTTACATAATCCATCTGGTTATAATATTGGGCCGATCGCAAAAAAAGGCCTTATGTCTATCGGCAAGTATGGAAATTATAAAATTCCCAAATTTGCTTTGATGAGCAGCGTAGGACTTTTTAAAGATGATAACTTAGTTTGTGCACCAATAATATCCTTCGGGGTTGGCATGAATGCTGAGATCATAGGAGGGGATCAAGCTTTTAAGAATTATTTACATGTATATTGAATTAAATTTTTTTAGTATTATTTCTTTGTAAGAGAAGATAAAGTACCTAAAAGCAAAGTTCTATGGTTCATTGTTATCAGGAGTAAAAATTGGGAAACACAAAAAACATAGCGTTCTGGGCAGTGCTTTTCTTACTACTAGTGGCACTCTTTAATGTTTTCAATTCAGGGATCACCTCAGAGTCATCCAGAGAGGTGTCTTTTTCTGAATTTTTAAATCAAGTGGATAGTGGACGGGTGTCATCGGTGAAGCTTGATGGCGAAACCATTTATGTCAGGAATAGCGATGGCACTTCTTACAAGGTGATTCAGCCAATAGGAACTGATATGATGGAAACCCTGCGCAAGGCTGATGTCGATGTACAAGCGATCAAGCAGGAAAAGTCAGGATTTATGGCTACCCTCAGCTTATGGTTGCCGTTTATTATATTAATAGGTGTTTGGGTGTTTTTAATGAACCGGATGCAAGGCGGTGGTCGCGGTGGTGCTATGGGGTTCGGAAAATCAAAAGCAAAACTTTTAACCGAGAAGCAGGGAAGAGTAACTTTTAATGAAGTGGCAGGAATTGATGAGGCGAAAGACGAGTTAGAGGAAATCGTGGAATTTCTTAGAGATCCTCAAAAATTTAGTAGGTTGGGGGGAAAAATTCCCAAAGGGGCGCTTTTGGTTGGTCCCCCTGGGACAGGAAAAACGCTTTTGGCGCGAGCAATAGCGGGTGAAGCTGGGGTACCATTTTTTACAATTTCTGGCTCAGACTTTGTTGAGATGTTTGTTGGTGTTGGCGCGAGTCGGGTGCGAGATATGTTCGAACAAGCAAAAAAAAATGCACCATGCATAGTTTTTATAGACGAAATAGATGCGGTAGGAAGGCATCGTGGAGCCGGTTATGGTGGTGGGAACGATGAACGGGAACAGACATTGAACCAACTTTTGGTAGAAATGGATGGCTTCGATACGAACGAGGGAGTGATCTTGATAGCTGCTACAAATCGACCCGACGTCCTAGACCCAGCGTTATTAAGGCCGGGTAGATTTGACAGACAAGTACAAGTGCCCAATCCCGATATTCAAGGTAGGCAAAAAATCTTAGCCGTCCATGCTAAGAAAACGGTCCTGTCACCTGATGTGGATTTACGTATAATCGCTCGAGGAACCCCCGGCTTTTCTGGCGCGGACCTAGCTAACTTGGTGAATGAAGCTGCCCTGATGGCAGCGAGAGCGGGAAAAAGATTCGTCACGATGGAGGATTACGAAAACGCAAAAGACAAAGTGATGATGGGTGCTGAGAGGCGCTCAATGGTGATGAGCGAGGACGAGAAGAAATTGACTGCGTATCACGAGGCGGGCCACGCCGTAGTAGGTTTCCATGTGCCTCAACACGACCCGATACACAAGGCGACCATTATTCCTAGAGGAAGAGCATTGGGTTTAGTACTGAGCTTGCCCGAGAGAGACCAGTTATCTGTGACAAAAACTAAGTATAAATCGAAAATAGCTATGGCAATGGGAGGAAAAGTAGCCGAGGAAATGATATTTGGACCAGAAAATGTAACTTCTGGGGCTTCTTCGGATATTCAACAAATTACGAAGATCGCAAGGGCGATGGTTACACAGTTTGGGATGTCAGAAAAGCTGGGTAACATAGACTATGTAAACGAGCAACAAACATATCTAGGTCCTGCAGGTCCTGGAATCCAGGCTGGGCCAGAAACGCAGGAAACAATAGATGCAGAAGTACGAAAAATAGTTGATGAAGGCTATACGACTGCAAAAAAGATACTATCAGAAAATCGAGACAAGTTGGAGTCCTTGGCCAAGGGTTTGTTGGAGTATGAAACGCTTACTGGAAAAGAAATAGAAAAAGTTATGAATGGTGGAACACTATCTAAAGATCAAGATACCGACGATGAAGACAGTGATGGTAGTGTGGCGAGTATAACAGCCGTTCCTAAGTCGGGAAGAAAACCAAGAAAAAAAGACGGGGGTTTGGAACCGCAGACATCGTCCTAGATTTGTTCTCGAAAGAAGCTATTGTAGAAAACGCTCAGCACGGGACACCCCAAAGATCATATTCGCTTGATTCGTCCACTTTAACAGAAATGATGTCACCGGGCGCCAACTTAGAAAAATTACGATCAATAAAAAGATTTCCATCAATCTCCGGCGCGTCGCCCATTGTACGACATATTGCACCCCTGTCGTCGACTTCATCAACGATAACCTCTTGAATTGATCCTATTTTCTTTCTGAGTTTTCCAGAGGAAATTCTTTGAGCTGTTTCCATAAATTTTTCCCAGCGCTCTTTTTTCTGTTCTTCAGAACAATGATTGGGCAGAAAATTTGATCTTGCGCCCTCAACATTTTCATATTTGAAACAACCTACTCTATCTAGTTGGGCTTCTTCTAACCAGCTTAACAAATGATTGAATTCTTCTTCAGTCTCGCCAGGGTAGCCAACGATAAAAGTTGACCTAATAGTGATTTCAGGACAAATTTCTCTCCAGTAATTAATTTCATTTAGTGTTTTAGCCTGATTTGCTGGCCTGGACATTCTCTTAAGGACGTCGGGGTGACTATGCTGAAATGGAATATCAAGATATGGTAAAATTAAGCCATCTGCCATGAGAGGAACGAGTTTCCTCACTGTGGGATAGGGATAAACATAATGTAGTCGCACCCAAGCATTTAGTTTTCCAAGGGCTCTTGAAAGGTCTACTATGGATTCGTTAATGATCTGCTCTCCGTCTTTTTTTGTATTTCTGTTCTTAAAATCAAATCCATATGCAGAGGTATCCTGAGAAATAATTAACAATTCTCTAACTCCCGAGTTGCAGAGATACTCAGCTTCTCGAAGTATCTCTTCACCTGATCGTGATGAGAGCTTGCCGCGCATAGATGGAATTATACAAAACCCACATTTGTGATTACATCCTTCCGAGATTTTAAGGTAGCTATAATGCGGCGGTGTCAACTTGCAGACTTGGTTGGGGATCAGACTTAAAAATCTATCGTCTACTATTGGTGCGATTCTCTCTACAGCTTCAATTACTTTTTCAAACTGCTGCGGACCCGAAATACTCTCGATACTAGGATATTTTGCAATTATTTCCTCTGGCTTTGCCCCTAGACAACCTGTGACTATTACTTTGCCGTTTTCTCTTAAAGCTTCGCCGATATTATTGAGGCTTTCAATTTTTGCACTATCTAGAAATCCACACGTGTTTATAATTACTGCATTTGCACTGCTTATCTTATTGGTGATCTGGTAGCCCTTACTCTGTAGCTTGCTTAAAAGCTTTTCACTATCAACTAAGGCTTTTGGACAGCCTAAGCTAATCATTCCGATTTGCGGAACACCATTTGTCCCGTAATTATCTTTTAATCGTGGACGGGAAACGTCCGGCCGCGTGGATTTTGAGTTAGTAATCATAACGCACCCATATTATATTTTTCTCCACAGTTAAAGTCTAATGGTACAAGTTAATTTAAATTAAGGTGATATAAGCAATATCGCGCCTCTTAAAGGTTGAGTACTGTGAAAAATACGATAGGGTAATGGTCAGCTCTTAGGAAGAAGGTTAAATAGCTGCGATGACTGCGAAAGTTTATATCTTAAATGGACCTAATCTTAATTTGTTGGGGAAAAGGCAACCGGAAATCTATGGTAGTGAAACACTTTCGGATATCGAAAAGAAATGTACGATTTTTGCGAAGAGTAACAACTTTGAAATTCTATTTCGGCAAAGTAATGCGGAGCATGAACTGATTGATTGGATTCAAGAGGCCAGATTTGATGCCAAAGCGATCATAATTAATCCGGCAGGCTACTCCCATACATCAATTGCGATCCTTGATGCACTGAACGCCTTTGAAGGAACTGTGATTGAAGTCCATCTGAGTGACATTTATAAACGTGAAAAATTTAGACATCATTCATATACGAGTTTAAGGGCAGATAATGTTTTAGCAGGGCACGGTCCTGCCGGCTATCTGATGGCTCTACAGATTGTGGCATCTATTATAAAGACATAATTTAAAGGATTATACTAGCGTTGATCATAATAGAGTCCAACCACATGTTCGGCTTCGGAAAAAAAAAGCCATCGAGCCACAAAGGTCCCAAAAATATTAAAAACCCCTACGGTCAACATAACTAAAAAAATTTCAGATATTAACAGTGAACTGATTAATAAAGCTAGGCTCGGAATCGCGGAGGCACATATTAGAGATAGCCAACGTAACACGCGTATATGTTTTTGAGCAACAATATGTACCATCTCCTTAAGAAGGTAGTTGGAGCCAGTGTGAGGTGGTTCGAGCATCCTAACTTTGTGTTTACTATCGGATAATTGCGTGGCGGTTCCAATATGACTAATTTTCTCAAATCGACCGTCTCCGTTCAACCAGGAGAATACTTGTATAAACCCTAAAAGAGCAAATAGTATAGCTGAAAGCCGATAATTCATAACTATAATTGAGCTTCCAGCCAACCCATAGAGTAAGAACAAAACAGGTGTACTCTTCATGTTCCAACGAGGTACGGTCTTCATTTGCGCGTAAATCATTGAGGTTGAAAATATAGTTAAGAAGCATATCAGGGCTGTCAACTCGCCAAGAAATAAAATCCTTAAATTAAAAAAACTCAGAGCACTTAGATACAAAAAGCTTACCAATAGAGCCGCGACCGCCAATATCGCTTCTCTACTTAGCCAGCTGCTCCTCCACTGAGTAAAGGCAAGAAATGCTCGCTGCGGATTGCCGAGGTGAAAAGTTGATGAAACTAGGCCCCCTATAGTAATTAAAAAAGCAACTACTGCGATTAGTTGCAGTGACATCGCTGATTCAGGATGAAAACCCAGACCTAACCAAAATAGTGCACCAAATCCATACCCCGATAGAACAGTAAAAATTATGATTGAAGAAGCGGGGTTCATTTGATTTTATCTAATGTTTTGTCTACCCAGCCCAAAAATCCTTTAAGATCAGAAGGAACCCCTCGAGACAATGAGGCAAGAAAATCTGGGGTCTGATCATTAGTTTGTTGGTTTTTTTGTCTAGGAGGAAGATACTTATTAACAGGCTTGGTCCCTTGCTCGGGCATGAGGTCTTTTCCTGCTCGGCTTGCACTCAGTTTTGATACCTCGGATTCGGGATCAGAAAAATCACCAAAAAACCTAGCGTTGGTTGGACAAGCTCTAACGCATGCTGGTTGACGATCTCCAACAGGGATATTCTCATTATATATTCTATCGATACAGAGGGTGCACTTTTTCATTACGCCGGCAGAAATATCCATTTCTCGTGCTCCATAAGGGCAAGCCCAAGCGCATAAACCACAACCAATACATGCCTCCTCGTTAACGAGCACTATTCCATCTTCTGTCCTTTTATAACTGGCTCCTGTAGGACAAACCGTTACGCAGGGTGCATTATCACAATGTAGACAAGATTTTGGGAAATGAACTACCATGCTTTCATCGGTTTCAAGTTCAACCTCGTAACTATGTACTCTGTTCAAAAATGTTCCGGTTGGGTTTGATCCATATGCGTCAATATCGGATAAAGGGACGCCATAATTAGAAGTGTTCCACTCTTTACAACTTGTTACACACGCGTGACAACCAACACAGATATCCAAATCAATGGCAAGTCCTAACTTTTTTTCAGTTTTATCTGGTAGCGTGGTCATTAGAAATTATGCCCATATTTTAGGTTTCGTATTGCGGTTGGCAAAGGTGACTTTTGAGCCTCGATTTGCGGTTCGCTGGTTTCAGGCGCTCTCTCAGTTTTTTCTATTCGAACACATAAATCATACCAAGCGGCTTGGCCCGTTATTGGATCTGAATTAGACCATCTCAAACCGTCTCCCTTCTCCGGCAAGAGTTCACTAATCAAATGGTTAAGGATAAACCCTTTTTTTGCCTCGGGAGCACTTTTATCTAGCGCCCAGGCCCCTGGTCTCTTGCCTATGGCATTCCATGTCCAAACAGTTTTTTCATTAAGTGCTTTCATTAACACCACAGGAACCTTTATTCGCCCGTGTTCTGATATAAGATAGGCCCAATCTCCATTTTGAAAACCCTGCTGCTCCCATATCTTTTGGGGCACGAATAGCGGATTCGAACCATGGATTTGCCGCAGCCAGGCATTCTGAGAACCCCAACTGTGATACATTGCAGCCGGTCTTTGCGTAATCGCATGAATTGGAAAGTTTTTTTCGATTCCGGTATCAGGTGATTTTACAGACCACCACGTAGGCAATGGATCCATGGAAGATTTAATCTGATTTCTTAAATGATCTGGTGGTTGGTGATCACCAAACCCTTCTGCGGCTAACTGAAATTTCCTAAGTGGCTCCAGATAAATTTGTATAACATAGGGTTGTTGCTTGTCAAAAAAGCCTTTTTCAACAGCCCAGCTTTGGTAGTCGGAATTCCAAGGTTTAAAATATAAGGCCTCCTTTGGAACTTCTTCTGACCAGAACCCTCCATTAGCTATGTAGTTTTCTATCTGTTTTGAATTTGGACTTCCTCTACCGTGGTTCTTACCATCCTTGCCTCGGAATCCGGCTAATGGACCTACTCCGGGACGACGTTCATGCTTTTGGATATAGTCAGCATAATCTTGATAAATGGCTTGATTATTTTGATCTACCATACCCGGTAGCTTTAACAAAACTCCAAGCTCCAAAAGCACTGACTGAAACCCTCTCACATCTCTGTCGGCAGTTACTACTGGCCATCTGATCGAGTCTGCCACGATATTAGGTTCACAAATTGGACGATCTAAAAGTGAAATGCAATCGTGTCGCTCTAGGTAAGTTGTGTCTGGAAGAATTAGATCAGAAAAAGCAACCATTTCTGAAGAATAACTATCTGAATAGATTATGTTAGGTATGACGTAGTTTCCGTCAACATCCCTATCAGTTAGCATATCCATTACAGATTTAGTATTCATCGAGGAGTTCCACGCCATATTAGCCATATACATGAACAGCGTATCAATTTTATAAGGATCTCCTGCGTGAGCGTTAGATATTACCATATGCATCAATCCGTGTGCAGACATTGGATTTTCCCAAGTGAACGCTTTATCAATTCTCACTGGGTCTCCAGCTTCCGTTAATGCTAGATCTTCCGGCCCATGAATAAAACCTAAATGAGGACCATCTAGCGGAGCGCCAGGGGTCACATTAAAATGTGGTTTAGGGTGTGCGGTCGCTGGTTTAGGATAAGGTGGTTTAAATCTAAACCCACCTGGGGCATCTATACTACCGAGCAATATCTGCAGAAGGTGAAGAATCCTGCAAGTTTGGAACCCATTAGAGTGGGCAGAAATACCTCTCATTGCGTGAAAACTTACGGGTCGGCCGACCATTCTTTTGTGGTGCTCTCCTTTCCAATCTGTCCACGGTTGTTCTATCACAACGTTGCTCTCAAATGCGGCGTGAGCTATCTCATTTGCAATTCTTCGTATTCTCCTTGCATCGATACCCACTACATTCTGAACCTTTTCAGGAGCATATTCAGCAGAAAGATATTTCTCTACCATAAGCTGGAAAACAGTTCTATGTCTTACTCCCCCTTTCATAGTCACCCCTGTTATTTGGGGTACAATTCCTTTCTCATTGAATGGAACTATTTTGCCTGATTTGCGATCAATAACGGTAGGCACTCCATCCTTGTCTTTTAAAAACAAGCCGGACTTTTCAGAATCTTTCTCACAATTTACGAGAAAACCTGCGTTGGTGTATTTGGTTAGGTATTCTAGGTCTATCTTCCCAGCCTTTAGTAACGTATGTATTATTGAGAGGATGAACAACCCATCAGTACCAGGTGTTATTCCTACCCATTCATCGGCGACTGCATTATAGCCTGTTCGAACTGGATTAACGCCGATTATCTTGGCTCCTCGGCTCTTTAATTTGCCTAAGCCCATTTTGATTGGGTTGCTATCGTGATCCTCAGCAACTCCAAAAATCATGAAAAGTTTAGTTTTCTCCCAATCTGGACTTCCAAATTCCCAAAATGCGCCACCCATTGTGTATATTCCAGCCGTGGCCATATTGACCGAACAAAAACCTCCATGAGCGGCATAATTAGGAGTGCCAAATTGTTGAGCCCACCAGCCTGTAAAAGACTGTGATTGATCTCTACCCGTAAAAAAAGCCAGTTTTTCAGGATGTTCTTTTCTGATCGGCTCTAACATATTCTTTGCTATATTCAGTGCTTCTTCCCAACTGATCTCTTTAAACTCTCCCTTGCCACGAGGACCTATTCTCCTCAAAGGTTTTTTTAGTCTAGCTGGCGAATAATGTTGCATTATTCCTGCTGAGCCTTTTGCGCATAATACGCCTTTATTGACCGGGTGATCTTTATTGCCTTCTATGTATTTTACGTCCCCGTTCTGAAGGTGGACATCTATGCCACACCTACAAGCACACATGTAGCAGGTTGTTTTCCTAACTTCGTCCGAGACTTCTGGCGATAACTCGACGTCAGGTTTAATATTAAATGGCATGAATAGTTCCTCTACTCAGATTATCGCTCCGTCTTTCTTTTAGTACTTATTCCTGCTTCAGATTTATTCCAGCCGAAATTTAATTATTTAAAGCACTCTAATTGTCTATCGAAAATAAAATTATCTGCAATAGCTTTCTCTTACCTAAAGGCTCGATTATTGACGCTAAAACACACTGGTTTACACTAAACGATATTACAAGTCTTAATTAAAAAAAACCCTGGTCAAAAAAACAAAAAAAAAATCGAGTTTTTTTTTTAATTTTTTTCTTTTGGTCTCTTATTTGCAGTAAAACTACATGCGTTAATAGGAGGTACAAATGCAAACCACTCAAAATCCATCAGAATTAATAGTAGAAGTGTTTTCAGTCGCTGTTTCAGATTTAGTGGCTTTGGGTTTGTCGAAAGAGCAAGCAGTTCTAGGATTGTTGAGCCAGGCTGCTGTGCAGGCAAATTCGGCGGCAATGATGCACGCTGCTGCCTTGCATGATAAATACCATAAAGATTTTTACATTGTGTAAGTCCCTCTTAAGTCCTATTTTAATTTCCAATCCTCTTAGTCAAAGGTCATAGGGGTGACTTGTAACTTGGGAAATTATTAATGTCCTGTCAAAGTGAGGTCTCTGGCGTAAGTTTTTTGAACTTTTTTTTGGTTAATCGGTTAAGTAAATAAAAAGGCTCCATAGAGATAGAGATTTGCCGTCCGCTTTTACAAAAAAAGAGACTTGGACAACTAGCATTGTAACCAAACGGAATTGCTTCACTTTAGGTGGAGCTTGACAAAAAAAATGCAACAATGGCCGCTTTACACGTGGAATGGTTTGAGCTCAAAACTTAGCCTTATTCGCCATCCTTGAACTGTAATAAGAGTTTACACATGTTTAACGATAGAGGCCTCGTCAAAAATATTTCCTCCGACTTGCTTTGAATGGCCTCTAAATAGCCCCACTATATCGTCAGCTCTATTACATATTGTGACATCGTAAATAGCAGATCTTCGGAACTTTTTTATTATTTTTGCCTCACAGGTCAAATGGTCACCCTCTCTTATTGGCTCTATGAAGGTAATTGTGCAATGCTGTGCGACACTTTTTACATTAGAGCTATTGCACGCAAGACCGAAAGTTGTATCCGCAAGAGTGAATATTACTCCACCATGACAGAATCCATGTCCATTTAATGCTTTCTGTCGATTTTTAAACTGACCGTTGCCTTATAGGATTTATTGACTCCAGATGTGCTCCGAGGTTTTGAAATACGAAATCTGATTCCATCATCTTGGCCGCACTTATTTTTGCTCGCTCCTGAATAGTTAAGTTTTGAGGTTTTTCTGACACTCTTACAGCTACCTATTGTTTGTCGATTGCACGGGCAATTAACTCTTTCATGATCTCGTTTGTTCCTCCATAAATTGATTGTACCCTCGCATCAGCATACATTCGTGCAATTGGATACTCCATCATAAAACCATAGCCACCGTGAAGCTGCAGGCATTCGTCCATGACTTCATTTTGAATTTGACTTCCCCACCATTTAGCCATGGATGCCGTCGCTGCATCCAGACGGTTAGCTTGAAGTTTATAAATGCAGTCGTTTACGAACGCTCTTAAGACCTCAGCCTTCGTTTTTACCTCAGCTAGCTTGAAGCGCGTATTTTGAAAATCCATAATTCTTTTACCAAATGCTTTTCGCTGTTGTACATATGCTATGGTCTTCTCGAGAGCGCAATCGATAGAACCAAGTGCCGTAATACCGATCAGAAGCCTTTCCCATGGCAGTTGCTTCATTAACTGATAGAAACCTTGACCCTCCTCAGAACCCAACAAGTTTGTTAGCGGTACCCTTGTATCCTTGAAAAATAACTCTGAGGTATCATTACCTTTTAAACCCAATTTTTTTAAATTCTTCCCTCTTTCAAAGCCTGCTAAATCTTCTGTATCAATTAAAATTAATGATACACCTTTGGCTCCTGCATCCTTGTCGGTTTTGCAGGTTAAGATAATCAAATCGGCTGATTGCCCATTGGTGATAAAAATCTTAGAACCATTAATTGAATATTGGTTTCCATCCTTTTTTGCAGTCGTTCTTATTGATTGCACATCAGAGCCAGCGCTGGGCTCGGTCATTGCCAAGGCCCCTACTTTCTCCCCTGTTACGAGTTTAGGCAACCATCTAAGTTTTTGTTCAGTATTACCGTAGGCTATTAAATAGTGTATCACAATGGATTGTATTCCATAGCCCCAACTGCCATCTCCTGTTTTAGCCTGTTCATATAGTGCTATCGAGTCAAAGCCTATGTCTCCACCGGCACCGCCAAAGTCTTCGGGTACTGAGCCAGCCATTACCCCAGCGGAGCCGGCTTTTCTCCAAAAATCTCTGCCAACTATCCCATCCTCGTTCCACTCTTCTATTTTTGGCGACAGCTCGTTAGCATAAAATTTTCTTACGCTATCAGAAAAAAGTTTATGCTCCTCTGAAATCCAAGTAGAAGTATCCGAATAAAGGGTCATTTTTTTTCCTAAAATAATTAAAAACTATCTAGATCGATGATAAAGAAGAACTTCTTAACTTACAACTCACCGAATAACGT
Source organism: Pseudomonadota bacterium (assembly GCA_036337105.1). GTDB lineage: Bacteria > Pseudomonadota > Alphaproteobacteria > Rhodobacterales > Rhodobacteraceae > JAYZEV01. The sequence continues at coordinate 29,760 of JAYZEV010000004.1, forward strand.
ATTACCTTTTCCTTTAAGTTCAAGAATTTTGCGCGCCTCATCAGCAGTGGCAGCCACTAAATCCAATTCATGAATGGTCTCCTTTATTAGACTAACCTGAGTTGCATTATCTTTTGCCCGTATTCCTTTTCCTGCCCATATGCTGTCCTCGAGTCCAACGCGAACGTTGCCCCCTAGGGAAAGAGAAATTTTTCCCACACGCATTTGATTAGCTCCTGCGCCAAGAACAGACCACTGGTAATCAGTTCCAAAAAGTCGGTCAGCCGTTCTCCTCATGTGAAGCACGTCATCCTCATGTGTCCCTATACCACCTAATAGACCAAAAACTGTTTGAATGAAGAAAGGTGGTCTTACCATTTGTCTATCTACGAAATGAGATAAATTATAAAGATGGGACGTATCATAACATTCAAATTCAAAACGGGTACCGTTTTCCTCGCATTTATGTAAAATATACTCAATATCACGAAACGTATTTTTAAATACCAAGTCTTTAGAACCTTCTAGGTGCGCTCTTTCCCACTCGTGCTTAAATTCTTGGTATTTGTTTAAAAGTGGATAAAGACCAAAATTCATAGAACCCATATTTAATGATGCTAATTCGGGCCTAAAGGTAAGTGTTGGCAAGACCCTTTCCTCCACTTTCATATAGGGGCTGCCGCCGGTAGTTATATTAATTATTGCATCGCAATTTTCATGAATGATCGGTAGAATTTGTTTGAATGCTTCCGGGCTTTGGTCGGGTTGACCAGTGACTGGATTTCTTGCGTGCAAGTGAATGATCGCTGCACCTTCCTTAGCGGCGTCAATAGCCTGTCTAGCAATACTCTCCGGCGAAATTGGCAAGAACTCAGACATTGTAGGTGTATGGATGGCTCCAGTCACCGCACAACTAATTATCACTTTTCGTGGCATAATAACCTCTTCATATTATTAATGTTTTTCTATGATAGCATTTTTAAATCACCGCAGACTGAAATTGCTTGACCTGAAATCATTCGGCCAGTTTCGCCAGAAAGAAAGAATATTTGGTTAGCTATGTCAGCTGCCGACACGTAATTTTTTATTGATGAATATGAGAGCGCTTGTTTCTCCATCTCTTCATATGTGATATTTTTGGATGCTGCTTTTTCTCTCAATACTTTTTCCTGTCTTGCGCCGGACACTACTCCGGGTAGTACTGCATTAACCCTTATATTGTACTCTCCTAGCTCTATAGCGAGAGACTTGGTCAGTCCAATTACACCCCATTTAGCTGCGGCATATGGAGTTCTCAAAGCAAAGCCCATCCGACCAGCGGCTGAAGATAGGTTGACAATTGATGCATTAGAGCTCTGCTTCAGAAAATTAACGCTTGCTCGGCTGCAGTGGAACTGGGCGCCCAAGCAAACGGATAAGCATTTATTCCATTCAGCTGACGTTATATCTTCTATTCGTGCGGTCGGGCCACCAACACCAGCATTATTTATGAGAGTGTCAATCCCGTCTAATTGAGATGCTGCACTTTGTATGAAGCTTTCTGTCTGGCTTGCATCAGAAACATCGCAGTAATTGCTAAAAACATCTGGATATTGGGCTCTCACGTCTTCAAGAGCTCCTTGATCAATATCGCATATAGCTACTTTTGCTCCCGCCGCAACAAAGGTTTTGAGAGTTTCCAATCCTATGCCTGATGCTCCGGCTGTTATGATTACCTTTTGATTTTTGATCATTGGCGAATGTTCTCCTCACAATTTGACTATTTATAAGCTGTAACTCTCGATGACTAGCCCATAATAACAAGTTACCGATGAACAAAAATTCACTAAAATTTTTCGGTAAAATTTACTTTCTCCTTTCTGAAAGCAAACAATGATGTTACTAACTTACATGTTTATTCATAAAAGTTAAACTCAAAGGGGGGAATGCAAAATGAAAAAAAGAATGCCGGCTATTTCCTACATACTTTATGATTGGGCTATCTCTCCCTTACCAACTCTTCATACCACTTTTATATTTTCTATCTTCTTTGTGCAAGCAGTTGCCCCGAATGAAATTCTGGGTAACGTTTGGTGGAGTTGGATGATTGCGGCATGCTCCATAACAATTGCGATTGGTTCTCCACTTGCCGGTGCGGATGCTGATAGAAGAGGGAATAGGAAGCGATGGTTGTTCTTTATGACCATAATTTCAGCTATTGCGACGTCATGCCTTTGGTTTGTTTTACCTACTTCGGAGCTCACGACTGAAGCACAAAACTGGATGATTGTAGTCACCTTAGTTCTGTCTTATTTTGCAATTATTACTAATGATGGTGTTTACACATTCTATAATGCTATGCTCCCGTCGGTAGCAGAAAAAAGTAGCATGGGACGAGTCTCAGGCTGGGCCTTCGGAATTGGTTACATCAGTGGTTTAATTGCCTTGTTTTTGGCGCTCCCTATTGTTGCACCTGGCATGTTTGGGCTGAGTGAACCTCTATTTGGTATAAGTAAGGAGAATGCCACAAATATTCGAATAACGATGCCGTTTGTTTCTATATGGTTACTTCTATTTTCAATTCCTTTATTTATTTATTGTCCAGAGCCTGAAAAAGCAGAGGGTACCAATTTTAAGGAAACATTTTTTTCCGGATTGAGGGCTGTCAATGAAATACCGGGGTTGTTACGTTTCTTAATAGCAAGAATGTTTTATGCCGATGCGTTGGTGGTAGTTTTTGCGATGGGAGGAATTTACGCGGGCACTGTTTTTGGTTTTTCAATAGGTGGTCCCATATCGCAAAATCTTATTGTTTTTGGCATACTTTTAAATTTGACGTCGGGAATAGGCGCGATTCTTGGTGGTTATAGCGATGATTTTCTGGGATCATATATCACACTCAAAATTGCCTTAATTGCCTTAATATTAAGTAGCCTCGCCGCATTATTAACCTCGTCTTTGATGGTATTTTGGATAGCTGGAGCCTGTTTAGGGTTTTTTATAGGTCCAGTCCAATCATGCACTCGTGTAATAGTCGCAAATGCAGTGCCTCAAGAGGAAATGCGAAGTAGAATTTTCGGCTTGTTCATGCTTTCGGGGAAAGCAACAAGTTTTGTTGGACCCTTTTTGTATGGTTTATTCGTAACAATTTTTGAAACTTCGAGAGCAGGAATGAGTGTTGCCTTAATATTGCTTGTAATAGGCTTAGTATTGTTGTCAAAACGCCCACCTGGTGCTCATGTTAGCTAATTACGTTGAAAAAAATCATTGATTTTGTCTCTTGGCTTGGTGCAAGACCTTTTGGGAATGGGCTTAGCTTTTCAGCTTAAATGCTTTTACATGATGGGGGCAGTGTTCGCCTGTCTCCAAGACTTTTATCATAGCTTTCCATGTTTTAATACTTAAATCCATATATTCAGTGGATGAGATCTTTTCAAATTCACTGCGCCTTAATTTTGAAAGTATAAGTAACTCTTCCCTAGCTTGCGTAGTATACCAAGAGTTTCTATTGTCCAATACAATATCTATGAATCCAGCCTGTTCGAGAGCCTTTTTATATCTTTGAGGAGACGCCATATCAAAACCTAGATCCTCCAATTCTAGATATTTTAACATTTCGTCCGAGGGAGTGCCATCGTGCGATCTTAGCCAATCTGAAGACAAGAAAGATCCGCCAGGCTTTAATACTCGAAAGACCTCCTTTAACAGACTTTCCTTATCCGAAATGTGTACTAAAGAATCTTTTGAGAAAACGATGTCAAAGATTGCATCCTCGAATGGTAGAGGGCCAGGGTGAACTTTTACTATATCAATTTTTTTTTCTAGCGCGAATTTTTTTACTCTTTCTTTTGCTGCATTGCAAACATCGTCTTCGACGTCTATGCCAATCACTTTTCTTGCCTTATATTCATTAATTATATTGATTGTAATGCCACCGCTTCCACACCCGATATCAAGGACTTCCTTGTCAAGTGTCTCGACTTTTCCAAAGATTCTTTGTACCTCAGTGGCGCCCCCCGGAGACATATAGCCATCACCCCAGAGTTTTTCCAAGAACTCAATATGGTCTTTGTCGTAGTAATCGCCGGTTTTAGACATAAGCACTCGTACCATTAAACTTCACTATCATCCTACATAATCGCATTTATTTTTCAAGTATCGGGATATTTACCCTTTGTTTTCTTGGTTTCTTCAGTGTAATCGCTTAATATATAAGTTAACTTGGTGGAACGGAGGTAGCAGATATTTTTAATCTTGAAGAAATTAAAGAAGCTAAAGCTTATTTAAGAGATCGGATAGTAGAGACACCTGTCCTAAAACTATCTGGTACTAAAATTTCACCGCATTTGTCCTCTGCTAAAAGTACAACAATTAAGCTTGAGCTTTTTCAGCACGTGGGGTCTTTTAAAGCTCGAGGCGTTTTGCTGGCGATAAAATCGCTAAGCACTTCGGAAAAGAAAGCGGGTGTAATTGCCGTTAGTGCTGGAAATCATGCATTGGCAGTGGCTTGGGCGTCACATTTGAGCGGAATTAATGCAAAAGTAATTATGCCGAAATCTGCAGATAAATCTAGAATTGAGGGTTGCAAGGCATTCGGAGTTGAGCCTCTTTTAGTTGATAGTGCGTCTAAGGCTTTTGCTAAGATGGAAAAACTCGCGTCAGAGGAACATAGGACAATTTTACATCCGTTTGAGTCTGAACACATGATTCTGGGAGCTGCGACCTGTGGTTTAGAGATGATTGAGTCTATCCCAAATATGGATATTGCTATAATTCCAGTTGGTGGTGGTGGTCTAATCTCAGGTATTTGCTCGGGAATAAAGTCGATTAATCCTTCTGTCAAAATTTTTGGTGTTGAGCCGTACGGAGCGGACAGCGCTTTCCAAAGTCTGGTTAAAAATAGCCCTGTTACGTTAGAAGAAGTTAAAACTATTGCCGATAGTTTAGGTTCTCCAATGAGCCTACCAAAGACTTTTTCCGTAATAAAAAAAAATGTTGAAGAAATAATTCGTGTAGATGATGATGAGCTAATAAAATCAATGATACTTATGAGAGATAAACTTAGTATGTTTGTTGAGCCTGCGTGCGCTTCATCCTTAGCTGCCTTTAATGGGCCAATGGCAGATAAAGTAAGAGGAGCCGATGTAGCATTAATTGCGTGTGGCTCTAACATTACTCAAGAAAAATTTCAAATGTTATGTAATAATATGACTTGAGGAAGCAGTTTGGGAGTTGAGATGTCGTTATTTGGTATTTTTTTAGCGGGTATACTATCTTGTATAGCAATGGATTTTTGGCAAAGACTGCTACTAGCTTTGTTTAAAATTCCTACTTCAAATTGGGCTATGGTTGGTCGGTGGTTAATTCTATTTGCAGGAAGTTTTAAATGGGTTCAGGAGTCTTTATCTGACCATGGGGCTATCCGGGGTGAGTTGTTAATTGGTTGGCTCTTCCATTATTTTGTTGGGATTCTTTATGCACTTTTTTATGCGCTATTGTGGTCTCTTAATTTGATTGATTTAGGAATTGTTCCAGGGTTCTTATTCGGTCTAGTAAGTACGGTGGTCCCTTGGTTTTTATTTATGCCCGCGATGGGTGCGGGTGTCTTATCAAGGAAGTCTGAAACTCAGCTATTTAATTTGTTCCTTGCGATGATGACCCATATAGTTTTTGGGGTGTCTTTAGGGCTAGTTTTTTCTTATACTTATGTTGGATAAAACGGACTGAAATCTGTTATAATTTTTTGTGGGCGCTGGAAGGTTGTAGTGGGAATAGTCTAATGATCGATATAGCTACTCGAGTTTTTAACCAAAATTGGAAGATAGACCCTATAGTCAGATCCATTCTAGATACTGACTTCTATAAGCTCTTAATGAATCAGTTCATATTCAAAAATACTAGCGAAGTTAAAGTAAAATTTAAACTGATCAATAGATCTCCGAGGGTTTCCTTAATTGACTATATAACTGAGGACGATCTGAGATCGCAATTGGATGAGGCAAGATCACTTCGGCTGACGAGTGGAGAGATTACTTGGCTTCGTGGAAATCAATTTTATGGCAGGGATGCAATGTTCTCACCTGATTTTTTGAATTGGTTCAAAGAGTTCCAACTTCCCCAATATAAATTACAGAAATCATCAGGAAATTATGAGTTAACTTTTGAGGGTCCATGGAATGAAGTCTCGCTCTGGGAAATACCCGCATTATCTATCGTAAGCGAACTTAAATCGAGGGCACTTTTGAAAGAAAAGGGTAAATTTGAACTTCAAGTTCTTTATGCACGAGCAATGACGAAACTTTGGGAGAAAATTGAGAGACTTAACAAACTATCAGAGCTCAGAATAGCTGATTTTGGAACGCGACGCCGACATAGCTTTTTATGGCAGGACTGGTGTATTCAAGCTATGAGCGAAGGGTTAGGGGATAAATTTCTGGGCACCTCAAACTGTCTTGTGGCAAAGCGTCGTGAACTTGAAGCAATTGGAACAAATGCGCATGAATTGCCGATGATATTTTCAGCTTTAGCAAGAACTGATAAAGCATTAAGCAAAGTTCCGTATCAAGTACTTGAAAAATGGCAACAACAATATGATGGTAACTTGAGGATAATTCTACCAGATACGTATGGTTCAGAGACATTTTTTAAGAATGCTCCAGCTTGGTTGGCAAATTGGACAGGTGTGAGGATTGACTCCGGTGATCCAGCTAAAGGTGCCGAAACGGCATTGTCATGGTGGAAATCTTTGGGCGAAGATACCAGTAAGAAATTACTAATATTTTCTGATGGGCTCGATGTTGCAACCATAGAAAAGTTGTATGATCAATTTTCCTCAAGAGCCAAACTCAGCTTTGGTTGGGGAACAATGCTAACGAACGATTTTAGGGGTTTGGGGGTAGACGTCGGTGAGGACCCGTTATCCTTGGTCTGTAAGGCAATCAGCGTAAACGGGGTTTCGACTGTGAAAATCTCTGATGATATTGGTAAGGCAGTTGGCTTAGAAAAGGATCTTAATCGTTATATGCGTGTTTTCACCTATGAACAATGAAACTCCGAAAGTTCGCGAAATTGTATTAGTTGGGGCGGGACATAGTCATATATTGTTTCTACGAAAATGGGGGATGCAACCCTTACCTGGAGTTCAGGTAACTCTAATTTCGCCGGCTCCAAAAACAGCCTATACGGGAATGCTTCCAGGATATATTGCCGGTCATTACACTAAGGATCAAATATCTGTTGATTTAGTTAAATTGTGTAGATTTGCACAAGCTAATTTCGTTATTGGTTCAGTAGATAAGTTGAGTGCCGCTAATAGGCTAGTAAATGTTAAAGGGCGCACCACGATTTCTTACGATGTTCTTTCGATCGACGTTGGCGTAACATCGTGCCCCAACTTTCCAGTCGCCAAGACCGCTCCAGTAGCTTCAGTAAAGCCTTTTGAAAGTTTTACTAATTCCTGGGAAAGCCTGAAGACAAAACTTTTGAAAAGTAGATCAACTGTAAAAATTATAATTGTTGGTGGAGGAGTTGGAGCGGTTGAAATAGCACTGGCTATCAATCACTCAGTACAAAAGCAAAAAATAAATAACAAAATTCAACTACAGATTATGGATAGGTCCTCGATTCTCAAAGGGGTATCAGAAACCACTCGTGGAAAGCTTCTAAGAATTTTGAAGCAACAAGAGATTCAGGTTAAGCAGGACGTACAAATTAATGAGATAACCCTCGACACAATTCTTTTTAACAAAGAAAATTCTATGAAATTTGATTTTGTTATATTTTGTGCAGGCGCAATGCCATACAAGTGGTTACAAAAGTCAGATCTTTCATTAATCGACGGCTTTATTCAGGTTGACAGAACACTCTGTTCTTTATCGCATCCTGAGGTCTTTGCTGTTGGAGACTGTGCGCATTTGAGTTTTTCGCCGAGACCAAAGTCTGGAGTTTTTGCAGTTCGGCAAGCTCCCATTTTGTATTCTAATATAAAAGCTAAGTTAATGAAAAAGAGGTTGCAAGTGTACAAACCTCAAAAATACCACCTGAAATTGATATCGCTTGGCTCAAAAAGAGCATTACTAGACTACACTTCATTATCGCTCGTCGGTGAGACATTTTGGAAATTTAAAGACCTGATCGATAGAAACTTTATGAATAAGTTCTCTAGACTACCTATAATGGGGAAAACTCGGACACCAAATTTGTCGCGCCTTCGTTCTCTGGACGAAAATTATACCCCGCAAGTCATGTGTGGAGGATGCGGCGCCAAAGTAGAAAGCCAAGTTCTTTTAGAGGTCTTAAACAATATTGAGAAGATAGAAGCGCGCGGTCTAGTGACTGGTATCGGAGATGACGCAGCAGTGATTTGCTTTAATAACCAGATCCAAATAGTTACCACCGATAATTTGAGGATATTTAATTCAGATCTGTGGCGAGTGGCTAAAATTTCTGCGATTCATGCTTTGGGTGATATTTGGGCGATGGGCGGAAAGCCTAAATTTGTAACGGTAAATGTGATAGTACCCGACGCAATATCAAAAATTAAGAAAGGTTGGTTGACACAAATAATGCATTCTGCTCATACCGTTTTCAAAAAAGAGGGCGCCGTAATCATAGGTGGCCATACTTCTTTGGGGGCCGAATTTAACATTGGGTTTACTATTACTGCAAGTGTGGATCGACGGCCTGTTCTCATTTCAGGAGCAAAACCAGGGGATCATATTATAATAACAAAACCGATTGGTACTGGAACTATTCTAGCTGGTGAAATGCAGCATCTAGCCGACGGAGATTGGGTTGCGAATGCTCTAAATTGGATGGAAAAGTCTCAAAAAAAAGCATCAGAAATACTGTCTCAAGCTAATGCAATGACTGATGTTACCGGTTTTGGGCTTGCTGGACATTTGATGCGAATCTGTGAAAGTTCTAAGCTGGGGGCAGCTATTGACTTAAAGAAGATACCGGTTTTGGATGGAGCTGAATTTCTTAGTGGCAAGGGGATAAAATCGTCCATTTTTCTTGAAAACTCTAAGATAAAAGAAAGGATGGCTTTTGTAGCCTCTCCAAAAGCAGATCTGTTATTTGATCCTCAAACATCTGGCGGTTTGTTGGCAACATTACCTGAGGAAGATTTGAGAAAAGTTTTGCCTGAGCTTTCGAGGAAGGGGTTCTGTTCCTCGATTATTGGCAGGTTGCATATTGGTGAACCCTTTATCAAAGTCATATGAAAACGGGCTCCACTATTTGTCTAATGAGCCGATCGAGTTTTTTATCTTTTGCGCAGCCTTTGAAATTTCTCTGCTGTTAATTTTTTCTAACGCTATTTGGAGAGATATTGAAGTTTGAGCTGGCTGCCTGCTCCTTGAATACCTTTTATCGTAATGCAACTCCATAAGTTGAACAGCCAGGTGTTCATATTTTTTTTCCCTAGCTAGTGTCTTCCACTCATCCACCCTTTTTCGTCCTTGTTGTCTAACCAAGAAATCTAATCTGTCGCATAGGTTTTCCACATTTGAGGTTAGGTTCTGATAAGTTCTTTTTAGATAGCGAGCTCTTTCCTTGATTGGAGCAACAATTTCAATTTTTTGTGCATTTTTCATTGCGCACCAAAATGCAGGCGGTATCGTTATGTTACCAATCTTGCTAGATTCTGCCTCAACAAAAATCGGTTTCAGTGGGTCAAGAGTTGATATTTCTCTGAAAAGAAGGCTTTCAAAAAGTTTTTGGCTCGGCTGGCAAGACGCTCCGCGCCCGAGAACTGAACCTCGATGGTTTGCGAGCGCCTCTAAATCGATAATTTGAGTATCGAGCGCACGTAATGTTTGTAAGAGTTCTGTCTTTCCAGTGCCGGTATGTCCTGACACTAAAATAAGCCTTAAATCACTATGGTTTTTGTGCATTACATCCACTACACTTCGTCTATATTTCTTATATCCTCCGTATAATAGAGTGGGCCTCCATCCTATTTGCGCAAGGATTGTTCCAAATGCAAATGATCGCTGCCCACCTCTCCAACAATAAAGGAGAGGGCGCCATTTACGATCTTTTTCAAACAAATGTTTCTCAATATGAGAGGCAACATTTCGAGAAATTCGAGTAGCTCCAACTTTTCTAGCCTTGAATCTACTTTGTTTTTTATAAATTGTACCCACTTCAATTCGCTCCATATCACTTAGAGCCGGCAAGTTCGTTGCTCCAATTATATGATCTAATTGATACTCGGAGGGTGAACGGACATCGATTATCATGTCATATTTCTTAAAATCAATTTCCATGAATTTTATGGTGGGTAATTGCATTAAGCTGGCTCCATTCAGGTACTCATAGCACCATCTATTATTTTGCTGGGCTTTGGGCTAAAATCTCTAGCTTTTTCCAGTCGAATTCTACCCCTATGCCAGGCATATCAGGCGCTATTGCATAGCCTTTATGAAGTTGGAGTGGTCGTTTTGTGAACTTATCAATTGGAAATGAATGAACTTCCATCCAGTTCATCTTGTTCTGGGCTGCTACTAAACTTACATGTAGTTCATGCATACCATGACTTGAAATTTTCACACCACACTTTTTTGCCTTCTTGGCGATCTTTAACCATCCGGTAATTCCACAACAATTAGATGCATCCGGTTGAATGTAGGAGAGATTAGCATCTCTGAATGCCTGGTCAAATTCGTGCTGTGTATGTAAATTTTCGCCCATTGCAAGATCGATATCGGTATGCGCAGCAATAGATGCGTACCCCGAGTATAAGTCGGGTTCAATTGGCTCTTCAAACCACAATATACCATATCTCTTGAACTCTAGACCTGCTTTGATTGCTGCCTCTTCAGTCATTGAGTAATTGGCGTCGACCATCAACTCTGTTTGAGGGCCAATTAAATCGCGGACATGTTTTATCCTTTCAAGATCATCTCGTAAGTTAGTTTTCCCAACTTTGATTTTTACTCCAGTTACACCCTTTTCTAAATAGCCTTTGATAGACTCTAGGAGTTTTGGAGTCGAGAAGTCGAGATCGATTCCCCCGCAGTATGCTTTGCACTTGTTATGAGCTCCTCCAGCCATCTTCCAAAGAGGCAATTCTAGTTGCTTGCCTCTCAGATCCCACAACGCTACATCGATTGCAGAAATTGCAAAAGATGCAATGCCCCCACGGCCTACATAATGTAGATGCCATTGCAGTGCTTCGTTTACTTCTTCTATTTCATCCGGATTTCTTCCTAAAATGAAAGGTCTGATGTCATGATCAATAAGTGACTTTATGGCTTGGCCTCCCGTCCCGCCAGTATAGGTATACCCCGTTCCACAATTACCATCGTTTAAACTTATAGTTGTTGTTATGAGGTGGAAATGCGTATGCACTCCATGCTTAGCGTCCACTAGAGGTTCGTCTAATGGTACCTCGAAGAACTTACTAATTACAGATTCTATTTTTCTTTCCAATTGAGACTCCGCGGTTGAAAATTAGTATATTCTGAAGCTCTACAACTGAAACCGCGGCGTTGATTTTGATATAGCTAATTCTTCCGCATCCATTTCCGCATCAATATTTTCAAACAATGGCGAGGACAAATATCTTTCCGCCGTGTCCGGAAGCATACACAATATCACAGAACCATCCGGGGCATTCTTGGCAATTTTCATAGCTACTGCAAAGGTTGACCCTCCTGATATACCGGTTATCACTCCTTCGTGCTTTGCAAGCTTTCGAGCCCACTCAATACCAGCTTCGGATGAAACGGGAATTATTTCATCATAATAAGCCTTGTCGATTGCTTCTTGCAAAACAAATGGAATAAAATCAGGTGTCCAACCTTGAATAAGGTGGGGCTCCCAAGCAGGATGACTACCATCAGGTTCACGGTCTGCGTTCCGCTTTTGAGAGATTTCGCTGGATACTAGGGCCGCATTTTCTGGTTCAGTCAATATAATTTTTGTTTTTGGGCTTTCTCTTTTTAGAACTCGGCCTACTCCTGAAACAGTTCCTCCAGTTCCATATCCCGTAATCCAATAGTCGAGTGAACTATCTCTAAAGTCATTAATGATTTCTTGCGCAGTTGTCCGTTCATGTATATCAGCATTTGCTGATGTTTCGAACTGTCGAGCAAAAAACCAACCATTCGCATCGGCCAGTTCCTTGGCTTTTTTATACATTCCGAGACCTTTCTCAGCACGTGGCGTCAAGATCACTTTGGCTCCAAGAAAGCGCATTAATTTCCTCCGCTCTATTGAGAAGCTATCGGCCATTGTGATCACTAGAGGATAGCCTTTTGCTGCGCAAACCATAGCAAGGCCAATACCAGTATTTCCACTCGTTGCCTCGATAACTGTCTGACCTGGTTTTAAATACCCTTTTTCCTCTGCCATATTGATCATGCTGATCGCCAGTCGATCTTTAACTGAGCCTGCGGGATTAAAAAATTCTGACTTTACGTATACTTTCTTATTTTTTGGTCCCAAGTTATTAATCCGAGTGCATGGAGTATTACCTATTGTGTCAACAATCGACTCATATACTCTACCATGACCATTCAATGTTTGCCCAATTTCGTTTTTATCTTTACTCATTTTACACTCCCAGTTTGAAATTGTCCGTCCACATAAGGTTAGATCTACAATCTAGCTTTTGCAATAAGTGATTATTTTTGAGATTTTTCTTGTTTGAAACCTTCTTTTGTTTGTCTTATCATTTGTTTCTAAAAAAATTAAAGGAACTGGCAAAAATATGAAAACAGTTTTTGTGACAGGTACGAATCGAGGGTTAGGACTAGGTTTTGTTGATCATCTTCTTAAAGAAAATTATCGTGTTTTAGCTACTTGCCGAGATTTAAACCAGGCACCTGAATTAAGAAGATTGCAGCGGCAATTCCCTGAGTCATTGGAAGTTTTCGAAGTTGATCTTCTGACAAAGGATTTCGTCGACAGGATAAAAAGTGTTTTACGGAATAGAGCTATCGATATCTTTATAAATAATGCTGGTGCTATGGGTCCAAAAAACCAAGACTTCCAATCGATATCCTTAAACCCTTGGGTTGCTATTATGCACGTTAATGTGATGGCTCCGCTTCTGATTGCGCAATCTATCGTTAGTAATTTGGTACTCGGTCATGACAAAAAAATGTTTTTTTTGAGCTCGAGAGTTGGGTCAATAAGCGAGAACACTGGTGGGGGAAGATATATTTATCGCTCTTCAAAAAGTGCTTTAAATCAAGTTGTTAAGAGTCTGTCAATCGATTTGCTTTCCCAGGAGATATCGGCTGTCGCTTTACACCCAGGTTGGGTATTAACTGATATGGGTGGTCCCAATGCACTTGTGACCGTCGACGAGAGTATACGAGGGATGATAAAGGTGATCGAAAGGGTCTCCTTAAATGATAGTGGAAAATTTTTTAATTATGACGGTAAAGAGATATCGTGGTAGCGTTTAAGCTTTCTATTATTTTTCCTTTTAGCCCACAAATACCAAAAGTCTTTAAAGTGCCATACTTCAAATACGTTTTTTTCTAATTCCATTTTGTTAAGAATTAACTACTCCCAAAAATGAGGTCCGTTTCAATAGGTTCCTTGGATAAATCTAATTTGTATTTCACTTTAGGAGTAGAGCTGATAACTTTACCGCTCTTTACAACAAAGAGTCTCGCAGGCCTTAGACGTATAGCCTCAATCTGATTTTTACATTGAAGTACGACGAAATCTGCCTTGCAGCCTTTGGATAATCCGTAGCGTTCAAGGCCCAAAATTTGAGCAGGATTCTTAGTCACGGCGTCAAAACATTGCTCCATCTGACTCTGGCCTGTCATTTGGGCAACGTGTAAGGCCATATGGGCAACGTCCAACATATCGTGGGATCCTAAAGGATACCATGGATCCATAACGCAATCATGTCCAAATGCTACCGTTAGACCTGCCTCCATTTGCTCAGGGACCCTAGTCAATCCACGTCTTTTCGGGTACGTGTCATGTCTGCCCTGTAAAGTGATATTGATCAAAGGGTTCGCAATTACGGAGATCTCTGCTTCTCGCATTAAAGGAAGTAATTTTGATACATAGTAATTATCCATAGAGTGCATTGAGGTTAAGTGAGACCCAGCCACTCGTCCCTTGAGTTCAAAATTGATGGTTTCTCTGCACAATGTTTCGATGTGCCTTGACATTGGGTCATCACTCTCGTCACAATGCATATCAATCAGTAGAGCCCGGTTGTGTGCGATCTCGCACAATTTTCTTATCGATTTTGCACCATCCTCCATGGTTCTTTCAAAGTGTGGAATACCACCGACAACATCTACTCCCATATCGAGTGCGCGAATTAAGTTCTCCTCTGATTTCGCTCGCAATAAACCGTCTTGTGGAAATGCCACTAGTTGTAGATCAATCCACTTCTTTACTTCGTCTTTTACATCGAGCATTGCCTCAACAGCGAGGAGGCTGGGATCTGATATGTCTACGTGGGTTCTAATGGCGAGAGTGCCTCGGGCGATTGCCCAGTGACAGAGGTTTAATGCTCGGCTTTTCAGTGCATCTGCAGTGAGATTAGGTTTTAATTCACCCCAAAGTTGTATACCTTCGAGCAAAGTTCCCGACTGATTGATGCGCGGGATACCATAGCTTAGAGTGGCATCAAGATGGAAATGACTGTCAACGAACGGTGGGCAGACAAAATGATTATCAGCATCTATGGTGGGTACATCAAATTTGTTAATAGTTGGCTGTATATCAAGAATAATACCGCCGCCTACAAGTATATCATGTTTCTTTTTATCCTTCAGACGCGCATTCTTAATTAATAAATCTGACATCGTAACCTCCTTTAGTGCCGCTCCCCACGACGAAAGGGAATGAGTAATGCTTTTGGGTACCTTGTATTCTTAGCGGCTAAAATCATAGCAACGATACTTAGAAAGAAAGGCATCATTAGGAAAAATTGATATGGTATCATCGCTCCAACCAATTGCTGTGCTCTTACCTGATACGCATCAAGTCCAGCAAAAAGAAGAGCACCGAATAGGGCGCGCTCAGGTTTCCAAGAAGCAAAAATTACCAGTGCAATGGCTATCCAGCCTCGCCCATTGACCATTCCAAAGTAAAAGGCATCAAAGGCTGACATCGTTAAATAAGCCCCACCAACCGCCATTAATGCACTCCCAAAAATTACTGCTGTTGCTCTAACGAATAAAACATCGATGCCTTGAGCCTCGAGAGCCATTGGGTTTTCTCCAGCCATTTTTATGGATAGCCCATAGGGTGTCCGATTTATAACCCAAAAAATGAATATTACCGAGATTATTGCAAGATATGTGAATGGAGTGTGCTGAAAAAGTGCTTCTCCAAAAAAAGGAATCTCTGAGAGAAATGGCACTTCAATCGGTTGAAAAGGTTCGATCTTGGGAGGAGTTGTGGATTTGGGCAGCAAAAGTTTAAAGGAGAAAAAGCCAATAGAGGAAGCTAGCATAGTTATCCCTATACCGGTCACGTGCTGGGAAGCGCCGAGGTAGACAGAAAATATAGCATGAAGTAGGCCAAACAGTCCACCAACAAAGGCGGCAATTAATACGCCAGAGTACAAATCGGCTCCCTGATAAACGGACATCCAGCCCACCATTGCACCAATCGACATTATTCCTTCGATTCCGAGGTTTAATACACCTGCCCGTTCGCAAATTAATTCGCCAAGAGTTGCAAATATAAGGGGGCAGGCAATTCTAATAGTTGCCGCCCAAAATCCAGCTGTGAAAAGTATTTCGACAAAATCAAGTATCAAGGTTTTACACCTCCAAAAACAATTCTAAATTTAAGGATTACTATGCTGAATAGAACAAACAAAACGGTCAGAGCCACAATTACGTCCGCGAGATACGTAGGAACATTTACCGCTCTGCTCATCGCATCTGCTCCAACATAAATTGAAGCTAAAAATATTCCAGAGAATATAACGCCAATTGGGTGAAGCCCGGCAAGCATAGCAACAGCTATCCCTGCGTATCCAAAGCCTGGTGATAAATCTAAGGTTAGATAGCCTTTTAAGCCAGCGGTCTCGGTTACACCGGCCATACCAGCCATTCCACCACTAAGAAGTGCTACTATTATGACAGTTTTTACGACAGGTACCCCAGCATGGTGTGAAGCTGCCGGATTTATACCGACAGCTTTTATTCTGTATCCGAGTACAGTCTTTGAGAGTAGAAGCCAAATAATCATTGCCGTTCCTATTGAGATAATAAAACCCAGATGTAGCCTTGTTCTCGAAACAATTTGAGGCAAAATACCTTCGTCTATAACTGACTCACCTTGTGGCCATCCAAGAGCCATTGGATCTTTCCAGGGTCCTTCGAGTAAGTAGCCCACAAGTAATACAATTATAAAATTTGTAAGGAGCGTAGTTACTACCTCGTCAACTCTGTAGTAATTTCTTAAAAGCACTAATGGTAAAAGAAGTAGACCACCTGCAAGGGCACCCATTAGAAATAAGAATGGTATCATTAGTAATGTCGGTAATTCTATTAAGCCAGTACCAAAAAAAGTTACAGCAAGTGCGCCCGCGTATAGTTGGCCCTCGGCTCCAATATTCCAAAATTTGGCCCGAAATGCTATGGCAGCGGCTAGACCGGTAAGAATAATTGGTGTTGATCTTGTCAGCGTTTCAGCCAGAGCATTTTTTGAACCGAAGGCACCTAAAAACAGCTTGAAGTAGGACTCAAGAGGATTGGCACCTGCTAATAGAATTAGAATACTTGCTACAAGGAAAGAAAACATGACAGCGCCTACTGGTGCAAAAACTATTAACCATGGCGATATGAATCGTCGCTGCTCCAACCTAAAATCAAACATCCAATCTTTCTCCAGCCATCATTAGGCCAATCTTAGAGCGGTCTAAATTTTCTGGCTTAAAAGTCTTTGATAAGTTACCGTTATATATTACTGCTACTCTATCCGAAAGCATGAGAAGTTCATCCAAATCCTCTGTAATTAAGAGTACGGCATTTCCTTTTTGCCTCACTTCCAAAATTAGTTTTTGTATGGAAGCGATGGCGCCTTCATCGAGTCCTCTTGTTGGTTGACAAGCAATTAAAAGCTTTGGATCCCTTCCTAACCATCTTCCCAGCAGAAGCTTTTGTACATTTCCTCCTGATAGTAATCTCGCTGGTTGTCCTAAAGATTGTGTTCTCACATCATAAGTATGGCATAGTTTCTGAGCTGCTTTCTTGCAGTGGTCGCTATTGAGCCAACCTAGTGGCGACCTAAATTCGTCATTTTCAGTTTCAGTTAATACCGCATTTTCCCAAACTGACATATCACCTACCAACCCATCAGTATTTCTGTCTTCAGGAATATATGCTATGCCACGGTCCATGAAATGCCTTGGTTCATGAATAGTTAATACGTTATTCTTAAAAAAAATGTTACCATGTCTTGGTTTTAAATGACCAGCCATCATTTTGGCTAGTGGAATTTGTCCGTTACCTGTTACACCTGCAATGCCTAGGATTTGACCTTCAAAAAGACTTAAGTTCACTTTATTTAGACCTTTCGTGGACTCGTTTATCGGATCACAAGAAATATCTTCGAGCCGGATAACTTCCATCCCTTTTTTTAAATTTTCTCTTTTGGGGTATTGTACTGTACCACCGACTATCATCTCAGCAATGTCAGTTCTCTTAACATCTTTGGTAATAACTTTTCCAACAACACGCCCATTCCTTAGCACGATGATTCTGTCGGTTACGGAGAGGATTTCGTTGAGTTTATGGGAAATCAAAATAACGGATAGACCCTCCTTAACCATTTGCTTTATGGTTGAGAATAGAGACTCGGTTTCCTGGGGCGTTAGAGCGGCAGTGGGTTCATCAAGAATTAATAATTTGCAATCACGATAAAGTGTTTTGAGAATTTCTAACCTCTGTTTTTCACTTACGGATAAGTTGGCGACTAACGTATCAGGATCAATTGGCAGGCCAAATTTGTCACTTAGTTCTTGCAGTTTTGCGCGAGCGGATTTTTGCGGTAGTGAGAGGCTTAGTAAGGACTTTTCTCCGATAATGATATTTTCTAAAACAGTAAGATTTTCGGCCAAAGTGAAATGCTGGTGAACCATCCCGATACCAGCCTTTATAGCGATTCCTGGCTTTCCAGTAGGCAGTTTAGAACCGCGAAAAAATATTTCTCCTTCGTCACATTTATAGTGACCAAATAAAATATTCATAAGGGTAGTCTTTCCCGCACCATTTTCGCCCAGTATGGCAAGCACTTGTCCCGATTTCTGGGTAAATGATATTTTATCATTGGCGACAAGATCGCCAAATCGCTTACTTATAGCTTTTATTTCTAGAAGAGCAGACACTTTTTTTGGGGGGACCCCTGTACGACTATTATCGACAGGGATCCGCTATTGCAATGTGATTAAAATGTTGAGGTGGGCTCTTCGTCGTTTATCTCAACAACGAATTTTCCTCCTAAAATATCTTCTGAAAGTTTAGCTATTTGGGCTTTTACATCGTCAGGTATCTTATTTTCAAACTCATAAAATGGGGCTAGGGATGCGCCACCACCAGCCATCATCGTCCATGAGTGGTACTCCTCTGCCTTGAAGTTTCCGCTTTTAACCAGGCCGATAGCATGATCTATAGCGTTCTCCATGTGCCACAAAGCTGAGGTGACCACCACATCTTTACCGTTCTCTTCTTTGTTCATGTCATTAACATTACCAAAAGCAAGGATTCCTTTCTCTCGACATGCGTCAACGACTCCAGCTCTTTCTGCATACATAACATCAACACCCGCCTCAATTTGCGCAAAAGCTGCTTCTTTAGCCTTCGGTGGATCATACCAAGATCCAATAAAGGTAACCTTAAACTGAATGTTAGGCTTAACGGAGCGAGCACCTTTCATGAAAGCATGAAATAATCGATTTACCTCCCCAATGGCATAGCCTCCAACCATACCTATCTTGTTAGCCTTTGTCATATGGCCTGCAATAATTCCCATAAGGTAACACGGTTCATGAATATAGTTATCAAAAACAGCGAAATTATCGCCATGAGGTTTAAAAGGGTCGCCCATTAAGAAAGATATTTCAGGATAATCATCTGCGACTTTCCTGGCCTCCTTGCTTATCCCAAAGGCCTCACCCACTATTAACTGCATGCCGCTGTCACAATACTCCCTCATGACTCTTACGTAGTCAGTATTAGCTGTACTCTCTGAGTAAACATAGTCAATTTCACCACGCTTTGCGGCTGCATCGAGTGCGAGATGGAGTCGAGCTACCCATTTTTGCTGGATAGGTACTGTGTAAATACCCGCCACCTTTATTTTTTGTCCAGCAAAAGCCTTTAAATTTCCGAGTGCAACAAATGTTCCCGTTAAGCCAGCAGTAAAATGTCGGCGCGAAATAGTTAATTTTGTCATAAGTTTCCTCCTTATAAGTATGTTGACGTATATTCCCTTAGGTCACGATAAACTATTTCAATATTTTTGAAACAGATTCGTTTCGTTATTTTTCAGAGTTTTGTTTATTAGTTAAATTAAGCCAGTTGTTAAACCCCCACCAACCAAAAAGTAAGAATAACCGTAAAACAGACTACTATTAATGCATAAAGCCCCGTCCATCCGATAGTGTCTCGAAGGGATTTTTTTTCGTAAACAAGACTCTTTATTGCCTTATGTGACGAAGAAGACACTCCAAATATCAGGTACAACAAAAAGAGTATAATCACAGCGTATAGTAGAATTCTAACGATTATTCTGCCCTCCACGGGTGTCCCTTTTATTAAAATCTCGAAGTGCGGCTATGCATACAAAGGAGAAAAGCCGTAGTCTAGCAAGTATTCCTTTTCGGGCGCGTAAAACCTGGTATTTTTCGAGCCCGCATTTTGTTTTTATAAGCATAGTAAATTTTCTCATTAAAAAAACTTCACGTTACAGATTATTAATATTATATCAGTCGAGAAGTCTATAAAAAAGCTCGGTGAGTCGCGATGGATATAATTTGGAGCCTATACTTACTTTCCATTTTGAGTGGAATCGGATTTGATAGATCACATTCCATTACTGATATGAATGAAAAGTTTTTCAGTGCTGACGAGTGTGTTAAAGTAGCTCAAGAATTAAACTCTCTTCAGTTTTCCCAGAAACAAATTGGTCTCGAGCGAGGGACCATGCTCAGATATGTTTGTATCGCGTCAGTGGATAGAGGAACCTCTCTTTAAGAATAGAATACAATTAGTGAACTCAAGACTGATATTTTGTGTCCATCAATTCCAATTCTTTTTTTTAGCACTTACAAGTTTATTCCAAAATCCATGAACTGAATCAAATTCGATCAAATTTACAAGATTTTCGGTAGAGCGGATAGGCTGATTTATCAAGATTAGCTTTTCCCTCAGTTGCATATCGAAAAGGCGTCGTATGAGCAGCTTCCCAATACGTCCACATCCGTTAATAGCAATTTTAATCATTTTACATTACTGATTTTATAGTACTATATGGTACTATTGGCTTGATCTAATACTTTTATGACACTTTTGTGAAAATACCTTTGATACCTGAGTGAACAAGTTTAATAATGCTAGAGTTAAAAAACTTAATTGAATATGTTCGCGTTCCGATTTTACTTTTTGATCGCTCTCTGACACTTGTGGCACTGAACGAGGATGCTAAAGCCCTCATGCCTGAAGTTCCCAATAATTCTGCAGCTGAGGTGATTTTCAACAGTAAAAAAATTGCGAGTGAAGTTTTACAATGCCTGAATACAGGACGTACTTCGACTCCATACATTAAATTTAAAACCCTAGAGGGCGGTGATCTTGCGTTAAAAATGGCTTGTTTTGAATCTGAGGTTTCGCAGTTAGCAGTTGTTACTCTCACTGATTTAACTCCGATTTCTGATGCAAAAGCCATGACGCGCGATTTTGTAGCTAATGTCAGTCACGAAATTCGATCGCCGTTAACTTCGATAAGTGGCTTTATTGAAACTTTGCAAGGTCCAGCCGGCGACGATCTTTCAAAACGGATAAAATTTTTAAATATCATGGATAAAGAAACACAAAGAATGAAAAACTTAGTGTCTGATCTTTTATCTCTTTCTTTAGCTGAAGCTAAGCAAAAACAAAGAATAATAGGCTCCTTAAACGTTAAACTGATAGCGAAAGAAGCGTTAGAGGCGACTGAAGAATTAGCTAGAAAAAATAAAAAGACTGTTATTTTGAGGGTTAACTCTAAGATCCCAATCGTGAATGGTGACAGTGACAACATAAGGCAGGTATTTATTAACCTTCTTGAAAACTCAATTAATTATAGTTTTGTAGATAGTACGATAAATATTGATATAGATAGTTTCGAAAGTTTGACTGATTTTCCCAAGCATTGTGTCAGAATTCGAATAAAAGACGAAAGTGATGGAATACCTGAGTCTCAACTCCATCGTCTAACCGAGAGGTTTTATAGAATTGATAAAAGTCGATCACGAAACGTCGGAGGTACCGGACTTGGATTGGCGATTGTAAAACATATTTTATTGCGGCACGAGGGTGATCTTATAATAAACAGTACAGTTGGCGAAGGTTCAACTTTTGATGTTTTCCTGCCGATTGATTAATTCAGTATAATAAGTTTTTTTCCGATTTCTATATTTTTTATTGTTACAAAAACGTTACATTGTTGTCATATTTTGGATTCAAATCGTATCTATAAAGTGCATGTTTGAAGCGTATTCAAATGTTAATTTTATTAATCAGGAGTTTACAATGAAATCTCGTCTTTTGATAAGCGCGTTAATGTTTTCAGCAATGGCTTTACCGGGTGTCGCAAGGGATCAAATACAGATCGTTGGGTCGTCAACGGTTTTCCCCTTTTCTACGATAGTTGCGGAACGTTTTGCTAAGAACACGTCTTTCAATGCACCCGTTATAGAGTCAACTGGAACAGGCGGAGGTGCTAAATTGTTTTGTTCAGGTATAGGACTTGAGTATCCCGATGTTGCCAATGCAAGTAGAGCTATGAAGTCTTCCGAAAAGGAAAATTGTGAAGCAAATGGAATTACTCCACAGGAATTTTTAATTGGTTATGACGGATTAACATTTTCAAATTCTCGATCTGCTGAGCAATTTTCTTTAACAAAAGAACAAATATTTAAAGCAGTTTCGGCTAAAATCATTTCAAATGGAGAATTAGTAGATAATGAATATAAGTTTTGGAGCGATATAGATACTGCGCTTCCAAAAGTGAAGATTGATGTACTTGCTCCTCCGCCGTCCTCTGGTACAAGAGATGCTTTCGTCGAACTGGTAATGCACGATGTTTGTAAAAAGATCTATAAAATGGAAAAGAAAGGCGATGCTGGTTATAAAGCTCGGTGTTCTGCTTTGAGAGAAGACGGGCATGTTGTTGAAGCTGGCGAGAATGATAACCTAATAATCGAGAAGTTGTCTGATAATACGGAAAGATTTGGAATTTTTGGATTTTCCTTTTTGGATCAAAATAGAGATAAGGTTCAAGGATCTTTAGTAAATGGTGTTGAGCCAACTTTTGATAATATTGCGGATGGATCCTATAAAGTAAGCCGCCCTCTCTTTTTCTATGTAAAAAAGGAGCATATTGGTGTAGTTCCGGGATTGCAGGAATTTTCAGATTACTTTATGAGCCTGACAGATGAGGATGGCCCTCTAGCAGAGGCAGGTCTAATTCCATTAAACTAGAATCATCGGTGAATTGCGGTGACGGCTGTAAGTAATTCCTACAGCCGTCACCGCAAAAAAAAGGGTTTTAAAGAATTTGTGTTCCGTATACTACTTAGAGTCTTCTTTGATTAAGAGAAGAATAAAAGGATCAGTCTGAATGACATTTTTAATTCTTACATTTAGCTTAATTGCTTTTTCATCAGTGAGTTATCTTGTTTGTAGGAATAGAGTTTTATACAAGATTAAAGTGACAAAAACTGCTTCCAAGTCTTTACCCAAACATTATAGTCAAAATCTTTTGATTTGGTCATTCGTACCGGCTTTTATCCTATTGTTACTTTTAACTATTGGAACGCCAAGACTTCTTGATGGTCTTTATTCGGAACGAATTGCTGAAGCACATCCTCATTTTTCTTTGGCCGAGATTCAATTAAATTTATCAAAGGTAAAAAATATAGTTGCTGGTGCGGTGTCGAGTGATGAAGACTCAGTAAATATTATTGCCGGCGAGTTTGCATCATCTTCTCAAAATTTTGAAATTTTGAAAAGTTTGTCCACAATTCTCTTGTGTATGCTTTGTTCCATCATTTTTATAAAAAACATTGATTTGTCAAAGAATGCTCGAGAGAGTGTTGAAAATTTTTTGCAGGGCGCTTTCCTTGTTGCGGCGATATTTGCAATTCTCACAACGGTTGCAATTATTGTTTCTCTCTCGGTTGAAGCAATAAGGTTTTTCTCTCTCTATAACTTTTTTGATTTTATTTTTGGTCTTCATTGGGCTCCTAATATTGCAATCAGGGAAGATCAGGTTGCCGCTCAAGGTTCGTTTGGAATGATCCCTGTTCTACTTGGCACTATTGTTGTTGCCACAATAGCGATGTTTGTCGCTCTTCCTATTGGACTGTTCTCAGCTATTTATCTTGCGGAGTTTGCAAGTAAGCCCGTCAGAGATATTATTAAACCAATTCTTGAAATTTTGGCAGGTATACCAACTGTGGTGTATGGTTATTTTGCTGCTTTAACAGCTGCACCATTTTTTCGCGATCTTGGCGCAGGTTTGGGTATTAGTGTGTCCTCGGAGTCCGCCATTGCGGCAGGCAGTGTAATGGGAATTATGATCATTCCCTTTATTTCCTCTTTATCCGATGATGTAATTCGATCAGTTCCACAATCCTTAAGGGATGGATCCTATGGTTTAGGGGCTACACAAGCAGAGACGATAACAAAGGTTGTTTTGCCTGCTGCGTTGCCAGGACTGGTTGGAGCCTTCTTGTTAGCCGTCAGTCGAGCGATCGGTGAAACTATGATTGTTGTAATGGCAGCAGGTTTATCCGCAAAGTTAACCGTAAATCCATTGGAAACTGTAACTACCGTAACAGTTCAAATTGTATCGTTGCTTACTGGAGATACTGAGTTTGACGATATTAAAACTTTGTCTGCGTTCGGCCTTGGATTGGCCTTGTTTACGTTTACGCTTCTTTTGAATGTTTTAGCACTTACAATTTCAAGGCGCTTGGCGGAACGATATGATTAAGATTTTGTCTTTGGTGAATTACTTATGAATAAAGATAAACGATTGAAAAAAAGGCACGCCCGAGAAAAGCGGTTAAAGTTTTATGGTATTACGTCTATATGTATAGCTTTGATGATGCTTTTTACTTTATTGTCTTCAATTACTTTAAATGGATATACCGCTATGCAACAGGCGTATATACCTCTTAAGATAATAGTGCCGGGTGAAAAGCTGTTAAACAGTGATGGAGAAGTTGACGCCCAAAAAGCTCTTTTATTTAATTGGGACAGTAAAGTAAAAAAGGCATTTCGTACGAATTTCCCAGAAGTAAAATCGCGTTCTGATAAAAAAGAATTAAATCGACTAATTTCTTCGAATTCGGGATACGATGTAAAGCAGTTTTTTATCAAAAATGTAGATGCATTTGATAATGAAAGAGTAATCTGGATAACGGCTTCTGATGACGTCGATCAATATTTAAAAGGCCGATTTAACACTAATATTTCTGAGGAAGATCGGCGCTTGACAAATAAACAGTTAAATTGGATCGATCGTATGCGTTCGGAAGGATTGGTAAAATTAAAATTTAATAAAAACTTTTTTACCTCTGCTGACTCTCGCGAACCTGAGAGCTCTGGCATTTTGGGAGCGGTGGTTGGGTCAGCATTAACAATGTTTGTTACCGTTCTTTTGTCTCTGCCCTTAGCGGTCATGGCTTCGATTTATTTGGAATATTTTGCTAAACCTAGTCGGTTAACAGATTTTATAGAGGTTAATATAAATAATTTAGCAGCTGTACCCTCTATTGTCTTTGGACTGCTTGGCTTGTCATTGTTTTTGAGTTTCTTTGGTTTGCCAAGGTCCGTTCCACTGGTAGGAGGAATGGTATTGGCTCTAATGACAATACCGACAGTTATTATTGCAACGAGAGCTTCAATTAGAGCTGTGCCTCCCTCAATAAAAGATGCGGCTTTAGGTCTGGGCGCTTCTAAGATGCAGGCCGCTTTTCACCATGTTGTCCCTTTGGCTATGCCGGGAATTCTTACAGGGACCATTATTGGGATAGCCCAGGCTCTTGGTGAATCGGCACCACTTCTAATGATTGGAATGGTAGCCTTCATTATTGATGTCCCTTCTAGTTTTACATCACCAGCTACTGCGTTACCCGTACAAATCTTTATGTGGGCCGACAGCGCTGAAAGGGCCTTTTATGAGAGAAGTTCATTGGCAATAATGTTTTTGGTAGTATTCCTAATTATGGTCAATTTGGTTGCCGTCATACTTCGACGGAAATTTGAGAAAAAATGGTAACATATGAAAAATAAATTTGAGACAGAAAATGTTGTTGTGCATTATGGAACTAAAATTGCCATAGATAATATCTCATTAAATATTGAAGCTAACAATATTACTTCATTAATCGGTCCGTCTGGTTGTGGAAAATCTACCTTTTTACGATGTCTTAATCGAATGAATGATACGATCGATGGATGTTCTGTCTCGGGAAAGCTTCTGCTAGATAATGAAGATATTTACAGCGACGAGATAGACCCTGTTGATCTAAGGGCAAAAGTGGGTATGGTTTTTCAAAAACCAAATCCATTTCCAAAATCGATTTTTGAAAATATTGCGTATGGACCAAAGATACATGGGCTAGCAAAAAGTAAGGCTGAGCTGAATGATATTGTTTTGCAGAGTTTAGAGCGGGCGGGTTTAATTGATGAGGTTCGAGATCGTCTGCATGACTCAGCAACTGGACTTTCTGGAGGACAACAGCAAAGGATTTGCATAGCTCGAGCCATAGCTGTAAATCCGGAGGTAATCTTAATGGATGAACCTTGTTCAGCGCTGGATCCCATAGCAACTGCCGTGATTGAAGAACTTCTAGATCAGTTGAGTAAAGATTTTACAATCGTTATAGTTACTCATTCAATGGCGCAAGCTGCTCGAGTTTCAACGAAGACAGCTTTTTTTCATCTTGGGAAGCTTGTTGAGTTTGGCGAGACTCAGAAGATTTTTACTAATCCTGAAGAGGAAAAAACACAAAACTACATTACAGGGCGAATAGGGTAAAATATGGAACAGGAACATATCGTTGGAGCCTTTGATGCCGATTTAGATCGTATCAAAGATGAAATTTTGGAGATGGGTAAATTAGTAAAAAAGCAGATTCGAGCCGCGACTAATGCCCTATTGGAGATGGAGCTAGAAGAAGTTGACTCTTTAATAGCTACGGATCGTAAAATTAATGGAATGAACAAAAATATCAACATGCTCGCTGAACAAATGATTGCAATGCGTCAGCCAATGGCCGTTGATCTTAGATTAGCATTAATGGCAACGAACATAGCTACAGAGCTTGAACGATTGGGCGATCACGCGAAGTCAACAGCTAAACGGGTGCGTAGGCTCAGCGATACTTCACCCAAAAAAAGCATAATGAGTCTCATTGAAAAAATGAGTGATATTGTTGAGACTATGCTTACAAATGCTCTTAAAGCCTACAAAAAAATGGATATAGAGGGAGCTGCTGAAGTTCGAGTAAAGGATGCCGAAGTTGACGATATCAATGATCAGATTTTTAAAATGGCAGTCAATGCCATAAAGAAAAATCCAGAGGATATTGAAACGTTAATCCATATTATTTTATTGTCTCGAAATTTTGAGCGTGCCGGTGATCATATTGTTAACATTGCACGTCAGGTTCATCAAATAGTTACTGGAGAGGACCTGAAAGCCTCTAGCTAATTGAAGGATATTTATTTTGAAACCGAAGATTTTAGTCATTGAAGATGAAATAAGTCAGGTGGAATTACTACGATATAACCTAGAAGAGCAAGGTTTTATTGTCTCTGTGGCTATGGATGGAGAAGAGGGGGTTATTCAGGCTCTGGAGGTATTGCCAAAGCTAGTTTTGTTGGATTGGATGCTTCCAAAAATTTCAGGAATAGAAGTTTGTAGGCAGTTACGAAGAGAAAAGTCGACAAGGGATATACCAATAATCATGCTTACAGCGCGCTCAGCTGAGTCTGACAAAGTGAGAGGGTTGGATATCGGGGCCGACGATTTTATAACAAAACCCTACTCGGTGAAGGAATTAATTGCGCGTATAAATGCTGCAATGCGAAGACCGGCAGCAGCAGTGGTGGCTGATAAACTCATAGCAGGAAATATAATTATCGATACACAAAACCACGAAGTTTTCGTTAATAATTTCCGAGTTGAGACAAGCCCAACCGAGTACCGATTACTTACTACATTTGTGAGGTTTCCAGAACGCGTGTTCAGCCGCGAACAATTGTTAGATATGGTTTGGGGTATTTCAAGTTATATAGACACTCGGACTGTTGACGTGCATGTTGGACGTTTGCGAAAGACTCTCCAGGCGAAATGTAGTAGGGATGTATTAAGAACAGTGCGGGGATTTGGTTACTCGCTTAGAAAATTAGACTAAATAATTCTGCACAAAATTAGTAGTGACTTTAGGCATTTTTTTGTACAGCTGTAAGTAAGTTTTATCCGTACCGTTATATCAAGTAGCGGCATTGTTGTTTTTCGTGAAGGTCATAGTTATGAAAAAAATCAAGCGGCAGCTCTATCACAAAATTAATAATGAGATAGAGCAGGAAATAATTAGTTTGACAGACAATGGATATGAGCAAGCAGCTCTTGGAACATTAGGTTCGGGGAACGTACCTTTCCTATCGAAGGCCTTGCCCTTCGTTTTCAATAAAGGATTATATTTATTACTTAGCGATCTTAGTGAGCATACAAAAAACGTTAAACTGAACCCGAGTGTTAGCTTATATTTTGCGGATATTGAAAGCCATAGGAGTAGATCTAACAACAGGCGCCTAACCCTACAAGGGAAATTAGTTAAACTCGATTTGTCCAAGTCCTCAGTAGATTTCTTGAGCCTTTTAGACAAATATAAGTTGGTTGACTACGGGTCTGAGATTTGGGCCAATTTTAGCGATTTCAATTTTTACCGATTTGAACCATTTAGAGAACTTTATGTCCAAGGGTTTGGAAAAGCTTACGAGAGGGTACTTTAACTGCGCTGGCAGATTGGGGGGATCTTGAGGTTAACTAAATTCAAAAGTACTACATCGTCTTGCCAAGTCGTTAATCTACTCATACTAATGTTGTGTTCGACTCCTATGACAAATTAAAAGCGAGGAATGGTTTATTTGAATGATTGACATTGGAGACGTCAAGTTTTTGGGAGAAGGCCTCTGCCGTCCCGAGTGTGTCCTTTACCACCCAGATGGCTCGTTACATGTGGCTGACTGGCGAGGTGGAGTATCAGTGATTCAAAACGGACAGACTGTATCGACGACATTATGTGATGATAAGTTTGAACTGAAGCCAAATGGAATAGCTATTTTAGATGGTGAAGATGGTTGGTTAGTTGCACATCTTGGAGAAAATACAGGGGGCGTTTACAATTTAAATAAAGCAGGGCAGTTAACTCCGTTTCTGCTGGAAATCGATGGTGGGGCTTTGCCACCGACGAATTATGTTCATGTTGACTTTGTCGGAAGAGTTTGGGTGACGGTCAGTACGCGTTTAATCCCACGAATTCGAGGATGCAATCCGATTAATGCTGATGGATTTATAATTCTTATCGATAAGTCAGGGGCTCGAATTGTGGCTGATGGTCTTGGATTCACAAATGAATGTTTAGTGCACCCTCATCTCAACCGATTATATGTGAATGAAACTTTTGGGCGCCGCTTATCCTTCTTTGAAATAAAAGAGGACGGGAGCCTTTCTGATAAAAGGGTTTTATGTGATTTCGAATATGGAGAATATCCTGATGGCCTTACATTTGACGTTGAAGGATGTGTTTGGGTCACAAGTATTGTGAGTAATAAAGTTATTCGTGTGAATACGTGCGGTCAAAAAGAAATTATTCTCGAGGACTCAAACGAAACTTACGTTAAGAGGGTAGAAGGAGCTTATTCTAGCTGCAGGTTGCAAAGAGAACATTTGGACAATCCAGTTAGTAATGTTTTGAAGAATATTTCTAGCTTGGCTTTTGGAGGCTCTGATTTGAAAACTGTTTTTCTGGGTTGTTTGCAAGGAACAACCATCCCAACATTCCAGTCCAACGTCGCAGGATTAAAACCTTCTCATTGGTCACCGGCCAAATGGAACGATATTAGACTTTCATGAAAGAGCAACGATTAAACATCGCAGTTGTAGGGACAGGTTATTTCAGTCAGTTTCATTATGATGCGTGGGGACGACTCCCTGTAAAGATCAAGGGGGTTTGCTCTTTAGCTTCTACTGAAGCGAAAACGGTGGCAAATCAGTTTGAGGGCTGCAAAGCTTTTACCGATTTTAAGAGAATGCTTGATGAGACAGAACCTGAACTATTGGATATTATTGTCCAACCAAGTAAACAACCAGCAATTGTTAAAGCAGCGATTGAACGAAAGATCAATGTCATTTGTCAAAAGCCCTTCACAGAAACACGAGACCAGGCTATGGAGTTAGTGGAATTCGCGGATGCAAATAAAGTATTGCTTGCCGTTCATGAGAATTTTCGGTTCCAGCCCTGGCACCTAGAAATAAAAAAGCTGATACAAAAAGGAATTTTAGGTGACCCTTATCAAATAACATTTCGGATGAGACCTGGTGACGGTAGGGGTGAACAGGCGTATCTTGACAGGCAGCCGTACTTCCAAACTATGAGAAGATTTCTCATTCATGAAACGGCAATTCATCTGATTGACGTATTCCGATTTTACTTCGGTGAAATAGATTCGGTGACGGCTGATTTAAGGAGATTAAATAGTAATATCGCAGGCGAGGACGCGGCAATCATAGTTTTTAATTTTAAGAGTGGAGTGTGTGGCTTATTCGATGGAAACCGACTATCAGATCATATCGCCGCTGATAAGCGAAGAACCATGGGCGAAATGTTGATTGAAGGCTCTAATGGCAGTATCCGACTTAATGGTGATGGAGATATTTTTTTTCGTACTAATGGTGAGAACGACGAAAGACAAATAGATTACCCCTGGGACAATATAGGTTTTGCAGGTGATAGTGTATACAATTATCAAAAACATGTGCTAGACCATATATCTGAGGGTACTCGTTTATACAACAGTGGCAAGGAATACTTGAAAAATATCGAAATAGAAGAGTTGGTCTATTTGTCAAACGAAAAAAATAAAAAGGTAATAATTAAGTGATTATGTGCTATAGAGGTATGATAAGTTTCCTTAAGTATTCGTGTTGCTTTTGATATCGTAAGTTATGTGAAGAGTAATGAAAGAGTTAACGATCGCTTTATTGCCTGGAGATGGCATAGGAAAAGAAATAGTCTCGTCTTGTTTGAAAGTACTCAATAGAGTTCAAGACAAAGTAGGCAATTTTTATATTAATTTTGATGAAGTGCATGCTGGTGCCGAGTATTACCAAAGGAGCGGTCGAGAAATTGACGAGTCAGACATTATGAGGTGTGGAGAAGCGGATGCCATGTTGCTTGGGGCAATGGGCCTTCCAGATATTAATTTTCCTGACGGAACCGAAATTGCACCGCATTTAAAGCTTAGGGATAAATTCGGTCTATTTGCAGGTGTTCGACCTGTGAAATCCTATCCCAATACTCCACAGCCCCTCGTTGATAGTAGGGCTAGGCTAATAGATTTTGTTATTTTACGTGAATCAACTGAGGGTTTGTTTGCTTCGCGCGGAAAGGGAAAAGTAACTAATGACACAATAGCGGAAGATACACTTGTGATTACCAGAGACACATGTGAAAAATTGTTCGATTTTGCGTTTCGCCTTGCTCGAAAGCGAAAAAAAAATGGTGGAAGAGGGGAAGTAACATGTGTCGATAAATCCAACGTATTTAGGTCTTATGCTTTTTTTCGTAAGGTTTTTAAAGAGAGAGCTAACCTAAATAAAGATATAAAGTCGACATTTAATTATGTTGATGCGCAAGCATTATACTTAATTCAACGTCCATGGGATTTTGATGTATTAGTGATGGAGAACTTGTTAGCAGATATACTTTCTGATTTAGGAGGTGGTCTGGTTGGAGGGATGGGGATGGCGCCCTGCGGTGAAATAGGGTTAAGCCACGGCTTGTTCCAACCTGCTCATGGCAGTGCTCCTGATATAGCGGGCACAGATAAGGCTAATCCAACTGCCATGTTTCTTTCTGCAGCTATGATGTTGGATTGGTTGTCTGAAAAATTGAATTATAACGATCTTGAAACCGCAGCGCGATTAATATACGCAGCGGTTCATGAGGGTTTTGCTTCTCTCAAAACCCAACCCAATGAATTAGGGGGCACTCATGGTCTCTCCGAGCATACTGATGCGATATTAGCAATTATAGACGACCTATAAGCAAACTAATTACAAATTAAACGTTTGACGGTGGCTTTCCCCAGTCTTGATTTATGAAGTGTTATTTAGTGTCAGCCCACAACATCGATCCACCCTATTTCGCCGATATTTTTGTACTCTGGAAAGTATTTCTCGATTACCTCAATATCAAAATCGGATAATATCGAAGTGTTTGGCTCCCTTTGTAGTAAGAAGAGGAAAGATTTTTTTACAAATTGTTCCTTTGAGATTCTACCTTTGGTGAAGTTTCTGTGAATGCTATCGCTCACGCTAACCGTGTGGGTCGTAACTACGTTTCTCTTTATCACTACTTTAAACTTATTTTTACTTATTTTTGTGACTTTAATTGTCATATCGCACTCCGCATGGCTGGGGTGGTAGGATTCGAACCTACGGTACACGATACCAAAAACCGCTGCCTTACCACTTGGCTACACCCCAACAGTCCCTCTATTACTTACTATTTAGTCACCTTGCAAGAGTGCTTTTCACACCTGCTTGCTTAAAAATGAAAGTGTACTAGAATTAATTTGAATTTCTTTTTGTATCTTGTGCCCAATTAATAAAAAAAAGTCGTAGAAATACGATAGCCCTCTTTAACAATTAAAATTTTATATATATAAAGGGATGTAATTCTATTTAAAACCACGTCCATACATTAAAGGATTTGCTACGAATGAGAATGAGTATTGTACTATTATTTTTTTTGGGGCTATGGCTGCTCCTCTCCGGAGTTTATAAGCCCCTCGTTATCATTTTTGGTCTTTGCTCAGTATTTTTAGTCATTTACATTACAGTTAGGATGAACCGTGTTGACGATCATCAGATAAAAGTGGATTTGAATATTTATAAAACAATGAAATATATTTTTTGGCTTTTTGGAGAAATTGTAAAATCCAATATCGCTGTAGCTAAAGTCTTACTAGCGAGACGTATTTCGATAAATCAAAAATTTTTAACAATACCTTTTTCACAAAAAACTGAGTTGGCGCAGGTGATATATGCGAATTCCATTACGCTCACACCAGGTACTGTGACAATTGAGGTAGAGAATAGAGCATTATTGGTTCATGCACTTAATGAAACCGATGGAACGAATGATGACCTTGTAAAGATGGACGAACAGGTTTCTAGAATTGAGAGTATGTAAGGATTTAAATGTATGAAACTTCAATAATTATTCTTTTTGTAGCGGCTTTTCTACTCGTGGCGAGAGTTTACCTTGGACCGTCGCTTTACGATCGTGTTATAGCAGTTAATTCTTTCGGTTCCGTTGCTGTCTTAATTATTGCTGTAATTGGTTTTTTAAACGGAAGGCCTGACTTCTTAGACATTGCTTTGCTCTATGCTCTAATAAACTTTATTGGAACAATAGCAATTCTCAAGTTCTTTCGTTATAAAATGATAGACCCAGAGGCTACAAACTTAGAAAATAATGAGACCACAAATGATTAATTTTAGCTCCATCATTGATTTGCTGAGTTGGGTTCTTATCCTCGGAGGATCATTCTTTGTTCTTCTCGGTACAATAGGATTCTACAGGTTTCCAGATTTTTGGTCGCGACTACATGCGGCTTCAATATTGGATTCGGGTGGAGTAATATTATTGATTTGCGGAATGTGTTTGCAGGCCGGTTTTTCGTTGGTATCTGTAAAGTTAATTTTTATTTTGTTTTTTTTACTAGTGACGGGTCCGGCAGCGACGCATGCTATCGCAAATGCGGCCCTAGTCTCGGGTCTCAAAGCGAATAAGAAAGAACAAGAAACGAAAAGAAGAAGTGGCTGAACTGCAAACTCAAGTTTATGATTGGATAGAAAAATAGTAACATTAATTTCGGCATTTTTGTTTTTTCTTCTGGTTGTTATAGCCTTGCTAGCGCTGCAGCTAAGTCACTTGTTTGCCGTAGTGATGCTTGCCGGGGCTTTTAGCATGGTTTCCGCCATATTATTTGTGGTAATGGATGCAGTGGACGTTGCGTTCACAGAGGCAGCAGTCGGGGCAGGTATCTCAACGGTGTTGATGCTTGCAACAATGGCTTTGACAGCAAGGCGTGAAAAACAAAATAGCCGGAGAAATATTGGGCCATTATTAATTGTATTATTTGTCGGGGCTCTGTTAGTGTATGGAACTTTAGATATGCCTAACTACGGCTCTAATACGGCTCCGGCTCAAATGCATTTGAGCGCTCAATACCTTGAAAGAACCCCGCATGATATCGGCATTCCGAATGTGGTGACGGCAATCCTTGCAAGCTATAGGGGCTTTGATACTCTCGGAGAGACTGCTGTTGTTTTTACTGCTGGAGTAGGGGTAATCCTTTTACTTGGAGGAGCGCGGCGAAGACGAAATAAAGGGAGCAAAGGTGAAAATTAATGCATAAGCATCTGATATTAAAAGTTGTCACGAAAAGCCTTGTAGGTTTGATCTTGCTTTTTGGACTTTATGTACAATTTCACGGAGATTATTCGCCGGGAGGAGGTTTTCAGGCAGGTGTAATTTTTGCTGCTGCCTTCATACTCTATGGTGTCGTCATGGGGTTGGAAAGAGTTCAATCTGTACTCTCCTTTGGATTCGTAACAAAAATGTCTGCGCTTGGCGTGCTAATCTATGCTCTTACGGGTGTTTACAGTTTATTAGCAGGATTTAGGTACTTAGATTATGGGGCGCTTTCCCCGCAGCATCCGGAGCATGGGCAGCATTACGGAATATTAATTGTAGAGTTAGGAGTAGGTATTACTGTTGCGGGAGTAATTATGTGTATCTATTATTGCTTTGCCTCAAGGACTCCGCACCTTGATGATCAGGAGTGGTAAGGATGGACTTATTTACCGTCGACTTTGTTTTTGGCCACATTCAATACTGGTTGTTCATATTTCTAATGATGACGGGTCTATATATTGTCATGGCCCGTGGCAATTTGATAAAGAAAATTGTTGGCCTGAACATATTCCAGACATCGGTTTTTATGTTTTATATTTCCATAGGAAAAGTGTCTGACGGTACAGCCCCTATATTCCCACTAAAAATGAAAATCAATCCTGAAGTGGTTTACTCAAATCCTCTCCCTCATGTGTTGATATTGACCGCTATCGTTGTTGGAATTGCAACTACCTCTCTCGGACTTGCCCTGATTGTTAAAATTAGAGAAGCCTACGGTACGATCGAGGATTTAGAAACTATTGATATCGATGTCGCGGCGCAAGTGGCAGAAAATGCTGAATAAATTTATGAAAGAACGAGTGACTTAATGGCACAGTTTTATTATCATTTCCCCATATTACAGGTTCTGATACCTTTCGTATCTGCACCTCTTTGCGTTGTAATTGGGCGAAGTACTGTTTCTTGGGTTATTGCTTTTTTTGCCAGCATCGCGTCACTCATAATCTCTGTGTCTCTATTGAGTTCAGTTTCTGACGGATCTTCGATTAGTTACCATCTTGGAGGCTGGGCTCCGCCTATTGGCATAGAGTATGTTGTTGACTCGGCTAATGCCTTGTTACTTTGTCTGGTTGCTGGGGTAAGTACCATAGCTCTGATGTACGCGCGCGACCAATTGCGAGAAGAAGTTGAGGAAAAACATCATACTTTGTTTTACACGTGTTACCTCTTATGCCTTACCGGCCTACTTGGCGTCCTTATTACCGGCGATATTTTTAATGTTTTTGTTTTCTTAGAGATCTCATCTCTTTCAACCTATGTTTTGATTGCTCAGGGAGCAAAAAGGGATAAACGCGCTCTTAAAGCTGCATTCAACTATTTGATATTAGGAACCGTCGGGGCAACTTTCTTTGTGATAGGAGTTGGCTATTTGTATATGGCAACAGGTTCATTAAATATGGCAGATATCTCGTTAAGACTTAACAATATGGAGTCTAACCGAACAGTTCAAGTCGCCTTTGCTTTCATTGCTATAGGAATGGGGTTAAAAGTAGCTATTTTCCCGCTTCACGCGTGGTTGCCCAATGCTTATACGTTCGCGCCTTCCGTGGTTTCCATATTCCTGTCGGCTACCGCAACAAAAGTTTCAATTTACGTTATAATTCGTTTTTCATTCTCAATTTTTGGAAAAGAGGGGGATCTTATTCAAGATATTTTTATTCTCCTTGCTGCACCACTTGCAATAATAGCAATGTTTTCAATGTCAATTGTGGCGATTTTCCAAAAAGACATAAAGAGAATGCTAGCATATTCAAGTCTTGCGCAAATCGGTTATATGCTGCTCGGAATTAGTTTTTTCTCTAAATCTGGACTGACCGCCACTTTTGTAACGTTATTTAATCATGGTATTACAAAAGCATCACTATTCATGTCACTTGGGGCGTTTGTATGTGTCACTGGTGGTTCTTTCTTAAAAGATCTCTCTGGTATTGGGAGAAGAATGCCATTCACGGCCATCGCCTTTATCATAGGCTGTCTAAGCTTAATTGGGGTTCCAGGCACTGCTGGTTTTATAAGTAAATGGCTCTTGGTAGAAGCTGCTCTGGGAAGAGGGTTAAGTTTTATTGCTGTTTTGATTATTTTATCTTCTCTCCTTTCAATAATTTATGTTTGGAGGGTAATAGAGCATTTATTTTTTTCGGAAAGTAAATTAAAATTTGAGCATAGTAAGATTTCATTTAGGATCGTTATACCTTTATGGATTCTTTCCCTAAGTTGTATTTACTTTGGGTTGGATACATCGTTGGTGATTGACGCGAGTGAAACTGCTGCTGAAAGTTTATTCGATAATTCGCTGGTGGCAGAGTAGGACAAGTGGTGCAACAGATTCAATTGTTAATATCATTATCAATACTCTTACCGTTTTTAGCTTGCGTAAGTAACGTTGTATTAAATGGTCAGAAAAATTTAAGAGATACTGTAACATTTATTATCTCCTTAATTACTTTTCTCTTAGTCGTCATGGTTTGTCTTGAGTTCAACGACGGAAATATAGCTGATTTAACACTTTTTTCAGTTATGCCAGGCCTTGACATCGCTTTCAAAGTGGAACCGCTGGGTTTACTGTTTGCTTTGATAGCGTCAGGTTTATGGATCGTTACGCATGTTTATGCGATAGGATATATGCGAGGAAACAACGAAAAACACCATTCTCGGTTTTTCGCGTGTTTTTCTTTGGCGATAGGGACCACACTTGGTTTAGCTTTCTCAAAAAATCTTTTCACCCTGTTTATTTTTTATGAATTGCTTACACTCTCCACTTTCCCTTTGGTTGCTCACAAAGGCACGGCTGAAGCACTAAGGGGGGCAAAAACTTATCTTGCGATACTATTAGGAACGTCGGTTGGTTTTCAGCTACTAGCAATTATCGCAGTTTATTTCTTTGCTGGCACACTTGATTTTACCCCTCAAGGTGTTCTTCGTGGATCTGTTTCAAATCTCCAGGCTGCTACCTTGTTGGCTCTTTTTGCATTCGGGGTAGGGAAAGCGGCTCTTATGCCATTTCATAGATGGTTGCCTGCCGCAATGGTTGCGCCTACACCAGTTAGTGCCTTGCTGCACGCTGTTGCCGTTGTGAAAGCGGGAGTTTTCACAATACTTAAGGTTGGCATATATATTTTCGGGATAGATTTTATGTCAGTTTCTGGCATATCCGATTGGCTGATTTGGTTGGCTACTTTCTCTATCTTAGCCGCTTCAATTATTGCAATTACGAAAGACAATCTCAAGGCTAGGTTAGCATATTCTACGGTTAGTCAATTATCGTATATCACATTAGGAGTTGCACTGGCGGACTCTTTAGGTGCAATAGCTGGTGGTCTACATATAGCAACTCACGCTTTCGGTAAGATCACTTTATTCATGTGCGCTGGATCCATATACATCGCGACTCATAAAACAAATATTAGCGATATGTCTGGTCTAGGACGTAAAATGCCAATAACTTTTGCGGCTTTTTGTATTGGTGCTCTTTCTATTATTGGTTTACCACCATTTGCGGGCTCATGGTCAAAATGGCTTCTCGTATTGAGTGCAATTGAAACAGAATACATAGTAATTGTGGCGGCCCTAATGATAAGCTCTTTATTGAATGTTTATTATCTACTTTCAGTAGTCAGTGCTGGTTTTTTTGGAGTAACTGTAGATCGTGAAAATGACCCTTCTCAGGGGATACAGGAAGCTCCAATTTTCTGCTGGTTACCTACTGTTGTTACTGCGGTAGGGTGTTTTCTGTTGTTCTTTTACGCTGGTGGGATAAGAGAGTTTCTTATTCCTATAACTATGAAATAGGTGAAAAAAATGGTCAACAAAAAACATAAAGACTCGAGCAAGCCAGCAGGATATTTTTTGTTTAGCTGGTTACAAGCAAGAAATAGTGTTCAGTGGATAATTTTTTCTTTGCTTGGCAGTTGCGCTATCTTGTTTGGTATAGATTTTTTTTATCATAGACACGGTCACTTCGAAATTGAAGAATGGCCGGGGTTTTTCGCAGTTTATGGTTTCATAATGTTCTCAGCTATAATATTTGGTGCTAAAGCTTTGAGATTTTTTATAAAGCGTCCGGAAAACTATTATGGCGACAAAGCAGTTGATAGCGAGAACCAGAAAGGAGATCATTGAACGGCTATGAGTAACTTATTCATAATTCAAATACCCACAGCTTTGATATTCTTTTGCGCAGCCATAGTGATAGCCTCTATAAGATCCCAAGGATTGCGGGGTATAGTTTTGTTATTAACCCCAATCTTGGCTCTCTTCCAAATATATCAACTTGGGTTAGGAGAATTTTATTCAACTTCCCTGTTTCAGATGAATATGGAGTTGATGAGAGTAGATAAGCTTTCCAGAGTTTTTGGCGTGATTTTCTGCATAGCGGCATTTTTAGGTAATCTATACGCTTGGCATGTCAGAGATAAGGTTCAACAGGTAGCTACACTTTTATATACAGGATCGGCGATTGGGGCAGTTTTTGCCGGGGACTTCTTATCGTTATTCTTTTATTGGGAAGGTACCGCTATAGCATCTGTTTTCCTTATTTGGGCTAGGTGTACGCAGGCTTCCTTTCACACAGGCATGCGTTACTTAATTGTTCAGATAGGCTCTGGGGTCGTGCTGTTGGCTGGGCTAGCCCTAAGATATCACGAAACTGATAGTTTAGAGTTTGGACTGTTAGAACTCAGCTCTTTGTCCTCTTGGTTAATATTTTTTGCTTTTGGTATTAAATGTGCTTTCCCACTTTTACACAATTGGCTTCAGGACTCTTACCCTGCCGGGACTGTGACTGGTACTGTGATCTTGTCTTCGTTCACTACTAAGTTGGCAGTGTATGCATTGGCGAGGTCGTTTGCGGGCACAGAAATTCTAATATATGTTGGTGCAGTAATGACCGTTTTTCCAATTTTTTTCGCGGAAATTGAAAACGATTTACGTCGGGTTCTAGCCTATAGCTTAAATAACCAATTAGGTTTCATGGTGGTCGGGATCGGAGTTGGGACGGAACTTGCATTAAACGGCACAGCATCGCACGCTTTCGCTCATATCCTATATAAATCGCTGTTATTCATGAGTGTGGGGGCGGTTTTATTTCGTACTGGAACCTCAAAAGCGTCTGAGCTTGGCGGACTGTATAGAACGATGCCACTAACGGCTCTTTTCTGCCTCGTTGGTGCAGCTTCGATATCCGCTTTTCCATTATTTTCCGGTTTTGTCACCAAATCGTTAATTTTAGATGCTACTGCTTCAGAGCATTATCCCTTTATTTGGTGCGTACTGGTTTTCGCATCTGCTGGTGTACTATCTCACTCAGGAATAAAGGTTCCTTATTTCACTTTTTTTGCCCATGATAGTGGATTAAGACCGCAGGAAGCGCCTCTGAACATGCTGATGGCGATGAGCATAACTGCTTTTTTGTGCATTTTCTTGGGTGTTTTCCCGAATAATCTTTATATCCTTCTTCCTTACGAAGTTGCTTATGCGCCGTATACTATTTCTCACGTATTAAGCCAATTACAATTGCTATGCTTTGCGTTGTTAGCTTTTACATTTATAATGAAGATCGGTCTGCATCCTCCGGAGATACGTGCTATCAATTTGGACACAGATTGGATTTATAGAAAATTCCTACCAGAAAAGGTAAGCACCTTTGGAACGTTCGCATTTAAATCAATAGATAGTTTTTACGGTGCTTTTACTCAGCATTTTATCAAGCTGAGTGTCTTTTTGAAAAGTATTTTTGGACCAACGGCTATCTTTGTTAGAGCATCTCAAAATAATTCTCTGGAAACAATTCTAGTTTGGTTTGGTGTTATATTTTTAGGAGCCTTACTTATCTTACTTTTTTAAGTTTTCAGGGAAACATTGTCGGTAAGGTTAGTAAAATTTTTGTTTTTTTACTAATCCGACCGGACTTTCACCACTTAGCATTCTTTTTATGTTAGAGGCTATTGAATGCGCAGCTGTTTCTGGGCGAGTAGGAGCCGCAACATGGGGAGAAACGGTCACATTTTTATTTGTCCAATAAGGGTGATCCTGGGGCAATGGTTCTTCTGAAAACACGTCTAGCGTCGCGTGGCTTATCTTCCCTTGCGCTAATGCAGCTAAAAGATGTCGATCATTTATCAGTTTTCCTCTTCCGGCGTTTAGTATTACTGAATTGTCCTTCATTAAGCGTAATGAATGTTCATTTATTATGAACTTTGTCTCCGGGGTTAATGGGAGCAAAAGCACTAAAATATCTGAACTGGATAGCACCTCTTCAAAGCCGCTTCGGCCAACAAGTTGATTGTACAATTTCTCACGTTTGACTGACTTTGCCCACCCGGAAACGTTAAAGCCTAGCGTGACAAGAGTGTTTGCCACGGTATCACCCAGTTCTCCTAAACCGAGTATACCAATAGTACGCTCGCTCGCCAACGGAGGGTCTACGCCTAAATGCCATTCTCTTTTATCATTCAAAATATACTTGTCGATTGATAAATGATGTCGTAGTACGTGCGTTGCGCACCATTCTAACATGCCCTGCTTCATTCCGGGATCGATTAGTCTTACTAGGGGCTTTTTGAGTGAGTTGTTCTCGAGAATTTCATCTACCCCAGCCCACAGACTAAGCACAGCTTTAAGATTCTTGAATATGGCGAAATCCCTTAATGTGCTATCAGGTGAGTATATTATGAACTCAATATCCTCTGCGTAATAGCTATGATCGTAAAACACTAACTTGTGGTTTATTCCAGACTCTAGCAGTGCGCCACGCAACGGCGTCTTAAATTTTTTCCACTCAGGAGAAGCAAAAAGGATCTTCATTGTGTTTTTGTCCGAGGTTTATGAACATGGGCACTCTGAATCAAACCAAAGCTTAGCAATAGCACCAACATTGCGGAACCTCCATAGGAAATGAGAGGAAGAGGCACGCCAACTACGGGAGCCAAACCCGTTACCATCGCTATGTTTACAGAAAAATATGAGAAAAATGTAATTGTCAAACCGCTAGTTAGCAATGACCCGTATCTACTCCTGTTAACAATGGCCGATATACCAGAGAATATCACGATGGAACCGTAGATTGCTAAAAGACTAATTGCTCCCAGAAACCCAAATTCCTCGGCCAAGGTTGTAAAAATAAAATCTGTATGTTTCTCAGGCAAAAAATTCAATTGGCTTTGTGTTCCTTGCATGAAACCTCTGCCCGTCAACCCCCCAGACCCGAGTGCAATCTTCGATTGCGTTATATGATATCCTGAACCTAAGGGGTCCAACGATGGATTTAAAAAAGTATCTATTCGTCTATATTGATAATCCTTTAGAAATTGCCATGGTGTATTTCTACTTACCCAAACTACAAACAAAAAGATCCCTGTAAGGCCTAAACCTCCACTAAAATACCAGCCGCTTACTCCGGCCAAAAACATTACAGAAATTCCAATAAATGCGATGAGTAACCCTGTTCCCAAGTCTGGTTGCCGTATGACCAATCCTGCTGGGAGAATTATCATAATCAATGGTAATAGAACCCAAAATGGTTTAGACACTTTTTCGGGTTTTAACCAATCATAGTACAGTGCAAGCATCATAACCAACCCTAATTTCATGGTTTCAGATGGCTGCAATCGAAAAATCTTTAAATCAATCCATCTCTTTGCGCCCATACCTGTGTCACCAACTGATAAGACAAGCAAAAGCAGTATTACAGACCCGATATATATTAGGATTGATATTCGTCGCCAAAAGTCGATATGTGTAAAAGCTATTATGATCATAAGAGAAAATCCAATTGCAAACCTAATCATCTGAGGTTTTGCCCAAGGCACCATATCTCCTTCGGCCACAGAGTACAATATCAAGAAACCGAAGCTAGCGACTGTTGCAATCAGGAGTATCAACGGCCAATTTAGGTAAAAGATTTTTATCATACCTCTAGGAGCTTCTGAATGATTATATTTAAATTCAATCAAGTTCGGCTCTCCATATCGTCTGTTATTTCATCAACATTTTCTCGTTTTGATCTAGATCTTTCCAAAATTTTGTTGAGCTTCTTGGACACTTTTTCTCTTTGTTCTGGTGGATAAGCGGTAATTGGAGGGATCCCGTCGTGAAGTGCAAAAAGCATTATATCGCGAGCAATTGGTGCGGCTACTTTTGAAGCACTCCCACCATGTTCTACTATAACTGATATAGAATATTTTGGGTCGAAGCTAGGAGCGAAGCCTGTAAAAAGGGCGTGGTCTCTTTTCTCCCATGGTAAATTCTCATTCTTGGTGACTCCTTTTTCACGCTCGGCTGCCGTAATCCTTCTTACTTGTGCTGTTCCAGTTTTACCAGAAAACATATTAGCGGGCTCAAAAATTCGTGATTGGTAGCCGGTCCCTCTTGGATTATTAACGGCCGATACCATCGAGTCTCTGATATAATTCAGACTATCGCTTGAAACCTCTATTTTATTAAAGATAGTCTTTAAAACTCTCGCTCCTCCTTTTGCATTAATTAAACGGGGCTCGACTTTAGTACCGGTAGCAATTCGCGCGGTCATAACGGCTATTTGTAAAGGTGTTGCTAAAACGTAACCTTGTCCGATGCCTGCATTAAGCGTATCGCCCAAAACCCATTTTGATTTTAACGTGTTCCTCTTCCAGGCTGTGGTGGGGATAAGGCCCTTAGAAATAGCAGAGACTGGCAAGGGGTGATTTGTAGCTAGGCCAAACAATTTGGCAATTTTCGCAATAGAGTCAATACCTACCCGTTTGGCTATTTCGTAGAAATAAACGTCGCAAGAGCGTTCAATTGCTCTTTCTAAATTAACAAAGCCATGACCCTTATTCGACCAACAGTGATATCTACTGTCTCCAATTTCATAAACACCACTGCAGTCTACTTTTTCTGTTTTGGATACGACACCGTTTTCTAAAGCGGCAATTGCCACAACCATCTTGAATAATGAGGCTGGTGGATAGGCGTCCGACACCGACTTATTTGACAATGGTCTCATGAGATCTGTTAATAGATTCGACCAACGCTCTTGGGATATTCCACTTAAGATCTCATTTGGGTTGAAACTTGGCGTAGAGGCCATGGCGACAATATTCCCTGTTTTTAGTTCTAAAACTACCGCTGACGCACTCAAGTTTGCCATTCTCGCCATGGCAAAGCGCTGCAAGTCGGTATTTACCGTTAGCTGAATATCTACTCCCGAGCGTGCTTTGTTTCGCTCCAGTTCCCGCATAACCCTACCAGACGCATTTACTTCTTGGCGACTAACTCCAGCGATCCCCATTAAATCTGAATTTAATTCTCGTTCAACTCCTGTTTTGCCTATATTGAAGGCTGGGATTTGAAATAGTGGATT
Organism: Pseudomonadota bacterium; assembly: GCA_036337105.1. Classification (GTDB taxonomy): domain Bacteria; phylum Pseudomonadota; class Alphaproteobacteria; order Rhodobacterales; family Rhodobacteraceae; genus JAYZEV01. The sequence continues at coordinate 73,046 of JAYZEV010000004.1, forward strand.
TGATTTGGGCAACCTAGCAAGGTCTTTTTTTGAAACTGGCCCTACATACCCCACCAAGTGCGCCATGACCTCATTTTCTATGTAAAATCGCGAATAACCTACCTCTGGTATTAATCCTGGAAGAGAAGGGGAATTAGCAGCAACTTGAGCAAATTGTTCCCAGGTTAGATTGTCTACCACTTTCACCGGTACGAATGCTCGATGTCTCTTTATTTCACTCAGTACTTGTGTTTGATCATCTTTAGATAACGGAATGATTTTAGCCAGATCAGATAGTACTTTAGCTGAATTTTTTGCTTCTTCCCGAATTATTACTATTCTATAGTTCTGTTGGTTATGAGCGAGGATATTCCCTTTGTTGTCAAAAACCAAACCTCTTCTAGGCGGAATTATTCTTATATTGACGCGATTTTCTTCAGCTAGTAACCGATATCTTTCACTATCTTCAATTTGAAGCTTTCGCATCCTCCATCCAAGGACCCCTATGGTCAACATTTGCGCACCAAGTAAAATAATCGCCCTTCGTGGGAGAAGTTTCGTATCGGGTGCGGCTGATTTATTTACTATGGCTCTTGCCATTCCTAACTCTCATACTTTGATCTTTTTTGCGTGTGGAAAAATCTAACTAAAACAGATGTTGCTGGATAAGTTAATAAAGTAAAAATGACAAAATTTATACTGAAAGAGTAATGTGCCGTCGGTATTGCCATAATAAATTCCACTATTGAAACACAAAGAGAAATGATAACAAAAAATAGAGAAAAGTAGGTTATCTCTAGGAGAAAACTAATACTATTTCTGGTTTGCAAGTGCCATCTAATAAGTTCGATGCCGAGTACCATAAAAAAAGTGAATAGTCCCAAAGGTCGAAACCACAGGAAATCTGCTAGTAGAGAAACTAGAAATACTCCTGAAATTGGAACATTAAGCTTATTACTGATAAAGAAGGCGAAGATAAAGCATGTTAACAAATCTGGAAATGGTTGGTTTGGCGCTAAGATGCTTATCGGCGTCATTAAAAGTATGGTGAGAACAAAGCTCAGACATATAAATACCAGCTTTTGAGTTATTGAGCTTTCTATGTTTTTTAAATGCATTTTCAGGTCGCTATAACTGATTTAGTTTATGATTAATTTACCCGGCTCTTGTGGTATTTCCTGGTCAGGGTTTATTAGAACTCTAAGATACTTAAGGCTGTTAAAGTCCGCCGCAAGAATTACCCTAAGAGTTCCGTCGGTGTCTAGTGCGACATTCCCTAGAAGCAAATCAGGAGGTAATACCTTACCTTCGCCAGAAGTCACAATTCTCATGCCGGCCTTAATATTTTTAGGTGTTTCTATAAAACTCAAAATTGGATTTTGCGTATTGTCTCCTATCACCAAACCTCTTTCCCCATTCGTTCGAATTACGACTGGGATCGAGGAGCTTACATCGGTCAGGAACAAGACTCGAGAGGTTTTCTCACCTACACCTGATATTCGGCCTATTAGACCGAAGCCATCTGTTGCAGCGTAACCATCTTTAACACCATCCCTCATTCCAATATTTAAAAGTATGGATTTACTAAAAGGACTACCACTATCAGCGAGCACTTCGCCGGTAACCCAACTCAAGTTTGGACTAAGTTTGACGTTATTAAGGATGCTTAATTGCGTATTTTTTTGTTCCAATTGTAGTGCTGTTTCTTTCCAACCTTTCATTTTCTGAAGTTCTCTTTTCAAGTCCTGGTTTTTCTGATAGAGCTGGGAGTATGATTGAAAGTCAGACACCATTTTTACTAATTTACTAATAGGACTGAGAAAAAAGCTGGAATTTGGTATTATTTGGTCAATCAGTGCGAAGCGAAACCTCTCCACTCTTTGGTTGTCCACCCGCCAAAGGATGAACAATAAGATAAGTATTGACGTTATAAGAAAAAAAATAAACCGACGTACTGTTCGCCAAGCTTTGTCTTGCTCTCTAGCCATGTCGAGTTGTCCTCTGAGATTTTTTTTCCCTTACGGTTCTGCACTAATTCCTATCCGTAATCAATCACATGGGCTAGTTGTCTTTCAAATTCTAGAGACTTTCCGGTACCCAAAGCAACACAGTTCAACGACTCATCCGCGATTGATATAGCCAGACCGGTTTGTTCCCTCAAGGCGAGGTCAAGGTCACCAAGTAATGCGCCTCCCCCAGTTAGCATTACGCCTCTATCCACTATATCAGCCGCTAGGTCTGGAGGAGTGCTCTCCAACGCCGTCATCACAGCTTCACAAATTTGTTGTACTGTTTCATTGAGTGCTTCAGCAACTTGAGCCTGAGTTATTTCAGTTTCTTTTGGTACTCCGTTTAAAAGGTCGCGACCCCTTATTTCCATAGATGCTCCTCTGCCGTCTTCAGGCATTCGCGCCGTACCTATTTGCGTTTTAACTCTTTCTGAAGTGGACTCGCCTACCAGAAGATTGTGTTGACGTCTTAGATACGATATGATTCCTTCATCCATTCTATCTCCGCCTACGCGAACTGAGCGCGCGTAAACTATATCTCCTAAGCTTAAAACTGCAACTTCTGTGGTACCTCCACCAATATCCACCACCATGGAGCCGGTCGGGTCAGTTATTGGCATTCCTGCACCGATTGCTGCTGCTATTGGTTCCGCTATCAAACCAGCTTTTCGTGCTCCCGCGGACAGCACAGACTCCCTGATGGCTCGCTTTTCTACTGGCGTAGCTCCATGGGGAACACATACAATTATTTTCGGTTTTGCAACATTTCCTCTCTTATGTATTTTTCTAATAAAATACTTTATCATTTCCTCGGCTACATCAAAATCAGCAATTACCCCGTCTCTCATGGGCCTAATCGCCTCTATCGACCCTGGAGTTCGTCCCAACATGAGTTTTGCGTCTTCCCCAACTGCAAGAACTTGCTTCTTACCGTCTCTAAGATGATAAGCAACAACAGAGGGTTCGTTCAGAACTATACCTTTACCTCGTACGTAAACCAAGGTGTTGGCGGTCCCAAGATCTATAGCCATATCAGGAGAGAAAAAACTACTTATAGCTCCAAACATTTTTTTACTTCTTTCCTAGGTTTGCTATTACTAATGATCAACTTAACTGTTCGGCCCAATTTTTGGCCTTACATACATATAGGCAGCTTATGGTCATTCTTCCTATTATACAACACGATTATGTGTAGCATTCGGAGCCTGTTTTCCGCGCCGGTGCAACAGCTTATTTAGCGCATTTATATAAGCCTTAGCACTTGCGACTACTGTGTCAGTATCTGAAGATTGGCCAGTAGTAATTTTGCCTTTCTCCTCCATTCTCACTGAAACAGTGGCTTGTGCATCTGTACCTTCAGTTACTGCATGAACTTGATACAATTGTAGATGTGCCTCATTCGGAAATAATTTATTAACGCCGTTAAATACTGCATCCACCGGTCCATCTCCAGTTGACTCTATCTGCTCTTTTTCTTTTCCAATCTGTAGCACTATTTTGGCTTTCTGAGGGGGTTGGGTGCCACATATTACCTCCAGTTTTATGAGTTTGATAAAATCGTTTGCTTCGTTGGTCGCACTGTCTGTCAGTAAAGCAACTAAATCCTCGTCAAAAACTTCTTTTTTTCGGTCGGCAAGTTCTTTAAATTTCACAAAAAGATCCTGCAGCTTATTATCTCCTATCTCATAACCTAAATCTTCTAATTTTTTCCTAAGTGCCGCTCTCCCAGAATGTTTTCCCATAACCAAATTTGAGTCAGTCAGTCCAATGTCTTCGGGTTTCATAATTTCAAACGAACCCGAGTGTTTGAGCATACCATCCTGATGAATCCCGCTTTCATGTGCAAATGCATTTTTACCAACAATTGCTTTGTTAAATTGTACTGGAAAACCTGATACCGTTGCTACCAGTCTACTCGCGGTAATCAATTTGGTACTAACAATATTAGTATGGAATGGCATTATATCGTTCCTAACTTTTAACGCCATTACAACCTCTTCTAGAGCCGTATTTCCAGCCCTCTCACCTAGACCATTAATGGTGCATTCTATCTGCCTAGCTCCGGCTTCGACAGCAGCAAGAGAGTTTGCTGTTGCCATACCTAGGTCGTTGTGGCAGTGCGTTGCCAACGTTACAGTCTCAATATTTTTAACCTTTTTTCTTAGCATTGAAATTATTTTTGCGCTCTCTCTTGGTGCAGTGTAGCCTACTGTGTCCGGTATATTTATTGTACTCGCTCCTGCTTTTATTGCTGTCTCGACGACTTTACACAAGAAATCTTCCTCGGTTCTCGTAGCATCCATGGGGGACCATTGGATATCTTCACATAAGTTGCGCGCGTGGCTTACTGTTTCGTGTATTCTTTCTATTACTTCGTCTTTACTAAGCCTAACTTGAAATTCTCTATGAATTGGAGAGGTGCCTATGAATGTATGGATACGTGGTTTTCTGGCATGTTTGACTGCTGCCCAGCATCTCTCGATATCGTTTATATTTGCCCTAGCCAAACCACATATAATGGCATTTCTCACTTCACTAGCAATCTGCGAAACCGCTTCGAAATCGCCCTCTGAAGCTATTGGGAAACCCGCCTCTATTATATCAACCTTCATTTCATCTAGAAGCTTAGCTATTTCGATTTTCTCGTTGAGTGACATAGTGGCTCCGGGACTCTGCTCGCCGTCGCGAAGAGTAGTATCGAAAATAAGCACCCTTTTGTCGTTATTAGTCATATTTTTGTCTCTCGCTAGTTGATGCTTAAAATAAAATGGCTACCGTTGCTTCTCTAGGACTCAAATCGATTTAATTTTAATCGGCATCCGTCTTTTCTTTCTTTTCACCTTCACTCCACGTTCCGCTATACTCTTCACCATTAGAGTATTTCATTTTACCTAAACCGTCCCGCTGACCCTTCTTAAAGCCACCCTCGTACTGGTCCCCATTGGGATACACGGCGGTGCCTTGTCCGTCGATCTCCCCGGCCAACCATTCACCATTATATGTGAAGCCATCCGGCATTTCAATCTTACCTTGGCCATGACGTTCGCCATTTTTAAATTCACCTTCATAAGTGGTTCCATCAGGATAAGTTGACGTTCCCACCCCTTCTGGGTTCCCCTCTACCCATTCACCTGAGTAGGAATAGCCATCAGTATATGTCATTGTACCTAAGCCGTGGTTTTTTGCATTTTTGAAGCTACCCTTGTAGATCAATCCATTTGAATAGTGAGCTTCTCCCTCACCTTCAATAACCCCGTCTTTCCAAGTGCCGATATAAAACCCTCCATCTGGATAGGTTATTTTGCCAAAGCCATTAGCATTGTCATCTAAAAAATTGCCCTCGTAAACGGACCCATCTGCAAAGCTTATTTTTCCTTCACCCGACATTTTACCGTTTTTCCAATCGCCGCGGTACGAATGGCCGTTTTGACTATCAAAAGTACCAAAACCGTTTCTCTTATCATTCGAAAACATCCCTTCAAAAACATCACCCGAAGCATAGGTAGTTTTGCCTCTACCGGAACGCTTACCCTTGATCATATGTCCACTATAGATGTCGCCATTCGGTTGCAGGATACTGACTTTTCCATTAATTTCTCCATTTTTCCACTCACCATCTATCGTCAAACCATCTGGAAACGTCAGTTTCCCTTTTCCGTTATGGTTTCCATTTTTTATTAGCCCTTCATAGACTGAATTATTAGAATAAACGATCTCAGCAAAACCATGTTTCTCATTATTACGCCAGCCCCCATCATAAAGATAACCGTTAGGGCTAATTAACTTTCCATCGCCATGCCTTTCCCCATTTACAAAGTCGCCTTCATATAAGTCGCCATTGGAATAGTTAATTTGACCTTCCCCGTGAAAATTGCCGTCCTTCCATTGCCCTTCATAAGATCCGCCATCAATAAATGTTAACTTGCCTTTCCCATTTGGTTTGCTGTCTCTAAAGTCTCCAATGTAAACAGAGCCATCCTTATATTTTGCTGTTCCAAAACCTTCTATTTTTCCTTCCACCCAGTCTCCATCATACTGGTATCCATCGGCACTTATATATTTTCCTTTGCCATGTTGCTTTCCATCTAGGAATTCTCCTTCATAAATGCTTCCATTTTTATACTGCTTAACTTGGATGTCACTGGCCCTGACATTGTTTCCTGTAAAGAAAACAGTGGCCAATATTGTGGAGTAAGTTAATATTTTGATATCAAGCATTATCTTCTTCTTATAAACCTTATAATTAGGTTGGATGTGTTACCTTACAATAGTTAAATTTTTCGTGTTTAGCTAGCACAATAATTTTTACAAGTGAAAGATTTAATTTATGCAACAGGGCACAAACAGGGAATATTTGCATTTTCGCGCTGTAAGATTTTTTTTGCTTAGTTCATCAGCAGAGTTTAATATTTATATACTATACATATATTAGTTATTAGAACTAATAAAATCTTATCGATCAAACTTTCGGGCTTAACAATGAACAAACGATTTTCCCTTCTACTAGCTCAAATAAACGCTACGGTTGGCGCTTTGCAAAAAAATGCGGAGAAGGCAGAATTGGTGCATCGAGAGGCAGTGGCGAAGAAAGCTGATGCTTTGGTGTTGCCTGAAATGTTTCTCACTGGTTATCAGACTCAAGATTTAGTCTGCAAGCAATCGTTTATGTTTGACGTACAAGAAATACTACAAAAGTTAGCGTTAAAGATTAGAGGTGGTCCCCCTATGCTTATCGGCGCCCCTGAACTATACAAAAACTCACTTTTTAACTCTTTTTTTAGATTGTTTGAAGGAAAATTAGATGTAATTGCTAGAAAACATCATCTTCCTAACGACGATGTTTTTGATGAAAGAAGACTTTTTTCTTCTGGAAGAATATCTGCCCCGTTTGATCTGTCAAATCTGAAAATTGGCAGTCCAATCTGCGAAGATTTCTGGTTTAACGATGTGGCCCAAAAAATGGTTCTGGAGGGAGCTGAAATTTTGATTAGCCCGAATGGATCCCCTTATTCAAGAGGCAAAATGGAGGTGAGGAAGAAACTTATGGCGAAGCGCGCTGGAGAAACAAATGTGCCCATCGTTTATTTGAATCTGGTAGGAGGCCAGGATGATTTGGTATTTGATGGCGGTAGTTTTGTTTTGAACCCTAATGGAAATGCTGCTGTTCAGTTGCCACAATTTGATGAATGCACTGCTCTAGTGAACTTTAGTCGACACGACAATAAATGGGTTGCTGAGTCCGGTTGTAAGGAGACTATCAGAGATGAGCTTTCTCAGGACTACCGAGCAATGGCTGAAGGAACTAGGGATTATATAGAAAAAACAGGGTTTTCCAAAGTTCTTCTTGGGCTTTCAGGTGGAGTAGACAGTGCCCTTGTAGCAACGATAGCATGTGATGCCTTGGGACCGGAAAATGTGCTTTGCGTTAGGTTGCCCTCGGAAATAACTTCAGCTAGTTCTCTTACGGATGCGGAAATTCTTGTCAAAAGATTGGGATGTCAACTTGAAACGCTTCCAATTTCGGAAGCAAACAACATAATTCTGAGTACACTTGATAAAGTATTCGGAAAATGCACTCCGGATGTTACGGAAGAGAACATTCAATCGCGGTTGCGAGGACTATTTTTGATGGCAGTATCAAATAAGTTCAATAGAATTTTGTTGACTACTGGAAATAAATCTGAAGTTGCCGTTGGGTACAGTACCATTTACGGCGATATGGCCGGTGGTTATAATCCTATAAAAGACCTTTACAAGATGCGCGTATTCGAGACATGCAGGTGGCGAAATCATAACCATGAGAGCTGGATGTTGGGGGTTAGCGGGCAAGTTATACCCGAAAGCATTATAGTCAAACCTCCAACGGCTGAACTCCGTCTGGACCAAAGGGACGACGATACCTTGCCCCCTTATCCAATTCTCGATGAGATCTTGGAGGGGTTAATCGATAACGATCTATCTGTGAGCGATTTGGTAGAAAGAGGTTTTGAAAAAGATACCGTAAAGCTGATAGAAAGTTTGATCTACCTGTCAGAATATAAGAGATATCAATCAGCTCCGGGGGTCCATCTTACCGACCGATCATTTTGGTCTAGTAGGCGTTATCCTCTAGTACAAACATGGAGGGATGACAAATGACGGTTGTCTCAAGGTTTGCTCCGTCTCCGACTGGTTTAATACACGTAGGTAATTTGCGTACAGCTTTATTCAATTATCTTGTTTGTAGACAATTGGATGGAACATTTATTCTTCGTTTCGACGATACGGATCGATTGCGGTCAAGTGAAAAATTTGTTGAGCAAATTAAAGAAGACTTGGATTGGGCTGGAATTTATTGGGACAGGATAGAAAAACAGTCAGAGCGAATAGAATACTATAAAGACGCCGCGAAACGATTAAAGGATAAAGGTCTATTGTATGAATGTTTTGAGTCCCCTCAAGAACTCGACTTAAAGAGAAAAAAGCAGTTAGCAATGGGCAAACCCCCCGTTTACGACAGGGCAGCTCTAAAATTGTCAGAATATCAAAAAAAGGAGTTTAGAGACCAGAGAGCAAGTCACTGGAGATTTAAGCTTGATAGTCAACGAGTAGAATGGACTGATCAAATAATGGGTTTAGTCGGGGTAGAGACTGGATCTGTTTCTGACCCAGTTTTGATCCGAGGTGACGGTCAATTTTTATATACCCTTGCGTCTGTCGTAGACGACATAAGTTTTAAGGTAAACTATGTCATAAGAGGAGCAGATCATGTTACGAATACTGCTACTCAAATTCAATTAATTGACTCGCTTGACGGAGAAGTTCCTAAGTTTGCGCATCATTCTTTGTTAGTTGGCCCAAAGGGAGAACCACTGTCCAAACGGATGAGCGATTTCTCTCTGTCCGAAATTAGAGATTATGGGATTGAGTCGGCAGCAATTTTTTCGTTTATGTCCTGCCTCGGTGCTTCAGCTTCTCCAAACCCAAGTTTTGAAAAGAGGGACATCATTGCTAACTTTAAAATTAACAATTTTGGCAGTAATCATACGAAATTTGATTTTGATCTTTTAAAAGCACATTCAAAAAAATATTTAGCAAATATGCCTTTATCTGAAATTTCCAAATACCTTAGAGATCTAGGAGTTCCAACTGACGTCGCACCAGATTTTTGGGAAATGGCGAAAGAGAATGTGTCCACGAGGTCGGATCTAATTTCTCTTTGGGATTTGTGTGTTCGAGGAGCAACGGCAAAAATATCAAAAGACGACAAGGAGTTTATAAAAAAATGCAAGGAGCTTCTTCCACCTAAACCCCGAGACAGAAAGAGTTGGCAAATTTGGACTGATCAAATCAAATCTGAGACTAATAGATCAGGCAAGAGTTTGTTTTTACCTCTGAGGTTGGCCTTAACCGGTAAAGAGGACGGTCCAGATATGGGAAAATTATTTCCGCTACTTCAAAAAATAAGAATGTAATTCTGAAGTTTATCTAGCAAACTTTTTATATTTTAGTCTCTTAGGTTCCAAGGCTTCGGAGCCTAAACGGCGTCTCTTGTCTTCTTCGTAAGCGGCAAAATTGCCTTCAAACCACTCGACGTGGCTATTTCCTTCAAATGCCAAAATGTGAGTGCATAATCTGTCTAAAAAGAACCTGTCATGACTTATAATTATAGCACAGCCCGCAAAGTTCAGTATGGCGTCCTCTAAAGCACTTAGTGTCTCGACATCTAAGTCATTAGTTGGTTCATCCAACAAAAGTACATTTCCTCCATCTTTCAATAGTTTTGCCATGTGAACTCTATTTCTTTCTCCGCCTGACAATAGTTTCACTTTCTTTTGTTGATCGCCACCTTTAAAATTAAAGGTGCTGCAATACGCTCTTGAATTGACCTCTAAGTTGCCTAATTTTACGATATCTAAGCTGTCAGAAATTTCTTCCCAGACAGAGCTTTCGCTAGATAGTGTATCTCTCGTTTGATCAATATAAGATATCCGTACTGTCTCACCAAAAGAAATACACCCAGCATCTTTTTCCTCTTCTCCAGTCAACAATTTGAAAAGTGTAGACTTGCCAGCACCGTTAGGTCCAATAACTCCGATAATGCCTCCCGGTGGAAGAGACAAAGATAGATTCTCGATTAGACAGTTGCTGCCAAAAGATTTTTTTAAGTTTTTGATTTCAATAACTTTATCACCCAATCGTGGCCCGTTTGGTATAACTATTTGTGCGGAGGCAATTTTTTCACGTTCCGTTTGGTCTAGCATCTTGTTATAGGAGTTTATTCGAGCCTTTTGTTTAGTTTGTCGTGCTTTTGCACCCTGTCTGATCCAGTTTAGTTCATTTTCCAGAAGTTTTTGCTTGGTCTTTTCCTCACGTGCTTCTTGGTTTAGCCTTAAAGCTTTTTTTTCTAACCAGTTAGAATAATTCCCCTCGTATGGGATTCCTCGACCTCTATCGAGCTCTAAAATCCAACCTGTTATACTGTCTAGAAAGTATCTATCGTGGGTAACAATCAGGATTGTCCCTTTATAGTCGGTCAAATGTCGCTGTAACCAAGCTATAGTCTCGGCATCCAAATGATTCGTTGGTTCGTCTAATAGGAGCATATCCGGTGCTTCTAGTAAGAGCCTACAAATCGCAACCCGTCTTTTTTCTCCTCCAGAAAGATTTTTCACTAAACTTTCGTCTTTTGGACATCTCATCGCTTCCATTGCGACGTCAATTTGACTATCGAGGTCCCACAGATTATTGGCATCAATTTTGTCTTGCAATTTTGTCATCTTTTCCATCAGCTCATCTGAATAATTCTCACCAATTTCAAGAGCTATTTTGTTGAATTCATCTAACAAGTTTTTCTTGTCTTGTACTCCCTCTAGAATATTTTCTCGTACCGTAGAGTCTTCTTTTAGAATAGGTTCTTGGGCAAGATAACCCACATTTATGCCTTGAGCTGCCCAAGCTTCGCCAGAAAAATCTTTATCCATTCCTGCCATGATTTTAAGAAGTGTTGATTTCCCAGCTCCATTAACCCCTACAACCCCAATTTTTACCCCGGGGAGGAAGGACAAGCGAATATTTTCAAAGCATTTTTTCCCTCCCGGATATGTTTTTGATACCCCATCCATATGATATACGTATTGATTTGAATTCATTGCGTGCCTTCCCGTTATGTTATAGACTGTGATTAATGTTATCGACACATTAACGCAACAACGTTCTTGCGATTAACGAAAAAAATCGAAGGGCATGAAGGGTATTATGTAAGTCGACGCAATGGTGATTAAAGTGGCTACTTCGGGCGGCAACGCAATTGAGTAATACTAGGTTTTCAAGGACAACCAATTTACGAATAGGTTTGCTAGGTGGGTCCTTTGACCCACCTCACTACGGACATGTCCACATAACTAAACAAGCATTCAAAGCTTTTAGATTGGATAAGATTTGGTGGCTTGTTAGCCCTAGGAACCCACTTAAATCTAAGGAACCAGTCCCAATAGAGAAAAGAGTTCAAGCTTGCAAGGAAATGATAAATAATTCAAATGTGATTGTTTCTGAAATAGAATATCATTTAAAAACGCGTTTTACAGCTGATACAATAAGAAAGTTGTCCAATTTGTACCCGAACGTAAGGTTTGTTTGGTTGATGGGTGCCGATAATCTGGTAATATTCCATAATTGGGAGAAGTGGACATGGATAATGGAAAACATTCCGGTGGGAGTAATGGCTCGTCCCGGAGAGCAAATAAAGGCTGGATTGTCTAAAACTGCTATCCGCTATCGGCAATTTCGACGGCTCGAATGCAAAGCGGGCTTGCTACCTGATTTAAAACCACCGGCGTGGTCTCTGATCGGAGGGCCTATGCAAGCACTATCATCAAGTCAAATAAGATCAAAAGGGTTGTGGCGCTAGTGTTACTCACCCCTATAGCAAGAAGAAATTTTTTGAGCGCTCTGTTTGGCTTGCCTTTATTTCCGGGATTTATCATGTCGACATTTGGTGAAGAACCTCGTTCTATTGACCCCATTTTTCTAAAGCATGGTTTAGAGAAGAAAACGTCCGCAATCCTTTTCGATTTTACCTCAAATAGAATAGTCTCGTCCCACAATGCTAATCTAAGACTTCCCTTAGCCTCCGTAACAAAAGCAGTGACAGCCATTTATGGGTTGGAGACCATTGGTCCTGACTACAAGTTTGAAACTAATTTATATAAGGATGGTGTAATCAGGGAAGGAAAGTTAATCGGAGATCTTTATCTTTTGGGTGGGGGAGACCCTTCGCTTTCGACAAAAAAACTTTACAATTTTGTGGAAAAATTGAAAGGGATGGGATTAGAGGAAATTAAGGGCAATTTCTTCTACAGTCCCGGAATAGTCCCTGAGTTTGTTTCAATCGACCCTGATCAACTACCTGAAGTCAGCTATAACCCAGGGTTCTCAGGCTTAAATTTAAATGAGAATAAGGTTTTTTTTAAGTGGCGAAATGCTGGGAGCTCCTATAACGTGTCACTGATCTCGAATGGACAAAAACCAAATTTTAGTCCAGAAAATATAGAGATTTCTTCAGTGAATACTGGGACGGCTATTTATAGATATTTTGCAAACTCATCTACGAAGGAAGAGAGTTGGATCGTTTTGCAAAAAGCTCTTGGAAAGAGTGGTTCTAGGTCTCTTCCCGTACGATTCTCGGCAGCTTACACTGCTAATGCTTTTAAGAGTTTGTGCTCGCAAGAGTCTATTCTAGTTCCAAAACCTCAAGAAGCCATGGAATATCCTTATAAGGGAAGTCTAATTGCAAGGTTAGAGTCAAAAGCATTAATCGAAATAGTAAAAGAGATGCTCAGTCGTTCTACAAATGTTACGGCCGAGGTTATTGGCTTGTTCGCTGGAAAGACGTGGGGATCAGAATCAGAATCTCTTTCGGACTCAGGAAGTTTGATGAGCGAGTGGTTCGATTATGTTAGTGGAACGAAGGGTGCCGTAATGAAAAATCATTCCGGTCTCTCAGCCGATAGCCGAGTCTCTACTTCCCAATTTTTACAATTCTTAAACAGGGATTCGACGAAGAAAATTTTACCTAAACTTTTGAAGAAACACCGCTTATATGGAAGCCAGAAATATGAACTGAGTAACTCGGAAATCTCCGTAGTAGCAAAAACAGGCACTATGCATTTTAACAGATGTTTAGCTGGTTATATAATGGTTCAAGGAGAAGCTAAAGCTTCATTCGCAATATTTTGTGCAGATATTGATAAAAGAAAATTAATTAAACCTCATGGCTTAGCTAACCCGCCTGGCGCAAAGGCTTGGCTTAAGCGCTCTCGGGTTCAAGAAAATCACCTTTTATCTTCGTGGGCAAAGATGTATCTCTAGCTATTATATTTTTTGGTGTCGAGCCCGTGCACCTCGCTCGATGGCAGCCGCGTGAAGCCTATCAATATTTAACTCATATCTGATTTCCTTTAACATCTGTAATTCGGCCTCACGTAGACGGCCATCAGCTGCCGCCACATCGCATGCTAAAGCGTAGGCCGTTTCATAAAGAGTTGCAGGTAAAGCATCTCGAACAAGACCAAACAGAGCGTCTAAACCGTCTTCTTCTTCAAAAAGATCAAAAACCATTTGTGCAACGGACTGTACTCGATTCTGATCATAATTTTGAAATATAGGCAAATGATCAACAATCTTTGTAATTGACAAAAACTCTCTTCCGGAAATCTTTTCATCCGAAAGTCCCTCGGCTATCATTATAGCCACAAGAGAGTCCTCAGCGCTTAAAAGAGGAGGGCTTTCATTGCGCTCTTTCATAAGGGCTCCTTATTTGAAAGAATTTTTTCAATTAATGTTCCTTGACGCTTGTGCCTATCACCAATAGTTAAAGAACTACGGTAGCATAAAGTACGAAGGATTGGAATTTAAAAATGCTAGAAGTTGATAAGGATAAGGCCAATTCAAAGGCTTGGCCATTTGTTGAAGCAAATAAACTTCTAAACAAGTTTAGATGCAAAGATCCGGACAAGGGTTATGTATTATTTGAGACCGGCTATGGCCCATCGGGTCTTCCGCACATTGGAACTTTTGGCGAAGTTGTACGAACTTCAATGATCAAGCGGGCGTTTGAGGAGATTTCGGACATTCCAACAAAATTAATCTGCTTTTCTGACGATATGGACGGCTTAAGAAAAGTTCCGACAAATGTTCCGAATTTAAAAATGCTCGAAGAAGACCTAAATTTGCCCCTTAGTAAGGTGCGAGATCCATTTAACAAATTTGCAAGCTTTGCAGAGCATAATAACTCGAGACTGATTGCGTTTTTAGACAAATTCAATTTTTCTTATGATTTTGTTTCATCGACAGAATATTATCAAAAGGGTCTGTTTGACGAGGCCTTATTAAAGGTGCTTTCCTCTTATGATCAAGTCATGAGTATAATGCTCCCTTCACTTGGCCCAGATAGAAGAAAAACCTATTCACCATTTATGCCTATCAGTAAAAAAACAGGACATGTCTTGCAGGTTCCCACTCTAGAAGTTAACGCCAAGAGAGGGACCCTAGTATACAGGGAGCCAGACGGCGAAAAAGTTGAAACTGAGATAACGGGTGGCAATGTTAAATTACAATGGAAACCGGATTGGGCAATGCGATGGTGCGCTTTGGGAGTTGATTATGAGATGTACGGAAAAGATTTGATTCCGTCGTCCGATTTAGCTGGACGAATATGTAGCTGCTTGGGGTATGCTCCCCCAGAGCTCTTTAATTACGAGCTATTTCTAGATAAAGACGGGCAGAAAATCTCCAAGTCGATAGGAAACGGATTATCAGTTAACGACTGGTTAACGTATGCGGAGCCGAGCTCGCTTAGTTTTTTTATGTATCAAAAGCCAAAGACTGCTAAAAGACTTTTTTTTGATGTCATACCTAAGACAGTGGATGAATATCATCGTCAACTTAAATCATACCTTTCGCAATCAAATGCTGAAAAGCTGAATAATCCTGTTTGGCATGTTCATTCAGGAAATCCGCCGCAGTCAGACCTCTCGATATCCTTTTCAATGCTCTTAAACTTGACCTCCGCAGCTGGCGCAGAAGACAAGCTAACGTTATGGGGGTTTATAAAAAAATATAACTGTAGTCTTAGCCCTGAGAGCAATCCTACTTTAGATAGGGCGGTTGACTACGCGCTAGCCTACTATAAAGACTTTGTAGAACCATCGAAAATTTTTAGACTTGCTAACCAAAAAGAGACACTCGCATTGAGGGCCTTGGCTTCTGCCTTGAGGGAGAGCCTTCCAGAAAACTCTGAGCCGGAGATCATTCAAAAAACTGTATACTCCTTAGGTAAAGAACATGATTTTGAACCTATGAAAGACTGGTTTAGGGCTATTTACGAGATAGTATTAGGTACTTCGGAAGGTCCAAGATTGGGGGGATTTGTAAAGTTATATGGTGTTAAAAGAATGGCCGCTCGAATTGAAGAAGCTCTCGCAGGGAAATTGATATAAAATCGGATACGAAAGGAACTCTAATTTTCTCTGGTCTTTGATATTATCCTACCCAACAACAGCCCTCCAGTCATAAAGATAAAAAATAGGACTGTCTCCCATTTCGCCAAAGACAAATTTAAAACAGCTGTGCTCGGTGTGAACCCAGAAAGACCCCAGCCAACTCCTAAAAAAATAGCTCCAGCCAAAATTTTGTCATTTAGTTTTTCAGTATCTCTTTGGTAAACAAGTGAATCTGGGTAGATCTCAAGTTTTTGCAGCAAAAGAAATAATCCCCCCGAGACTGCAGCGACTGATACAAGAGTTAGAGGAATAGATGGTTCCCAGAATTCGTTTAAAACGTTTGCTGCCTTTCCAATTTTTTGGGGATTGCAAAAGTCCGAGACTAGCAAACCTAGACCAAAAATGATACCTAAAATTATATTAAGTAAGTATTTCAAATGAGCGCCTAAATTATATTCCTAAATAAAGTTCGGGTTAGTATTGCAAAAAGAACAATCAATAGACCCCGTGATAGGTAATACAATCGATCATGGTGTAGCCCTATTGACATCGAATGAAGAATGCCACCTCCACTAAGCTGGCACCCAAGCCCAACAAATACTCCAGAGATAATGATGATGAAAGGATTCTCTGTTAGCTGGATCATTTGCAAAGGGTAAAAGGTTGAAAAGATAACAGGAGAAACAAGTATCCCCATGATAAAAAGCAATTGATTGTTCCAGGAAACTGACGGATGTGCCTCCATGACATTTTCCAGCATACTGCCAATGCCTCGGTTGATGTTATTATACGCGATGAATAACCCTAGGGCTAGACCGATAAGAGCGCCACCAATAAGTGGGAATGTCCATTCAATTGTCATCCGCTTTCGTGTCTCTTATTAAAGTAATGACTAAAGCCTAGCATTTGGACAAGTTTATGCAAGTTAAATTGGACGTTTGAATTTTTATGCTATATAAAATTATGAATATCTTTTGAGGATTTTTAAGTGAAAATTGTTGGATTTTTAATAAGAACCTTAGTCTTTATATTTCTCTTCTTTAATTTAGTTGCTGCGGCCGAACCCGAGAAGAGTGGAGAGGTGTCAAATATTGAAAGCGAAATACGTGGAGTTATCTCTGATCAAATCGATGCATTTTCTAAATTTGATGTTGAGCGAGCTTACAGTCATGCGTCGAAGGCGATCAAATCAATTTTCCCAAGCGCGAAGATTTTCGGCTCGATGGTGCGCCAGTCATATCCAATGATATGGGCCCCTAAGGAATACCATTTTCTCAAGGCTGAGGTCACTGCCGGTGGTGTCATACAAAGAGTTATTTTCACCGATGAGAAAGAAAATCTTCACTTATTTGATTATCTAATGCTTCCGAATGAGTTGGGCAACTGGGCAATAAATGGCGTTATTCCGGTAATGGGAGAAAAAGGGGCATAATTAGACTTAAAAGCTT
Organism: Pseudomonadota bacterium; assembly: GCA_036337105.1. Taxonomy (GTDB): domain Bacteria; phylum Pseudomonadota; class Alphaproteobacteria; order Rhodobacterales; family Rhodobacteraceae; genus JAYZEV01. The sequence goes on from JAYZEV010000004.1 coordinate 89,963, forward strand.
TTAACAATTTTGCCTTTATATGCTCGTGTTCCTCCCTTTCCTGCCTTTGATCTGCCTTTAGTGTTAATTTCTTGAGTCGAGGCTCTAATTGCGGACTGGGACGACATTGGGTCTGAAGCAATCATCAGATCGACAGTTTCAAGCCTTTTTATTTCGTCTCTAAATTGCGCAGCCTCTTCGAATTCAAGGTTTTCCGCGGCCTTTAGCATATTGTTTTTAAGGTTTTCTAAATGCGCCTTTAGATTTGCGCCTAATTCTATTGGTGAAGAGACTTTTGCTGTCACTCTTGACATGTCGGTATCACCCTCGAACACGCCAGCCATTACGTCATGAACATTTTTCTTAACGCTCTCTGGGGTAATCCCATTTATATTATTATAGTTCATTTGCTTCACTCTACGTCGTTCAGTCTCTTTTATTGCACTATCCATGCTCCCAGTAATTTTATCGGCATACATTATAACTTTACCTTCAATATTTCGTGCTGCTCTGCCGATTGTTTGTATTAGAGACGTTTCTGATCTTAAAAAACCCTCTTTATCGGCGTCGAATATTGCGACCAAGCCACATTCGGGAATGTCTAAACCTTCCCTCAATAAATTTATGCCCACTAGCACATCGAAGGCCCCAAGTCGAAGGTCTCTTAAAATTTCAATTCTTTCAAGTGTATCGATGTCTGAATGCATGTAACGAACTTTAACGCCCTGCTCATGCAAATACTCTGTTAGATCTTCTGCCATCCTTTTGGTCAAAACCGTACATAAAGTTCTAAAGCCTTTCTCAGAAACCTTTTTTACTTCAAGAACTAAATCGTCAACTTGAAGGTTAACTGGTCGAATTTCAATTGGTGGGTCAACTAATCCCGTAGGTCGGATAATTTGTTCCGTAAAGACACCATCCGTCTGCTCAAGTTCCCACCTAGAAGGTGTTGCAGAGACAAAAATGGTCTGTGGTCTCATCGCATTCCATTCTTCAAATTTCAGCGGTCGGTTATCGATGCAGGAGGGTAACCGGAAGCCATATTCGGAAAGTGTAGATTTTCGTCGAAAATCGCCTTTTGACATCGCACCCAGCTGTGGTATTGATACGTGGCTTTCATCCGCAAAAATAATTGCGTGATCTGGTATATATTCGAAAAGAGTTGGAGGTGGTTCGCCTACGGCTCTCCCCGTTAAGTATCTTGAATAATTTTCGATGCCGTTACAAGATCCAGTAGTTTCCAACATTTCCAGATCAAAGTTAGTACGTTGCTCAAGCCTTTGAGCCTCTAAGAGTTTTTCATCTTTAATCAGTTGGGCTAACCTTTCTTGAAGCTCGTGTTTAATGTTTTTGATAGCTTTTTGAAGCGTGGGACGGGGTGTAACATAATGAGAGTTAGCGTATATGCGTGCTTGTTCCAACTGGTTATGTTTTTCGCCAGTCAAGGGATCGAACTCGTAGATTGACTCGAGCTCATCACCAAAAAAGGAAAACCTCCAAGCTACATCTTCCAAATGCGCCGGCCATACTTCTAAAATGTCTCCTCTTACGCGAAAATGTCCACGATGAAAATTTTGATCATTGCGTTTATACTGCTGTGTAACTAGATCGGCCATTAGGCCTCTTTGATTATATTCTTTTCCAGAAAATAAATCTAGGGTCATTGCCCCATAAGTTTCCACAGATCCTATTCCGTATATGCAGGAAACGGATGCCACAATAATGACATCGTCTCGCTCAAGCAAAGCACGAGTTGCTGAATGGCGTAACCGATCAATTTGTTCGTTGATTTGAGCTTCTTTCTCGATATAAGTGTCTGAACGAGGCACGTAGGCTTCAGGTTGGTAGTAGTCATAAAAAGATACAAAGTACTCGACAGAGTTATTTGGAAAAAAGTTCTTAAATTCGCCGAACAATTGCGCTGCGAGAGTTTTGTTTGGTGCAAGAATTAAAGCTGGCCTTTGTGTCTCTTGTATTACCTTTGCCATAGTAAAGGTTTTCCCAGTTCCTGTCGCTCCCAACAAAACATGGTTTTTTTCATTAGTGCTAAGACCCTCAACCAACTCACTTATGGCAGATGGTTGATCTCCAGCCGCCGAGTACTCTGTTTTTAGGTCAAAACGAAGGCCTGCTTCAAATTTTTTACGATTTTCTTTTGAAATAGAACCTAAAGTCAAACTAAATATTCCCTTATTGAATTAGTAGACACTTGATATGCAATGCCCGTATAGTCAGTATAGCGAAAGTTCATACTTTAGTTAATCAGTTTCAATATAACAAAATAAGATGATTTCGATAAAAAGTTTGTTTAAAGTGCTTGCGTCTTTTTTGAGTTTTGTTGATAACTAGTTAGATAACTCTGTGGGAGTATGTTTATGACGGCACGAATTTTTAGGCAAGGTAAATCGGCTATGCAGTCTGGAATGGCTAAAAGTGGAGTCTGGCTTTTGGAGTTTAATTTGCAGGACACCAAAACCATTGAACCGTTAATGGGGTGGACAGGTTCGAACGAAACCCAGAATCAGGTAAGGTTGCAATTTTTATCGAAGGAGGAGGCAATAGCATACGCCAACAAAAAAGGTATATATTACGAGGTTATTATTAATCAAAGTCGGAGACCTGTCATACGAAAGAATGGTTATGGAGAAAATTTTGCTACTGACAGAAAGGGTGCGTGGACACATTAATTTACTGTTATCTTGTTACACTTGATTTGGCCCCGTAGCTCAGCTGGATAGAGCGGTTGACTTCTAATCAATAGGTCAGAGGTTCGAATCCTCTCGGGGTCACCATTAAAATTAAGGGCTTAGTTACAAAATGCTAAGCCCTTTGTATTATTTTAAAACAAGGAAAACGCGTTCTTAGTCCTTTTCAGCCATTTTTGAGAAAAATTCATTTAATTTTGCTCTTTCAAGTCGACTGTTAGCACCAACGACTTACCAATTGGAGCGTTATTTGGCCTTTGCCGATAGTTTTTACTGAGTTTTTTGATTAGTAGAAATTTGTCTGTGTATCTAATATTTTAAAACGTGGCCTTGCCATAGCTGGCTTTTAGAAGGTTTCTATATTCTCAGCCAACTAAATCAAAAGCAATTACGCATCGTTCTACGTTTTGAATTACAGGAATTGTTTTATGGAAAAGTGACGAGGGGAATAAGACAAGATCACCCTTCGAAGGTTGATATAGCTGTCGAGGGTAATTTTCATTTGTAATGGGGTATTCATAACCATGAAGACCAAATTCGATTGCTCCCTCATTTTTTCTTGGTGCGTCGACGGTTTTCAAATACAAGACACCACTAACCCAACCTGAAGGATGGATGTGACTGCCTTGATGACCATTCTGAAGTATTCGAACATACCAAGCAGATATTTTTAGGTCCTTAGGCCAGTCTTGAATAAGTGTACTATTATGATCACTGAACTTTTCATAAAACAAGTGTAATTCGGTTTTAATAATTTCTTCAAGTTTTTTCATTGTAGGGCTGGGTTTCGAAAAAAGCTTATTGCTTGTCTGAAAACCACCTTTTGTTGTTTTGGATTTCGGTTCCCACACGGCAGTTTCAAGACTCATTTCTCTTAAAATTTTATCAATAAATCTATCCACGTCCTTAACATGACTTTTAACTGTACCATACTTTATTAGGTCAATAGCATTTTTACAAAAAGGATAAGTGTCTTGCTGTTGAAGTTGATGGGCTGCAAAGGCGCTAATTGCTGCTACACCAATGTTTCGTGGGTTGGTTTTAGATATAGCCTCAAGACGTCTATTGAACTCCTCGATTTCTGATAAAAAATAAGTACACTCTAAAGCTTTGGCAACGGATTGCGGGTCCTCTAGCTTGTCATAGATATTAATCGCTTCCTTCATATCACCAATAGCTCGCAGAGTATTTCCTAAATTTAGCTTCGCCTCGGAATAATTGGGGTTAATGTGCAATGTTTCTCTATACCATTTTATTGCGGTTCTTAGCTCATTCTGCTCCTTAAGGATATTTGCTATATTATAGCATGCAGCGGCAAACCCGGGCTTAATTTTTAGAGCTTTCTTATAGTTTTTGATTGCCTTTTCTGGGTGTCCCTGCTGATACAAAATGTTTCCTATATTATAGTGTGCCTCCGCAAAGTCTGGTTTGATTCTGAGAGCCTTTTTATAGTTATTTATCGCAGCTTCTGTATCACCACTAGCCTGTAGGGCATTCCCTATGTTGATATAGATATCGATGTAATTGGGTTTAATCGTAAGCGCTTGTGTGAAACTTTCTATAGCTGCGTTTACTTCACCCCTATCCTTTTGCGCGTTGCCCATGTTGATATACGCTTCGGCAATATTGGGATTGATTTTGAGGGCTGATCTGTAATTATCTATTGCTTTTTCAATATCACCTTTAGCTTTATGTGCGTTCCCCATGTTTATATAGGCTTCAAAAAAGTCTGGTTTCACCTTAAGAGCCTTTTTATAGTGTACTATCGCTTGATCAAATTGCTTCATTCCCGCATGTGAAGCGCCGCAAAGGCTATACAGTGTTGGAGAATTAGGAAAGTCACTCAGCATATTAGTTGCTTCGCCCAATGTTTTTTGCAACTGTCCCTTGCCATAGTAATTTAACAAAGCTTCTAATTGAGAGGAGGGTGGGTCTGGTAATTTACTAGTAGTATCTTGTTCCAATGATCTTAAGGCTTTCAAGGCAATCTTATTAGTAGGAAATTTATTAAGAATAGTTTGAAAAATTCTTTTTCCTTCCTCTATTTGCCCAACCTTTATAAGTTTTTTTGCAATTTTTACCGCTTTATCGATTTTTACGGTATCTAAGATATTCGTCTCTGGGTAAGTTCTGCCCTTAATTCTTGAAGCACCACTATCATTATTGTGCGACCTGTTTTGGTACAGGTGCATCTCAAAGGTTTCCAAAACCACGCCTGAAGCTCCTTTTTCCTTGGCATCAAAAAATAGATTTTCAGCTTCATTAACTCTCCCCAGCTTTATCAATGCGTCAATAAGACTAGCCCAGAACTGGTTCACCGCAGGATTAGCTTCGAGAGCCGTTCTAAAAAATGGGAGTGCCTCTTCGATTTTTCCGATTGATACAGCCAATACACCCATATTGTGGTTTGCGTCAGGGTGTTTCGGTTGAGCGCGAAGGATAGCAGTATAAAACCTATCTGCTTCTGTAATCTGCCCAGCTTTGTGAGCCTCTATGCCCCTTTTTAGAGCATTTTCGATGGTAAGGTCCATGGTGCGCGCTTCAGATCACTAGGAATACATTTGCGTGGATTCCATCGTACTATAAGAGTGTTAATTTGAAAAGATAATTTCCAATCAGGATTAATAGTTTGAACTTTTTATTTCTTTGGTACTAACCTTAAAAATTGTCAGAACTACCACGGAGATAAGAACTAAGGGCATTACAGCAATGTTGACTAATGCCCAACCCTCGGCACTGTTTCCACCGGTACAATTCATTAACACACCTGAAGCTAGCGATGCGATTGCGACGAACCCAAAAACAAACATGTCGTTGAGACCTTGCGCTCGACCGCGTTCGAATGGTTCGTGACTATTTGCTAATAATGTGGTTGCGGCGATGAAAGTAAAATTCCATCCAACGCCGAGCAAAGTTAATGTTAGATAGAAAACTTTTAAATGTGTTCCACTAAAGCTTACTAGAGCCGAAGATAAAAGTATCACCATCCCTAACAGCAGGATTTTATTTATCCCATATCGAAGTATTAAGTGTCCCGTAAAAAAGGATGGAATCGACATCGAAAGGACGTGCACCATTACAACATCAGCGGCATCTGCTCGGGCGTGTCCGCATCCAACCACTGCTAGAGGGGTGGCTGTCATTACTAGGTTCATTGAAGCGTACGCAATCATAGCACAAACAACCGCCATTTTTATGCAACGGCTGGAGAGCAGCTGAGTGACGGTTCTTGCATTTCGCAGCTCTTTATCTGATTTCGATACTGGAATATCTAAAAACAAAAAGATAGAAAGTCCTAAGAAATTTAATATCGCGATTGTAATGTAGGATCCCAGAAATGGATAAATTGACAGGTCGAACGTCGATTTTACCAATTGTGGACCAAAGACTGCCGAAATAAGACCCGCAGCAAGCACATAAGAAATAGCTTTTGGCCGAAACTCCTGGGTTGCAGTGTCCGTGGCAGCGAACCTATAGAATCCATAAGAAGCCATATAAAATCCGGTAATTAAAGAGCCGAGGAGAAACAAACCAAATGAGTTTTGAATGATAGCAAAGCTACATATTGCTGCACCAACTCCTCCGTTGATAGCTCCAACAACAAAGCCTATCTTCCTTCCATAGTGCTGCATAAATGATGATAAAAATGGCGCTGCGATGGTAGAGCCAATGATAACCATGGAAATTGGTAAAGTAGCGAGGCAGGAGTTAGCGCTTAGATATTTTCCCGCTAAACCTCCCAGAATGAAAACCATAGGAAGTTGTGCCCCTAGTGTTGCTTGAGCTAACGCCAAAACCAAAACATTCCGAATGGCGCGACTTTCAGTTTTTCTAAACAGGGAACTATTCATGACTTCCGGATTACCCCTAAAGTTTCTTTGCTGCAATGGGAACTTAACCTGGAGAGTTTTAAAAAGATCATCTAATGCGAAGTGAGAATAAATTTAAGTTAACCATTATAACAATTGCAAGTATCGAAGTAACGACAAAAACCGTAATCAGTGGTATGGCGTCTTCCGAGAAGTAAATGCTACTAATCGCTCCGATGGATACCGCAATTATATTAGACAAAGTTGCAATGATTGCTGAAGCTGTTCCGGCAATGTGAGCCATTGGTTCGAGTGCTATTGCATTCAAATTGCTGAAAAGAAATCCGAAAGTGGTGAAAACTAATAATGAAAAAACAATAAAGCCCAGCAAACTTAACTTGTCAAAATAAGTTATAGCCAAGAAAAAAATAATGCTCCATCCAAAAACCCAAAGCAGGGCAAAACTAATTATTGAGTTCAAATTAACTTTTGAGACTAATTTAGCGTTTACTAATGAAGAAATTCCAATAACTGCGGCCGTTCCTGCAAAATAGAATGCAAAATGATCTCCCACGCCATAAACATTTTGATATAAAGGTTGGGCTATATTTAAAAAGCTTACGATGCATCCAAAAACGAAGCCTATAACGATCGTTGCACCCAGCGTTATCTGGTTTGAAAAAATCTCAACAGCAGCAGTCCAAATATTAGTCATACTAAAGCGGCGGGCCGTAGGTAAGGTCTCCTCGATATAAAAACCGAAAAGAAACACAATTATTAAGCAGTAAATAGCTAACGCAATAAAAATATAATTCCAATAAAAGACCCAAATAATAAACTGACCCACTATTGGGGCCAGAACTGGAACCAAAATGAATACCGTCATTACGTAAGAATTTATTCTTGCGAGGGATTTGCCCGAGGTCACGTCACGAATTACCGCTTGTGAAATGACTCGGGGAGCAGCGACCCCAAAGCCTTGAACTATTCTTCCAATTACAAAAGTGAGATAGTCAGAAGCAAAAAATGAAACGAAGTTACCCATCGTAAAAATAATTACACCAATATAGGCTGTTCTTTTCCGCCCGATACTATCCGACAGAGCGCCAAAAAAAATTTGTCCAACAGCCAGTCCCACAAAAACTGAAGTGAGGATCCAATGAGTATTGCTTAAATTTACCTCGAACTTCTGGCGGATATAACCCATCGCTGGCAGGATTGTATCAATACTAAGTGCTACAAGTGACATGAGTGCTGCCATTAAAAAGACGAAGAGGTAGTTAGCCTGGGGCAAATTTCTAGCTTTAATTTTCAACAGCGGCTTTCATAATTGAAGGGCTTACAGTGATAGTAGATTTTCCCTTTAGATATGGCAAGATCTCTGACTGGGTAATTTGACCACTAATATTATGGACTTGGTCAAATGTAAATTCAGGTTTTTAAAGAATACAGCCATTATCCAGTCACTTGAGTTCCATAGTAGTGAGATAAGTAAGTTTTTTATAGCCTTACGCTCATTTCAGCAAAAGCCAGTCTCTTTCTCTCGGGAATTTTCCATACATTGAGTCCTGTGAAAACATGAATTGTGTCCAGATCCGTATCCTTGACAGCGTGATCTGACACCCATCCTCCTAGGGACAGGTAATAGCGTAAAAGTGGTGGCAGGTTTTTTTTAGCGGACTTCAAGTCCAAGGCATACGGTTCCAGTTTTTTTGAAAAATAGTACACATTTTTTGACTTTACGAAGGGGTTGAAATCTTTGGGAGCTAAGTGTTTCTGATTTAGTAGCCGAAAGGACTCCAAATAGTCTTTTTCATCTGTACCTTTGAAACTTGAGCAGCCAAACAAAAAACACACTTTGTTAGTTAGAACCAGCTTTGCTAGCAATGACCAAGCCAATCTAATTACGTTTCCACTTGGGTATTCTGGGCACACGCAAAATCTCCCCAGTTCGAGTATAGGTCCACTTATCTTCTTAAGATTATCCAAATTGTAGTGTTGTGCAGAATAGCTTTCTTCAATCTCTAAACCGCTATTCAAAATCAAAACCCTGAAAACACATACTAGCTTATTATCCTTTTGCTTATCTCGGATAAGCACATGTTTGCAAACATCATCGAAGGCGTCAAAATCTCTTTTTTTTGCGCTGCCCCTAAATACTTCAGACCTAAACCTCTGGGCCATTATTACGTCTTCAGCGTTATTAGATATTTTTGAACTGAACTGTCTCATTATTAAATTAAGTTTTAAGGTATCTATGAATAGGGTTATACTTTTTAACCAGCTTCTGCTTTAGACGCTAAGAAATTATGACACTCGCTTGCAATTTTGGCAAAAGTTTTCTGGCTAAAAAACTAAGCAGGGTGTTATTCCACAACTAATGAAGATCTCTTTATTCCCAAAAATTCGGCAGATTCTACTATTTGCGTGTAGGTTTTGTCATCAATTTCAATACCATATTTCCTTCGATGGGACATTTTTTTTCGTTCTAATTCTCCGGGTAACAAGATTTTATTTTGTTCCCTCATGGCAGCGATAGGCGATGATTCCACGTATTTAATTAATTTTTCAAGTTCATTATGTATAACATTTTTATCCTGTAGTTTTTCAGGATCAAAAATTATACTTAACATATTGTTGATAAGACCACCTGAACGAATATTTTCAGGCTGTATAGTTTTTCCTCCTGACATTATGCCACCAAGTATTTCACAGAAGAGGGAGAGACCATACCCTTTGTGATCCCCCATGGGCAAAACAGCACCCTCAGGAATCTCTGAATCTTTTAGGGAATAGATGTGCTTCTCTAATACCCTTGGATCATTGGTTGGAGCTCCACTATAATCTATAACCCATCCATCGGGCAGCTGCTCTTTTTTGTTGATGGCTGCCCTTATTTTCCCAACTGCTACTTTACTCGTGGCGAAATCCAATATTAATGGGTCAGTTGCAGAACCTCTGGGGATAGAAATGCAGATTGGGTTAGTTCCAAATCTTGCTTGAGAACCTCCAAAAGGCGCTACTGATGGACTGCGGTCAGTGACGTTAACAAAATGGATGGATACCAATCCTTCTTTCACACTTTGCTCCCCGTAGGAGCCAATTCTTCCCATATGACCAGAGTTATGAATTCCCATAAGAACCAGTCCTGTTTCTTTGCAACGTGCGATTGATTTTTGCATTGCCTTTCGGGTCACAGATTGACCAAATCCTTTCTTGCCATCAAAGACCAGAATAGAGTGATTATCGACAGTTATATTCGGGCTCACGTTTGGCTTCAGTTCACCGGCAAGAAAACTCTGCACATAAATGGGTATCATTCCTACACCGTGACTATCATGACCCATTAAATTCGCGGTTACCAGATGATCGGTTATTGTAGTGGTCTCACGGTTATGGCATCCCATAGCATGGAAGATTAATCGAACTAGCGATCCTAATTTTTTATGGCTTATTATCATTTTCCGAGGTTGCCTAAATGTTAAACAAATCCTTTATTTTAAATCTTTTTCTTTAATAAAATTAAATATGGCAGAAAAATCTCTTTTCGCGCCGCCTGATGTCACAAATTCCGAAAAAAGGTTTTTCGCGTGCGCCCCTAAGGGTGTCGAAACTTTTTTATTTTGTGCTGCAGATTGCGCTAGCTCGAGATCTTTAAGCATAAGTTCAGCCGAAAACCCCGGTCTATAGTCATTGTCTGAGGGGCTGTTTGGACCGACACCTGGAGCAGGACAATATGTATTCATGCTCCAACAATAACCGGAGGATGTTGACACGACATCAAACATTTTTTTCCTGTCTAAATTTAGACTGTCTGCGAGAGAAAAAGCTTCGCAGACACCGATCATTGAGATACCTAAAATCATGTTATTGCAGAGTTTGGCAGTCTGTCCAGCACCGTTTTCACCACACAAAATGGCCTTTTGTCCCATGACATCGAAGATGCCGAATACTTCATCAAACGTTTCTTTTGGGCCTCCAACCATAAATGTGAGTGTGGCAGCTTCAGCCCCAACTACGCCACCTGAAACCGGGGCGTCTAATGACCTAAGACCATTCTTTTTCGCTATCGACGCGGCGTCTAAAGCACTCTTGATATCGACCGTCGAGCAATCTATCAAAATTGAGTTTTTTCTTAATAAACTTGCAATTTGACGATATACCTCCAACAATGACGCTCCGTGGGGTAGCATAGTAATTACGATTTCAGATCCTTCGACAGCTGAAAAAAGATCGTCCACAATTTTCACACTGGAAATAGAGGGTTTAATCAAATCATAGCCACACACGTCAAACCCCGCATTAGACAGATTTGTCGCCATCGGTGCCCCCATATTCCCTAAGCCAATAAATCCAATTTTCATTTTCTACCTTTCTATGTTCATTCTTAAACCGGTTTCAATAACATATCCACCTCTTCGAAAGTAACATCCTCTATTGATTTATGTTTCCATTTTGGGGCTCGATCTTTGTCAATTACCATTGCTCTTATTCCTTCGAGAAAGTCAGTATACTCTTGAGCTCGATAGGTGTACCGATACTCAAAATCGAGAGCGGTACGAAGATTGGTGCCAATTGTTGGAATTTGGAGCATTGAAAAAGTAAAGGCAACAGAGAGAGGAGAGTTCCTAAGTAAATTTTTAAATCCGTCCTTAAGTTCGACTTTCTTTGATAAACTATTCTCAATTTCTTTGAAAGTAATTTGATTCAGTGCTTCGTTTATAGCGTCTAGCTGCTCAGTAAGTTTACCTTTTGGAGGTTTTTCTCTATAAGCATTAAGGGCAACTTCTATATCGACTCCTTCGCTCATTAACTTTAAGACACTACGCCAATATTTAATAGGTATGTAAAAGTCCGCAAACTTACAGAATATTGCATCTGACGAATTCATTCTGGTTCCAGTTATTCCTAAATATGTTCCCAAATTATTCTCTAAACGACCTAACAAAAATGAACCGCCGACATCTGGAACTAAACCGATACTGCATTCAGGCATTGCCAAAATACTACTTTCTCCCACAACCCGATGACTTCCGTGGCAGGAGATTCCAACGCCGCCTCCCATGGTGAAACCCTGCATAAATGATACGTAAGGCTTTTTATATTCCGCAATTTTTTGATTGATTCGATATTCATCCAACCAAAAATTTTGCGCAAATTTATAGTTTTTTTTTGTTCCATGGCGATATATTTCTTGAATATCTCCCCCGGCGCAAAATGCTTTGTCTCCCAATGCATCAATAGCCACGGCCGTTATACTTTCGTCATTTTCCCATAAGTCCAAGGCTTTTTCTATTTCAAGAAGCATACTGTATGTTAGGGAATTGAGGGCTTTTGGACGCTGTAGGGTAATGCGGCCGATTGATCCGTCTTTCCTGATGTTAATAGCCTGCATCTTAGGTTCTTATCAGCGATCGAGAAATTATAAGCCTCATTATTTCATTGGTTCCCTCTAATATTTGATGAACTCTCAAATCTCGTACGATCTTTTCAATACCATAAGCCTCTAAATAGCCGTAGCCACCTAGCAGCTGCAGTGCATCATTGGCGACCTCAAAACAATTATCGGTAACCAGTCGTTTAGCCATCGCACAGTAAATACTAGCGTCACTTGCGTTCGTGTCTAGTTTCCAAGCGGCTTGTCTCAGAAAGATACGAGCTGACTGAAGGCTTGTTTCCATGTCGGCAAGTTTGAATTGCAGAGCCTGAAATTCATTCAGTCTTTTTCCGAATGCAACTCGATCGCGAGCGTATTCAGTAGCAACTTCAAATGCTTTTTGTGCGCCGCCAAGTGCTGCAGCAGCAATATTCAATCTGCCTCCGTCAAGGCCCTCCATCGCATATTTAAAGCCTAAGCCTTCTTCTCCAAGCAAGAACTTTGAGTCCACATAGCAGTCATCGAATTGTAGCTGAGCAGTTGGTTGCGCTTTCCATCCCATTTTTTGTTCTTTTTTTCCGAAGCTTAGACCTTTTGAGTCCTTTTGGATGATAAAAGTCGAAATGCCACTTGGACTGTCGTCTCCCGTTCTAGCCATCACTAAGTATAAGTCAGAAGATCCTCCACCGGAGGTAAATGCTTTTGTGCCACGCAGCTTGAAACCAGAATTCGTGCGTTCTGCTCTTGTTTTCAATGCTGCTGCATCTGAACCTGAGCCCGGTTCCGTTAAGCAGTAGGAGCACACTTTATCCATTTTAACAAGATCGGGAAGAAAGTCTTTTTTTTGTTCGGGGGTTCCATTAACTGCGATCATTGCCGAACACATGTTATGTATAGAAATAAAAGAAGAAACCGATGGGCAGGCCAAGGCTAGCGCTTCAAATATCAGGGTGGCGTCTAACCGCGATAATCCCATGCCTCCATCGTCCTGAGGAACATAAATAGCTGCCAACCCTAGTGCGCCAGCCGCGGCAAACAAACTTCTTGGTATTTCTTGCTCTTTTTCCCATGCAATAGCAAAGGGTGCTATTTCAGTTTCGCCAAAATCCTTTGCTGATTTGTAAATAAGTCTCTGTTCTTCAGAAAGTGCGAAATCCATTTCAATACCTTCTTAATAATCGCAAATCTTTCAATTATTCCATAGTAGGAATAGAGAAATTAGCACCGTCTTTTATTCCTGTAGGCCAACGAGATGTTATGGTTTTCGTCCTCGTATAGAAACGAAATGCGTCAGGTCCATGTTGATTAAGGTCGCCAAAAGCTGATTTCTTCCAACCTCCGAATGTGTGATATGCTAAAGGTACAGGAATAGGAACATTTATCCCCACCATTCCAATATTTACCCTATTAGCAAAGTCCCGTGCCGCATCTCCATCTCTCGTAAAGATAGCGGTTCCATTCCCGTATTGATTATCCATGGCGAGATTCAAAGCCTCTTCGTATGATTCAGTGCGTACGGTCGACAAAACTGGACCAAATATTTCTTCCTTATAAATTGACATGTTCGGTTTCACGTCGTCGAACAGGCAAGCTCCAACGAAAAATCCATTTTCATAACCCTGCATAGCGAATTTTCTTCCGTCAACTTTCAATCTGGCTCCCTCGCTTACACCTTGGTCTACCAAGCCAAGAATACGCTGCTGTGCAGCTTTTGTTACAACTGGTCCCAAGTCAACATCTTCTCCGGATGTATAAGGCCCTATCTTTAGGGCTTCAACACGCGGAATTAACTTTTCTATTAGTTTATCAGCGGTTTCCTGTCCAACAGGAACTGCTACTGAGATAGCCATGCACCTTTCACCTGCAGCACCATACCCTGCCCCAACTAGAGCATCTGCAGCCTGCTCCAAATCGGCGTCTGGCATAATAATCATATGATTTTTAGCTCCTCCAAAACATTGAACACGTTTCCCATTTGCACAACCTTTGGAGTAAATATATTCTGCAATTGGAGTTGAACCGACAAACCCCAAAGCTCCTATCTCTGGGTTTTCTAATATTGCGTCAACCGCCTCTTTATCCCCATTGACAACCTGCAGAATTCCTTCTGGAAGGCCAGCCTCTAGCATAAGCTTTGCAAGCATTATTGGCACGGACGGATCACGCTCGGATGGTTTTAAGATAAAAGCATTTCCCGCGACAATTGCAGGGCAAAATTTCCACATTGGTATCATCGCGGGAAAATTAAACGGTGTTATTCCGGCCGCAATTCCTATTGGCTGTCTCATTGAGTACATATCAATTCCGGGACCGGCACTATCGGTGAAATCGCCTTTTAATAAGTGAGGCGCTCCAAAGCAAAACTCTGCTACTTCCAAGCCCCTTACAATATCTCCTTTTGCATCAGGTAAAGTCTTTCCATGCTCAGACGACAGTACCGTAGCCAATTTGTCCATATCTCTGTAAAGCAATTCAACAAATTTCATTAGGACCCGTGCTCTTCGCTGAGGGTTCGTTTCGGCCCATTTTGGCTGGGCTTCTTTTGCTAGATTGACCGCCTCGTCTAATTCTTGCTTAGAAGCTAAAGCAACTGTCGATTGCACCTCTCCGGTGGCGGGATTAAAAACTTCTGCCATTCGTCCTGACGTGCCCTTTACCTCTTGTCCGTTTATGAAGTGTCCAATCTCTCTCATTGATGTCTCCTATTTTTCAGATGTTAAATAATTCTTACTCGACTTTTGATACTCTAATTTCTGAGATTCTTCCAGCGCAACTTTCAACCGTATAAGATCGCGCCTAGTGTTTGAACTTGGCTTAGATCTATTTTACGCGTACACTGATGCGATCAAGGATAATTTCATTACTAATGATAAGATGAAGAGTCGCAAACAATGAAAAAAAAACGACTGATCTCAGAAGTTGATTTGAATACTAAACTCGTCTCCTCCTTGGCACCAAACGACGCTTTAAAACTAAAGCTAGCTTTGGCTACCAGAAAAATCAACTCAAAGGAAAAATCTGGTATTTTGGCCAACATTATTAAGTCCCACATAAAGAAGGATCACGGCTAATGCATTTTCCGTTTGAAAAAAGCCCATCTTTAACCAGCTGTACAACCTTTAGCCGAATGGTCCGCAAAAGGTGACGAGAAGGCTGGTCCGCATTTTTTTACTTGTTCTGATTTAGAACCAAGGAACCAGTGGAACATCGAAGCTTGCACAAGCGGTCAGTAGGATAGCAGACGATATAAGTAGAAGTCTATTCATTATACTTTACCTTTTAAAAACTTTTAACATTAGAAACGATCTTATACCGATATTCTTCACTTACAACCATTATTTTTGTAATGATGTGAGTATCGCAGACCTTAATTTGTTTGATTTCGGTCCTACAGTCGCACCAAACGTATTAAATACCGTTCCATCTTTGTTAATAAGTACTTTATTAAAGTTCCATCTTGGTCGAAAGTTATACTCTTTGAATAACCATTTGTATAAGGGATGCGCATCTGGTCCAAGTACTTTGGTAATTTCAGTCATTGGGAAGTTAATCCCAAAATTCACTGCGCAAAACTCTTTCACGTCATTATTATCTTTCAGTTCCTGTCTAAAATCCTTTGAAGGAACTCCCAAAACCACCAAGCCATCCTTTTGATAAAGGTCATAAATTTCCTGAAGCCCATTATACTGACTAGTGAAGCCACACCTAGACGCGGTATTCACAACAAGAAGTGTTTTATCACGAAACTGATCTAGCCTCAGCTCTCCTCCATCAATTGATTGGAAAGAAAAGTTCGGCACGCTGACTTTTTCAGCGAAAGCGCCGGATGCAGCTACAATCAAAATACATACTCCAATTATTTTATTCATTAAACATCAGATTTTTGACAAATAATTTAAATAATAGATGGTATTATTCGAGGAAAAATCAAGGTCAAAGCGCTGCTTTAAAAAAATTGCCACTAAATATTAATATGGGCAAAATTTTTTGTTCATCAGATAAAGCATGTCTCACTACATGCTGGCACATAATATGCAGTCGTAGGAGTAAAAAGGTTATTTTTGAGGAGATTTGATTTGCAACACGATTATTCCATTGTAACACAACGAATTTTTGCAGTAGTCTTTAGTTTGATAGCTCTGGTCGCGCCAGTTCTGGGAGTTACTTTCAGTGACAGTTTTGGAGTGCGTTCCAGCCTTGGAAAGACTGAACAGATAAATGAAAATATCTCTTCGGCAGAGATTCAATTTCATGAAAAGCTTTTTTGCTCAGAGTGGGCAGGCAATTGCTATGAGAACGGTGTAATTAGGAAGGTTAGAAGTCTTATAGATGGATAAAAAAGGATTTTGCACAAGATTTATTTAGCTATTCGACGCAAACTTTGACACATGCAATGCAAACCTCCTCCACCTTGTGTTATCATTCCTACATCAGGATCGTAGATAGTGAATCCCTCAGCCCGTAGCGCATCTTTCAATGAAGATGCAGCATAAGGAAGAAGCACGCGGTCCTCACCCAAGGCAACGACATTACATCCTAGATTCATCGTTTCTTTAAACGGTACTGGGATAATTCGGATTTTTTTTGATTTAAGCCAGGAAAGTATTTTCTCATCGGTAGTTTCGGTGCAGACGGCTGCCAGCTTCTCAGCCAGCATCACTACCATAATATCTATGTGTACGAAGAATGGATCGATATCAGCAATCATAATTTCCCAACCTTCATTTTCCAACCAACTCTTAAGTTGTAAAGCCGCGTTCTCTTCAGATCGACCTTCAGGACCCTCCCAACCAATCAATGCGCAGTTGGGCTCTATCACATTTAAGTCGCCGCCTTCAAAAGTTCCTGCTGTTACAAAATCGTAAATTGGGATGTTTAAGCGTTTATATGTCTCTATGGCACGAAAATTTTCTCCTTTCCTCCAAGGCTGTGACATATTAGTGATGATAGCGCCATAAGGAGTCATAACAGAACTATCTCGAGCAAAAATTTGATAAGGTAATTCATGGTCGACTGTTAAACAATGGACATTGACATTAGCACTTTTGTAAGCAGACACTACCTCATTATATTGGGCTACAGCCGTTGGAAGATCAAATTTCGATTTACGACGAAAAGATTTTTTAGAAACCGAACTTGTCTTCAACCATCTGAAATGTTCTACAGGCCCAAGAAGGACATCAGTTAAAACGTCATACTCGCAGTTCCCTCCCCAGTAGGCCATTCGAGGTGTGCTACCTTTCTCTCTTCGGACCTTTATTTCAAATCTATCTTTCTGCGGCTTTACGTTCATTTTTTCATTAGCTCTCTATCTGGTTGCGCCTTAACACTAATTTTACGTTAACACTATCAGTCTACAGGTAACAATCCAAAAATTTAAGTGAATCATAGTTTTAACGGTTGCAAAACTTATTAAAAAGATTTCGCTTCAAGGTGGCAAGTTTCTTTGCTAAACTGCTACTTGGTATAAGTTTTGTGGCATCGTAAATAATACTACCTAGACCTGTGTTGTTTGTTGCATACCCGTTGAACCAGGAACTTTTGACAAAGTGGACTTTGTTCGTAATAGATTTGCTAATGTGGTGAAATGAATGAATACGAAATCACGTGTAGCTGGAGCTTTCATTGGGCTGGCCGTGGGGGATGCCATGGGTGCCCCTTTTGAGAGAAAGGAGATCGGAAGTTTTACTCACACGAAAGAGATGATTGGAGGTGGCCCTTATGAGCTTCCGGTGGGAGCTTGGACAGATGAAACTGCTACTGCATTATGTCTAGCGCAAAGTCTGTTAGTAACCCATGAGCTCAATGTTCACGACTTAGTAGAGAGATTAAAAAAATGGGTCGAGAATGGAGAGAATACAAGCACTGGGGAGTGTATCGGAATTGAGCAAAAACTATTAAATTTCGTTACCAATTTTGATCGCAACCGAAAGGTTAATTCGGATCATATTTTTCAAAAAGCCAAGGGTAGCTCAGTGCTTGCGAGAGTTGCTCCGATAGCATGTATACACTGGGACGATCTGCAGTCGGCAAGGAGAATTGCTAAGCAGCAAAGCTACCTAACTCATTCCTCTGAGATAGTAGCTGGGTCTTGCGAGTTTTTGGTCCTTGTTCTGAGCCACTTGATAGCCGGTCGAGAATGGCGCTTTATTTTGAATATGCCGACACACAATGACTGGCCAGATGAAATCAAAGCAATGGTGGGTGGCGTCTGGATGCATAAAAGTTTACAGGATCTGAAATCAACTAAAAATGTGGTGGATATTTTAGAGGCGGCTTGTTGGTTTATCAACAAGTCAGATTCTTTTGAAGATGCGGTTATATCGGCGATAAATCTCGGGGGCAACTCCGATACTTTGGGCGCGGTTGTTGGGCAAATAGCAGGTGCTCTTTACGGTTTAGAGTCAATTCCTATAAGATGGTTTGATCAATTGGCCAAGGTGGAACACCTGACGGATGTGGCAATGCAGATGGTCGAGCTCAGTCGCTCTGATTAACTAGATAAGTTAAAAATTAAGTCGGGTTTCTTTTGTGGACGAGGAGTAATAATTTTATGGCGCAATACTATTCAATTAATACGGGTAGTTTCACGGGCGATATTACAATAAATGAAACGCTTACAGGAACAGATGGTCCTGATTCTCTATCTGCCACACTGGATTTTGATGAAGATATTTATTGGAGTCCAATGGGAGTTACTTCAGGGTCTCTTCTGATCGGTGGTAGTGGTGACGACATTATTATTGGCGGCCCTGGTGCGGATGTAATTATTGGTGGGCCAGGTGATGATACGATGTCAGGTGGCACTGATTTGGATTTGACCGGAAATACTTACGTTTTTAATCCAGGTGATGGAAACGATATAATTACTGATTTTGCTGATGGATTTGATTCTCTTATTTATGAAGGTTTTTCCGAAAGTGAATTAGATGCCATCGTTGAGTCAGCGACTTTGAACGGTGATAGAAAAATAATTTTTGGAGATGAGTCTACCGTAACTTTGCCTGGGGTTTTTGGTGTGAAAGTTGAGCACCTCGTGGAGAGCGAGGCATATATAGCCTGGTTAAGGACCACGCAGGAACCTGGGACATTTAAATTTTTTATCGACCCTGGAGGAAATACTCATTACGACACTCACACGCGATCAAATTATATTTCTGAAATCCCGACGACCTCACAATATAACTGGATCAGGTATGTAACGGCAGAAATACAGAGCGAAGTAAACATTAAATTCGAAGAAGTATTTTCCGCCTCTCAGGCTGACATTCCTTTTATTGTAACCTCAGCTGAATTTGGAGAATCTTCCTTTAGCTCTTCTGGGGGTGCTGGACAAGATGACAAAACTTTCGCTCAATCAAATCCGAAACTAAATATTAGTAATGCGAGTGGTGATGATTGGGATCAAATCTTTTCTCATGAGCTGGGTCATTTGATGGGACTAGAGCACCCTTGGGATCAGAAGAATGGTGATACTGACATTCCGGTATTAAATGGAGAGAAAATCGGACCACAAAGTGTCTCGACCGATAGAACTGTGACGAGCTATAGAACTTGGCCCGATGGGACCATTCATGATTATTACAGACCTTTGGATATAAAGGCCCTCCAAACTATTTGGGGGGATCCGAACGCGCCCTTTACTGTAACTGGTACTCAGGTTACCTTCGGTCAAAATGGCCCAGCCATATATCTGCAGAGCGATGGGTCTTACAATATTCTATCAGCAACCGATGCGACGGCTTTTCTCATTGTAAAAGACACGAAGGGCAATGCGTGGAGCTCTGCTACACCTATTGGAGTTGAGGCGACATCGACGGGATATAATTTAATTACGGAGACGGTTGGGAAGAAGGGTTCGAGTTACCTTGAGTACACTGTATCGAGTGAAGGTGTTGTTTCCAAGAAGGGAACTAATATAAGTGTTACGAATTTCGTTAGTGCGGAGGTCAAGTACAACATTGATTTTACCGGTGACGGTATAATTGGAGAAAGCAATGTTATCATTGGTGAATTGGGAGACAATACTTATGAATATGATGGTGGCGAGGGTTTTGACGTAGTAAGGGAAAGCGGCGGATTTGATACCATATATTTTGGTCCGAATTATTCTACAGCAGGATGGGGCCCTTTATATAGAGATAACGATAATCTTGTCTTTCAGTACGCAAATGGTCTTGGAGGGTTTACGGTCGAGGATCACTTTTCTGACCCTAGCAAGAGTATAGAGTTGTTTGAGTTTGCAACTTCAGGCTACGCCGTTTTGGTTCGTAATTCGGACGATGTAATAAATGATCCTATATATGGTGAAACGATAATAGGCACATCTCAAGATGATAATTTGATGGGTTATGTCGGCTATCATAACGCTTGGGACGAATTTTACGGTTATCATGGGAACGATATCATTGACAACCGTTCTGGAGGTGCTTCCTGGATTGAAGGAGGTAGTGGAGACGATCACATTTATGGTGGGGATTACGGTGATACGATCTATGGTGATACTATGTATGCTTCAGCAATTCACTATGCACCAGGAAATGACGTTATAATGGGCGGTGGCGGCAATGATTGGATAAGCGGTGGTGGTGGAAACGATATCATATCTGGAGACGCTGGAGACGATATTCTTACTGGAGGCAACGGTTCCGACATCTTTAAGTTTTCGTTAGCACTACCTTTTGGAAATGATCAGATACTGGATTTTTCTAAAGAGGAAGATAAGCTTAAATTTTATAACGAAGCTGATTTAGAAGTTAATATTTCTCTGTTAGAGCAGAGCTTTGCAGGCAATGGTAACTTAGTTATGACGGCTTCCGATGGATCTACATTAGAACTTTTCGGAGTTTACACTTATATAATCTAGATGAGACCGATTCCTATAATTTTTTTTTTTTGTTATTTGGCAAGATCACTCTCTTTTTCTCAGTCAAAATAGTGCTATTTGTTCACCATTAAATTCTTTGCCAAGGCGAATATCGTAATCGTATGATTAAAATTATATGGAATAATTTTTTTTTCAGCTTAGCCGCGTCCTCTATAAGGAGGTACGCCCTGATCTGGAATCCAAATATCTTTAGGAGGTTCGCCGGTTTGATAAAATATATCTATTGGAATACCTCCTCTTGGATACCAATACCCACCGACTCTCAGCCAAGTGGGCTCAAGCGTTTCGACGAGTCTTCTCGCAATCGAAAGAGTACAATCTTCGTGGAATGATCCATGATTACGAAATGATGTCATATAAAGCTTCAAGGATTTTGATTCTACTAACCATTGATTTGGAATGTAATCAATCACGAGGTGAGCAAAGTCCGGTTGATCAGTTATTGGACAAAGTGAAGTAAATTCAGGGACTGTAAATCGAACATTGAACTGTAAATCGTTTTGCGGATTTGGCACCTTTTCTAAAACCGCCTCTTCGGGAGATTTCGGAGCCAACGTTTTTGACCCTAACATTGTAAGATCGTCGTAGGTTTTGCTGCTTTTCATGATGTTTCCTCAATAGGTTCGGTCCTGAAGGTAATTTTTGGCAGAAGATCCATGTTCTATTACATTTCTTGTAAAAAATGCAACCAAGTTAATTTCGAATGTTTAATTTAGCTTGTGAAGTTTTTTTTAATCACTTAACACTGTTTACTTTCTTCTGGGTTAGTTCGTCTTCGACGAAACAAATTCCTGATTTTCCATTATTTCTGAGAAGACCTCCATCCAGAATTGAGTCGGCTGTGCCCCAGACACGGCGTAAGTGTGATCAATAATAAACATTGGTACTCCCTTGATACCGGATTGTCTTGCTTTGGTATCAATATTTTTTACATGCTCGCGGTCTTCGTTGGATGAAAGCAGCTTTTCAATAAGTTCTCTCCTGAGGCCATGCTTGCTCGCAATTTCAACTAGCACATCATGACATCCAATATCTTTTCCATCCCTAAAATATGCGTTGAAAAGACCAGAGACAACCCTTGTTTGCACTCCTTCGATGCCTGCCCAAAAAATGAGGCGATGAGCGTTTAAGGTGTTTGGTGTCTTCTCAATCGCTGCGAAATCAATATTAATTTTATTTTTTACTAAAGTCTCAACAATCAACTTATAAGCCTCGATCGCTTGCTGGCGACTCCCAAATTTTTTGTCTAAATAGTCTTGCCTCGCCATACCTTCAACCGGCATATAAGGGTTCAGCTGAAAGGGCTTCCATTCAATGTTAAAGTTGTGTTCGGGGTACGCTTCTAAAGCTCGGTCTAACCATTTCTTTGCGATGTAGCACCAAGGGCAGATAGGATCAGAAAATATCTCAAACTTTACCACGTGATTTCTTTTTTCTAGCTTTAAGTCAGCTTGATCTATAGAGATAGTGTCTACATCAAAAAAAAATAATTACCAGAATAAAAAGTTATTGGAATGGTTTTAATTTACTTGTATCAACGCCTTCATTAGTTTTATTAGAGTTACCTTTTAGACTCAGGCCGCTTGGGAGACAGTTGTTTTGGATACCACTACTAAAACACATAAGCATGTTAAACCAAGATACGAACCTTCACTATTAAAAGCAAAACAAGCAGGAAAGATCCTGTATCTTAGGGGGTTATACAGTTTTGTTCAACCATATAGATTAGAAGTTTTTTTTGCGATCTCGGTTCTTATTCTGACAGCATTACTGTCTCTAATTTTACCATTAGCCGTCAGAGGTATCGTTGACAGCTTTTCTAGCGAATCAATTCTCGTCATCGACAAATACTTTATTACCGCTATTGTCATAGCTGCTTTTCTCGCCTTAGGTACCGCTTTGAGATTTTATCTGGTCACCTCATTAGGAGAGAGAATCGTTGCAGATATTAGGATGACTGTATTCAATCGCGTTATAGGTATGAGTCCTCAATTCTTTGAAAAAATTATGACGGGCGAAGTGTTATCGCGGTTAACCACAGACACCACACTCATACTTTCCGTTGTTAGTTCCTCCATATCTTTCGCTATGAGAAATATTTTGATACTTTTCGGCGGTCTGATTTTTATGTTTTTTACGTCGGCGAAACTTACTGGTTTGGCTTTACTCATAGTGCCTGCAATTTTACTGCCCATTCTATTTTTGGGAAGAAGACTGAGGAAATTAAGTTTGTTTAGCCAAGATAAAATTGCTGACACATCTGGTATGGCTTCGGAAGCTTTACTTGCATTCCAAACTGTGCAAGCGAACAATCATGAACAAAACTCGATGAGTTTGTTCGGTCAAATGATCGAGGAGTCATATGCCGTTGCAAAGAAAAGGATTTTTATACGATCGATATTGACTGCTGTACTCATATTTTTTGTTTTTACGGGAATAGTAACGGTTCTTTGGTTTGGCGCCGTAAGCGTAAGACAAGGTAGCATGAGTGAAGGCGAGCTCGTTCAATTTGTGATCTACGCAGTTTTAGTAGCGGGAAGCGTCGCTGCACTATCTGAGACCTTTGGCGAATTACAAAGGGCGGCGGGGGCTAGTGAGAGGTTAGCAGAGCTTTTAAGGTTGAGGGATCCAATAGCGGAGCATACACGGCCTAAAAACGTGAAACTACCAACTTTAGGTCATCTAAATTTTAAGAATGTTAATTTTTCCTACCCAACTCGAAAAGAGGAACCTGCCTTGCGTCTGTTTAATCTACAAATCAAACCAGGCGAAACAGTAGCTGTCGTTGGGCCGTCTGGTGCAGGCAAAACAACTATTTTTCAGTTAATTATGCGCTTTTATGAGATTTCAGACGGGTCCATTCTCTTAGATGGAGTTGACATCGCAAAAGTCTCTAAGAATAAGTTAAGAGAATCCTTTGCGTTGGTCCCACAAGAACCGGTAATCTTTGGAATGACGGCAATGGAAAATATCCGCTTTGGTAGGCCTACTGCTGGTGACGACCAAGTTATCGAGGCGGCGCGTGCAGCTGATGCGCATGAGTTCATTTCAGAACTGCCAAACCAGTATCAAACTTTTGTTGGTGAGCGAGGTGTAATGTTGTCTGGAGGACAAAGGCAGCGTATTGCCATTGCTCGAGCGATATTGAGAGATGCCCCGATACTTTTGTTTGATGAGGCCACTTCGTCGCTTGACTCAGTCTCTGAAAGATCTGTTCAGAAGGCCGTAGAAAAACTATCGGAAGGTCGCACGACAATTGTCATAGCTCATAGGTTAGCAACTGTTAAGAAAGCGAATAAGATCGTAGTATTAAACAGTGGCTCTATTGATGCAATAGGAAGTCATGAAGAGCTAATGAGAGCAGATGGTTTGTATCGCCGGCTAGCTGAAATGCAGTTTTCGGACGATTAGGCGCAGTGTGGATCCTTTGTTTTTTCTTTGCTCACGCATTCTAGGCTTGAAAGAATAGATAAAAAGCGTCATTCTTAAAAAAAAAAAGAAAAACAGGGGAGATAATGAAGTGGTTCAATATGCTGGGGTTTCTGACAAAAAGAAAATTGAAAAAGAGATGCCTTTTGAGAAAAGGTTGTCTGCAAAGAGCATCTACTCGAAATTGTGCCAGACGGCCGAAAAGTTTCCAGATAAACCGGCAATTTCATTTCAATTGAAATCTGGTCCTTCGGATCCGTCGGAAACGTTGACTTGGAGGGAGTTGACTGAGCGTGTTACGCAAGCAGCTAACGCTTTGAGGTCTCTAGGTGTCGGCGAAAAAGATGTAGTGGCGTATGTTCTGCCAAACTGCACGGAGGCGATAGTAACATTTTTGGCTGGTACATCAGCAGGAATAGTTTGTCCTATCAGTCCTTTGTTAAATCCCGAGCAAATGGCTAACATCTTAAAAGAAGTGGATGCAAAAGTAGTCGTTACATTAAAGTCTTTTCCGAAGACTGACGTAGCCCAACGTGTAAATGAGGCTCTTGAAAAAGCTCCTAATGTTCAGACGCTTATCGAGATAGATTTGAAGCGGTATTTAACACCGCCTTTGAAATGGATAGTTGGGTTTCTCAGACCCAAAACTAGTGTTCACCATAATGCTAAAATCCTTGAGTTTTATTCCTTAATTTCAGAATATACCAGCTCAGGATTGGAGTTCACTGACTCTGAAACAGATCGAATTGGAGCTTGTTTTCATACCGGTGGTACGACTGGCATACCTAAAATTGCTCAGCATAGCGTTATGGGGATGCTCTACAACGGCTGGGGCTTGCTCAGTGTAATTGATTGGGACGAAAATGACAGTATGCTGTGTCCTCTTCCAATGTTTCATGTGTTTGCCGTTTACCCTATGCTTATGACATGCGTTAGTTCCGGAGCTCACATTATATTCCCAACACCTCAAGGTTACCGCGGTGATGGCGTTTTTGAAAATTTTTGGAAATTGGTTGAGAAATGGAAAGTTTCATTTTTTGTAATGGTTCCGACGGCTGCATCAGCTCTAATGCAAGTAGAAGTGAATGCTAATGTATCGTCATTGAGGTATGCGTTGTGTGGATCTGCCCCGCTGCCTCCGGACCTATTTAATCGTTTTGAAAGTGCGACTGGACTACAGATTCTAGAGGGCTATGGAATGACCGAAGCTACATGTCTTATTTCTGGATATCCGCCAGCAGGACAAAAAAAAATTGGATCTGTAGGAATCCCTTTCCCATACACTGATTTAAAGATAGTCAAAATGTCTGACGACGGCACAGTTAGAGGGGAGTGTAAAACTGATGAGGTTGGAGAAATTTGTGTAAACAATCCAGGAGTGCTCGTTGGCAAAACTTACACGGACCCGAAAAAGAATGAAAACCTTTTTGCTTATTCAACTCATTTAAAAACGGGCGATTTGGGAAGAAGGGATAAGGACGGCTATATCTGGATAACGGGTAGGGCAAAAGATCTGATAATTCGAGGTGGCCACAATATAGATCCGGCTTTAATCGAAGATGCTCTGAGTAGTCACCCTGCTGTTGCTATGGCGGGTGCAGTGGGGCAACCCGACCTAAGGCTTGGCGAGGTGCCTTGTGCCTACGTTGAACTGGTAAGCGGCGCAAATACGACTGTAGAAGAGCTTCTGAGTCACGCAGTAGAGAGAGTTGACAACAAATTAGCCCAGCCTGTCCACATTGAAATCTTGGAGGAGCTGCCGAAGACGCCTGTTGGAAAAATATTTAAGCCTGATTTACGAAAGAGCGCCATAACTAGGGTTATGACAGAGAGTTTTCAAAGTAACGGAGTCGATGCCGTGGTTGTTGAAGTGGTTGAGCATAAAGAAAAAGGTTTAGTCGCTATCATAAATTCGAGTGACAATACTTCGGATGAGACTGTAAGCAGCGTTATTGGAGAATTTATAGTGCCATGGCAGAGAGGGAATTAATATTGCACTTGTCATAATGATATTCCCTTTTCAAAAATTTAAAGACATCCTTGGTCGTTTGGTGTGATTTTTGCATTTAGGTCGCAAGAATAAATAAAAATAGGCGCTTTAAAGAGGATTGTCTAATGCCAAAAAATAAAACGGAATCGCCTGAACCAGAATTCCAAGCAGAGGTTATAGTAGAGATAGTTAACACTGCATTGACCTCAATGCAGAAGCTAGGATTGTCGTATGAAGACGCATTAAATGGTATTCTTAGTCAAGTAGCTGTACAAGTTGATGCGGAGGCTATGGCGCACGCTACCAAGTTAAATGCGCAATTACATGACATCTATAAGGCTTTAGAAGTATAAAATGTCTGCATGATATTGATCGGTGTCTGCTAATATATCTCTACCGGTGAAATCCGCAGTGACGCTGATACTTGGATTTAGATTTAAATTAGACAGAAGTCCAACCACCTCACCTACGCCTTCCCATAACTCATAGATACGTGTGATTGGATCACACAAGCTCCCTTTTATCTAACTGACTGCCGTTAAGATAATTAGCATCTCGCAATGCAAACACGGCATTCGAACTTTATTAGAATTAATCTAAAATATAAAAGTAGGCAGGGCGAGTATTAGAAAAAGAATAGAAAATGTTTTCTACATTTCTCTAATATTATATTCCTTTTCTTCAACAAAAATAGTTACTTAAGTGCTGCCAGATTAGTTAATAGCTCATTATTAAATTGGTTTACAGCTCAACAAAAAACCTTTTAATTGCCTATCGATCTATCTTAAATTACTATTAATTTTTCTTTTGGTGCTGCAGGGGAGGATTGAACTCCCGACCTCGTCCTTACCAAGGACGCGCTCTACCACTGAGCTACTGCAGCTTGATCTTTACTAAATTGTCTATCTATATTATTTTTTATGGTACGTATATAACGTTTACTCTACCGTTTTTTTTTAGTTTAAGTTTTTTTACTTTTCAAGGGATTTAGAGTGATGAAATCAAGGAAAAATTCCAAAATCTCTGAGATAAGACTTGCCAGTTATGATCTTGGGGTTTTGAAGGATGATGTCGCTGGAGACCATAGGAAAGCACGGTTAGCCGAGGCACTTAGGAAAAATTTAAGGAGGCGCAAGGATCAGGACCGCCACAGAAGATCAAAAGCTCTATTAAATTGTAACGAAAATGAATAAAAGCTTTCTAGCTTTCGGGTAATAACAAATATGGATAGGATCGTAATAAAAGGTGGGGTGCCACTGTTTGGCGAAATATCAATATCAGGAGCAAAAAATGCCTGCCTGGCTTTGATGCCGGCAGCATTATTAACAAACGAAACAGTCACTTTAACAAATACTCCATTATTGTCAGATATTCGTACGATGAAAGATCTTCTTTTCTCATTGGGATGTGAGGTGTCTGGGTTGGAAAGTAAAAGAGAACTAGTTTTGGCGGCACCTTATATCTCCAATCACAAGGCCGAATACGATATCGTAAGAAAGATGAGAGCTTCAATTTTGGTTCTCGGACCACTTTTAGCTCGTAACCGAAAAGCCAAGGTATCATTGCCTGGCGGTTGTGCAATTGGTGCTAGGCCCGTGGATATCCATTTAAAAGCACTTAAAGCTATGGGAGCCTCTCTAGACTTAAAAAAAGGTTATATTCATGCTGAGGCGAATAACGGTCTCCAAGGTGTTGAATATACTTTTCCTACAAAATCCGTTGGCGCAACTGAGAATATTGTTATGGCTGCAACTTTAGCTAAAGGTATAACTACTTTAAGAAATTGCGCATTAGAACCCGAAATTGTCGACTTATGTGATTGTCTGAAATCTATGGGTGCCAAAATAAGAGGAGCGGGGACCCAGGTAATTACAATCGAGGGCGTTGAGTCACTTACTGGAACCACGCATCGAGTTATAGTCGATCGGATCGAACTTGGGACCTATATGCTAGCACCTGCAATCGCTGGAGGCGCCATTTTATTACGTGACTGTGACCTCAGTTTAGTCGAATCCTTTGCTGACAAATTGAAAGAAACTGGAACCGAAGTTGTCGCTAAGAAAGAAGGTATTTTAGTCAGGGGACCTTTGACGAGCATTAAACCTACCCATATACGCACTTCTCCATATCCTGGATTCCCGACAGATTTGCAAGCACAAATGATGGCATTGCTTTCCTTATCCAGCGGAAAGTCAGTGTTCGAAGAAAATATATTCGAGAATAGGTTTATGCACGTGCCAGAACTGTGCAGAATGGGCGCAAGAATCGATGTTGAAGGTGGTGTTGCCACTGTGCAGGGAGTAAAAAAGTTGAGAGGAGCGCCTGTTATGGCGACGGATTTAAGAGCTTCAGTCAGTCTAATTTTGGCGGGTTTGGCAGCTCGAGGTGAAACCGTTGTCAATCGGGTTTATCATCTTGATCGGGGATATGAAAGTGTGGAGAAAAAACTATCTGCCTGTGGCGCTAAAATTGAGAGAATAAAAGGTTAATTCCTGAGAATGAACGATGGAAAGTTAACAAGGCTACTTTTGAGTGCTCAGAATCTGGAGGACATCCATGTTTTATCCTCATTAACTCAGGACTCCATCTTACTAGTTGAGGATACGAAATGGTTCAAGAAAAAACATCGATTTACGCTTCTGTTAAGTAGATTTAAATGGGAGCTCTCACAAGAAAATAGAGAGGTAGAGGCCCAGAGTCAGCGATGTTTGTCCACCCTAATTTTTGATAATGTAACTGATGTATCTTGTAGGGGTCTAGAAAATGCGCTTGAAAATAGGATTTTGTCACTTCTTACGATTGAGGTGGAAGAAGGTAAAAATACTGATGATCTGAAAATCTATCTTATATTCGCAGGAAACACGACTATAAAACTGCGGGTAGAGCTAATTCAAGCCTATCTTAAAGACATTGTTGGAACTAATAGAGTATCCTCTAAAGTTGTTCATGGTCACGAAAAATGAAGAATAAAAGTACAAAATGGGAAAGAAATGTTTTGTTGAGTATCATTCAATATTATGCATTCATGGCGTAATATTAATTGAATGCTGTACGATGAAAAATTCTATTTAGCCTAAATGGGCATTTATTTATGAAAAAAAAGAGGTAGATTGATGCCCAAGCTTTTGAATACAAAAGACCCAGATTTTGAGCGACTTTTTTCTAAATTCCTGCATAGAGAAGGATCTAAAAATAGGAAGCTTATTAAAACGGTTTCCAGTATTTTAGAGTCAGTAAGACGAGACGGAGATCGAGCTTTGATCAAGCTTACGGAAACTCACGATAATTTTTTTCTGTCAGAAGAATCCATCAGTTTTTCGGATGACGAAATCAAATCACAAATTACTCTTGTTTCTCCAACTGAGAAAAAAGCTCTTCAGTTAGCGGCCGATCGGATAAGGTCTTATCATGAAAAACAAGTACCGCAAGACGCCCTTTGGGCTGATGATTTAGGTGCAAGGGTTGGTTGGGCTTGGCGACCGATAGCCAAGGTGGGTCTTTATGTACCGGGAGGAACAGCTTCGTATCCGTCTTCTGTCTTGATGGGAGCAATACCTGCGGTTGTCGCTGGCGTGAAAGAGATTATTCTCGTCTGTCCAACGCCCGGCGGGCAGGTTAATCCGCTCGTTCTTTTCGCCGCCAGTCTCGTTGGGATAAAGAAAATTTATAAGATTGGGGGTGCACAGGCAATCGCGGCTTTAGCTTACGGTACCAATTTAATTCCGGCAGTCGATAAGATAGTTGGTCCCGGTAATTCATTTGTAGCAGAGGCCAAAAGACAGGTTTATGGTCGAACCGGAATAGATATGATTGCTGGTCCTTCAGAAGTTTTGATCATCGCTGATGAGAAAAACAGGCCTGACTGGATTGCTATTGATCTGATGAGCCAAGCGGAGCACGATGAAAGTTCTCAGGCTGTACTTATCACGACCAGTGCTGCATTGGCAGAGTCCGTTCATATGGAAATAAAGAAAATCTTAAAAAAATTGAAACGGAGAAGGATAGCCGAGAAAAGCTGGACAGACAATGGAGCAATTATTACCGTGCGAGACTTGGATGAAGCTTGCCATTTGTCGAATAAAATTGCACCTGAGCATTTACAACTTTTTGTCAAAGAGCCGCTAAATATTTTCAAAAAAATTTTTAATGCTGGTTCAGTCTTTTTAGGCCCCTTCTCTCCAGAAGCCATCGGAGATTATATCGGAGGAACTAATCATATCCTGCCAACTTCTGGTGCTTCCCGATTCTCATCAGGTCTTTCCGTAAATGATTTTATGAAAAGAATATCCATCTCGGAAATGACAGAAAAATCTTTTGACAAAATTGGGGAAGCCGCCGCGATCATAGCAAGCTCAGAAGGTCTTCAGGCGCATGAGCTTTCTCTAAATTTAAGGCTCAAAAGAAAATCAAAATTCACATGAAAAAAACTGATTATATAAGCTTTATCTCCATAAGTGACCAAGAATTGCCAGCGCCTACTCCGGAAATCGCACATGAAAGAAACGTTGCGATTTACGATATATTACAAGATAATCGTTTTGGACTTGAAAAAGAAGACAATAAGAATGTTCCAACTGGTCCCTTTCACCTATCTATCTCCATTAAAGATCTGCGGCTCGTGTTCACTGTGGCGGATGAAAAATCAACAAAGATGTACCAGTTTCATTTTTCTTTGACGCCCTTGAGACCTGTTATGAAAGATTATTTTGATATTTGTAATAGCTACTTCGATGCTGTCAAACGATTGCCCCCAGGTCAAATAGAGGCAATTGACATGGGAAGAAGAGGCATTCACCTGGAAGGCAGTCGAGTATTGCTAAAAAGGCTTGAGGGCAAGGTAAAAACAGATGAGGCAACTGCAAAGCGCCTTTTCACCCTAATCTGTGCACTTAGGCTTTATTAAGAAATTTTGGCTATGAAAAACATTCAATCGGTTCTTTTTTGTTGTGACTACAATGCTATTAGGTCCCCTATGGCTGAAGGAATAATGAAACAGTTTTATGGCACCAAGTACTTCGTTCAATCTGCGGGTGTAAAGACCGGCGTGGAAATAGATGGTTTTGCAATAGCAGTTTGTGCAGAGATTGGCGTTGCTCTAGCCGCGCATCAATCAAGGTCCTTTGAAGAAATGGAAAAATGGGGGGATGATATTTCAAGTTATGATTTAATCGTAGCTCTCTCGCCAGCAGCACAAAGATTGGCTTTGGAATATACGAGATTTTTTTCGTTAGAAGTGGAATACTGGCCAACACTCGACCCGTCAGGTCTTGGCAAAAATAGAGAGGTCATATTAAAATCATACCGGACAACCAGGACCCAAATTTTGGAGCGCATAACTGATCGCTTTGGTACCCCGATGCAAAAATAGCAATAAACCGAATTAAATCGTATC
Organism: Pseudomonadota bacterium; assembly: GCA_036337105.1. Lineage (GTDB taxonomy): Bacteria > Pseudomonadota > Alphaproteobacteria > Rhodobacterales > Rhodobacteraceae > JAYZEV01. The sequence goes on from JAYZEV010000004.1 coordinate 121,531, forward strand.
TATTTTATAAAAAAGTACTTTTTTTCTTGAATCTGAGTAGCAACGCGGTACTTTCGCTCAAAAAAACGGGTCAAAAAGGATTGGAGATTTTATGGCTAAAGAAGAACTTCTTGAGTTTCCGGGGCTAGTAAAGGAGCTTTTACCCAATGCCACCTTTCGAGTAGAGCTTGAAAATGGTCATGAAATAATTGCGCATACAGCAGGAAAAATGCGGAAGAATAGAATTAGGGTACTTGCTGGTGATAAGGTTCAGGTCGAGATGACGCCATATGATCTATCTAAGGGCCGAATAAATTACCGTTTCAAGTAATTGTTGATATTAGGTTCCAGCAGTCCGCGGAGAAAAGAGCTATTGGCGTCTTTAGGGATAGCAATAGATCTTGTGGTTGGTCCAGAAATAGACGAAACTCCCGCAAAGAATGAGAAACCTAGATGTTATGTGCGGAGAATGGCGGAAGAAAAAAACATGGCAATCCAGAGCTCAGCCAATGATTTAGTTTTGACTGCCGACACTATTGTAAGCTGTGGCACCCAAATTCTCGGTAAGCCGAAGGACAAAGAAATGGCTAAGAGCTTTTTGGAGCTATTATCGGGTCGTAGACATCAGGTGCTCACCGGCATATACGTGCGTTTTGAACGTTTTAGAAGATATCGCCTCGTTAGAACCCAAGTTAAGATAAAAAATCTATCTAGTAGCGAGATAGATTGGTATCTTGGAACTGAAGAGTGGAAAGGTAAAGCAGGAGGTTACGCAATTCAAGGTAAGGCAGCTGCTTTTGTGCCGTTCATTTCAGGTTCATACACTAATGTTATGGGTTTGCCCTTAACGGAAACGACAAACATTCTGAATGGGTTGGGGTATCGACTGGCCAAGACCGAAGGATAATTTTATGGGGGACGCAACAGTCTTCGTTGAACCCCACGGTGATGGTCATGCCATTGCTGTAGTGAAAAATCAAAGAATTATTGAATTAATTGTAGACTCGACGAAACCAAGTGAGAAATCATTAATTGGAAGTGTGTTTTCGGTAAAGATTGGAGCCTTCTTGAGCGGTATAAATGGGACATTTGTAACTCTTCCAAATGGCGCAGCGGGTTTTCTACGAGGTCGTAAAGTGAACCGAAACAAGCCATGCACTGTTGTGTCTGTGAAGGTACAGCCCGAAGGTGATAAGGCTCAACCTGTATCAGCAGGTTTTGCGCTCAAAGGTCGTTATACAATTTTAACCCCTTTTAAACCTGGAATTAATTTTTCACGGACCATTAGGGATGAAGAGGTAAAAAAATATCTCAGATCGGAACTCTCGGGCGACTTAAAGAAAATTCCTGATAAGCTCGGTTTAATTTTTCGTTCCATGGCTGAGAAGGCTAATTCTGAGCAGATAAGTGAGGATATTTCCAAGCAAATGAAAATTTATGATCTTATTCTGAACGATCCCTTAATGACACCAAACGTTTTTGTCCCTCCTTTAAAATCCCGTGACGTTGCATTTCGAGATTGGATAAATCCAGACGAAAAGAATTTTTTTGAGGAAGAGTCCTGTTTTGATCGTTTCGGCGGTTGGGAGAAGGTACATGAGTTTTTGCTACCACAATTCAAACTTTCAAATGGAGGGACCGTAATTATTGAAAAAACGTCCGCCCTAATAGCTGTAGATATCAACAGCGGTGCCGATATTTCGCGATCCACCTGTTTAAAAACAAATTTGCTCGCTATGAGTGAATTGCCCGCTCAGTTGCAGGTGCGTGGTTTAGGGGGAAAAATAATAATCGATTTTGCTCCATTAAGTCATAAAGACCGATATAGAGTTAGCGAAGAACTTTTAAAATGCTGTAAGCGCGACAAAGTAGAAATCAAGATATTTGGATGGACAAAATCAGGGTGTCTTGAAGTTCAGAAAAAAAGAGATAAACCTGCTTTATCGAATATTCTTGGTGACCACAAATTCTTGTGAACTCAAATATTATCATGATTTACCTTTATAAAGACTTTGCTCTATAGACAGAGGCTGGTAGTTGATCTAAAAGGGAGGGTGATGGTGTAACTTATGTTACGAGCCCGGGTAGCTCAGGGGTAGAGCAGCGGACTGAAAATCCGCGTGTCGGTGGTTCAAATCCGCCCCCGGGCACCATCAAACATCATAACACATTGATAAGCCTACAGAATTGAAACTATTTCATGGACCGTAGTAAATGTCGTTGTACAAATCTATTCCGCATACATTCAGCAAAGAGGGTATTTATTACTTTAATCGGCGGATTCCTAAGGATGTGAGGGGCAACACAATGCTAACCCCTCTTCTTGTTAATCCTCGTCCAAATTAGCACCCAGCGTAAGCTCAGTGGCAATCATACTGGCATATTCTCTTTATTATAAAATGATAAAGCTAACTAAAAAGGGATTCTTATATAGATAAAATTATTTACATCATGTTGTAGGAAAGCTTCACCAGTTTTTTCATTTTTGAAATACGTGCGGGTGACTAAATGTAGTATCAGCAGTTTATTAGACTACTATCTGTATGAATAGCCGCTTCATAAGGCATTATTGAGACATTTCTTGTTCCTAAATAAATAACTGATTTCATCAGTTAATCTCTAAGGACATGGAGCCTATATTTGTTAAACCTAACAAAATATGATACTTACTTGTTGTAAGGGAGGATACTACACCGATTCTCTAATTTTTAGGGTGGGGGAGTCGTTGTATGATCTATGTAAACAAAGGAAACGCAAAGGTGCTTCATGCGCAGGATTAGCACATCAGGACCCAAGTCCAATGGAAATAATTTCTCAGATGGCGGAAATTATTGTGAGGTAGAATTAAAAGCTCGATCCGTTAAGCGCAAGATCGTGCAGCTAATTAAAAGCAAGCATACGTTTACGCCACTTGCGGGTCTTATTCTAGCTTCCTGTGGCAGTGATACGGGTGGAAGTGGAGATAGTGCGTCTGGCTCTAATCTTTCCACAATTCAATTTCCCATTTTTGGAAATGCGATTAAGGGCCCCCTTCAAAACGCAGTTGCGTTTGCTGATGAAGATGGGGACGGTGTGCAAGGCCCGGGTGAGGCGTCTGCAGTCACAAGTGCTGTTGGTTTTTTTAGCTTTAACGCTTCAGGTCCGGGAACGAAAG
>JAYZEV010000005.1:0-170832 GCA_036337105.1 Pseudomonadota bacterium
GTACTCGCTTTCAAGCGAAGATAAAGCTCAAATCCATCTGATATGCGAAAGATGCCTCTTGTGCTTACGCCCCCTGCCCCAAGAACCAAGGACCTCGGCTCATCTGTTTTAAAATCAAGCACCTCTAATCTCATTCGATCCCATATATTTTCTAATCGACTGGATAATTCTTGAGAGAGACGAAAAGCTTTAGCTTGTGAGCGTGTATGCAAGCATTTTACGAAACGTGGGCTTTGAAACCGCTCTTGAAGGCCTTTGGGAACACGTCTGGTATAATAATAAACGCCCCGTTTTGTATTAAGATAATGTGAATTTTGGTAACCCATCTGGTACACCCCAATTGTTGCAAAGAATAAAGTTCCTTACAAATCAGGTACTTGGACCGCGGATCATGGATTAGATGGTGCCCCCACACGGACTCGAACCGCGGACCTACTGATTACAAATCAGTTGCTCTACCAGCTGAGCTATAGGGGCAACCGCCTCTACGTAAATTTTTTTAGTCCCTTATGCAAGTTAAATTTGATCCAAACTTAGAGTAGGAGCTTGTCTTCCCTATCATCGTCACTAAACAATTGCACTTTCCAATGATAGGAACTAATTGATATAAAGGAGGGGTTGCAATATGGCGATCATGTTCAAAATTGGAATATTTGTCACTTTTCTGGGGTTTAGTGGCCTTATAGCATGTATTATTTATGGCTTCAAAATCAGAAACGATGCCAAAAGAGGATTAAAGAGTGCAGACGAAATCAAGATACTCTTAACTAGGTTCTCCTCATTCAACATGCTGTCGTTAATGATCTCATTGCTTGGAGTGATTACCTTGACATTCTCTGTAATTTTGAAGTAAAAAGAACGTCTTATCAAGGCTAATGCTACCCAGTTCGTCGTCTTTAAAATTCTATCTTACTTTAATAAAAAGCTCTTCTACCGTTTGGCTTAGGATTTTTAAACACTCCTCGCTTGAAAATTGGTGGTCGGCATTTTTTACAAGTGTAACTTTTAAATTTTCACATGAAATATGCTCTCCAAGCTGCACGGCTTGTTTGAAATTAACATCCTTATCTTTCATCCCTTGTAATAATCTTACCGGAAAATTGAATTTCAACTTGCTATCTAACACTAAATGTCTTCGTCCGTCATCAATTAGCTTCTTTGATACATGAAGAGGTTCCGCTGAATAATCAGACGGGATAAAAACTCTTCCTTTATTTGTCAATTCTTCTCTCTGTTGTTCTGAAAAACTTGCCCACATTGAGTTCTCAGTAAAATCTGGAGCTGCGGCAATACCAGTAAACCCAGCGAGCCGCTCAGATCTTTTCTTTGCCAACAGTAGAGAAATCCACCCTCCCATCGACGAACCGACTAAAATTTGTTCTCCTGAGGTGAGTTTGTCGAATACTTCGCAAGCATCGGCAAACCATTCGCCAATACACCCATCTTCAAATTTGCCGGAAGACATGCCATGACCCGTATAATCAAACTTTATGAAGTTTATTCTTTTCTTCTTACACAAGCTTTCTAAAAAACAGGCTTTTGTTCCTTCCATATCTGACCTCAATCCCCCGAGGAACATAACGCCTGGCAGCTCGCTAACCTCGTTGAAATAGCTCTTAACAAAAGCTATTTTTTTCCCATTATCTAATTCCAATAGATTATGAAGACTCATTGTCTGATCCCGTGTACAAAAAACAACTGGTGTTAGATTACGGCACAGGAACTTAAACTCAAGACAATTTTTTTTTGGTGCTCACTTAATTCATTTTCGAAGTTAGAAAATTTTACTCTATAATAATGCAAAAGGCTCTTGATTTTCGTAACAAATAGCATAGCAATAAACTTATGAGTTTTGCAAAGGTTACGATATAAAATTGGCACAGAGAAAAATAAAAGTTACGCTTCCTGACAAGAGCGTACGTACATTCGAAACGGGAATTACGGGCAAAGAGATAGCAAGAGAAATATCCTCTTCTTTGAGCAAAGCAGCAATCGCATGTACTACAAATGGTGAAGTGACTGATTTGAGCCGTCCAATAGTTGAAGACACTGAAATAATTATCCACACCGCTAAAGATAAAGAGATTGCCCAGCAACTAATTCGGCACGATTGTGCACATATAATGGCACGAGCAGTACAAGAGTTATGGCCAGATGTTAAGGTGACAATTGGACCTGTAATTTCCAATGGTTGGTATTATGATTTTGATAGAGAGGAAGCCTTTTCGCCAGAAGACCTGCCGATTATCGAAAAAAAAATGCGTGAAATTATAAATAAGCGAGAAGTTATTAGAACAGAAGTTTGGGAACGACAGAGGGCTATGCGTCATTACCAGAAAAATGGTGAACCTTATAAACTAGAATTGATAAATGCTATCCCAGAGGATCAAGAAATTCGCATGTATTGGCATGGAGATTGGCAAGACCTGTGTAAAGGCCCTCATTTATCACATATTGGTCAAGTTCCTGGCGATTGCTTCAAACTAATGAGCATTGCAGGAGCCTATTGGAGAGGCAGTAGCGATAATGCAATGTTACAAAGAATCTACGGCGTAGCTTTTTGTAGCAAAGAGGAGTTAAGGCACCACTTAAATTTTCTTGAGGAAGCCGCGAAGCGAGATCATAGAAAACTTGGTAAAGAAATGAACTTATTCCACATGCAAGAGGAAGCTCCCGGAATGGTTTTTTGGCATCCAAATGGATGGACCATTTACAGTGTTCTACAGAATTATATGAAAAGAAAGTTAGATGCCGCTAAATATTTGGAGGTAAAAACGCCACAGGTAGTAGACAGGAAACTTTGGGAAGCGTCTGGCCATTGGGATAAGTATCAGGAACACATGTTTATTGTTGAGGTTGACGAAGAAGGAGCTCGTGAAAAAAGAACTAATGCTCTGAAACCCATGAACTGTCCATGCCACGTTCAAATATATAATCAAGGGCTGAAATCTTACAGAGATTTACCTCTGAGAATGGCAGAATTTGGATCGTGCCATCGTTATGAGCCCTCTGGCGCCATGCATGGAATTATGCGTGTAAGGGGTTTCGTTCAAGATGATGCTCATATATTCTGTATGGAGTCTCAGATCGAAAGTGAAACAAAAATCTTCATTGACTTACTTTCCGATATTTACAGAGATTTGGGTTTTGCATCGTTCGATGTTAAATTTTCTGATAGACCGACTCATAGAGCAGGTGAGGACTCTACATGGGATAAGTCAGAAAAGGCACTTTTGGAAGCTACTAAAGCCGCAGGCTGTGAATATACCTTAAACCCAGGAGAGGGTGCGTTTTACGGACCAAAGTTGGAGTTCGTATTAACGGATGCTATTGGTAGGGAATGGCAGTGTGGGACTCTTCAGGTAGATTTCGTACTTCCCGAAAGACTTGATGCTAATTATATTGATGAAGGGGGAGCAAAAAGAAGGCCTGTAATACTGCATCGAGCTATACTTGGGTCATTTGAAAGATTTATAGGAATTTTGTTAGAGGAAAATTCGGGAAAGCTGCCCCTTTGGCTGGCTCCAACACAGGTGGTTGTGGCATCAGTAGTATCGGACGCAAATAATTATGTGAATAGCATTACTGATGCTCTTTCTTTAAATAGCATTCGAGCCCTTCCAGATACTAGAAATGAGAAAATTAGTTATAAGATCCGAGAACACTCCTTGAAAAAAATCCCAATTATAATTGTCGTTGGAGCTCGTGAGGTCGAAGCAGGCACAGTTGTGATTAGAAGACTAGGGAGCAAAGAAACACAAACATTGATTTTAGAAGAATTCTTAAAAGCTATAAAAGCGGAGAGCCTTCGACCTGACTATAGAACTAATATAATCTAAAAAAAGGTCAACAGTCAGGGTCTTAAAACTGAGAAGATGACAGTTTGTACATCCTCCGTCATTAAATTTCCTTCTTGCCAGCGAAAGTTAGAAATAGTAAAAGATAATCAATGTCATGAAGAAAGGAACGTAACCCATAGCTCGAAGACCTCACAACGCGCCTCAACAGACGCGAAGCGCAGGACCCCGTGTAAATGAACAGGTTATCTGCACAGAAATCCGACTAATTGGAGCCGAAGGCGAGAACGTCGGACTAATTAACCCAGAAGAAGCACTCGACATGGCCTTAGAAGTCGGATTAGATTTGGTAGAGATATCTCCAAATGCCGAACCGCCAGTGTGCAAAATAATGGACTTTGGTAAATATAAGTATGAGCAGCAAAAAAAAGAAGCCGAAGCAAGAAGAAAACAGAAGATTATTGAAGTAAAGGAAATAAAATTCCGACCGAACACGGATAGGCATGACTATGATGTGAAGATGAGATCGGTTTCCAAATTTTTAGATAATGGCGACAAAGTGAAAATCACTATGAGATTTAGAGGTCGTGAAATGGCGCATCAGGAGTTAGGAAGGCAGCTTCTGGAACGAGTTGCAGACGACACCAGCGAAATTGGAAAGGTTGATAACATACCGAAATTGGAAGGTCGCCAGATAGTAATGTTAATTAACCCAGTAAAGTGAAAAGCTACTGAGAAAAAATAACAGTCATGCATATTAAGAAAATTCGTGACGCTATCGAAATAGTACCTTTGCTTTTTTTACTGGAATTGACGAAACCCTTCAGCTTTAAATATCGTCGTAGAATAGCCTCAGTGTGGTTTGCATTGCTCCTATTTTTTAGCAGAAAGTTACGAAAGAGAGTTGAAGATAATCTCTCTTTGGCAATGCCCAAACTTTTAGGTTCAAGAAAAAAATCTTTTATACGAAAATTTTCATATTTCACTGCTAGTACATTTATCGAGCTTATTTTTAACGAGGAATTTCATACCTCAAGTGAGAGTTTTTTTTACTCAAGGTCAGAACTTGAACCGCTATTTTTGGCCAAGAAGAGCGGCAGGCCAATTCTAATAGTCTCTGCCCACATAGGTCCATGGGAAGCAGTTCGAGCAGTATTAAAAAACAATGGATTAACAGCTGGAGCGATCTACAAAAAAAATAAGAATCAGTTTTATGAGAAAATTCACTTAAACGCGATCAAATCTGGAGGGGAACCTATTTTTCCAACTGGAACATCCGGCACAAAAAAGATGATCGATTATATAAAAAAAGGGGGAATTGTCGCCGTGATGCTCGATCAGGCAGATGAAAACGGTGAATTTTTCAATTTCTTAGGTGTTCCAGCAAAAACCTCTACTTCTGTTGCAAAAATCGCTATAAAGTATGACGCGTTGCTGGTGCCAGCGTATGCTCTTCGAGATGAAATGACAAGCTTGATAAGGGTCCATTTTGAAAAGCCTTTAGTTAGTTCTAATTATCAAGAGCTTACTGAACTCGTTACAAAAAGTATAGAACGAAGAGTAAGCGCCCATCCAGCCCAATGGTACTGGTTCCATAGACGTTGGAAATACTGATTTTAGATTTGGTCGGCAGAGTGAGAGGCGAGGCTTTCTAACGCCGGCGCCTCCCAACATGCTTATCGTCTTAGCTACAGCCAGAAGCTTTAGAGCAGACCACCGCATCTGCAGGCACGGTCATTGCGGTCTCAGCACAACCTGACACTATAGCAGCAACGGATATTATCGATATAGCAAAAAACTTTTTCATTTGACAATCCTCAAAATTTAATCATTAGCCTTCTTCTAACGAATTTGTAAAAATAGTCAATTATCGTATTGAATAATAGCTAATTCTTGCAAAAAAAAAGTTTTTATGCTGTAAAAAGGCATCAAAAGCTATACGTTGTCACGGTGACCGACATAGATCAAAAATTCATCAAGCTAATGAGAAATATCAAAAAAGAAACTGTGGTTTGCACTTTGCGTTTATAAATGTTATCGTCCTCCCCTTATAAAACTTAATGCTAAAATGACTATTTTTTTATGCAGTAAACCTTTGAGGCAGATTTTTCTAACGAGTGCTAACTATTTGGTAGTTCAAGACGTATTATATAGGTAACGGTTTTAACAGAAGATTAATAAATACGGTGAAAGCATGTTAGAAAAAGAATTAAGCGAACTTTCAGATATTTCTTTGCTGGGTCTATATAAGGCAATAATACCCTCAACTTCAGTATTGGAGCACTTTGGTGTAAAACTTGATGGTCAAGGTGGTGGATCTCTTAACGAAATAAAAGAGAAATCTACTGGAAAAAACGAAATAAGTTTTGATGGGGACAAAGCAATTCTGAATTATAAAAGACACCTAATTGAGATGAAGATTCTATCTTTAAAAATCCTTGAGGAAATAAACCAGAGAGGACTGCAAACTTCAGAAGCGCACGACGTAATAGATAAAGAAATTGAGTATATCGAAGGTTGTACAGATTATATAGAATCGTCGGCCGGCCCTAGTCTGTCCTCGGTCCCCCAGGGAGCGGAAACACTACCTTACCTAAATAGATCTTTAAAAAAGTAACTTTCATCTGTCAGAAGATCTCCAATTTGGATTTATCCACGGCTCGTTGTTTTCCGCTGGGAGCTGTGGTCTACCCAATATATGATCTGAAGCTTTTTCGCCGACCATGATAGATGGACCGTTTATATTTCCATTCGTAATACGAGGAAAAATAGAGCTATCTGCCACCCTTAACCTATCGATTCCAATTACTCGACACTCAGGATCGACGACTGACATTTTATCATTTACATCCCCCATTTTACATGTTCCGCAGGGATGGTATGCACTCTCAGCATTTTCCGCTATAAATTCATTCAATTGATCGACACTTTGACATTTTTCACCCGGCTTAATCTCTATTCCTCTATACACATCGAAAGGTTTTTGTGAAAAAATTTCCCTTGCAATAGAAATACATCGCCTGAACTCAAGCCAATCTGTCTCGTGGCTCATATAATTGAATCTTATCTCTGGATGCTCGCTACAGCTTTTTGAACGCAGTTTTACTGTTCCACGAGAATTAGATCTCATTGGGCCCACATGAACCTGGAACCCATGCCCGTCACTAGCAAAAGAACCATCATATCTAATTGCAAGTGGTAAAAAATGAAACTGAATATCTGGGTATTCTACTCCAGCAGCCGACCGGACAAATGCTGCGCTCTCAAAATGATTTGAGGCTCCTAACCCCTTTTTCGATACAAGCCATTGAGCCCCTATTATGAGCTTCGATAACCAGTTCCAATGTCTATATAGAGTTATTGGCTTATTACAAGTTTGTTGAACATATACCTCCAGATGGTCTTGCAAGTTGCGTCCAACGCCCGGCCTATCGGACACTACATCAATTTCATATTCTTTCAAGTGGTCAGCGGGGCCAATGCCAGAGTGCATCAGTAGTTTCGGTGAATTTATAGCGGAAGCCGCAATAATTACTTCTGAACGCGCTTTTATTTCTCTTCTTTCATCTCCAATCTTTACGGAGACCCCCGTAGCTCGACGACTTTCAATTATTACTTTTTCTACAATCCCTCTCACAAGAGATAAATTTTCTCTTCTTAAGCCGGGTTTCAAATAAGCACTCGCTGCAGACCATCTCCTACCTCTGTAGATAGTTTGCTCCATAACACCAAAACCCTCTTGCTGATAGCCATTATAATCGCTCGTTAATTGAAAGCCAGCTTCAGCACCAGCCTGAATAAAAATGTCAAAAAGTTCATTATTACGGGAGCCCCTAGTTACATGCATTGGACCCGAATTCCCACGCCAAGCTGTATCCCCTCCTAAGCCGCACGCGTTCCATTTTTCCATTCTTTTAAAATATGGGAGTACGTCGGCATAACTCCAACCCACCGCACCATTTTCTGACCAAAAATCATAATCACGGGCGTGCCCCCTGACATAAACCATACCATTAATAGAGGAGGAACCTCCGATAACCTTTCCACGCGGCACGACTAACCGACGACCATTTAGGTGGGGTTCGGGCTCTGACAGATACCCCCAATCATATTTTTGAGAGTTCATAGGATAAGAAAGAGCAGCAGGCATCTGGATAATTGGGCTGCCATCATGCCCTCCAGCTTCTACAACTATCACGGAATATTTTCCACTCTCACTAATCCTATATGCAATAGCAGCACCGGCCGAACCACTTCCAACAATAACATAATCTGCTTCCAAAATAATATCCTAAGTTCTAGAACGGGATTTTGACATCAACTCATTTTTTTTTACCAAATATTGATGGCACTGCGGATCTCCATTGTCCAGCCGCTAAAGAGGACCTCTTGGCGGCATGTATAGCAGCAACAGACCTTAAGCCATCCTCTACATCCGGATATGGAGGTTTATCAAAATTAAAACCACCAGATTTTCTGAGGTCTATGGCATCAGCTATATCAAGATAAATGTTAGCAAAAGCCAGAGGCATACCTTCTGAATGACCAATCGTAACCCTGCTTGCTTTTTGAGCGAGTTCCGATAAAGTACAGTCACCCCTCTCAATAATTTCAACTCGACCACCCAAGGGCATATGATATAATTGGTTGGGATTCTCCTGAGCCCATGAAAACCCTCCCCGTTCTCCAAAAACTTGAATTGTTAAACCATGCTGTCTACCAATAGCTATCGCAGACGACCAAAGGCGGCCTATTGCACCACCACTCATACGAAAATTAACCATCGCATCATCTTCTAGCTTCCTTGATGGCACTGTTGAGACAAAATCAGCAGAAACCTCTGTTACTTCTTGCCCGGTTACGAAACAAGCCAAGTGTAGAGCATGAATTCCGCAGTCAGCCATAACTGCTGAGTCTCCTGCTTGCTTGGGGTCATATCGCCATCTAACCCGCGGATTCGACTCGTCTCTAGCGTCTGCATGGTGACCATGAGCAAACTCCACTTTCACTAGCCTAACATTCCCGATCACACCTTCACTAACCATGCTCTTCATTTCTCGTACCAAAGAAAAACCAGAATACCCGTAGTTAACAGCACAAATTCTATTGGCGTTTTTTGCAGCCAAATATAAGTTTTCTCCTTGCTCGACTGTCATTGTCATCGGTTTCTCACACAAAACATTAAACCCAGCCTCCAAGAAAGCTTTAGAAATCTCAAAATGTGTGACGTTAGGTGTAGCTACTGTAACAAGATCAAGGCGCTTTTGTTTTTTACTTTCTTTTTCTAACATCTCCTGCCAACTGCCATAAGCTCTATCGGGCTCCAGACCTAACTCTATACCAAAGTTTCTTGCTGCATCAGGATCAATATCGACAGCCCCCGCCAAAAACTCATACCTTCCATCTATTGTAGCTCCGATGCGGTGTGCTTGACCAATTTGACTTTCTTTGCCACCCCCAATAAGACCCCAGTGATTCTTCTTCATTTCTCTTCTCATTTCTTAAATAATATCTTCCAACTGAAGCGAAAAATTACTAATCTTACTTTTAATTCTTTGTCTATGACAAATACTCATTTTCGTGATAAGCGTGCATCAAGTATCTTAAACATAACCTAGTGGACTTGGGAGAAATGCAAAAGGCTTTTTTAGTTATTGGGAGAGCTGGTATGGATTTATATGCTGATCCAGCAGGGGCACGCATTGAGGAAGCAAATACGTTTTCAGCTCAGTTGGGCGGCTCAGCAGGTAACATTGCAGTTGGACTTGCAAAACAAGGCTGCAAGGTATCCCTTTTGGCTGCAATATCAGACGACTCCATTGGAAGATTTACAAAAAATATCCTTGAAAAACATAATGTTGACACAACCTTTTTGCAAACCATTCCAAACAGGAGGAATACTTTAGCCGTGGTGGATACAAACGGTAATGAAACTCAAGCAGTAATTTATAGAGATTTAGCTGCAGATTTGTTCCTATCAGAATATGCAACCACAAGCATTGATTTTAAAACTTTTTCTACAATTATAACGACAGGAACAGCCTTAACTCATAACCCTTCTCGTAAATCAGTTCTTTGTTTGATGCAGAAAGCCTGTGAGAATAAGAAGAGAGTTATACTAGATATAGATTACAGGGCAGGAACCTGGAATTCGCCCGAAGAGGCTTATCGAGTTCTTTCACTGGCTGGAAGCTACTCTGATATTCTGGTAGGTAATGAAGAGGAATTTGACTTTTGGGAGGGAGGAAGTAAAGGCAGCGGTATTAAGTTCGTAAAAAAATTGCAGAAATCGAAACAAAAAAAAAAGGTAATATACAAAATGGGTGCGCGCGGTTGTATTTTATTTTCAAACGGAAGCGAAACCCGGTTTGATTCCTTTAAGGTAAACGCGCTGAAACCTACGGGCGCTGGAGATGCATTCTTAGCCGGCTTTTGTGCACATTATACAAATGAGACAACAGAAAACGAAGCAGTTTTAAGAGGTGCCGCCACTGCAGCAATAGTTGTGTCAAACGTAGGATGTTCAGAACCAATGCCTAACAAAGAAGAGCTCGCTAAATTTATGAAGTCAAATAAATCAGCTTTTAGGAGGAGTAAATGCACATAGCTTCCTATGAAAATAATAATAAGCCAATAGTTCCAAAAAATAGTTCTTTTGTGCCACTAAATTATTTCAATATCGTAAAATTAAAGTCTGGTGAAAGGTTTGTTGATCGCGTATCTGGATATGAAACTTGTGTAGTGCCAGCGACTGGATCGATAGATGTAAGCGTTAACTCATACACTTTCAAGAATATTGGTGGGAGAGTTAAAGACGTGTGGGACGGCGAGCCAGAGGCCGTATACGTACCCTCAGGTGAGGAATTCGAAATTCATTGTTGTTCAAACAAAACAGAGGTTTTTGTAGCCGGGGCAAAATTTGATGAAGTTTTTTCGCCATTTGAAGTGAGGTCTGAAGAACTCGATGTTATCCAATACGGCTCAGACGATACAAAAACACATCGGAAGATAAAGCATATACTTGGTCAGAAACAATCTGGGAGAGTCGGTCGATTATTAGTTTCAGAGCTTTTTACAGTCGGTGCGGGAGGCTGGTCTGGATTCCCAAGCCACAAACACGATACCGATCGACTTCCGATAGAGACTCGTCATGATGAAACTTACAATTTTCGTTTTCGTCCAGAACATGGCTCAGGTGTGCAACTTCTACAGCGCGATGATAAAGAAATAGGAGAGGCATTTCATATCACCAATGGCTCCACAATTTGTATAGCCAACGGCTATCATCCTTGCTGCTCATTACCAGGATACGAAATGTATTATTTTACTATACTTGGAGGACAGTCTCAACGTCCACTTGTACAGTTCTTTCAACCTAGTCACGAGTATCAAGTAGAAATCATTCCAGGTATTAAAGACATGGTTGCTAAATTTAAATGACTATAACGAATTTACGAAAAGCTCTCACCCAAGCAGATAGAAAAGGATCTGCATTAGTCGGCTTCGTCGTTCAAGGCTGGGAAGACGCAAGGGCATTTGCTAGAGCGGGTAGTGAATTAAAGAAACCAGTAGTACTTCAGGCTGGTCCCGGATGTCGTAAAAACACCCCTCTTCCCGTTCTTGCCAAAATGTTCAGAATTTTGGGAGATAGCAGTGACTATGATGTGATCCCGCATTTAGATCACGCCCTCGATATAGAAACTTGTCACGCAGCATTGGACGAGGGTTTCACCTCTGTTATGTTTGATGGCTCTCAATTAAATCTATCAGAGAACATCAAGCAAACCTACGCCGTTTGTAAATTGGCGGAGCGTTACGACGCATCAGTCGAGGCTGAGATTGGGTTTGTTGGTTATACAACAAATATCAAAAATATACCTACAATACCTGAGGAGGCAAAAAAATTAGTGTCTGAAACGGAGATTTCAGCCTTGGCAGTTTCAGTGGGCAACACGCACCTTCAATTAGAAAAAAATGCAATTATCGATTATGGTGTGTTAATGAAAATTAATGAAATGACACCCATACCTCTCGTAATCCACGGCGCATCTAGTATCTCGAAAGAGGACAAAGCGAAGATGAAAAAATTCTTTGGCGTCAAAAAATTTAATGTCGGTACAGAGATAAGGCAAAAGTTTGGAAAATCTTTAAGAAAAACCCTAAAAGAAAATAAAAATGAATTTGACCGGATTAAAATCTTTGACTTGGTCGAAAAAGATCTCCTTCGAGAGGCAAAAATCTTATTAGAAGAAATTTCCTAGAACTTTGGTGCAACGTGGGGATGGTAGTAGAGCCTGTCAGAATTCAAATAAAATTACCTGCAACATATGTATACTGACACCGCAAAACGTAATTAACCTGCAAGTTCCTTTGTAAGATCTCCGAGCTCAGCGCCTCCAGCCATTAAACGTCTAACATCATCCCCGCCAAGATCTTTAGCAAGGCCACTACCGATCACTTCACCAAGCGATAAAAAAGTATATCTATCAGCAATCAATCTTGCGTGTATTTCATTGTGCGTAATTAATATTATTGCAATATTTCCCAACTGTTGAACACGCTTTATTGTCTTTAAGACCTCCATCTGCTGACGTTGTCCCAAGGCAGATGTTGGCTCATCCAGTATCAGTACTTTGGCTCCAAAATAGATTGCCCTCGCGATCGCTAATGTTTGTCTTTGCCCCCCTGACATAGTCCCTACAGGTTGCTCAGGATCTGCTATGTTGATACCGATTTTAGCCATTTCCTCGATCGCGATATCATGCATCTCTTGCATTCTTAATATACCAAAGGGACCTCTGCCTCTTGTCACTTCACGACCCAGAAAAAAATTTCGTGTGACCGATGTCAAAGCATTTAGGGCGAGATCTTGGTAAACTGTACCAATACCCGCAGAAGATGCATCCCGTGGTGACTTGAAACGAACCTCCTCGCCTTCAACGAGGATTCTGCCCGATGTTGGAGGATGCACGCCGGACAACGTTTTTATTAGCGTAGATTTCCCTGCACCATTATCACCTAAAAGTGCATGAACCTCACCGGGAAATACCTGTAACGATACTCCATCCAGCGCCGTGAAACTGCCAAATTTTTTTACCAGTTTATCTATCTCAATTAATGGGGACTTATCTGAGTTTATCATATTCTAGATATTTCCCATCACTCGTTTTCTGATATTCTCGTTCAGCAATGCTGATGCAATTATAACGAAACCAAGGAACACACGATAAAAAGATCCATCTATGCCCGGGATGTAAAAAAAAGCTTCTTTGGCCAACCCGAATATAAAAGCTCCCGTTATTATACCCAGAATGGTTCCGAACCCACCAGTCATCACAATACCGCCAATTACCGCTGCCGCGATGGCCTCCAATTCTTTCAAATTACCTTTCGCTGCGTCAGCCGTATTAACTTCAAAAACTTGGCATGTGGCAAAAATCGTAGCACAGAACGCTGAGAACACAAAAAGTGAGATTTTGACTTTGTTTGTTGGGACACCATTTGCTTGAGCTGCACTCAAATTTCCACCAGTAGAATAAATCCAATTACCTGCCTGGGTCCGACTGAGAACTATATAGCATGCTATAGATAAGATGACCCAAATCATAACGCACGAGTAAAGACCTGGTGCGAATTGATTGCCAAAATTATTAGTATTCCAGTCAATTGGGAAATAAAGCCAATCAAAAATTGGTTCTAAGATATTTCCGCCAAAAAAATCTGCTATGGGACGAGCTGTTCCCAAAGTATCTATATAAGCCCTTGCAATATCCACATCAGTAATCGATCTCGGCGCTACTGGCTCAATTTTAAAGTTTGCTATCTTGTCTTCAATTGTTTTTATCATAAATTCATTTCCAGAAGCCTTAGCATTTATCAGCGCGCTCTCAAGTGGTTTTACACCCTTCGCTATCAAAATATCAGTTTTCGCATCAGCCACTCGTTGAAATGTATATTCAAGCCTTTCAGTGAGTTTTGCTACAGTGTCACCTGGCAACTGGTTGACCATTTCTAGCAATTCCGGTTCTGGCAAAGATTTCGCGGCTTCTCGTTCGATTTCACCATGTCCCGGCAAATCTATTATGTTTTTTATATCGGGAATTTCGGTAACGGTTGTCGCGCCTTTAGACTGATCCGCTCTATGGTTAAATGAACGAAGTGAAACCTCGGTCAACCCTCTTAAGAAAAATAGACCACCAAGTGTCACGATAAATGATGGCAAACCAGATTTCACAACGATAAAACCTTGTATCCAGCCAAAGCTCAAAGTGAAACATAAAGTAATAAAAATAGCCAGAATGGGGGAAACATCTGGAATGTGGATCAGTGTATAGAATTCAATGTGGGCGCCACCTTCGAAAGATAAATATGGGATAACAATTGAGAAGCCCCATCGTAATGTCATAGCCATACAGGCACCCGCAAAACCAATCATGGACCCTATAGATAAATCAAATTCACCCGCTATAATTAGTAGCCCAGCTCCGAGAGCTATTATTCCTAATTGCGATATAACTCTCAAATTATTTCGAATACCAAGAGCATTGAAACCTTCGCCTGCAAAGGGGTTCCAAGTCGTTTCCGCCGCTGGAATAGAGAAATACCCCAACATCCCAAAGAGAAGTATCATTACTCCGATTGGGCCAATCTCTGGTCTTGAGAGCATACCCCTCAAAAAACCCTTTGGCTTGTGCCTATCGGCCTCTTGACGAATTAAATCTGATGATGACATAGCAATAAAAAAATGGATGGCAAAAAGCCATCCATTTTACCATTTATTTTATTAACGGTCTACGCCTGCCAAAGAGGCAACCGACGACGCATTGCTTTTATCAACGAAGCCTGGACCAGATGGAATATTTGCACCTGGAAGAAGGCCAGCGCCATTATTATAAAGGTGTAGTACTATGATTGGCATGTAGCCCTGAAGACGCTGCTGTTGGTCTATTGTGTATTGTACTTTTCCAGCGTTAATCAAATCCATCACGGGAGGACTTAAGTCAAAGCAGGAATGGTGAACGCTCATACCAAGCTCATCAATAGCCTGTTGGACACCTACACAGACATGTGGACCCACGGAAAGCACCGCATCAACATCTGGATTTGCTTGCAAGCCAGCCGCTGCACGCGTTGGAATAGTTGCTGGATCGTTGGAGCTATCAAAATTTGTCGTTGGGATAGCTTCACCGTATCCTCCGCATCTATCTGTCAAGGCGGTATTGTAAGCCTCCTGAATAAAGCAAATTCCTTTGGTAGCTCCTTCTGCCTTGGCTCGCTCTCCAGCTTTCTGTCCCGCAAGAAATTCAGGCTGACCGACATGCATTAGAGCGCCTAGGGACGCCGAAGATTCAAGTCCAGAATTCATCGTGATCAGAGGGATGCCCGCAGCCACTGCATCTTTTATAGCTTGGCCTAAGGCGTCGGGATCAGGTAGAGACACAACCATTCCATCGGGTTGCGTAGCAGCTGCCGCAGCGATCGATTTTGCCATATCAGCCATATCGCCTGAAGGAGTGAATACGTACTCAAATTCAGCACCTATAGCCCTAGCGGCATCCTCTCCTCCCTTTTGAACTACTGGCCAAAAAGGATCCTTACCCTCACCGTGCGTAACCATCACATAACGTTCGGCATATGCGGCACTGGAAAATATAAACATTGCCGATAATGCAAAAAATAATTTTTTCATAAGATACTCCCAATTTTCTTATAAGTATGTTTAGTATGTTTTGTTTAGCCGCATTTCTTTGCGACGATAATCGTCCACCTTAGAAACGAACTATGAACTTGTAAAGGCTTTTTTGGGTCTATTTTTTTCTTAAAGATTAGGGGGATAGGAAAAACTAATTTCTGACATACAAAGAAAATATTAACTTTGTAGCTTTGGTCATTTAAATCTACTGTTTGGGCATTTAAATCTACTGAATGACAAATTGATGAAACAAAAAAAAACTGCTAGAAGAACGCCATATTAGTTCAACTGTTTAATCATATAAACTGTTATTTGAAATCATTCGGCTGCATAATAGCTACAGAAGACTAAGAGATGTATATGAACAAAAACTTCTTCAGTTTAATAATCGAAAACCTCAGTAACTTTAATCTTCCGTTTATAAAGACCAGTGGACGACGCAGCTATTCTTATCAGGATATGATCCAACTTAGCGGAGCTTATGCCAACGCACTTACCAAGATGGGGATACGAAAAGGATCTAGGGTTATGGTTCAAACAGAAAAAAAAATAGAATGCGTTTGGCTATACCTTGCGTGTTTGCGGGTAGGCGCAATATTTGTAACAATAAATCCATCCTACACAAGATCTGAAACGAAATTTTTTCTGGATGACTCCGATCCCGCATTATTTGTTACTGATAATAATTTGCGTTACAGAGAGGTTTTAGATTTTTTAGATCAAGACTCACATACCAAAGCTATATATTTAATTAGACCAAAAGGTCCATGTTTAGAGAAAACGGCCTCAATGTCAGCAAGTAACTTTAGGAGTTCACACTGTCTTGGAACGGATGTTGCTGCTATACTCTATACCTCTGGCACGACAGGCCGCTCTAAAGGCGCTATGATAACTCACGAAAACCTTGCATCAAACGCTAGAGCGCTCGCAGAAATTTGGAACTTTACCTCCGAAGACATCCTCTTACATATTTTGCCAATTTACCATACTCATGGTCTATTTGTTGCCTTCAATACAGTGATGGTAGCGGGAGCCTCAATTTTCTTCGAAGACAGATTCGAGATGAGTCGCATTTTAAAATTGGTTCCAAACATCTCTGTGATGATGGGCGTTCCCACGCATTATGCAAGATTAACGCGAGAAAAAAAATTTTCAGCTGACCTTACACGCAAGGTGAGACTTTTTGTCTCCGGATCAGCTCCATTGTCATCTGATTTACATAGAAAATTTGAAGAGCAAACACGCCACACTATACTGGAACGTTACGGCATGACCGAGACTAACATGATTACCTCCAACCCGTACCATGGCCAAAGAAAACCGGGCACCGTAGGATTCCCACTGCCAGACGTTAAAATTCGAGTCACGAGTCTAGAAACAAAGAAAGTAGTGGAAAACGAAACAGTCGGGCGAGTAGAGGTGCGCGGCCCCAACGTATTTAAAGGATACTGGAATCTTCCCGAGAAAACAAAAATGGATTTCACTGCAGATAACTATTTCATCACAGGAGATTTAGGTTTTATAGACTCTGATGGTCATTTAAACCTCTCTGGCCGGAATAAAGACCTCATAATATCGGGCGGTCTCAACGTCTACCCCGCAGAAATCGAACAAATCATAGACTCATTGCCGGAGGTATCCGAATCTGCAGTTATCGGCCTGCCTCATCAAGATTATGGAGAAGGCGTAACGGCTGCTGTAACAATTGAACCAGGCCTAGAATTTAACGAGTATCAAATTAAGAAAAGACTGCGAGAAAAGTTGGCAAGTTTCAAGATTCCAATTAAGATCCTTCGGCTAGACTCTATGCCAAAAAATGCAATGGGGAAAATAGAGAAGGTCGTTCTCAGAGACTTGTTCAAAAATGAATATTCTACCAACTCTTAAATAAAGGTGTTTTTTTAGCCAAAGGGCGTTTAAATATCGAAAGTCACTTTAAACTCGTTCCATTCTCCGGCGCTCATACCTGACGTCTCCCTCGTTACCTGTTTTCCAGCCAACATTTTTTTTATACAATCCAATGCAGTCGCCGATAATTGCGCTCCTCCCAAACGATAATCTTCAAAGGCCTGATATGCAGCAGGCACCCAATCAGAAACTATTTTTACTATTTCTTCCGCATACACTCTTATCTCGTATTGAGCGTGAATATCCGCTCTCAGACGCAGGAAGTGGAAAAGATTATGAAGATTGGTTTTCCAATACCACTGGGTATATATATTCATTGGAAGATTCATTCTGGCAAGTTCTCGAGCCAATCCTTGTTGTCCATCTTGAGAAAGCATCTTCTGATAATGATCGTACGACCGTATACTGTCTGTTTTTAACATGTCTAAAACTCTGCTTGCCTCATCTCCTGTCAAGGTCTCCCCTCGCCCCTGATGGTTATTTTTTGATTGAGCTGCAAGATTTTCTTTTGATGGAATATAAAACTCCTTATCCAGTATCGAATATCTAGCGGAATATTCATTGATATTTGCAGTGCGGTGCCTGATCCACTGTCTTGCAACAAAAACTGGAAGCTTAACATGAAGTTTTATCTCACACATTTCGAATGGCGTAGAATGCCAGTGCCTCATCAGATATCTGATAAGTCCAGTATCGTCCCTAGATTTTTTCGTACCATGACCATAAGATACTCTGGCCGCTTGAACAATTGCTGAGTCATCTCCCATGTAATCAATTAATCTTACAAAACCGTGATCGAGGACCTGATAGGGTTTATATAAATGCTTCTCAGCACCATCCACCGTAATGCGCCTAGTCCTATATGACCTACTTCTCTGTTGCGAAATTTCCTCTTTCTGTTCATTAGTTAGCGTCATACTTAAACTTTCATGATAGTTTATTAATAAGAATCATTTTTGTTTACAGTTAGTATATGCGGAGGATAGCATAAGATGAACATTAAATATTTGCATACAATGGTCCGCGTCACAAATATCGAGGACTCCTTGCACTTCTATTGTGAATTGCTTGGTCTCAATGAGATTCGTCGTTCAGAAAACGAAGCGGGCAAATTTACTCTTATTTTTTTGGCGCCTCGCGGTCAGGAGGAGGCTGCCCTTGAACTAACATTTAATTGGGACGGTGAAGAGGACTACACCGAAGGCAGAAATTTCGGTCATTTGGCTTATGAAGTTGATGACATTTACGAAATTTGCGAGCGACTACAAAAAAATGGGGTTGTGATTAACAGACCTCCCCGTGACGGAAGAATGGCTTTCGTTCGTTCTCCTGACAATATTTCAATAGAAATTTTGCAGAGTGGCAATCCTCGTGAGCCCATTGAACCATGGAAATCAATGGCAAATACCGGCCATTGGTAAAAAAATATCAATACGCCCTTGAAAAAAAATACGAAGTATTCATACTATTAGTGTTTTCTTAGTAAAACTATGGTGATAAACGCGCATGTAATAAACGGATCGGACCCGGGGGCGGTACCCGGCGGCTCCACCAGATAAATGAGGGGCCGAAATAGGATCGACGGACGTCAAAAGATGTAAGCTTTCACTCGGCGGGATGGCCACCGATATCGGCGCAAAACGTATAATTGCAAATGACAATTATGCTCCGGTAGCGGTTGCTGCATAAGCAGTAACTAAGCCGAAACTTAAGTCCAGTCCGATAGCTCGCACTGGCGGGGTCCGCAGGCACCTGGCAACAGAAGCCTGCACTCGATTTTGAACGGCGTTATTTGGCTTTGTATTGAGATGTAAGGGAAGATTTATTGAATGACGAAAAGAATCGAATATGGGAAAATAATGAGGAAGGCAACGCTTGACGCAATAAGAAAGCTATTATCGGATGTTGCATGCCACGGCCTGCCGGGCGACCATCATTTTTTTATAACCTTCGATATGAATCACCCAAGTTTAGAAATTTCGAACGGACTTCGCGAGAAGTACCCTGAAGAGATGACAATAGTCCTGCAACATTGGTTTAAGGATTTATCCATCAAGGATGAGTATTTCACGGTCACTCTTAATTTTTCGAACCAGCTGGAACCTATGAAAATACCTTTTGACGCATTAAAGTCTTTCGTAGACCCTTCAGTAGAATTTATCCTCCGTTTTCAGAATGAAGATGTTGATGATACATCGCCCACCCAAGTATTTTTATCGGAAAAAGACGAGAAAGACTCAGTCGTTAAGAACGAGGCAAGCTCAGGCGAAATCGTAAATCTTGAAAGTTTTAGGAAGCCTAAATCACGTAAAGATTAAACCAAAAAATATGTGAGTAATAAAATGAAAGATTACAGGATCGAAGAAGATAGTTTTGGTAAACTAAATGTACCTTCAGACAAATATTGGGGCGCCCAAACACAACGATCCTTGATCAACTTCCCAATTGGTTGGGAAAGACAACCGTCGGTAATAATCAAGGCTCTTGGTATTGTTAAAATGGCTGCTGCTAAAGTCAATATGAAACAAATGAAGCTAGAATCTCGTCTTGGAGAAGCTATTGTCGAGGCAGCAAAGGAAGTTATTTCCGGAAATTATAGCGATCATTTCCCACTTCATATTTGGCAGACGGGTTCAGGCACACAAACGAATATGAATGCGAACGAGGTCATCAGTAATATTGCAATTGAAAAACTAGGAGGGCAGCTAGGAAGCAAAAACCCTATCCACCCTAACGACCACGTGAATATGTCACAAAGCTCTAATGATACATTCCCTACGGCAATGCATATCGCAATTGCTCTTTTGGCTCATGAAAAAACTCTTCCAAATCTTCAGAAGCTCTATGAGTCCCTAAAATCGAAGGAAAAAGCATTTGAACACATAGTAAAAATAGGGCGCACGCATACCCAGGATGCAACCCCTATTACATTGGGACAAGAGTTTAGCGGTTATGCTTTTCAAGTAAAAAAAGGAATTGATCGTTTTTCTTTGGCATTAAATGACATTTATCAGCTTGCTCAGGGAGGTACGGCCGTAGGTACAGGTTTAAACACTAAGGCTGGATTTGACATTGCAGTTGCCAATGAGATAGCGGACTATACGGGTATTCCTTTCAAGACAGCTCCAAACAAGTTTGAAGCTTTGGCCAGTCACGACGCAATAGTGCAATTGTCAGGAAGCTTAAAAACAATTGCTGTTTCTATTTTTAAGATAGCTAATGACCTTAGGTTTTTGGGATCTGGTCCCAGATGTGGTTTAGGTGAAATTACACTTCCTGAAAATGAACCTGGCAGTTCAATTATGCCCGGCAAGGTAAACCCAACTCAAGTAGAGGCTATTACAATGGTGTGCGCTCAAGTTATTGGTAATGATGCCGCAATAGCTTTCGGAGGAAGTCAAGGGCACTTTGAACTCAACGTCTTTAAACCGATGATAGCATATAATACTTTGCAGTCTTTGCAGCTCCTTGCAGACTCAGTGGATGTTTTTTCTTCGAAATGTATTGATGGTTTGAAACCAAACGAAGAGCGAATTTCAAAATTAATGCGTGAAAGTTTAATGCTTGTAACTGCTTTGGCCCCAAAAATAGGCTACGATAACGCAGCGCTCGTGGCGAAGACAGCGCATAAAAATGGTACCACTCTTCGCGAGGAAGCGGTTAATTTAGGATTTGTGGACGTGGAAACGTTTGAGGAAATTGTAAAGCCTGACGATATGCTAGGTCCTCAAAAATGAACCAATTCGTTAATTTCAATCCCAAGACAATATTGTGTTGAATAAAATGAAACCAAGAAAACAATCTGTCGTCGTAAATGGCCACAAAACCTCAATTTCCTTGGAACCACCATTTTGGGAATATCTAAAGGCTGTAGCGCAAGAAAAAAAACAATCAGTTGGGCAGCTAGTATCTCAAATTGACTTCGATCGCCATCCGACTACAGGTCTTACTACCTATCTGAGGGTTTTTTGTCTAAGAGAAGCTCAAAAGTCTCACAAATATAGATAAAAATATGGAATAACGGTGTGATTTGTATGATTCTCTTGTATTAAAACCGCTATCCAAATGTAGATAGAAAAGGTACATTTTCTAATAGCCAAAAAGATAAGATTGAAAACCTATCTGAGATAAGCAAAAAACCGATCATGATAAGTAGAACTCCTATCATTTTCTCAGTAATTCTTGCATATCTTTTCAATAATCCGATAACACGGGTAGAATTCGCAAAAAACACCCCGGCAAATAGAAAGGGTAACCCTAATCCTAGAGCATAAAAAAACATGAGAGTAACTCCGTGTTGCAGAGTATTGGATTGCAGAGACATGGAAAGGATTGCGCCGAGTATTGGACCGATACAAGGTGTCCACCCAAATGCGAAAGCTAAACCGAGAAAATACGCACTCCAAACCCTTCCTGCCGCCAAGTTCAAGTTTAATCTTAACTCTCTGTTTAAAATTTCGAAATTTATTATTTTGAGAAAATGCAACCCAAAGGCTAAAACTATAACACCGGAAACGTACCTTAATTCATTTTGATAATTGATAAAAACTGCGCCAAACGCGAACGCAGCGAAGCCTAACATTATAAAAACAGTGGACAACCCAAAAACAAAAGCCAATGCGATTAACCCAGTTCCTGAGGAGTTACTTGAATTAAGACTGTTAGGTTTAGATTTCATACCTGCAATAGATGTCCCAGCCATAAATGCCAGATATGGGGGAACTATCGGCAAAACACACGGCGATAAAAAACTAAGCGTACCAGCAAAAAACGCAATCACAAGAGAACTTAGTATAGATAAATCTGTTAGTTCTTGTCCAAACATCGTTTCCCATCACGTAATCTAATACAAAAAAACGCAGTTTTTTTTATTTAACCACTTATTCAGCAGCACGCAAATTGAGTGCGTTTAACTCTAATTTCTTCATTATAACCTTACGTTTCTCTGAAGCCAAAACAATGGACTGCTCTTTAACATGGCCAAAACCTTTTATATCCAGAGGAATTACTGCTCTTTCGACAGCTAGATTTTGATCAATGGTCTCATAAAACGATAGGATCTTTCTTACGTCAGTTTCAAATTCAATTATCAAAGATTTTTCCCTTTTTCTTTCCGTTGAATAACCAAATATGTCAAATACTGTTCCTCTTAAGAACCGTCCTTTTGCTAACATCCTTAATAGAACTAACATCCACGGACCAAATTCTCTTTTTTTCGATCTTGTTTTTCCGCTTCCTAGAAATGTCGGAGCGAAATAAAAGCTAAGTTTAGAATAACTCTGAAACTCTTTATCTAAAGCATCTTTCAAATATTGGACATGAAGCCGCGCTACTTCATACTCGTCTTTATACGCCAGAAGCTTGTAATAACTCTCAGCCACTGCCAACGCCATTTCGTTACTCTTTTCGTCCACTGCAAGTACTAACTTTTCGTACTTTGAAGCGAGTCTTTCGTTTTGATATTGTTTTAGTCTATTTTTGCGGTCTGATAAAATACTCTCGAGACTGCATTTCGAGTCTAATGGCGTATTTTTAACATGTTTTCCCTCAAAAAACTCTGGTTCTAATGCCGTCCAGCGTCCGAGCCTAAACGCAGTAAGGTTTCCTTGCACACCAGCTCCATTTATTCGAATTGCTTGCTCAATAGCTTCTGAAGAAAAAGGAAGCAAACCTCTCTGGTATGCATTACCTAAAATCAACACATTTGCATATATTGAGTCCCCTAAATATTTCTCAGAAATAGTAGAAGCATTTACAAAGTACGCATTTTTATCGCCAACTTTTGCCGATATCGAAATCTTCATTTGATCGCATGGTAAGGTAAAATTTTTGTCTCGAGTAAATTCACCGGCATTGGCAGCCTCGTTGGCACAAACAACTTTACTTTTGGTATTTTGCAAAAGCGAGAGAGTTTTTTCACCAGCCGCGACTACAAGGTCGCAACCCAATAAGGTGTCGACCTCGGCGTCCGCCACCCGAACAGCATTAATATCAGTTGGTGCTTCAGCAACCCTCGAGTGAATATGCACGGCGCCACCCTTTTGAGCAAGGCCGGCCATCTCCATTACCCCCACCCCTTTTCCTTCGAGGTGCGCGCTCATCGCAATCAAAGCTCCAATCGTTACGACGCCCGTACCACCGACACCAGCAATTACAATATTGAATGTTTTCTGGATTCTGGGGAGATTAGGATTGGGAAAATCAGGGAATACGAGCTCCTCTTTTGGCTGCCGTTTTAACTCAGGGTCAAAAATAGTAACAAAACTGGGGCAGAATCCGTCAATACAAGAAAAATCTTTATTGCATGCAGATTGATCAATTCTTCTTTTCACGCCTAGGTGGGTCTCGTATGGTAAAATAGAAATACAGTTGGACTGTAGGCCACAGTCACCGCACCCCTCGCAAACCTCCGGGTTTATAAAAACCCTCTTATTTGGATCAGCTAATTTACCTCTTTTACGTCGACGCCTTTTTTCGGCTGCACAGGTCTGCACATAAACAAGTGCACTAACGCCTCTCACCTGAGATAATTTTTTTTGAACCGTGTTCAATTCCTCCCTTTTAAAAGTTTTTACATGTCTATTATATTCCTTAACATCCAAATCTTCTTTATCGTCATAGACAAGTATAACTTCTTTCACGCCGATAGATTTTAATTCATGGACTATGTCAAGAGCTGTAAGATCACCATCGTTCGACTGCCCACCAGTCATAGCGACAGCGTCGTTATATAGTATTTTGTAAGTGATGTTGACTTTAGCAGACACAGCCGCTCTTATTGACATCAACCCAGAGTGGTTATAGGTCCCGTCACCAATGTTTTGGAAGACGTGATCTCTTTCTGAAAATGGCGCTTCGCCAATCCAATTTGCACCTTCACCACCCATGTGAGTGAACCCTTCCGTCTCACGGTCCATCCATTGGGCCATATAATGACAACCTATGCCTGCGTAAGCTCTGGACCCAGCTGGGATTTTCGTGGACGTGTTATGCGGACAGCCAGAACAAAAATATGGAGTTCTCGGCGGGACAACCGAATTACCCTCTTGAACTTTTTGAATTGATAAGCTTTCTAATTTATCAGAAATTTTTTTCGATTTCACTTGCGAGGAAATCACTTTCCCTAGCTGAGTTGAAATTACTATCGGATCTAGAGCAAAGTGACTATCGAACATTGTTGCCCCAGCCAAATCAAATTCCCCAATGACAATTGGTTTTTCTTTAATATTATATAAAATATTCCTAACCTGACTTTCTATCAGTTTTCTTTTTTCTTCTACCACAACGATTATTTTTAAGCCATTTGCCCACTCAATCAATTGTTCTGGTTCCACTGGCCAAACTACACCTAATTTGTACGTAGTTAAGCCTAGCTTCTGAGCTTCAGCTTCATCAATTCCCAATATAGAGAGAGCGTGGCATGTATCCAACCAGCTTTTTCCTGCTGAAATTATACCAATGGTTGCCTCATCATCTTTCAAGCCAATGCGATTTATTTTGTTACTTCTGATAAATTTTTTTACTGCTGGAAGCTTTCTTAAATGTAATCGTTTCTCTTGCTCAATGGGTAGATCGTACAATCTAATCGAGTTATCTACTGAGTCCACATCACTTGGCAAACGCGGTTCTATCCTATCTATTCTACCGTCAACCACCTGCGTAACTTCTATAGTATCTTTTATACATTTGAGGCCAACCCATACACCAGCATATCGACTCAAGGCCCAGCCATAAGCACTGTAGTCTAGAAGCTCTTGCACTCCAGAGGGAGAAAAAATTGGCATCATAGCATCGACCAATGCATAATCTGACTGATGTAAAGTGGTAGAGCTTTCCCCAGTGTGGTCATCACCCATCGCAACTATCACACCCCCATATGAAGAGGTGCCCGCTAGATTTGCGTGTCGGAAAACATCGCCAGACCTGTCAACACCAGGCCCTTTCCCATACCAAAGTCCGAATACACCTTGATATTTCCCTTCTCCGCGAAGCTCAGCCTGCTGTGATCCCCACAAGGCTGTAGCAGCCGTATCTTCATTTAAGCCAGCTTTAAAGGTAATATTACACTCTTCTATTTGCTTAGTCGCTAAAGAAAATTGTTGATCTAGAGCTCCGAGTGGTGAACCGCGATAACCAGTTACGTAACCTGCCGAATTTATATTATTTTTTTTGTCGCGAGCCGCTTGCATCATGACAGCTCTAACGAGAGACTGCGTTCCCGTTAGAAGTATAGTCTCTTTTTCCAAGTCATACTTATCTTCTAAAGAAACCTTATTGAGCATAAAATACCGTCCCCCACTCCAACTCCCAATACGCACATAAATTGATCAAGGTATTACCAGTAAACTACATATGAGTAATTGTAATGCTTTTTTTATATTTTTCAAAAGTTTAATCCATCTCAAAAAAAATTAATTGATTCCCCTTAATTTTCATGGAACAGGTAAATTTTAAATTCAATTGTTTATGCACACGTCGAAAGAAAGAAAAATGGATTGGGATAAACTTAGGATCTTCCATGCAGTAGCAGATATCGGGAGTTTAACTCACGCTGGGGTAAAACTTCGTCTTTCACAATCTGCGGTCAGCCGGCAAATCAGAAACCTCGAGGATCACCTGAACGTAATTTTATTTCATAGGCATGCGAGAGGACTTATACTTACTGAGCAAGGAGAACTCCTTTTTGAAGCTACCCGCCAGATGTCCAAGAGGCTTGATGCAGCTTCCGCGCGTATAAAAGATAGCAAAGATGGGGTTTCAGGAGAATTAAGAGTTACAACTACCACAGGTTTTGGAACTTTATGGTTAGCTCCTAGATTAGGGCGACTATATGAAAAATATCCAAAGTTGCGAATAAATTTAATGCTCGAAGAGCGGGTTCTTGATTTACCAATGAGAGAAGCTGATGTAGCTATTCGAATGAAAGAGCCGAGTCAAGCCGATCTTATTCGACGTCGCCTCATGCAAATAAGTATAAAATTTTTCGCGCATCCGAACTATGTGAACCAGTACGGATATCCTCAATCATCGGAGGAGATGTCCAGTCATCGTCTAATCTGTCATAGTCCAGATTCACCTCAGGTTAGCGCAGGGGCAAGGTGGGTAGAGCAATTTGTAAGCGCAAACGATAGCTCTATGATGATGGTTAACAATTACTATGGAATTTTACAGGCGGTTCTTCACGGCTTTGGCATAGGAGCACTGCCAGATTACTTGGTTTTGGATTTTCCCGAATTAGTCCCTATACTTCCCGGATCAGTATCCGATAGTTTCCCTGTGTTTCTCGCTTATCCAGAGGAGTTGAGGCATTCTAAGAGAGTAAATGCGTTCAGAGATTTCGTAATCAAGGAAATTGTAGAAGATCGTAAAAAAAGAGACTCAGTTAGTTGACCATTTTT
This sequence comes from Pseudomonadota bacterium, assembly GCA_036337105.1. Classification (GTDB taxonomy): domain Bacteria; phylum Pseudomonadota; class Alphaproteobacteria; order Rhodobacterales; family Rhodobacteraceae; genus JAYZEV01. The sequence goes on from JAYZEV010000005.1 coordinate 26,796, forward strand.
TTATATCTGTAGTTTTGTCCGTTAATCAGAGAAATCCTTCTGAAAAAAATTCGGCTAAGTAAGTTTACAAAAAGGCAATATTTTTTAAAAAAAGACCAAAATTTCATGAAGAAAAAAGAATTTAAAATTGACGGAGAGACTTTTAATGTTTGGTATTGGGAAGGACCAAAAGATGGAAGAGTTTTTCATTGGGCGCATGCAAACGGTTTTAATGGAGCCACGTATGAAAACTTTTTGTCAAGACTATCTAAATATTTTCATGTTTATGCGTGGGACGGTCGTCTTCATGGATTGTCTCAAAACCTAGCTAAACCTGTTGATGGGCGCCTATATGATGGTTATTCCCAAGACCTAATTAAAATAATTGACACTATCAATTCAAATCATGAGAAACCCGTGGTTCTGGCTGGTCATTCATTTGGAGCATCTTTATGTGTTAAGGCTGAAGCCTCTTTGCGAGACAAAATAGAGTGTATCATTCTTGCTGACCCTGTGTTTTTTACTCCTTTACAAAGAACTGCTTGCCGAACTCTTAGATTCTTAGGCTTCAAACTACCAAGAAACCTATATCTTTCACAGAACGCGCTAAAACGAAAAAACTTTTGGAGAAATTCGGCTGCTCTGCTGGACGAATATTCAAAAAAATCCCTGTTTAAAAATTGGGACGAGTATAGCTTAAAAAATTATGTAAAATATGGAACAACTAAACAAGGAAATGGTATTAAATTGGCTTGCTCACCGGAGCTAGAGTCTCAGATTTTCCGGGAAAGCGAAAACACATTCCTCAGTAACCACATTATTTCACTGAAAACACCCACTTATATATTCTCTGCGCAATATGGTTCTCCACCGTCCTCAAAAAGTGCTATTTGGAGATCTAAGTATGTAATTGCAAAAACAAGAATATCAGGGGCTAATCATTTTTTCCCTGTGGAAAGAGCGGCCACTTTCTCAGAGATGATAATTGAACTTCTTTGTTAAGGTTTTTGAAATCTATTTTGCGCATTTACTTAATATGTGACGCTAAGTTATAACTAAATGTGCAGGTATTACCAAAACAGATTGATGAATATGGGCACAAATTAAGGCTAGTGAATGCAAGGAATAGAATTATGCAGAAATTATTCATAATTTTGTTAATGAATGTTTGGGCTAATGGCGAACCAGAAATTGTTCAATATGGAACAAGCGTATTAGGTGATTACTATGATACAAGAGAAGAATGCGAAGCAAGGCTCATACAGCTCTCCGACGGAGAAGACCTTAGGAAAGAAAAAGGGATCAGGGGTATAGTCAGGACTGATACAGTTTTCAGAGCGTACGACCAAGCAGGTAGCGTTGTACAGCAATATTCCTGCTTAGAAGTAAACTTACGAAATTCAAATTAATTGGCAGTTTTATAGTGCGAAAAATAGTGAGAAGAGCTTTTACAGGGTTAGAGTTGATTTTTTTATTTGCGGGGGTTTCGTTACCCTTGGTAACAATCGACGAATTTTGGTTCTTTACTTCCAATTTTTCAATACTTTCTTTAATTTTTACACTTTTCCAGTCAGGAGAGAGCATACTGGGAGCATTGCTAGTTGTCTTTTGCGTTTTTATTCCATTTTATAAAAGCTTCAGTCGTATCATTAGTGAAGAAAGGTTCGAAAAAATACCCCTACATAAATTTGCAATGATAGATATGTTTCTTATAAGCTTCTTAATTTTTGGAAGCAAAATGTCATATTTTTATGAAGTTCGGCTTGAAGAAGGCTTCTATTTCCTATGTGCATATCTGCTCATGAGTTACTTTAGCACAATATTAAATTACCTTCAAATCAAGCAAACAAGTTCAAAAAAAAACCTTTGAATCCGCGCTTCTAGATCTTTAAAAGACAAATAAATTATTAATAAGGTATTCTCTAAACCAAAAAAATTTGGTTGTCATCAGTATGATTACAGCGTGAATGTAACGATAATTTTATGCAAAAATCATCAAATTTGGCATGCATTTTGCTTCTATAAACTAAATAAAATCTCGTCGTTATCCGTGTTGATGAAGAGTAAAAACAAGCAATACGGGTGACAGATGAGTCTTGTAATAAATACAAACATGAGCAGTTATATTTCTACACAACATGTAGATAGATATTCACGAAACACAGAAAACTCAATAGCAGCTATAGCGTCGGGCAAGAGAGTAAATAGCGCAAAAGATTTCCTTAATGGGGAGTCTTTGATAAATAGTTTTCGAGTGCAATCGACGGCGCTGAAAGTTAACTTGTCAAATATCAAGGATGGGCTAAGTCTTGCTGACAGGGCTGAGCAATCAATTTCCCAAGGGCAAGCTATATTACAAACTATGAGAGCACTGTCCGTGCAATCAGCAAATGGAATTTATAAAACTCGCGCTGGAGATTCAGTGTATTCTCCGGCCACTGCCACCTTTCAAGTAACAGGTGGGACGAACGGGACTTATGCCTCTGGCACCATTACCCTTACAGGCGCAACTGAGGGGTCGCAAGCAAGTGGGTCTCTCACTTTTTCTGGCGCACACGCAGGAACCCAAGCAAGCGGAAGCTTCGCGATTTCAAATGCGACAGACGAGGCAAATGCGCGCGGTCAATTTACCGTTGGCGGGGGATCAGGAGCAAGTGGCGACAACATAAATACTATTACGGTAAACGGCGTTCAAATAAATGATAATGCCATTTCACATACCGGAAACAACAGGACAACAGCCGCAGCGATTGTTACTGAAATCAATGGATCAAGCCAGAGTGGAAACTTCACTGCATCCCGAAGTGGAAGCACGGTATATATTACGGCTGATACTGCGGGTACTGCACCAAATGGGCACGTAGTCGCTGTCTCAACGTCAGGCAGCGCATCTGCAAGTGGCATCAGCAATATGGCGAACGGACTTGATAATACTCAGACGACCATTAGTAGTTTAACCGTGAATGGAACAAATGTCTTGTCGGGAGCACCATTGAGTGTGACCGGCGGCAACAATGCTATAGCCAGTGCCATAAGATCAGCATTCTCGAGTAGCGATTTTTCGGTTTCGGGATCTGGATCAACTGTAACTGTGACCTCAAATACGAAAAACTCAAGTCAAAATGGATATGCCGTGCGACTTAACAAGTCAAATGTCTCAGGACCCGCCGCTTCAAGTAACGACGGCTCTCTCAATTTATCTGGAGGGGTCACAGCCACAACGACCACAATTACTAATGTAACTGTTAATGGCGGCTCAAATCTTATCAATGGCTCCGGATCAGTCACGGTAACGGGTGATAACAGTGATATCGCCACAGCAGTTGCTGCCCGGATATCGAGCGGTGATTACACAGCTTTTAGAAGTGGCTCGAGTGTTACATTCCTGTCAAACACTAAAGATCAAAGTCAAAATGGTTTCGCGGTTACCGGAAGCGTCTCACATGTTAGTGGGGATAATACTACGAGTCGCAGCGCGGGAACATTAAGCAGTGGTGATACTACTTCCACCAATAGTGTTTCGGCCATCACCGTAAACGGAACCAATATTTTAGCGGGAACAGTAAATCACAACGGCGGCAACTCAGGGACAGCCAATGCGATAAGAGACGCCATAAATGCTAATTCAGCAGCATCTGGTTTTCAAGCTTCTACATCGGGTGCACGAATAACAATTACCGCAACAACGAAAAATACAGGTCATAATGGCTACGTTATCGCCATGACAAAAGCAAACTCCGATACTTTTAATGAAATCGCAATGAGCTCACGCACCAACTTTTCCGGAGGGGATACACCTTCAAACAACGCTTTCACCGAGATTCGGGTAAAAGGTACCAAAATAAACAACAACAATATTCTGCATACTGGCAATAATGCGACTACTGCCGATGCAATTGCTAATGAAATTAACAATTCGACGACAGACAGAAACTACACGGCCTCCTCCACAGGAAATTCTGTGACCATTTACTCAGACACTGTTCCACTTTGGGAAGACAATGACGAGTCAGTCACGGTAGCTGTTATTGGAACAGCAACTCACAACAACGACAATAGTAATGCAAAAATGGATGGCTCCGTCAGGATAGAGGGTGGAGCATTGACTTATATCAACAATGAAATCACCAAACTAATTGTAGAATACGATAGCGGCATGAGTGAAACAACTTTCAACGATAAAAGCCTCTTTAATGGCACCAGTTATTCGTTTAGTTCGGGCGCGGCCGATGTATCAAGCTCAATAGAAACTCCGACTTTCACGCATTCATCCTTGAATACCGACACGTTGGACTTGACGGTAAACGAAGCGTCGACATCACTGACTTATATTGATACGCAATTGGAGAGCTTAAGGCAGGCTCGCTCGGAATATGCCGCCTTCGCTAATCGGCTTGAATTTGAAATCGATTATATAGCCGATGCAATAGTAACAGCCACCAGAAGTGTTTCAATTATTCAAGACACTGATATGGCGGAGTACACAACGCAATTCGTAAGGAACAGTTTCTTAGAAGATGCAGCTCTCTCAGTGCATATGCAATCAAGACTACAAAAACGCGATGTCCTTAATTTATATTTTTCTCAGTCAAGGGTTGAAGGACAAGGACGCTTCTATTTTTAACTTTGGTTTAGGCAAATTAGCCATGCAAAATTAAGGGTGAGAAAACGTGTCTGGCGTAATCAAAAGCTATCCCAATAACCTACAACTTGGCCGCGTTTGTGGCCAAGCTGTTAATTTCTTATATTGCCCCAAAGGAACGAGTTTCATTTGGCAATGAAAAAAGAAACTCTTTAAAACTCTATTATACCACATTTATTCCCTACAACTCTATGTGTTAAGCCATTTTCATCCACAAAACTCATAAATGCATCATGAGCTCCATCGCACCATTGATTTTCCAGAACATCATCCACTATGACAACCGCATTGGCTCCCAAAAAGGGTTTACAGCTGTTCAAAACGGCTTTGGTCGGTTTATACAAATCAACGTCCAAAAATAAAAAATCGATTGTTCCTATTTTCGAGAAGTCAAACCTGGCTGCATCTATCATTACAGGCTTTACAAAATCAAACTCCTTGAAGTTTTTTCGGAACCTATCGTAATCATTGTAACGAAATCCAAAAAAATCGCTTCGGTTCTTTCCTCTGTTTTGGACCTCGTAATTGACATCTGTTTCAGTGAACCCAGAAAAAGTGTCTATACAAAAGTATGTGCACAAAAGATTGCTACTTACAATGTACTGGCAAATGAATCTGGTGGTCATTCCGCGAGCAACTCCAACTTCAACTATGTTTATATGTTTTTTGCCTGCGGCGGCTCTATTTATACCGTTGACAAGCTCTACCAACTGGATCGGCTCGAGGTTGTAAGGATATGTGGCATCACCGAGTTTCGTGTAACGAAAGACTATTTTTTTAAGAAATTCTTTGATTTTTTTTCATCTTCTTATTCAATATCTTTTTACAAATTATAATCTTTTTTTCTTTTTAACAAGAAGAAACCCGTAGAGTTTAATCTTAACAGATCTAAATGAAAAAAAACAAAAGATGTTTGAGTATATAAAAATCTATCCCCAACCATTAACTTGATTCTTAAGATGATGTATTTCTTGTGTTGATTTAATTATCACCTACCATATTAACTATAATACCTGTAACTCTTATTTCGCATTCCACCAGGCCTAATTTATTTTGTTTCTGAAAGAGAAAAGCACAGCTCCGCTTTAAAAAAATTAAGCGTAAAATAGGTATTTGTGGCTGCAAGTTTTGTCGCAAAAAAAAGTAATGAAAATTGTCAGGTTAGTGATAGGTTCTTATTTATTTGTCTTTGAGAGAGTGCTGAGTATGGAAATCACGATCGATGCCGCTTTGCAAAGAGGTATCAAAGCACACAAGTCTGGGAATATTCATGAAGCGCATAAGTTTTTTTCCGCCATTTTAAAAGTGCAACCTAATCATCCCAATGCAAATCACAACATGGGACTTCTTGCCATCAATATGGGAAAGGTTGTGGAAGCCCTTCCTTTTTTTAAAGCATCACTAAAAGCGGATGCAAGTGTTGAGAAGTTTTGGGTAAGCTACATCGACGCGCATCTGAGACTCAACAGAATATCTGATGCTAAACACCTTTTCCAGATAGCTGAAGAAAAGGGGTTTAAAGGACACGTTTTGAGAAAGATGCGGCTAAAGCTTGATGAGACTGCATTAAAGAGCGCGTCAAATTATTTGATTGCAGGAAATAATTTCTATAAAAGTGGCGACTTCGAACGCGCCATAGAAAAATATGAACAGGCTCTCAGTGCAAACCCAGAATATGCAGAGGCCTACTTTAATAAAGCGAATGCCTTGATTGAGAATAATAACGATGCTTTCAACGCAATAAAAAATTATAAAAGTGCGCTTGAGATAAACCCAAATTACATGAGAGCTTATAACAATCTGGGTAATATCTTTAAAGATATAGGAGATCAAGCTTCTGCAAAGAAACAGTATAAGACCGCCATCAAGATTAGCCATAAATATGCGACAGCCCATTTTAATCTTGCACAAGTGAAGAAATACAAAAGAATTGATAAACAGTTCTCAAGAATGAAAAGGCTCCACGAAAGCCTAAACACTAGTATTGAGGATAGATGTGTTTTAGGCTTTGCCTTATCCAAAGCATATGAAGATATGGGAAAACTAGACAAATCATTTTATTTATTGAAAGAAGCTAATGCTCTTCGCAAGCAAAGTTTAAGTTACGACTTCAAAAACGACAAAAAAATTTTTGAAAAAATTAAAGGTACAAACCAAAGCATTTTTAACAAATCGTTACATTATAAAACTGCTGATCAAGCTGATTTAATACCGGTTTTTATTGTTGGTATGCCTCGGTCCGGTACAACCCTAATAGAGCAAATTATTTCCTCACACTCTCAAATTACTGGAGGAGGCGAATTAAATTTTGTTGGCCTTTATGGTACGCAACTTGTTACCGGAAGTTCCAAACCTTCCCCGAAAACTTTGACTGACTTTAGAGAAAAATATCTATCTGCTCTAGGTAAATTTTCAAACGAAAAGCGTTTCGTAACTGATAAAATGCCTCATAATTTCTTGTTCCTTGGTCTAATCTGTGCCGCGTTACCAGAGGCAAAGATAGTTCATGTCACTCGAGAACCACGCGCAACCTGCTGGTCAAATTTTAAGCATTACTTTCCATCAACAAATTTGGGCTACTGCTATGACCTGAATGATTTGGTCAAATATTATGAGATGTACCGAAATCTGATGGGATTTTGGCAAGAAAAATACGCAAGTAGGATTCATCACGTTAACTATGACGTTCTCACTAACAATCAAAACCTCGAAACCAAAAAACTAATTAAATACTTAGAAATAGGGTGGGAGAGGGACTGCCTTTATCCCCAGAAAAATCAAAGATTCGTGCGTTCTGCGTCGAGTCAGCAGGTAAGGGAAAAGATTTATAAGAATAGTTCAAAAAAATGGCTTGATTTTGAGGTTTTTTTAAATGGGGCCTTCGAGGGTTTAACAAATACGTCTTTGGGCGATTAGCATCCTGACGTAGTTTTTTTTGAAAAATTTATTATTTTCACTATCTAGAAATTGATCGGACAAGCCTAATACTTCGAATCTGCTCGGAGCAGCCTCTGGTAATTGAACCCGGTCTCCCGTTAGAGCTAATCAGTCATACAAACCGATTAACGGCATTCTCGAGGCGTTCTTGCCCGCCAGACCGTGGTTCGGGAGAAATGTCATCGGCGATTATCCTATCCGAAATCGATGATAGCGTCTCTTCCGCTAGCATCTTCTTTGCGGATGGAGTGTCCCAACCAGCATACCGTTTTGATCGTTCATGTTCGATCAAGCCGTCTTCAAGTAGAGCGGCAGCGGATTTAAGCGCCCTTGCGCAAACATCCATTGCTCCTACATGCGAAAGGATTAGATCCGCTGGGTCCAAAGATTGGCGGCGAAGTTTTGCGTCAAAGTTTGTCCCTCCAGAGGTGAAGCCTCCGCCCCTTAGAATCTCATAGTAAGCCATCATGACTTCAGGCACATTGTTGGGAAATTGGTCTGTATCCCAACCAGACTGGTAGTCGTTTCTATTCATATCAATCGAACCAAATATTCCCATTGAATTAGCTAGAGCGATTTCATGTTCGAAACTATGACCCGCAAGGATTGCATGACCCGCTTCAATATTTACCCTAACCTCGTCCTCAAGGCCAAAACGCCGAAGAAACCCATAGACGGTCGCAACATCGTAGTCATATTGATGCTTTGAGGGTTCCTGCGGTTTGGGTTCTACCAGAATCTGCCCTTTGAAGCCGATCTTATGCTTGTAGTCGACGACCATTTGCAGGAAACGACCAGCCTGTTGCACCTCTCGTGTTAGATCGGTATTCAGCAGCGTTTCATAACCTTCTCGGCCGCCCCACAAGACATAGTTTTCTCCACCAAGCTTCACTGTTGCATCCATACAGGATTTCACTGTGGCAGCAGAATAGGCAAAGACATCTGGGTCGGGGTTTGTCGCAGCGCCAGACATGAACCGCCGATGCGTAAATAAGTTGGCCGTACCCCAAAGAAGCTTGGTGCCGCTAGAGTCCATTTTTTCGGCGATATAGTCGGTGATTTTTTCAAGATTACTCAGACTTTCGGCAAAGCTTCTGCCTTCGGGACGAACGTCGAGGTCGTGAAAACAGAAGTAGGGTACTCCCAAAATCTCGAACATCTCAAACGCAACATCTGCCTTACGACGCGCATGTTCCATTGTGTCCCCGAACCACGGTCGTTCGAAAGTCTGACCACCAAACGGATCGCCTCCAGGCCATGCAAAGCTGTGCCAATAGGCGACCGCGAATCTTAGGTGGTCCTCCATTCGTTTACCCATAACCAGTTCGTTTGCGTCATAGTGTCGAAACGCGAAGTCGTTTTTGGTCTCTGTGCCCTCAAAAGTGCACTTTGGAATCCCATGGAAAAAATCAGTCATTTAAGCTCCTTAATCGCGCCCTGCGCGTCTTTGAATTGTTCGTGCTTGGCGCTGTAGGCGCTCGTGAGTGATGGATCTGGTTCGATTGTGCAGGATATTTTTGGTCGACCTGCAACCTCAACGTCGCCGGCGTCAGCTGCCATCATCGCCAAGCGCGCCGCGCCAAATGCACCACCAAAATCCCCATCAATGGGTAAATCGATAGGAATGTTTAGGGCGGTTGCAAGGATCTGTAGCCAATAATCTGAGTTACTGCCACCTCCAACGGCCAACAAGCTGTCAAATTTCGTGCCCGTTGAAGCCAGCGCGTCACGGCAATCGCAAAAAGCAAATGCTACTCCTTCCAAAACTGCCTTGCTCACCGCCTTAAGATCCGAGGCGTGATCCAGCCCAACAAACGCACCGCGTATTTTTGCGTCGTTTAGCGGTGTCCGTTCACCGCCGATATAGGGAAGAAAAAGTGCGCGCCCGGGTGCCGACACCGGTCCCAAATCGGCCGTTAACTCGGATGGCAATTTCCCAGCTAGACCGGAAAACCAATTGAGCGCATCCGTTGCTGCCAAAATAACACCCATTTGGTGCCAGGTGTTGGGGAGCGCATGGCAAAAGGTGTGAACGGCCGTTTCTGGCGCCGGGGAATATGTATCCGTCGCTGCGAACAGAACACCGGAAGTCCCAAGTGACAGAAACGCTTGCCCATCGGTAACCGCGCCAACGCCAATACCGGAGGCAGCGTTATCGCCGCCACCGCCAGCCACGACGACCGAGGGGCTAAAGCCCCAGCGTGACGAGATATCCTGTCGTAAATTCCCACCAGGCTCTGAGCCCTCGACTATTTCGGGCATGTGACCTCGATCGAGATCGGAAAGGGCCAAGAGATCATCTGACCAATCACGCTTGGCCGTGTTAAGCCAACTTGTTCCGGCGCTGTCAGATGGATCACTAATGTATTCACCCGTTAGCCAAAGACGCAAATAATCTTTGGGTAACAGGACTTTGTGAATTTGCGAAAACAAGTCCGCTTCGTGATTTTGTATCCACTTCAGCTTGGGCGCCGTGAACCCAGGAAAGACGATGTTGCCACTTATTGCGCGCCAATCCTCTACCGCGTCCATTTCAGAGGCTTCACTGCTGCTACGGGTGTCATTCCACAAAATGCTTGGTCTAAGAACGCGGTTTTGCGCATCAATGACCGTGGCGCCGTGCATCTGACCGGATAGTCCAATTCCACGAACTGTACCTAGAGCGCTTCGGGAACTCAACTCGTCAAATACGTTCTCAGCTGCCGAAATCCAGTCAGCAGGATCTTGTTCAGACCAGCCATCGTGAGGACGTGAAACCTCTAAACCTGACGAAGCGGAATCCACAACTGCTTGATCATCGTTGATCAAAACACCTTTTAGTCCCGACGTCCCAAGATCCAGGCCTAGAAACATTTCACCTGTCCAGACTCCCTAAGTACACTGATTTGCTCAAGTGCTTCCGAATGCACCCATCCCAACTCAAAATTGTACCCACTCGTCATTCTTACTGTTACTTTCAATGCAGGATTCTATGGTCAGAATTATCGAAATATCAGTATATTTGGTGGAGGGGATAGGATTCGAACCTATGTAGGGTTTCCCCGACGGAGTTACAGTCCGTTGCATTTGACCGCTCTGCCACCCCTCCATATCAATAAAAACAGGCTAAATCAGTATTTCTCATCCTAAAATTTTTAGCTCTTTTAACTTTTATTTACTACAATTCTAACTCAATCGTGTTAACCATACTATCTCGTTTATGTCCAGACATACATGCTCAAATTCAGTTAAATTTTCTTTCAAGTTTTTTAGAGTATCTGGAGTCTCGGTTTGATCAGTATCAACATACTAATAACTTACTGAGAGTTCATGATAATTCTTAATCCTTTTATTTCTTAGACAATACAAAGAAAATGTCTCCCCGGAATCTATCTATTTACTTATAAGTACAAGAGTAGAATATAAATGGAACCCGAAATCAATTTCGCTTATAACGCACAACGTGGAAGCTCTACTTGTACAAAACCGTCAAGAAATCTTTTCGATGAGGTATAAAATCGAACATATAAAAAGAAATATAAAGAATCGTAAGAACCGAATTTGGATCTTTGGAGTGCACGCCGTTACAGCAGCTTTACTCAACCCAAACCGTGTTAAGCACAGGCTAATGTTAACGCCTAATGCTAGTAAGAAGTTTTTGGATATCCCCAAAACTAAGGCTATAAAAGTGGAGATTACCACTGCTAAGCAATTTTGTCCGCCTCTTGATAATAATAGCGCACATCAAGGCGCTGCACTAGAAGCTGATCCCTTAAAGTGGGGCCCTGTACAGGAAATTTGTAAACCTGACACCAGACCAAAGTTTGTTGTACTTCTGGATCGTTTAACCGATCCAAATAATGTTGGTGCTATTATCAGGTCGGCAGAAGTTTTTGGATCATCAGCAGTTATTGCGCCACTTCGGTATAGCGCACCCGAAACTGGTGCCTTAGCCAAATCAGCGTCTGGCGCACTGGAAAGACAGCCTTACATTAGAGTCAAAAACCTCTCACAGGAAATTGAGAGATTAAAGAAACTAGGCTACTGGTGCATAGGCTTAGAAGGTTCTAGCGAGACTAATCTCGAGGATGGACTTATCAAAAGATTTCCAGAGGGTTCATTTGCCTTGGTTTTAGGGGGTGAAGGTAAAGGTTTAAGAGAACTCACAAAAAGAAATTGTGACGAACTTGTTCGCATTGGAGAAAACAGGTTCTTTGGTTCTTTAAATGTATCCAATGCAGCAGCTGTAGCAATGTTTTGCATTAAAAAACGGTGAAAAGGCGCAGAAGAAAGGTTCTAAAATTCCATACGTTGACTGAATTTAATGATTTGCATAATTATTGCAACTTTGGTTTTTTTAAACTATTATATTGAGCTCACTTTCAAAAGTTTAGTGTTTAATGTGAACAGAGATCTTATTTAGAAACTAGCAATAGTATTTGATAGAATCTTAAGAAGGACACAACAGAGCATTGTAATTTAACTGGAACTTTCGTCATAGGTTGCCAAAGAAACTTGAAAAATGAAATTACCAGACCGTTTTGCGCTTAAGCTTTCCAAGGAAAACATCCATTTACTCGTTCAAAGTCCCGACGGGTGTCAAAGAATTATTGGGACAAGTGACCCAAACAAACCGACACTTACAAACGACTTAAAACGGCTCTTGGACCAACTCAAAGCTCTTACTGATGACTATCCTGTAGTGGACGTTTTGCTGCCAAATGATCTTGTTTTGTGCCAGAGGGTCAAGGTTGATGAACCGTTTAGCCAATCTAGCGCAACCGATTTTATTGGGGAAAAGTGTGACCTAGAGAAACACGAAGTTATGGTGGCAATAAGTACAGTCAGCAATGAAAATAATCAAACAATAGCAGCAGTGACTTCCAAAACTATAACGGAAACAAGAATATTTCTAAAGAATGCAGGATTTTATACCCAACACTTCATGGCGGCAAGCCCAGTAAGTGGATTTAAAAAGGCACCAATTTTCGCCTCCGATAAGGTTCCTTGGAATCGTAACACGATAAAGAAAACTGCCACAGCTACAGCTTGGACTGTTGCCGCCGGATTTTTAATTGCATTATTTCAAATTTTTTCAAATACTTACCTAGTAACACCCAGTGCAAAAATACTGGATAATCCTGAGATAGCTCAATTTGAATACCAAACACCATCAAAATATTCACCCTCAAATCTAAACAAAAAACCTTTATACCACATCGAGGCACCAGAAATCACTCAGCTCAAACCATTGAGTAAAGTCACAACATCTAATCCAAAGAAACATTCAAGTCTTAACTTTCTAACTGACCAATCAGTGACAACAAGTTCTAAGCCAGTGGAAGTTAAAGGTCGATATTTGGAGCGGTCCGCTAGTATAGAAACTGAGGCTCGTCTTGGCTACGTAGAGGCTAAGTACAACGAAAGCTATGCCAGAAAAATGTCTCATATAACCTCGCCAGCAGGAAATAGTATTTTGTACCTTTACTTAACTCCAAAATTAAAGATGCAGCTGTTAACGACGTCGATAGGCAGTTTGAGTCCTCTACCAGAAGAGAGAGTTTCTAGATCAGAGGTAGTGTCACTAAAAGGTGAATTCTCGCGAATACAAACCCCATCTGTCAAAAATAACCACTTGACGGATTTCGTGCCTTCTTCTGAGCGACCGATGCATAGCAATTTAGATTGGTTAATGAGAGATAGTACTTTAACCAAAAATCAAAATTTAGACTTAACACCATTAGCACGTTTCTTTCACAATGACTATCGGTTAGAAAGCCAATTGAAGGATAAACCGATATTGAAAGTAAAGGTTTTTGAGTACTCCCAAACCATTGAAACAGGGCAATACTATGAAACCATAGCAGCAATCGATCCCTACGAGCTGACCGAGAAGGAGCGTTTGCTTTCTAAAAAGTACAAACCGAATGAAAGGCCGAAAATTATTGCAGCCATAAAACTATTAGCCGAACCAACTCTCTCATCTGGCGCTATAACCTATAGCGAATTCCCGATGGTCCGTCCATTAAACGTAATCGAACTTGCTAGGTTGGAGCCTAATTCGATCAGTATCTCAGCAAAAGCCACCAAACGACCTACATTCCCTCGTCGAGCCTCAGTTGAAAGTAACGCGACAATCAATAATATTCTAGAACTTAATAGGACTAACCTTATCGGAGTATTTGGAACAGAATTAAATGCAGTAGCACTTATAAGACTCTCTTCAGGTAGGGTAATTAAAGTTAAGGTAGGGGATAGATTCCAAGGATGGCAGGTACTTACCATACATAAAGATAAAATTGACCTTGCAAACGGAGCAAAATTAGAAACCTTACGACTTCCTGGTTGAACTTGAGTTACAGAGTCTTTTCTTAAAATTCTCCCAATCCTGGTAATAATCGATATCAAATAAAGCTCTATCGCCGCTCATTCTAACCTCCTCTACCTGCAATTTACGACTCTCAAAAATATTTTTTGCCCCTATATCACCGCGTAACGACTTCAAATGACCAAAAACACTTTTGGGAAATAAAACAGGATGGCCTGCCGTCCCCTCTTCTGAAACGGCTCTCAGAACGCAGGATTTCGGAGAGTGGTTAAACTTTTGGATTAAGTCATCAAAGTCACGTCGGGAGACAAATGGCATATCTGCCAGCGCGATAATCACAGCATCTACCGACGCATTCAATTTCTTTATTCCGGCGCGAATTGAGGCACCAACACCAAACTTAAAATTGTTACAATATATAATATCAATCGGAAGTCCATTTAGAGCTCGCCTTCTTTCAGCTGAGTTATAGCCAAGAACCACTCTTACTAAGCCCGCATTGCTTTCAACCGCCTCTTTAGTTGTCCGTTGGATAAGCTTTTCGCCATTAAGCTCCAGTAACAATTTATCAACACCTTTCATTCTGGAGGATGTTCCAGCTGCGAGCATAATAATTTCAATTTCATTCTTCTTATCAAAATTTCTCATGTTTTACATTTATCTTCATAAAAAGTCTCTTTGGCTGAAACTATAATCTACAACTCAAATCTATCTCAATTCTATTTTTCGTAACTTTAAAATCACCTCAGACATAATTGATACCGCTATTTCCTCTGGCGTAATTGCCCCGATATCCAAACCTACTGGAGCATGAATCCTATTGATATCCCCATCTGAAAATCCCATTTTCAAGAGCCTGTCTCTTCTCTTCTTATGTGTTTTCCGCGAGCCTAAACAGCCAACATAAAACGCATCAGACCTCAGAGCTATCTTTAATCCTGAGTCATCGATTTTTGGATCATGTGTTAAGAAAACAATTGCAGTAGAGGTGTTAGGCGCCAATTGCGGAATTGCCTTATCTGGCCACTCAACTATTACTTTTGAACTCGGGAATCTCACTGGCGACGAAAAAATATCGCGCGGGTCAATTACAATAATTTCAAATGCAGCGAGTTCCGCAATTTTAACCAAAGCCTGAGCGATGTGTACTGCTCCTATAATTACCAACCTTGGCATTGGTCCGAAATAGTTAAAGAAGCGACTACCGATAACGAATGATTTTTCTGTACTTAAAGCGGAACTTTTCTCCATATTTTTTGAAAAGTTTTCCACTTCCCGACTGCTAGCAAAGGTATGGATTGATCGTTCAAAGGAGTTTAAGTCGGTAACGAGAAAAAATTTCTCGTTTCTTGATATCAGCTCACTGAGTTTCTCTAAAATCTTCTTGGGAATTCCTTGTCCAAAGTTAACAGGCTCGATCAACACTTTAATTTTTCCGCCGCAACTTAAACCCACTGAAAACGCAGTCTCATCAGAGACACCAAATTCATGCAACTGACACTTTCCAATCCTGATTGCATCTAGCCCGTAGTGCAGCACTGCACTTTCTACACATCCACCAGATATCGACCCATCCATAATACCTTCCGACGTTAATAACAATTGTGATCCTGGAGGCCTGGGTGCAGAACCCCAAGTTTCGATCACAGTTGCTATACAGATCCGTTGCCCTTGTCGCAAAAGGTCTAAAGCAACTATTGGGATCGTATCTTCAGAGTGTTTCATGTCTTTCCTGATAAAATATAATTCCTACCAAACTTATAGTAACAGATGTGACGCCAGGAAAAGAAATATAAAAAGTCCAATAATATCAGTGACTGTGGTAACAAAAACTCCAGAAGAAACTGCCGGATCTACCTTGAGTTTCGATAAACCGACTGGAAGGAGTATCCCCGCCAGACCCGCCACGATCATATTTACAATCATTGCAATCGCAATCACAATACCAAGATAATAATTGTGGTACCAGACTATACCCACCAGTCCTGTGACAAACGCAAAAACACAACCGTTCATTAGACCTACCAGCGTTTCTCGAATAATGATTCTGTACAGGTTTTCTCTTGTGAGATCTCTGGTAGCAATTGCGCGAACTGCAATTGTAAGCGTTTGAGTTCCTGCGTTTCCACCCATCGATGCTACTATCGGCATAAGAACTGCTAGCGCAATCACAGCATTTAAAGTTTCCGTGAACTGATATATCACCGTTGAGGCCAAAACGGCAGTTATAAGGTTTGCAAATAGCCACGGGAATCTGGCTGCAGTAATTCCTAAAACGCTGTCCGATAGCTCTTCATTTCCCAGCCCAGCCAATCTTTTTAAATCTTCTTCAGTCTCATCTTCTAATACAGTCATTGCATCATCGATTGTTATTACGCCAACCAACCGATTATCCTCGTCAGTCACCGGCGCCGAAACCATATGATACTGATTAAAAGCATATGCGACATCTTCCTTTGACTGATTTACATCAAAGACTTCAAAATCAATTTTCATTATTTTTTTCAACGAGGTTTCTCTCGGAGAGCTCATTAATACACCTAATGGAACCACGCCAATGGGGTGCCCCTTTGGTGACGAAACAATAATCTCATAGAAATTTGATGGCAACCGTGTGTTGGCTCGTAGGAAATCGATCGTATTTCCAACATTCCAGTGCTCTGGGGCATTTACCACCTCTAATTGCATTAACTTACCAGCGCTGTCTTCACTGTACTTCAGAGTCCGTTCTATCGCATCGCGCTCAGATTTTAAAAATGAATTTAAGATTTTATTTTTTTTTGGTTCGTCGATTTTTTCAAGCAGTGAGATTATATCATCCGTTTGCAAGCCCTTTACCGCTGCAATTAGATGATCTACCGCAATCTCCTCTAGGAGTTCAGTTAAAACGCCTTCTCCTAATTCTGACAGGACATCCCCTCGAAGCTCCTGTCCCCACAGTTTTACAATTGCTAATCGCTCCGCCCTACTAATTTGCTCCAAAAAATCTGCGAGGTCAGCACCATGTAGTTTTCTAGCGATTTGGCTAAAGGTGGTACTATCCTTTTCATAGACTGCCTTGTGAATTGATGCAAAGTGGTGTTGGCGTATGTTACCAACTTCTAAATGCCTAGTCTTAAAAATGTCGTCCGTCATAGCCTCTCCACTTAGTCAAGAAATTGCTATCAAATTTTATTTATTTTGTTCCATACATGCGATCACCCGCATCCCCGAGGCCTGGTAAGATATAACCAATATCATTAAGCTTTCTATCAAGAGCCGCAGTTACTATTGGGACATCTGGATGATTCTCGGTCAAAGTTTTTACGCCTTCTGGGGCTGCCAACAAGCACAGGTATCGAATATTTGCAGCTCCAGCTTCTTTCAAAAGATCGATAGCTTTGACAGCAGAATTACCAGTTGCCAACATCGGATCCAAAGCAATTGTGACACGACTCTGCAAGTCTTTTGGGACTTTGAAGTAATACTGCACTGGCTTTAAAGTCTCCTCATCTCTAAACAAGCCTACGAAACCCACCCGAGCGGAAGGTATCAAATCTAAAACACCGTCTAAAAGTCCATTTCCAGCACGGAGTATAGATATCAATGCAAGCTTCTTCCCGCTTAGCGTCGGTGCATTCATTTCCTCCAAGGGAGTCCTTATTCGATCCAAAGTCATTGGTAGAGATCGAGTTATTTCATATGCTAACAATAAGCTAATCTCGCGGAGCAGGTTACGGAAGTGGTTAGTGGGTGTTTCCAGCTTCCGCAACTCGGTAAGCTTATGTTGGACCAGCGGATGATCTACTATCGTCAAATTCTTCATGTTCCCTCCTTATTTATAATGACTATATGTTATTTTTTGTTTTTATCTTCAAACTGCTTTACTCAGACTCTGTTCAATCAGTACCTTGTAGAAGCAAACAGCTTCTTTTATTTATAATTAGCGTATTTTATAAGCGAACTGCCGTGCCCTCCTTGAGAAAGCCTCAAGAACTCAGCCATTGTTTCTCCAACGTCACAAAAATCAACTATTCCATAGCTTCCCCTGACCACGCCCTTGCCCCGCAGAAGAACGGGAACTCTCTCTCTCGTATGATCTGTTCCTCGAAACGTGGGGTCATTGCCGTGATCTGCCGTGATAATGAGCAAATCCTCATTCGAAAGTCGCTCCAAAAGTTTAGGTAAATTCTTGTCGAATTTTTCAAGAGCCCTGGCATACCCACTGATATCTCTTCGATGCCCATACATCGAGTCAAACTCAACAAAATTCGCAAAAATAAGATCATTATCCTCAGCGACAGCTAATAGTTCCAATAGCTTGAAAAACAATTTTTCGTCCGAGAGACCCGATGAAAATGTCTCCACGGATCTGTTGTCAAATATATCACCAATTTTTCCAATACCCCAGCACCGAGACCCTTTTGAAACGACACGATCACACAAATTTCCTTCAGGTGGTGGAACAGCAAAATCTTTGCGCGCATCAGTACGAAAAAAACCAAATTTATTGTCTCCGGCAAATGGGCGCGCAATTATTCGGCAAACACCCCGTGGGTGAAAAATACCTGCAGTAATTTCACTTAGGTGCATTAATTTTTCGAGTCCAAAAAAATCCTCGTGAGCGGCTATTTGAATTACACTATCATTCGATGTATAAAATATTGGTTTTCCTGTCTCTATGTGTTTGGATCCCAAAGTCGCAATTATTTCCGTTCCAGAAGCGTGACAATTTCCTAGAATACCTGGAATCTTTGCCAAAGTGCATATACGAGACAACTCTGTTCCGCAAAGAACTGGCTTTCCCAGTTTAAAATAATGCCATTTAGTGGCTGCGGGGGCACCGGTCAACTCCCAGTGGCCAGATGGTGTATCTTTTCCAGACGAATTGGAAGTGGCCACAGCATATGAAGCTTCACTTTGGGTCGGGGCGATGGCTTCAAACTTTTTTTCAGATAAGGCGAGCGCTTGATATATACCCAAAGAACTAAGATTTGGAATTTCTAGTTTTCCACTGCGGTCGACGTTTGCTTCACCAGCCTCACATGCTCGGATTAAATTTCCTAACGTGTTCGCACCTAAATCGTTAAACTTCTGTGCATCCGGGGCACCACCTACGCCAACCGAGTCTAAAACTAATAGAATGCCTTTTCCCATCACTTTACATAATCGATTATTAAGTCACACTTTTTGATTTTTTGGTCGTCAATTTTGTAAGCCCTTATCATCCTGCTTTTAGCCTCTTCAAATTTTTCCCAGTCATTCGCATGGATTCGACCAATCGGGATATTTTTATCGGCCTTATCACCAATCGAGAGCAAATTGTCAAAACCTACAGAATAATCTATCTTATCTTTCACTGTTCGCCTACCACCCCCCAGTTCAACTACCGAAATTCCCAAAGATCTCGTGTCAACAGCTGAAACGGTCCCCGACTGAGGAGCATAAACATCCTCAACAATTGTTGCCCTTGGCAAAATAGAAGAAGCTTTATCAAGAAAATTAGATGGTCCTCCCAGTACAGCAATCATTTTAGAAAATATCTCTGCAGAAGAACCTGAATCAAATGAATTCTTTATCTTTGCAAACCCCGAAGATCTATTTTCCACTAAATCCATTAAGACCAAAAGCTCAGCCCCCAAACTACAAACTACGTTGAAGAGTCGTTGGTCTCTCTTCTTTCCTGACAAAAACTCTACTGCATTCATCACCTCGAGTGAATTTCCTACGCTTGAAGCAAGAGGCTCATTCATATCAGTCAATAACGCAATCGTTTTACAGCCCAGTAAATTTGAAACGCTCACCAGAGATTCCGCTAATGTTTTAGCGTCTCTGTGTGATGTCATGAAAGCTCCGTTCCCACATTTTATATCAAGCACTAATGCGTCTAAGTTTGCAGAGAGCTTTTTGGAAAGTATAGAGGCGGTTATAAGATCTATTGACTCCACGGTAGCCGTAACATCACGAATCGAATACAGAATTTTATCTGCGGGAGCTACTTTTGGAGTTTGCCCAACAATTGCACAACCGGTGCTTTTTACCGCTCTTTTAAAAGTATCTAAATCTGGTTGGGTATTATAGCCAGGGATTGAGTCAAATTTGTCTAAGGTCCCACCCGTGTGTCCCAATCCCCTACCCGAAACCATTGGCACATATCCACCGCATGCAGCAAGTGCCGGAGCCAACAATAATGATACGTTGTCACCAATGCCTCCTGTAGAGTGTTTGTCAATAATTGGACCAGTAGATTGCCAGTCTATGACTTCTCCACTATCACGCATACTCATTGTAAAGGCAACTCTCTCTTCTAAACTCATACCGTTAAAATAAGTCGCCATTGCAAAGGCGGCAGCCTGTCCCTCCGATATGTAGCCGGACGTAAGGCGCTTAACAAACCAGTCAAGTTCACTACTAGTTAAACTTAAACCGTCTCGTTTTTTTCTAATTAATTCTTGTGCTAACATTACGGCCCTCTTTGCTCCTGTAAAGACTGTTAACACCGATAAGTCTCAACTTGACCTCTTACCTTTATTCTCTAAATAACTATTATCAAAAGAGAACGGTAGAAGTTTTTCAAATGATAAAGTCTTTTTTATACCCGTCGAGTCGGCAAGATGAACTATAGTTTCTTTATATGAAAATTCTCTAATTTTTTGTCTGCAACCCCCGCACGGTACGATTAGTTTCTTTGCGTCGGATCGGATCAAAATCTCTCTTATTTTGAAACAACCACCTGCTATCATAGCAGATATCGCTCCAGACTCTGCACAAAGGCCCTGAGGGTACGCCGCGTTTTCAACGTTGCAACCCTTATAGAGATTTCCAGTTGTCGATAGGATAGCCACCCCAACTTTAAAATTTGAATAGGGCGTGTATGCGTTTTTCATAACCAAACCAGCTAAATTAAATAAATCCATCTCATCACCCATCTACGTGAACAATCTTATTTCGACCCAAATGACATAAATCAGGCGTGCTTTGGGTACCCAATTGAATGCAGGACCTCCTTTATTTCATTCAATATTTCTGGATCGTCTATTGTCGCGGGAGCCTTAAAATTTTCACCATTCGCAATTTTTGCTATTGTAGACCTCAATATTTTGCCTGACCTTGTTTTGGGCAAACGCTCTACAACCGCTACCAATTTGAATGCCGCAACCGGCCCAATTTTCTCTCGTACAAGAACAATTACTTCCTTTGCAATAGTCTCATGAGCTTTATTAACTCCAGAATTCAAACAGACTAACCCAAACGGAAGTTGCCCCTTTAAATCATCCAAAACCCCTACTACAGCGCACTCTGCAACATCTGGGTGGCTAGCCAAAACTTCTTCCATTGCCCCTGTGGAAAGCCGATGTCCCGCCACGTTAATTACATCGTCTGTCCGAGCCATAATATACACATAACCGTCCTGATCGATCAATCCAGCATCTCCAGTCTGATAATACCCAGGGAAGGTACTCATATATGCTGATAGAAATCGATCATCCGCATTCCACAATGTACTTAGCGCTCCTGGTGGAAGCGGCAATTTCACTGCAATAGAACCAAGCTCGCCAGGCTCAAGCGTCTCGCCATTTTCTCCTAATATACAAATCTCATAACCAGGCATTGGCACAGACGGGGATCCAATCTTAACTGGCAAGTTTTCTATTCCAATTGGATTTCCTACCATTCCAAACCCTGTCTCAGTTTGCCACCAATGATCAATGACCGGTACCTGCAGTTTATCTTGAGCCCATACTACTGTATCGGGATCGGCTCGTTCGCCAGCGAGAAATAAGGAATTTAAACTAGAAGTATCATATGCCTCTATATATTCCCCATCTGGATCAACTCTTTTGATTGCTCTGAAAGCTGTTGGTGCCGTGAAAAGACAACTTACTTTATGCTCCTCGATTATCCTCCAAAAAGTACCAGCGTCTGGCGTATCGACAGGCTTACCCTCAAACAATACCGTCGTATTTGAATTCAATAAAGGGGCATAACAAATATATGAATGACCAACTACCCAACCAACATCGGAAGCCGCCCAAAAAACTTCATCAGGCTCAACACCATAAAGATTTTTCATTGTCCATATTAAGCTTACCATATGACCACCAGTTGGCCTTACCACTCCCTTGGGTTGCCCAGTGGTTCCAGAGGTGTACAGTATATACAAAGGATGCGAAGCTGGAACGGGAATACATTCGCAGAGCCCTGCATCCTTTTGGAACTCCTCCCATTCATGGTCTCTACCCTTTATTAAATCGGCTACAGCATTTTCTCTTTGCAATATAACGCAAAAATCGGGGTTATGCTGAGCAATTTCTATTGCTTCGTCCAAAAGAGGCTTATAGGCGACAATCTTGGAAGGTTCTATCCCGCAGGATCCAGCGATGATAGCTCTAGGCCTACAGTCATCTATTCGAACCGCTAATTCATTTGCAGCGAACCCACCAAATACCACCGAATGTATAGCCCCAATCCTTGCGCAAGCAAGCATAGCAACCAGTGCCTCAGGAATCATTGGCATATAAATGATTACGCGATCACCTTTTGAGATACCCCTTGTAAGTAGTGCAGCCCCAAGTTTTGAAACCTTTTCCAGAAGAGTTGAGAAAGAAATATTGTACTTTTGTCCCGTCACTGGACTATCGTATATTATTGCCGTCTTATTGCCTAAGCCTTTATTTACATGCCTATCCAAAGCGTTATGACAAGTGTTCGCCACTCCATCGTCAAACCAACTAAAAAAGGGAGGGTTAGCATCGTTTAAAGCTTTTGTAGGGAATGTTTCCCAATCCACAGTTTTCGCGGCAGCCATCCAAAAATCATCAGGAGAGTTCTTCCACGAATTATAAATTTGTGCATAGTTCATTGCAGACTTCCTTTTTCTGTAGGCGTCTTAAATCGTTAATTTAACGTTAACCATATTCCTTTACCGGTGTGCCAGCAAGAGTGGCAATATTTAGCAGACCACGCGCGGTTATCGATGGCGTGACTATATGGGCTTTATTGCCCATCCCCATCAAAATCGGACCTACTTCGATTCCGCTAGCGCACATCTTAAGAATATTACGAACACCACTAGCCGCATCTGTATTAGAAAAAACTAACACATTAGCAGAGCCATCAAACCTAGAGTTCGGTAGAATACGTGACCTCAATTCTGCATCCAAAGCGGCATCTGAATGCATTTCCCCTTCGTAAAGGAAGTCTCTATTTCTACTATCTAGGATCTCTAAAGCTTCACGCATTCGTAAACCAGAGCTACTATCTAAATTACCGAATTGCGAATGCGAACACAGAGCAACTTTCGGATCTATACCGAATCTTCGCGTGTGCCGCGCTGCCGCTATTGTAATTTCTGACAACTGCTCAGCTGAAGGCTCCGCATGAATTTGAGTATCAGCTATAAACAACGGTCCATTTTCGAGAATCATCAAGGAAAGAGCGCCTTTGGGACTTAAATCAGAGTTAGCTAAGACATTTGTAATATACTTTAAATGCCATAGGTATTGTCCATAAGTACCGCAGATTAGGCTATCTGCTTCATTTCTATTCACCATAATCGACGCTATTGCTGTGGTATTTGTACGCATTACAGAGCGGGCCAATGCTGGCGTTACACCTCTTCTTTGCATGATAGCGTGATAGGATTCCCAATATTCGCGAAAACGCTCGTCGTTTTCCGGATTTACAAGCTCTAAATCCTTATCTATCGAAAGCGGAAGCCCATATTTTTCAATCCTACTGGATACCACAGTAGGTCGACCAATTAGAATCGGCACGTCACTTGTCTCTTCAATCATTGCCAAAGCTGCCCTTAGCACTCGCTCATCTTCTCCCTCGGAGAAGACGATGCGCCGCGACGCGGTTTTTGCAGCACTAAAAACTGGTCTCATCAAGATTGAAGTCTTGTGGACGGAGCTCTCTAAATGTTGCCGGTATTCATCAAGGTCTTTTATTGGACGAGTTGCAACTCCCGATTCTATGGCGGCTCTAGCGACAGCAGTTGCTACAACGGGAAGTAACCGGGGATCAAAAGGTTTAGGAATTACGTAATCGGGACCAAACTTTAAGCTTTCATCCTTGTAAGCTGCGGCAGCTTCAGCAGTAGAGTGAAGTCTAGCCAACTCAGCAATCGCTTCAACACAAGCCACCTTCATTTCCTCATTTATTCGAGTAGCGCCAACGTCGAGAGCTCCCCGAAAAATAAAAGGGAAACAGAGGACATTATTTACTTGGTTAGGGTAATCTGATCTACCAGTCGCAATTATTGCATCACTGGCTACCAACCTGGCATCCTCTGGACGAATCTCGGGCTCAGGATTGGCAAGAGCTAATATTATTGGCTGCTTATTCATTTTTTTCACTAGCTCGGCAGTTAAAACTCCTGGACCAGAAAGCCCCAAAAACAAATCCGCATCAGTAAGACAATCAGCGAGGCTCTGAAAATCAGAAGGTTGCGCAAAACTTTTTTTATGAATGTCAAGGTTACTTCTTTCTTTCGTTATCAAACCAGATCTATCAAAAAGCCAAATATTACTCTTTTTACAGCCGAGGTTTAAAAGCATGTTAAGACAAGCTATACCAGCAGCACCGCCCCCAACAGCGACGATTTTTATGTCAGAGCTCTTTTTCTTGCAAATTCGCAAAGCGTTCACAACCGCGGCACCCACAACAATCGCAGTACCATGCTGATCATCATGAAATACAGGAATATTCATATTATCTTTACAAATTTTCTCTACCAAAAAGCAGTCTGGAGCCTTGATATCTTCCAGATTCACGGCTCCAAACGAAGGTTCCAAGGCGGTAACTATTTCCGCGAGTTTTTTAGGGTTTTTCTCATTTACTTCAATATCAAAGCAATCAATGTTCGCAAATTTCTTAAATAATACTGCCTTTCCTTCCATCACGGGTTTTGCAGCTAATGCACCAATATCACCTAAACCCAGTACCGCAGAACCATTAGAAACAACTGCCACTAAATTCGATTTCGAAGTATACTTGGATGCATTACCAGAATTCTCTCTGATTTCGAGACAGGCCTCTGCCACGCCAGGAGAATATGCTAAAGACAAATCCCGCTGATTAGCCAAAGGTTTGGTAGCTCGTATTTCTAATTTTCCGGGTCTCGGATATTGGTGGTAATCCAAGGCCGCCTGTCTTGAACTGCCACTTGCTTTTCTGCTCATTTTAATCAACCTCATTGTAGTTCATTTATTTAAAACCTTTTTTGTTCTCTTTCCTCGCTCGATTAGACTTAGTACTTCTCTTGCCGCCTCAGGAATATTTGTGCCAGGGCCGAATATGGCACTCACCCCGGCTTTATATAACAAATTGTGATCTCTTGACGGTATGACACCTCCACAAATTACTAATATTTCTGTGGCATTTAACTTTGCTAACTCTTGTATTAGTTTGGGAGCTAAAGTTCTATGTCCTGCCGCTTGACTTGAGAGACCGATTACATGAACATCATTGTCTACCGCATCTCTTGCAGCTTCAGTCGGAGTCTGGAAAAGTGGTCCTACATCGACATCAAAACCAACATCAGCAAATGCGGTAGCAATTACTTTAGCGCCTCTGTCATGACCATCTTGCCCCATTTTTACTACCAAAAGCCTTGGTCGTCTTCCTTCACGTTCAGCAAAGTCTCCAATATCTTTTTGAACAGCTTTAAATGTCTCGTCACTTCCATTCTCTGAACCATACACCCCAGACAAAACTGTGACCTTCGCGCGGTGTCGACCAAAAATCTGTTCCATCGCAAACGATATTTCTCCGACAGTTGCTCTCTTCTTGGCGGCTTCTATAGCAGCCTCTAAAAGATTTCCGCTTTCATCTTGAGCGACTATCTTTAGTCGCTCAAGAGCTTCTTCACAATCTTTTTGGTTTCTACTATTTTTTAGATCAGCGAGTCTTTGAAT
Organism: Pseudomonadota bacterium; assembly: GCA_036337105.1. GTDB lineage: Bacteria > Pseudomonadota > Alphaproteobacteria > Rhodobacterales > Rhodobacteraceae > JAYZEV01. The sequence continues at coordinate 52,561 of JAYZEV010000005.1, forward strand.
TTGCTTTTCCCTAACTTTGTTATCATCTACATCCAATATATCAACAGGCTCCTCAGTTTCGGGCTGATATTTATTAACCCCAACGATAACTTCTTCGCCCTTATCCACAGCTGCCTGACGCAGAGCAGCAGACTCCTCTATCCTCATTTTTGGCATTCCCGACTGTACTGCTTTAGTCATACCACCCAAACTATCAATTTCTAATATTAAATCCCACGCCTTGTTCACTAGTTCATTTGTAAGACTTTCCACATAGTAACTTCCTGCTAGCGGATCAACGACTTTCGTGACACCGGTTTCTTCTTGTAGAATGATCTGCGTATTGCGAGCAATACGCGCCGAAAATTCAGTCGGCAGACCCATTGCTTCATCAAGTGCATTCGTGTGAAGACTCTGAGTGCCACCTAGAACAGCTGACATTGCCTCATATGCTGTTCTCACTATATTATTGTAAGGGTCTTGCTGCTGCAGGCTAACACCCGAAGTTTGACAGTGAGTTCTTAAAATCGATGAAGTTGCATTTTTGGGTGCAAAATCTTTCATTATTCTTGCCCAAAGAATCCTAGCCGCTCGTAGCTTCGCAACCTCCATAAAGAAGTTCATCCCAATGGCAAAAAAGAACGAAAGACGACCAGCGAATTTATCCACATCTAATCCAGCCGATATGGCAGACTTTACATATTCCTTACCGTCTGAGAGGGTAAATGCCAGTTCTTGAACCAAGTTGGCGCCGGCCTCTTGCATATGATAACCAGATATAGATATTGAATTGAATTTTGGCATCTCAGAGCTGGTAAAGCCAATTATATCAGAAACAATTTTCATCGAGGGTTCAGGAGGGTAGATGTAGGTATTTCTCACCATGAACTCCTTAAGTATATCGTTCTGGATCGTTCCTGTTAGTTCTCTTCGATTAACACCTTGTTCTTCCCCAGTAACTATAAAGTTTGCAAGAATTGGTATGACTGCACCGTTCATGGTCATTGACACCGACATGCCGTCTAGAGGAATACCATTAAAAAGAACTTTCATATCCTCAACACTGTCAATTGCCACGCCGGCCTTTCCAACATCGCCCTCAACCCTAGGGTGATCACTATCATAGCCTCGATGTGTTGCCAAATCAAAGGCAACGGAAATTCCCTTCTGTCCAGAGGCAAGGTTTCTCTTATAGAATCTATTACTCTCTTCCGCAGTAGAAAATCCGGCATACTGTCTGATAGTCCACTTACGACCGGGATACATAGTAGCCTTGGGCCCCCGGACGTAGGGGGAGAAGCCAGGAAGCGACTCCGTATGATTGAGCCCTCTTAAGTCGTGTTTGGTGTAAAGCGGCTTTACCTCTATCCCCTCCGGAGTCCTCCAAATCAAGTCATCAATCGGCCTAGTTTTCAGCTCTTTGCGCGCTAAATTTTCCCACTTCTTTAACTCGTCATCACCCATAATTTAACCTTGCTTTAATTCTACTCATATTCGATAATAACATCGTTAACGTTAAGAGTTAAACCCGCTTTAAAATTAATCTTTCTGATTATCCCATTTTTTTCGGCACGTAAAACATTCTCCATTTTCATTGCTTCAATTATACATAGTGGCTGACCAGCAGTTACCTTATCGCCAACTGATACATTAAGCGAAATCAGCAAGCCCGGCATTGGGCAAAGCAACAACTTTGATACGTCCTCTGGTTCTCTCTGAATCAAAAAATTTCTAAGCTCAGCTTCTCTTAAGGTTTGAACTTTCGCACTAGACTTAAAGCCTCTATAATTAATTAATAAGTTATCCCCTTCCCTTTTAATTTTAGAGACGCGTTCCTCGCCATTGATTGAAGAACGTGCAATACTTGTGTTCCTATTCCAATCTATATTTACCGTCCACTCTCTATTTTTTTCGTCCATCACTACAAACTCGGTAGCGTAACGCTTAGCACTCAACTTAAAGTGACTTTCTCCGATAGAAACAATAAGATCAGATTTTGGCTGGTTTCCGTGAAAGACACTCAATTCGGGCTCTACGAACTCAGACTGACAAAGCTTTGACACGCAAACAGCAATTATTGCAAATTGTAGTCTAAGATTATCTGGCAGATCGAGTGGAGAAAAACAATTTTTATACTCCTTTTCCAGAAAATTGGTATTAAACTCCCCTGAAATTATATTCTGGTTATCCGCCAGAGCAGATAAGAAACTCAAATTGTGTGCTATACCTTCGATAACGAAGCTGTCAAGCGCATATCTCATTGCTATGAGTGCGGTATTACGATCGGGACCCCAAGTACATAATTTAGCAATCATTGGATCGTAATAAATAGAAATTTCAGAACCTTCGAAAACTCCAGTATCATTTCTAATAATGCAGTCCTCACTAACAGAATTATCTGGCGGTTTATATTTTGTTAACCGGCCCACTGATGGAAGAAATTTCTTTGAAGGATCCTCCGCATAGACTCTACTCTCAAGTGCCCACCCTCGTGGTTTCAGATCTTCCTGTTTAAAGGGAAGCTTCTCCCGCGCTGCCAATCTTATCATTTCCTCTACAAGGTCTACCCCGAACACAAGTTCTGTCACCGGATGCTCGACTTGGAGTCGAGTGTTCATTTCCAGAAAATAAAAATTTTGATCTCTATCCACTACAAACTCAACGGTGCCTGCAGAATAGTACCCAACGGCTTTGCATAATAAGATCGCTTGCTCCCCCATTCTTTCTCTTACTACACTCTTCAAGAACGGACTTGGAGCTTCTTCAAAAACCTTCTGGTTTCTACGCTGGATAGAACATTCACGCTCACCCAAATAAACATAGTTCCCATACACATCTCCAAGAATTTGGATTTCTATATGTCGTGGGTTCGAAATAAATTTCTCTATAAAAACTCGATCATCATCAAAGCTTTTCAAGGCTTCACTTTTAGCTAAGCTAAAATTCTCTTTTAGCTCCGACGCATTTCGAGCAACCCGCATGCCTTTACCACCTCCACCAGCGGATGCCTTGATCATGACAGGGTATCCAATGCTATCAGCTATTTTCTCTCCCTCTATGAGACTATCTATGACACCGACGTGTCCTGGTATCGTGGATACTCCTGCGGACTCTGCAACTTTTTTTGATGTTATTTTGTCGCCCATTGCGTTTATTGCATCCTTGGGGGGACCTATGAATGTGATATTTTCTTTCTCCAGCGCCTCACTAAAATTCCCTTTCTCAGACAGAAAGCCATACCCTGGATGTACTGCATCAACATCGTGTTTCTTACAAGCCTCAATGATTTTATCTATTGATAGATAGGAGTCACTTGCAGGAGCCAATCCTATATAGGCCGCTTCATCCGCATCCAAAACATGTTGAGCATTTTTGTCAGCCTCGGAGAAAACTGCAACCGTCCGAATCCCCATTTTTTTTGCTGAACGAATTATTCGGCAAGCGATTTCACCTCGATTTGCTATTAAAATCTTATTAAACATATTTATATTTTTATTTTCATAGTCCCGTAAAGCAGCCTAGTGCAACTAGTCAATGATTATAATACAAAAATCTCCGGAAAAGAAAGTTTTGCCTCATTTAAATCCACTCGAAGCATCGCTTCATAACAATTTGGGTCAAAAGGATCTGAAGCTGGAACAATCTCTCTACCCAAAAGCCATGAAAGTCGGCCAGCATCAAGACAACCCCGCTGAAACTTCTTCTCTCCAAAATACTCTATAATATTTCTTAAAAACTCACGATCTGCAGCTAAATCTGATTGCCGTCGATCTCGATATCGATCCCGTCTGACTAGCTTTGTCGCTCCTTTTGGGTTAGCACGCCGTATCTTAAATTGGTAATCTGTACCTGACATTCTAGAGGGAAACCCATTATACTTTTGCATCTACGAGCGCCTACAAAGGGATATTATCGTGTTTCTTCCAAGGATTGGAAATATTTTTCTTTTTCAAGCTAGAGAAAGCTCGTATCACACGTTTTCGGGTGCTCCTCGGCATTATGACTTCATCAATAAAGCCTTTCTCAGCAGCCACAAAGGGAGTCGCAAATCGCTCTTCATAAGATTTTGTATAATTATCAATTTTTTCTTTATTTCCTAATTCGGATTTATAAATAATTTCTACCGCTCCCTTCGCTCCCATCACCGCGATCTCTGCAGTGGGCCATGCATAATTGAAATCACCTCTGAGATGTTTTGAGGACATCACATCATAGGCACCGCCGTATGCTTTTCTAGTAATTACTGTTACTTTGGGTACAGTGGCTTCTCCAAAAGCAAACAAGAGCTTTGCACCATGTTTTATTATGCCTCCATACTCCTGAGATGTACCCGGCAAGAACCCTGGGACATCTACAAAAGTCAGCAGAGGAATTTCAAAAGCATCACAAAATCGAACAAATCGTGCAGCCTTCCGTGAGCTATCAATATCTAAGCAACCTGCCAAAACCATAGGTTGATTGGCAACGACACCAACGGTAGAACCGTTTAGCCGAATAAATCCTATAAGAATATTCTTGGCAAATTCCTCCTGCAACTCAAAAAAATCTCCATTGTCCGCAACTTTTTGAATCAGTTCGTGCATGTCATACGGTTTGTTTGGATTATCAGGTATTAAAGTGTCAAGGCTCGGCTCAATTCTCTCCAAGCTATCATCGCACCGAACTTGGGGAGGCTTTTCACGATTACTCAAGGGTAAAAAATCAAAAAAACGCCTTATCTCCTTAAGAGCACTGATGTCATTGTCAAAAGCTAGATCAGCAATTGAAGACTTACTGGTATGGGTCCCCGCTCCACCTAAATCCTCTGCCGAAACGACTTCATTTGTCACAGTCTTCACTACTTCAGGACCTGTAACAAACATGTAACTGCTGTCTTTAACCATAAATATGAAATCTGTCATGGCGGGGGAATAAACGGCGCCTCCAGCACAAGGCCCCATAACAACGCTTACCTGTGGAACAACCCCGGAGGCTAGTATGTTCCTCTGAAAAACCTCGGCATAACCAGCGAGAGAAGCGACTCCTTCCTGAATTCTCGCACCACCACTGTCATTCAAACCAATTATGGGGGCGCCGTTTTGCATAGCCATATCCATAATTTTGCATATTTTTATAGCATGGGTCTCTGATAACGAACCTCCCAAAACAGTAAAGTCCTGGCTGAATACGTATACCTGGCGACCGTTTATGGTACCCCAACCGGTAACCACTCCATCCCCAGGGTATTTTTGATTTGCCATTCCAAAGTCAACACACCGATGAGCGACAAACATATCAAATTCTTCGAAAGAGTCTTGGTCCAGCAGTATTTCAAGTCTCTCCCTAGCGGTTAGTTTGCCTTTTTCATGCTGAGCATCAATCCTCTTTTCTCCGCCGCCCAACTTCGCCTGTTCGCGACGCAACTTAAGTTCATCTAGTATATCTTTCATTTAAGCTCTCTACGAAATACATATTATAGATTATTGTCACATCTTAACAAACAAAGGTCAAAAATGCGATACCAAATAAGAATTACATTTATACTCAGTTTGTGCGATAAACAAACACCCCTTACTAAAACTTTTATGTTATAAGTTGAAAATTAGCGACTTTGAGGTAAATTGTGAACTTACGGGATAATATAGTAATTAAATCCAACAGGAAAAGGGTATGGGATGCTCTTAATGATCCTACCATACTTAGAGTTTGTATACCTGGGTGCACCGACCTCTCTGGGGATTACCAAAACGGGTTTGATGCTACGGTAAATCAGAAGATTGGCCCTGTGAAAGCAACATTTACGGGTAAGGTAACATTGTCTGAGGTAAGAGAAAGCGAAAGTTACGTAATTAGCGGCGAAGGTAAAGGAGGTGCTGCAGGCTTTGCAAAAGGTCTTGCGCGGGTTAAATTACATGATATAGCGGAAGGTACAAAATTATCGTACGAAGTTGAAGCGAAAGTTGGTGGGAAGATAGCTCAGCTAGGAGCCAGACTTATTGATGGCTTCGCCAAAAGTATGGCAAAAAAGTTTTTTGACCAATTTAAGATGGAATTGGAGAAATGTGATTAGCTAATTACATAAAATGTTCGATTCAAACCAAGTCCAGTCAAGCATTTGAGGTTACTTCACTCCAATGGCTGTCTGTTTACCCGACTTCCTCCTCGAAATTTGTGGTCACAGTCTGCACATCATCGTCGTCTTCTAACGCATAAACCAATTTAATTAGTCTTTCCGCAGTTTCTCGATTTACCCTGGCAATCGTCTTCGGCTTCCAGATAAGCCTCGCTGTAGAGGACTCACCAAGGGTTTTTTCTAACTCTGAAGATACATAGTTTAAATCTGAGTCCGAACAAAAAATAACGTGTTCCTCACCTTCGTTGTCCACATCTTCTGCCCCAGCTTCGATAGCAGCCTCTAAAACCGTTTCAGAGTCTGAGACAGTGAGTGGATAAGTAATTAAACCAACTCGATCGAACATAAAAGATACGGATCCTGTTTCACCTAAGTTGCCACCAAATTTACTAAAGATTGATCTAACGGTGGATGCAGTTCTATTTTTGTTATCTGTCAAAGTCTCAACTATTATTGCAACGCCCCCGATTCCATACCCCTCGTAGCGAATTTCATCGTAATTTTCAGATGCTGACAAATCACTTTTTTTGATCGCTCTATCTATGACATCCTTTGGTACTGAATTGGACTTTGCGTCTTTGATGGCAAGCCTCAGTCTAGGGTTTTTGTCTGGATCGGAGTCTCCCATTTTTGCCGCAACTGTTATCTCCTTTGCTATCTTCGAAAACAATTTTGATCGCACAGCATCTTGCCTACCCTTGCGATGTTGAATATTAGCCCATTTCGAATGACCAGCCATAGATCCTCCTGGAAATTGTTACAAGACTTATATAAAAAACTATCTTAAATGGGCAAGAGTTATCTAACTTTTATTCTTTACTGAAGCCTTTACTCACCTGAACCAGTGCGGAGATGATTGTCCTAATTTTCCACCGCTCCGGATAGACACAGCTCGATTAGCGTGTCCAGTAGCCGAAACTTCTAATAGGACTCCGCACAAAGTGGCCTCACCCTTTGCTGGAGAGAAGCGACCACTTCTCATTCCGGTAACAAACCGAGAAATTGGTTCTAGCTTGTCCATTCCGATAACACTATTATAGTCACCGCACATCCCAGCGTCAGACTGGAACGCGGTCCCTTTATCTAAAATTTGAAGATCAGATGTCGGAATATGCGTATGTGTTCCGACGACTAAGGTTACTCTACCATCACACCAATGCGCAAGCGCCATTTTCTCCGATGTTGCTTCCGCATGCACATCCAACACTATTGCATCAATATTTTTACTCAGTGTAATACCATTTAACGCAGCTTTTACCGCTTGAAATGGATCGGAGAAATTGTTTTTCATAAATACTTGTCCGAGAACCTGAAGGACCAGCACTCTCTTGCCAGAGTCAGTATTAAATATTCGGCGTCCATGCCCAGGGGCAACATTTGCAAAATTCAGAGGTCTAATTATTCGGGTGTCTTGTTCAGAAAATGCAATCATTTCTCGATGATCGAATGCATGGTCTCCCAAAGTTATACAATCAACCCCAGCTGAGAAAATTAATTTCGCATGTTCTATATTCAAACCAGCTCCACCAGTAGCGTTTTCAGCATTCGCTATTACAAAATCTACTCTCCACTCATTTCGGAGTCTCTTCAACTGGTTGTTTAACGCGGTTCTACCGCTTCGGCCAACTATGTCACCAAGAAATAATATATTCATAAAAGGGCATTAGCCCGTAATAAGCGTAATTTCAAGGTGCATCAGCCTTCAACCAAAAAATCTTATGCCTTCTTCAGTTAAGACGCCATCTACTTTACAGTCCCAATTATCGACTGGAAGTGGCTCACAAGACAACTGTCCTGCATAAGCACAGCCAAATACCAAAATGTTCCTTTCAGCAGAAAGCTTCCCGATGGTCCTATCGTAAAATCCGCCACCATAACCAAGTCTATTGCCAACTATATCATAGCTTAAAAGCGGACAAAGAATTAAATCGGGCTCTATGAATTCTCCATCTCTAGGCACTCTAATCCCAAACTTTCCAGTTACTAGCTCGGATCTTGAGTCCCAATACTTGAATTTAAGAGGATGGTTAATTTCTAAAACCACTGGCAAGCAGAGAGTGATTCCAATGGAGCTTAGTGATTCCAATGCCGGTAGAACATTTATCTCCGTATTTATAGGCATATATCCTGCCACTACTTTAATTTGTGGTTTAGATTGAAGAAAATCGAGGAGGAATGTCTGTAACTTTTGTGCAGCACTCTTAGAGCCCTTCGAATGTAAATGCTGCCGCGCTTTACGAGCAACTTGTCGTACAGTGATCTTGTTTGAATGAGGTGACAAAATATACCCTAGCTTAAAAAACTAACGGTGGGACCGGAAGAACCGTAAAGAGTTCTAATCCTTGAGAGCCTGGAAAACCAGGTGGGTGCCGGATAATCAAGGCCACAACCGAAAACAGAGCCAGCTCCCTTTCAAGAACTTAAGGCCACTAGGATGTAGGTCTTGTACGAAAACCCCAGAACCACCGAAAACAGGATATTACAAAAATTTTTACTATGAAAGTAAAAATCTAAGACTAAATATACTCTTATTTTCTATTGCGAGTTCTCTTTTTCAGTGATTGAGCGGGCTTTCTTCGACGCTACTTGGATCTCCTCAGCTATTTCATCCGCTTCGTCAGGAGTGAAATCTAAGGCCACCTCAGCATCGGTGCTATATATAAAAAACCTTACCATTCCCAATGTTGTAGGACCTATCTGTAGATCGGCGGTTATCTGACTTTGTTTGTTTATGTTCATTTATTATTCTTCCTACTAAATAGTTTGCCGAACAGTTTTCAGAGACTTGCGGTTAAAAGCAAAATTTAAGGCTCTGGCGCGGGTATAGCCACTCCTTATCGCATCAGAATGTTAATGGTTGGTTCAATACTTATAAATCGAACAATCAAACTAAGCATTTTCTAAAAAAAAACTTACGATTGACCCATTTCTATAAATTGTTTTAGAGGTCACCTAAAGATAGAAGTGTCCCCCGACTATATTGGACAGTCAACAAATTTCGTTCCGACGGTCTTCGAAACTTCCTCTATATCCTCTACTGCCTGGCACACAGCTAATATGTTATTTTTACCTTCAAAGGGATCAGTATCAAAAAGCTCCCTAAATTCACCGAATCCTGCACACCGTTGGACTGCTCTAACGCACGTGTAAAGGAAGATATCTGAATAAGAACATACCCCTCCTACCATAAAATTATTACTTCCTAGACTTGCCAAGTGTTTTTCTAAAAAGCTTACTCTTTTTTCGTGCAACAACTTTAAATTTTTAAGGGCAACCGACTTGCCTCCCTCAGCAAGACTATCCGTGAGCCTCAAATTCCTCCAAAAAATCTCACTATGACCCGTAATAATATCGTGCAAGGGCGAAAGAACGAATGAATAATAATCATTGCTCCATGCCCAGAGATTGGCAATTGATGCTGCAGCCGAATTAGATTTAGGTGTTAGCTGACCTTTATATTCATTCACTAAATATTGCACAATTGCCATTGAGTCGTTCAACACGAGACCGTTTGCTTTATCCTTCATCCACGGAACTGTTCCAAACAAAGCGTCCGTATTGAGCTGGAAATCATTACCCATGGGAGTAGAATGAAGCATATTTAGTTTAATGTCGTGCATCGCACAGATTATATGAACTTGCTCGCCACGTCCTATTATGGGTAGGTACGCAAAGTCAATTTCTCTCATCTCTAAAATCCCCTTTCCAATCAGTTAGAAATAAACAGTTAAGATTTCTAGTAATAGTAGTGTCAAAAGAATATTTCAACCACTGCAGATTCTTTCGAAACTTTTAACCTTGAGTTCAGACCTCAGATACCGTATCCGTATTGTGAGTGCCGATGTAGCTCAGTTGGTTAGAGCACTAGATTGTGGATCTAGGGGTCCCCCGTTCGAGCCGGGGCATCGGTACCATCAAAGATACAGTTGCAAAGTAATTGAAATAGCTTTTATTGATTGGGGGCTACATGAACAATCTGGAAAACTTGGTTTCAACAAGAGAACTCCAAGCAATCGATGCGCGACATCATATACACCCTTTTACTGATACAGCTTATTTAAATAAAGTCGGGGCAAAAGTTATTGTTCGTGGGGATGGCATTTTTCTTTTTGATAATGAAGGTAACAAGTATTTAGATGCAATGTCAGGTCTCTGGTGCGTAAATATTGGATACGGTCGCCATGAATTAGCAGAGGTCGCACAAAAACAAATGAGTAATTTAGCCTACTACAACACCTTCTTTGGCACAACTCACCCTCCTGCCATAAGGTTATCCGAAAAGTTAGCCTCATTGACCCCCCCAAATTTAAACAAAGTTTTTTTCTGCTCTTCCGGCTCAGAAGCGAATGATACCAATATCCGTCTGGTTCGTCATTATTGGAGTAGTCTAGGTAAACCAGACAAAAACATAATTCTTTCAAGAAAAAATGCATATCATGGATCGTCGATGGGTTCGGCAAGCTTAGGTGGAATGCATTCTATGCATGTGCAAGGTGGAATGCCGATACCAGACATCCTACACGTTAACCAGCCCTACTGGTACGGAGAAGCTGGCGAGTTGTCCGAGGAGGAGTTCGGTAGAACTCGGGCAAAGGAATTAGAGGAAAAAATCTGTAGTATCGGTGTTGATAGAATTGCTGCATTCATAGCCGAGCCTATTCAGGGCGCTGGAGGCGTAATAATTCCTCCAAAAAGCTATTGGCCTGAGGTATCACGCATTTGCAAAGAGTATGGTGTTTTATTAATCGCAGACGAAGTGATATGTGGGTTTGGAAGAACTGGAAAATGGTTTGGAAGTGATAGTTTCAAGATCCAGCCAGATTTAATGACGGTGGCTAAGGGTTTATCATCAGGTTATCAACCCATCGGGGGAAGTATTGTTTCAGACAAGATTGCCTCAGTTCTAGAGGACTTTGGCGGAGAGTTTTGTCACGGTTATACTTACTCGGGACATCCCGTCGCGGCTGCGGTCGCTCTAGAAAATCTTCGGGTTATTGAAAAAGAAGGGTTGATAACAAAAGTAGAAAAAGATACAGGACCGTATCTTGCATCTAGGTGGCAAGAGCTTTCACAGCACCCAATGGTAGGACAAGCTAGAGTTTTTGGTATGCTGGGAGCCCTGGAGCTGTCACCCGATCCCGATAGTCGTGCTTCATTTGAAGCACCAGAAGGTACTGTTGGATTGATAACCCGCGAAATTTGTATTGATAATGGATTAATAATGCGACATGTGGGAGATAAAATGATTATTTCGCCACCCTTAATGATATCGAGGGAACAGATAGATAGCTTAATTAACCTTGCCTGGTTGTCGCTAGAAAAGTCCCACCAGGAAATTGTCTCGAGAGGTTTGATGAAAATCGGTGAAAGAAGGGCTGAATGATCGGTAATACCACTAGAGAGGACTACAATGCCAAAAATCAATGGAAATGAAATACGGCCAAACAACGTTTTAGAACACAACCAGGGTCTTTGGTTAGTTGTTAAGGTCTCACATGTGAAACCCGGAAAGGGGGGAGCGTTCGCACAAGTTGAATTAAGAAATCTCCGAAATGGTTCAAAACTTAATGAGAGATTTAGGTCAGCAGATAAGGTAGAAAAAATAAGACTAGAACAAAGGGAACAGCAGTTTTTATATGAATCTGGCGGTGCTCTCGTTTTTATGGATTTAGAAACCTTTGAGCAAACTGAACTGCCAGTTGATATGTTAGGAAAGAAGAGACCTTGTCTAAGGGAGGGTCTCACAGTCCAAATAGAGTATTACAATTCTGAAGCACTAAATATCACATTACCCGATAAAGTGTCTTGCGTGGTTGTCGAAACTGAGCCAGTAGTAAAGGGGCAGACTGCATCTAACAGCTTTAAGCCGGCATTATTAGACAATGATCTTCGGATAAATGTACCTCCTTTTATTGAGAAAAATGAACGAATTATTATTTCTACCGAGACACTGGACTACGTAGAAAGAGAATAGAACTGAAAAAACTATGTTTAAGACTAGCGCGAACTTAAATATAATGATGAAAACCGCTCGGATTGCAGCACGGGGACTTTTAAGAGACTTTGGCGAGGTAGAAAACCTACAAGTTTCGTCGAAAGCTGCCGGTGATTTTGTTTCGAAAGCGGATATTAAATCTGAAAAGATTATTTACGAAGCACTTTCCGGAGCCAGACCAAATTATGGTTGGCTCGCAGAAGAAAGTGATGAAAAATTTGGTAAAGACCCGACTCGCAAATGGATTGTCGACCCTTTGGATGGTACAACTAATTTTTTACATGGCATACCGCATTGGGCAATCTCAATCGGACTCGAATATAAGAAAGAAATGATTGCTGCTGTAGTTTATGATCCAATAAAAGATGAAATGTTTACAGCCGAAAAAGGTCAAGGAGCTTGGTTAAATGATAGGCGATTGAGAGTATCTGATCGAAAAAATATGATCGAAATGCTTTTTGCAACTGGGATGCCTTTCGCAGATAAACCTGGACTTGACGAAACAATCCAAGAGGTAACACGTTTAATGCCGAAATGTGCTGGAATACGCCGAAATGGTGCCGCAGCATTAGACTTGGTTTATGTGGCAGCTGGGCGATTTGATGGATATTGGGAAAGGGGGCTACAAGCATGGGATATAGCTGCTGGAATTCTTATTGCAAAGGAAGCAGGAGCACTTGTCGAAGCGCTTGACACCAACCAAAATCCACTGAAATCTGGCGATATCATTTGTGCAAACAACTTCATTTTTGAAAACTTCGCAGGACTAATTAGGCGTTAATTAGAATCTCTCCAAAATTTCAATTTTTGTATTTCCACAAAAGAGTATTTGTCCACAGAACTTAAACCTCAAATAGGCTATTGCAAGGTCATTTGATCGGGTAAGCAGGTGCCCAACAGCCTTTTGGCCAGCAATTATCGACAAATCTGAAGTGACCAACTCCCCCAGTATCCGAACCTTAGCCAATCCCTTTTGAAGGTCTGCCTTGTGCTTCATTCTTGCGGTAACTTCCTGCCCAACATAACAACCTTTTGAAAAGCTAACACCGTTTAATCTTTCAAATCCAGCTTCCAAAATATAAGTCTTTTCTTGGATGAGCTCTATACCAGTTTCAGGTATCATCAGATTAACCCTTAAATCATCATAAAAGTTTTGATTCAATAAGTCATATTGAGAACTCTTTTCGCCTTCAAGGAGATATCTTCTCCATCCCATTTCAGGTGATCGTGGGTCCCTCAGGGCCTTACTAGGAGTCCCGCAGAATCCAACCAAAACATCACTGCAAAGCAGATTGATTGTTAAATCAGAGCGTAGCTTGTAGATTTTTAGTTTTCTAATAAAAGCATCAGAAATGCTGCTTGAGATATCTATTAAAAATCGACTAGGTGAAACCGAGATAATAAAAAAATCAAATAAATATTTTCCTTGTGGGTTAAGCATAGCCGCATACCTGAGTGATCTTTCACCGTCACCAATGTCGTTAGTTACCAAACCTTGAAGAAATTTTTTTGCATCTGGTCCTTGCAGTTCAATTATCTGTCGATCTGGAACCAAAAATGTATCAGACTGATCCAAAAAAGTTCCTCCTGTAAAAATCTAAAATTATAATTCTTATTTGCTACCGTTTTTTTCTATTAATTGCGATTTCACCAGCTCTGGATAGTAATTACCTCGTAGCAGCAAATCCTGATGTGTTCCATGCTCTACAATTTGTCCCGACTTCAAAACCGATATCTTCTCGGCATTTACTATAGTGGAAATCCTATGAGCAACAACTATTGTAGTTCGCCCTGCTGATAACCTTCTCAGCGCAGCCTCTACCATTTTTTCCGATTTCGAGTCTAGAGCCGAAGTTGGCTCATCCAAAATCAGAATAGGTTTATCTCTAAGAAGGGCTCGAGCAATCAGCACTCGTTGTCTTTGTCCACCAGACAGATGTTCTCCTCTCGGTCCTACTCTATAATTCAGACCTTCATCTAAATTCGAAAGAAACTCAGAAACAAATGAGTCCGCAAGTACTTCCTCAAGTTTGCTCTGAGAGTACGAACTTTGGCCCATTACTATATTTGCGAGAACTGTATCATCAAACAAACTGTTCTCCTGACTTACTATCGAAATGAGACTCCTAAGCTCGCGAAGATTGATTAACCTAACATCGACATCTCCTATTAATAGCTTACCTTTAGTGGGATCTATCAATCTCGGTATCATGTTTATGAGCGTCGTTTTACCTGCACCAGACGCTCCGACAATTGCTGTTATTTTACCTGGTTCGCAATGCAGGTTTATTCCACTTAGCACCTCTTGGGCCCCGTAGGAACAGGATACATCCTGAAATTTAATGTCGAGTGTTTTAGACAGGCCAGCTACCGATATCGCCACATTTGAATTTACGATTTTGGGAACCTCATTAAAAATAACGTGAACCTTGTCTATACTAGCGATTGCGACCTGAGCAGATCCGGAAATATTACTCAACCTTCTCAATGGTTCGAATAACAACGCCATGGCAGTAAAAAAACTCATAAACTCCCCGACACTCTTTTCGCCTGAAACGATCTCACTAGCACCAAATATCATGACCGCAAGAAATCCAAACGCAGCGACTAAATCTATTAATGCTGGCATCCCAGACATACCGCTTTCCATTTTATACTTCAATCTTCGCGCACGATTGAGAATAGCGTCAAGCCTCTTCCACTCAATTTTCTCCATTTCATTCAGCTTGATGGATTTCACCCCATGAAAAATTTCATCCAATCTAGTAGTATTATCCGCATCAGCATTCCTACTTCTCAACGCAATTTTTCTGATCCAATTCTGTAGAATTAACACTGGAAAAATTAGCAGAGGTGCTCCGATGAATGCTATCAAAGCCCATTTCCAGTCTATATAAACAGCCACAGCGACAAGCGAAAATAATGATACGCCATCTCGACCCAAGGTCATAACAACCGTGGCACCCATTTCCACAATCTTTTGCGTGTCCACTCGTACTCGTTCTATTAATAAACCTGGCGCATTCTTGAAAAAAAACTCCATATCGAGGCTTAAAAGATGGCTTACGAGGTCTGATTGAAGGTTTTTGGCTACTTTTTGAGCAACACTCGCAACTAGCAGACGCTGAATTAAACCACTTAAGGCTCTGACAGAAAAAATGGAAAAGATTACAACGCCTACCAAATAAATGTTTTGCAGTGACTCGGCAAATAATACGTCATCAAATAATGATTTCACAGAATAGGACAAAAGGCCAATCATAGAGCCCTCTATAGTCATAAAAATCAAGGCTAACAAAAGTAGGGTAAGAAATCTTTGCAAGTATTGTCGCCAGAACCACTTTAAAAGTGACAACTGAGTGCCCGTAGTTATATCGATTGTTTTTTCCTTAACACTTTCCATAAGACAAATGTTCAACGCGGTATTTTTAAAAAGTGATTGTTCTTTCTAAATGCTTCAAAGCCTCTAGTGAGCTCCTTAGGG
This sequence comes from Pseudomonadota bacterium, assembly GCA_036337105.1. Lineage (GTDB taxonomy): Bacteria > Pseudomonadota > Alphaproteobacteria > Rhodobacterales > Rhodobacteraceae > JAYZEV01. Next base: position 68,131 of record JAYZEV010000005.1, read on the forward strand.
TCATATTCATTCACTACCCAATCTTTAAAACCAATTTTCGAAGAAGCGTACGCAAGTCTGTACTGCATCAACATATAATCTAGTATCCCTGCAGTCCAACCACCCAAATGAAGAAATTTAATGGAGAGTTGTCTCTGCGCTATTTCAATCGGTGCCCGAAGGATATAAATTAAATAAAGAGCCGAGCCAAGACCTGCTCGATCCGAGCCTGATTTACAATGCATTAAAAATGGAGATTTCACTGCTTTAAATATCTTCTCTAACTCTAGTATTACCTCTGGCTCAACTAGTTTGGTCGCAAAAAGCCTAAAATTAATCAATTCCACATTATATTTTTCGCATGCTTCCTTCTCTAAGAGATATGCTCCTTGGTTCGACTCACCACGAAAATTAATTATGGTTCTTATTCCTCGCTCATTCCATTTTTTTATTCGTCGAGGAGATGGTTGATTCGACCGGAAAACATTCTTGTAAATTTCATGATCATTATGATAGAATTGCCTTAAGATTTCGTGATCAACCCAATACGCGTGCTTGTGAGCAGACTTCCTAAGGCTTGTTGTCTCTAAACCTGCCGAGAAAGACTCACGCCAAGCCTTTTCGAAGTGGTGAAATTTCTGCTTTAGGTTTTTCAAAGGTTTTACTTATTTCAGTTTTTTTATATACCAGATACCTAGACTAATAAATGCTTAATTAATAGAGGCAATAGAAAATAGCAATAACAATGGACTGAAAAAATGTCACTATCCAGAGGTAGAAGTCACTTAGCAACGCCAGGTCCTTCGATAATTCCTGAACGCGTGTTAAACGCGATGCATCGACCAGCTCCCAACATTTATGAAAAAGAGATTACGGACATTACGGAGAGTATTCTCAGTGACTTGGCTAAATTTGCTAGCACGACTGGTGAGGTAGTAATTTATATAGCCAATGGACATGGCGTATGGGAAGCTTCTCTGGTTAACCTTTTCTCTAGAGGAGAAAGGATCGTGGTAATTTCAAATGGTGTTTTTGGATTGGAATGGGCTTCGTTAGCACAAAAACTTCAATTAAACGTTACGCTATTAGACTTTGGCTTTCACAAACCGCTCAATCTTGATAACTTGAGTGAACTACTTAGAAATGACACTTCGGGTTCTGTTAAAGGTGTTCTATGTGTTCAAGCGGATACTTCGAGTTCGGTTTTAAATGATATAAAAGAAATAAAAAAAACAATATCTGATAATGGTCACAATGCTATGCTGATAGTTGACAGCATAGCTTGCTTCGCTTGTGATCGTATAGAAATGGACGACTGGGGTGTAGACGTATTACTGACAGCATGCCAGAAGGGACTAATGACCCCCCCCGGACTCAGTTACTGCTTTGTTGGCGAACGGGCCTTGGCCGAGTCCCAAAAAAAACAAAATGTTTCCCCATATTGGGATTGGAAACCTCGCATTAACCCAACTGTTTTTTATCAACGTTTTTTCGGCACTGCGCCCACTCACCACCTCTATGGGCAAAGAGAAGCTTTAGATATGATACTAGAGGAAGGTAGAGACAATATTTTTCAGCGCCACGAGATATTGGCTAAATCTGTATGGGCCGCCGTCGAGCATTGGTCAAAAGAAGGGCCTATAACCCTAAATGTACCGCAGGAGAAACACCGTTCTAGATCGGTTACAACTTTGAGGGCTGACGGCTACGATCTGTCCGAGTTAAGAAGTTGGCTCAAAAATAACACTGGACTAGAGCTAGGTCCTCCACTCGGTTTCGCGGAAGAAAAATTTTTACACGGCAAGTCTGTATGCAGGATAGCACACATGGGACATCTGAACCCATTTATGATTCAAGGCATTATTTCAACTATCGAACTCGGTCTGGTTGTATGCAATATTCCACACAAAGCTGGAGGCTCTGAAAAAGCTTCCCAAACTATTATCTCCGGATAATCTACTTCTGATCTAACTCTCTAAGCACCTTTGAAATTGCATCCTCAAAATGCTGTAGGTCCTCCGGTTTTCCGGCTGAGATACGAATGCATCTATTCTGCGGTGGGAAAAAAGGCATCCTCACAAAAATGTTTCGAGTAATAAGTCCCTCCAAAACTTGGCGAGCGAATTTTTCGTCCCTGCCGCAATCAATACTAACAAAATTCGCAAAGGATGGGATTGGTTTTAAGGAAAGAGAATTAGCTATGCGCTCTATCTCGATTTTAGAATGCTCGACCAACTTCAAAACTTTCTTAAAATACCTTTGATCTCTAAGGGCGGCAAGAGCCGCTTGCTGAGCAATCAAATTTACTCCAAAATGGTTTCTAATTTTATCAAATGCTTTTATAAGACTTGACGTAGCAATAGCATAACCAACGCGAGCGCCAGCCATACCATAAGCCTTTGAAAATGTTCGAAATCTTATAACTTTCGGATTTATTGGGGAGAATTGGAGGATTTGATCAGCCGGAGCAAATTCACTGTATGCTTCATCAAGGCAAAGTAGAGTTCGCGCAGGTAAATTTTTAATCAGATATTCAATGGCGTTTTTATCGTGCCAAGTGCCCATCGGATTGTCTGGATTAGCAACATAAATAATCGCTGCGTTCGTCTTTCTTGCCTCTCGAAGTAGTCCGTCTATATCTTCAAAATCTTCGTTATAATCTACAAAATTAAGAATCCCTCCAAAACCTTTCACGTGATAATTAAAGGTAGGGTATGCGCCTTTTGATGTCACTACGTTAGTTCCTGGCTGAACCAGCAATCGACAGAGATAGCCTAATAAACCATCTATACCCTCTCCCACCACAATATTATCTATATTTACATTATGATGTTTTGACAGAGCTAACTTTAAATCATAATTTTCAGGATCTCCATACATCCAAATATCTGCCGCTGCCCCCCTCATTGCTTCAATAACTTGGGGCGAAGGGCCAAAGACGTTTTCATTCGCTCCGATTCTGGTTTTAAACTTGGTGGAGCGAGATCTCTCCTGAGACTCAGGGCCTACAAACGGCACGGAAGATGGTAAATCAGCAATTAATTTAGGATATTTTAGCATTTACACCTACATTTAATCTAACTCGGCCAGCCTTTTAAGCCCAACATTAAGTTTAATTTTTTCTTCCGAAAGTTCGGTAATCCTACGTTTTGACTCTTCAATCAAGTGAGCTGGAGCATTAGAAAGAAATTTTTGATTCGACAATTTACCCTTTAATAAGCTCTCTTCTGCCTTAATTTTGCTAATCGCTTTGTTGAGACGCTGTTTTTCCTGATTAATATCTAAAAACTCTGCAACTTTTAGGGCAAACTCTCCTCCCTCCACTGTTATGAAAACAGACCCTTTAATAAATGATTTCGTAACTTTTATTGCGGAAAGGCGAGCAAGACTTTTTACAAGTTCAGAGTTCTGCGCAAGCAAGCTATCGTAAGTTTTGTCTAGATCCACTTTATAAAGAACTATCTTAGCACTAGCTTTCACGCCAAGATCTACTCTTAATGACCTAATTTGTTCTATCAAATCAATAATCCACCCTATTTCCTTATCTGCGGCCTTGTTTTCAAGATTTTTGGATGTATATTCAGGCCAATCCTGATGAATTAACATATTTTTTCTCTTAGGAGCATTAGCCCAAAGCTCCTCGGTTATGAAAGGCATTATTGGATGCAGAAGTATCAAACACTGATCAAGAGCCCACGACATTGTTTGTTTCGTTTCAGACTTAGCGTCAAGGTCTTTTCCGTTTAATAAGGGTTTTGAAAACTCGACGTACCAATCACAAAATTTTTTCCAAATATGGTTATAGGCTAATTGCGCAGCATCATTAAATCGATAAGAATGCAATGCACTGTCAAACGCTTCTTTAAATCTAGCAGTTTCTCCAACAATCCATCTGTTTACCGTAATCTTCACTAATTCAGGCTTATAGCTCTCTTCAAACCCACAATTATTAAGTTCGGCGTAGCGCGCGGCGTTCCACAGCTTTGTACCAAAATTTCTATATCCAGCGACTCGATTTGTCGAAAGTCTGAGATCTCTACCCATCACCGCCATTGCCGTAAGGGTAAAACGAACGGCGTCAGCTCCAAATTCATCAATCAAGTCGATTGGATCTAAAACGTTACCTTTTGACTTGGACATTTTTTTACCCCTCTCATCACGAACTAGGGCATGCACATAAACTGTGTGGAAGGGTGCTTCCTTAATCAAAGCGAGTTGCATCATCATCATTCTGGCTACCCAAAAGAAAATAATATCGAACCCTGTTACTAAAACGCTAGTTGGATAATATCTACTTAGCTCTGGTGTTCTATCAGGCCAACCAAGTGTTCCAATCGGCCACAAAGCTGAAGAAAACCAAGTGTCAAGAACATCGGGATCACGATAAATGGGCTTGCCTCCCGCCATTTCTCTAGCTCGCTTTTCTGTTTCCGCGCAATATTCATTGCCATCTTCATCATACCAAACGGGTATCTGATGTCCCCACCAAAGTTGTCTCGAGACACACCAAGGTTCAATATTTTCTAACCAATTAAAGTATATTTTTGAGTACTGCTCAGGTAAAATCTTTGTTCTTCCAGTCTGGACGGCATCAAGAGCAGGACCTACAATTTTTTTTGTGTCTACAAACCACTGGTTGGTTAACAAAGGTTCGATCGGCACATTTGATCGATCCCCATAAGGAACCGCGTGAATCTCGTCGTCTATTCCGTCAAGCCACATTCCTCCCTCCGCTGCAGCGACGATCTTCTTACGAGCTTCATACCTATCAAGCCCATGCAAGGAGAAAACAAAGTCGTTTGGCTGACACCCATTTAGAAAAATATCATTACCTTTTATCTCTATCTTTGCCTTTCTATCGAAAATATTAATAACCTCAAGATTATGTCTTTTGCCAACCTCCCAATCATTAAAATCGTGCGCTGGCGTGATTTTAACGGCACCCGTTCCTTTTTTTGGGTCGGCGTGCTCATCTGCTACAATAGGTATGAGCCTGTTAACCAAGGGCAACTCCAACTCCGCTCCAATAATTGCTCTGTATCGAGCATCATTTGGATTTACAGCGACGCCAGAGTCTCCGAGCATGGTTTCGGGCCGAGTCGTTGCAACTACAACATAGTCCCGTTTCTCAAACTTGGTAGGCTTTCCACTTTCATCGAAATCAATAGGAAAGTCATAGGTGCGTCCCTCGGACAGTTTGTATCGAAAACGCCATAATTTGCCTTTCTCTTGCACTTGCTCCACCTCAAGATCAGAAATAGCCGTCTCGAGCATTGGATCCCAATTAACTAGTCTTTTACCCTTATATATACACCCCATATCATAAAGCTGCACAAAAGCCCTCAAAACCACAGAATGAAAACCGGGGTCCATTGTAAATCTATTTCGATCCCAATCGCATGAGGCTCCCAACCTTTTAAGTTGGTTTACAATAGTATCACCAGATTGTTCCTTCCATTCCCAAACTTTCCTTAAGAAAGCCTCTCGTCCTAACTCTTCGCGGCTGGGTTCTGAATTATCAGCTAACTTACGTTCGACCACCATTTGAGTCGCTATACCAGCATGGTCTTGGCCTGGCTGCCACAAGGTGTCGAAACCCCGCATTCTGTGCCACCGAACCAGTATATCTTGGATAGTATTGTTGAATGCATGCCCCATATGAAGGCTCCCCGTGACATTAGGAGGAGGAATCATAATACAATAGCTTTCAGCGTTCGGTTTTGCGTTAGCACCAGCCCTGAACGCACTATTCTTCTCCCATTTTTCAAAAATACCGTGTTCCCTCTTTCTGGGATTAAAATTTTTATCCATAACCATTATTATTGCCCTCTGGTTAACATACCTTTTACTTCAAATAGAATGTGGTCTTTCATCAAAAAAGCGAACACAACCGATAGATAAATTATTTTTGTTTACTCTTTAAAAGCTTATTAATTTCTAGTTTAACCAAGCTTTGAACAAGGGATTTTAGAGTGGCTTGCTCCTCAGACATAGTTGAATCCAGCTTACGACTACCCGCCTTAACCAACAAAGTTTTATCTAAAAGAACCGCTGAACTCATCGACTTTGACTCTAACATGGACCGCTTTGACGTTTCTCTTTTGACCGAAGCGCCTACCTTTTCCAATATTTCTCCCGCAGGCGAACCAGTCACAGTTTCCTTTTTTTTCTGCCCTGTTTTCATTTAGTTTTCCTCTGGATTCTCTCTGAAAACTCCACTTTAAACGTCTAATAAATAATCTAATCTACAAAAACTAACGCTCCAGTTTAGATTAATTCTGCATTACTCACTGCGCTATTCCTAATGTTTTTTGATCAAGTTTTCCAATAGCCATTAAAAGCTGAAATCCTGCAGCTAGACTGTCGCTTTCAGCCGTAGCTAGTTCAGTTCTTGTATTCATAAGTGCTTGTTCAGCATTCAAAACATCCAAAATCGTCCTTGAGCCCAATCTCGCCTCTTCAATTGTGCCTAGATAAGCTAACTCAGATGCCTCGACTTCCCTTTTCCTCGCACTTATTACAGCCGCAGACACTTGTAAATTGGACCAAGACGAGATAACGGACTGCGAAATACTAATGCGGTCTAGCAAAGACTTTGTAATTGCAGCCTCCAAAGCTGCAGAGGCTTCACGTTCACCACTTTTGAGTGCGCCACCAGAATAAATAGGTAAAGAACCCGATAATCTCAGCCCAAGCGCCGAACGACCTCCGTTAGAAGAGGTATGCCCGGTCGAAATATTTGAAGACAAACTAATCGTTGGTTGGCTCTTAGCCTTGGCAACCTCTAAAAGAGCACGAAATCTTTTTTCCTCGATAACGCCAGCGTTTATTTTTGGGTTATTTGTGAAAGCAATTTCTTTCGCCTCGTCAAGGGTCTTGGGCAAAGTTGGAATATATATTTGCTCGGTCAGACCATCAGGAGGAATGCCAACAACCGCTTGGAAAGCACTTTGTGACAAGTATAGGGCGCCTTTTCTTGCGGAAAGCACGCTCTTTGCCGACTCAAGAGCGGCTGTAGCATATGCTACGTCTGTACGTGTAAGTTCACCCAAGCTGAAGCGACTAGACGTTGCATCAAGTTGCTGCTGAAGAACACTAACATTTTTCTCACTAAGCTCTACCAACCTTAAATCTCTCAAAACGTTTAAATAAGCGAGTATTGCGTCCAGTAAAACCTTTTGTTCGAGCTCACGTAAATTTTCCTTCAAAATTCCAATTCGGTACCTTTCCGCTTTTATAGTGTGGTTCAATTTGTTACCATCATAAAGCGTATATGCTGCTGCCAAATCTGCTGAAAACGTATCTTGGTCGTTGTTTTCATTCAAATCCCAACTATTGCTATTAGAAATATTCGCTGAAACAATTGGCTCTTTTTGCGAAACAATTTGTTTTGTGACCTCCAATTGCCCTTCTAAGTTTATTCTGGATACCTTGAGTTGATTATTAGTCGATAATGTTAAACTAAGCACTTCCTGGAGATCGGTTGCAATCGCCCCTTTACAAAGACATGTAACAAGGATGGTAATTAAAAACCTCGCAATGAATTTTCTTTTTAACATTATTTCTCCTCACATCGAAATTGCGAATTTATAGTTTAAAAGGCTTTTTATGGAAAAAACCTGGAAGCACAGGCGCAATAGCATTGAACCCAAAACGCCAGTAAATATCCGATCCTTTTTTTAACCCTATGCGACATTCTCCGATCATTTCATTTACAAAAATAGCAGCAATCCTACCACCAGGTTTTATTTGCTTAATTAATTCTTCCGGGACAGTATTTACCCCTCCTTGGATTAGAACCACGTCGTAAGGTCCATACTCAACCGCTCCATCACAAAGTTCTCCACTTTTAACAATAACATTATCAATTGACTGATCGACCAAGAGTTTTTCTGCTTCCACAGAAAATTCGGGCTGTTCTACCATTACAATGGCTTGTGCAAGATTAGACAAAATGGAGGACGAATATCCAAAACCCGATCCAATATCCATTACCAATTCGTCCTTTCGCACGTTAATCAAATTTAGCATTTTTGCAAGTAACCTCGGTTCGATACAATATCTCTGGTGACCAATCCTTATATGATCTCCCAAATACGCAACACTTTTTAATTTTTCTGGGAAATACACTTCCCGAGGAACTGCCAACATCGTTTCGATTATGTTGTAGTGCGTCACATCTGCCGGCCTTATTTGTCCGTCTACCATAGCGATCCTGGCGTTTTTAAATTCCGTATTACCCATGATATCTCGACATAAATATATCCCAAAAATTTCTTTCTACACGTATACAGAAAAAAAAACGCTTTGCACAGTCACAATGAGGAGACCGAGACTTTTTCTTTCGGTAAATATGGGATGATCGACTCTTCTTGTAAATTATAATCAAAGTGTTATTAAAGCCCACAGGGCCTGATGGCAGAGTGGTGATGCAACGGATTGCAAATCCGTCAACAGCGGTTCGATTCCGCTTCAGGCCTCCAAAAGATGTTTTCTACTATGGAGATTGACTTAGAACTTGCGTGTTAGAAACCAGACAATAAACTTAATTGGATGGATCTTGTTCATAATTTCGTCGCTCGCATTTATTGTCTCGAGTGTTGGAAACCTTTGGGCTATGGTCGGAAGTGTTTTCTTTTTTTGTGCATGCATAGTATTTTTGATTCCTTTTTTTCGAAAGTAAAGATCTTTAAAGTCCCTAGCTTGATAGAGATTCTTATTATAAAAGAACTCAAAAGCACAAAATTTGTTCTATAGACTCTTCAATTTCTCTTTGGCCCTAGTAAGGTACTCGTTAGGAAGCTTGCAGTCATACACTAGAGTTGCCAACGAAACACACCAGAACATAAAAAATAATTTGCCATAGGCAAGACCTATCAGGCCAAACTTCATCAACAGCCACGTACTTAATATGGTTGGAAAGATTGCAATCACACCAGCAATTAGAACAAAATGCCATTTGAAAATCAGATAATACGAAACTCCCTCCTCTAGAAGTGCCAAGTAATACCGAAGATTTTTTCCCAACTGTCTCAACAAAATTACCAAACCTAATTATCTCCTATATCAACAAGGTCATTTGCAGAAACTTCGCCACTTCTCAAAACTTGACAGTAAACCCCGAAATTCTTATGGCCATAATTCTTCTCCAAAGCCGATAAAGTATCAACGTCACGCTCGCCCGTCTTTTCATTAGTTTTCGTGAGATTACATCTCACTATCGGTTCCACTACTTGGAGACAAGAAGTTCCGATCTTAATTTTTTTTCCTATCAAGGAGAGCTCCTGCCACGGAGTTAAACCCGTCAACCATAAATTACCTCTAAATCGTCGAGGGTTTAAATGAACTCCTGTTTTCTCCGATAAATCAACCAAAGACTCTATAGAATTGACCGAAATAGAGGGGTAATCGGTATCCGTCATACCTCTATCCTCTACTTTACATAAGCGGCTTGGCCGCGGGGCATTTTGCGGACAAATTGGTCGGACCCAACTAACAAAGCGTTCGCGATCCGACTCCTCATCCAAATTTAAACTAATTTCTTCTAGATGCGGGTGACTGAATTTGATGAATCCGGTCTTATAATCAGTGCTTGCACTTACGGCAGCGAATAGGGGTGCAATCGAACCTCTCAAGAATACCTGGCACGGTGCCCAAACCGGGTTTTTAGAATCAAACCTACTATTTTCATAAGTTAGCGCCCAAACTCTATCCCCGGGAAATGTTCTGCCTTCCCGTAGAAACACGGTTTCGACCTTTTCGGCACCGAGACTCTTAATTGGATATCTCCAAATTTGATTTACACAAATGCGTTCCAAAAAACATACTCCAACCAAGTAAAATTACGAATGGTAAGATCCACAGGTCAATTTGTGTTTAGACAAATAAACGTAGCCTTTTGACAATTCCCCTAACATCAAACAAGTTCCTTGACAGAGTTTGATATAGCAACCTCTGTTAGGTCAATATCTTCTTCAGATAAAACAGCTGAGATATAGGTCTTTCCTGGGGCTTTGAACAAACGGTTCTGTCGAAGACAATCATTAAATTTATTATATTGTATTGAGTCAGAATCTAGAAAGTCCCTGTAATTGAGTACTTTCTCTTCTCGAAAAACAAAATCAAATAATGTTGGGTGTCCCAATAATTGATAGGGCACACCTAAATTGGCCAAATACTTATCAAAGATTTTCATGATACGCTTACCGTCGCGCTGCATTTTATTGAAAGAATTCTCTCGTCTCAATACTTCTAATGTCTTTAATCCTGCAACAGCAGCCACGGGGTTACCAGATAAGGTCCCTAACTGCATCAAAAACCTGTCATCTCCAACCTTTGATTTATCAAAATGCTGCATGATTTCTTTCCGACCGACCACGGCTGCCAATGGGAACCCACCGCCAATTATCTTTCCTAACGTGCAGATATCAGGAACAACATTGTAGTACTCCTGCGCTCCGCCATATGCCAATCGAAAACCTGTCACAATTTCATCGAATATTAATATTATGTTGTGCTTCGAGCACAAGTCCCTCACAGTCTCCAAAAATCCTGGCTCTGGTGGAATTTGGCGCTGTAAAGGCTCCAAAATTATTGCAGCCAGATTATTGCCATGCTCACCGAGAAAAGACCGAAGAAAGTCATTATCATTAAATGGGGCAATTTGAACGTCACTTTCGACAGAATTTGGAATTCCGGCGCTGTCGGGCACGGCTTGAGGAAAATTCGCTAAATGTTTCGGGGCAAGGCTCATTTGTGCTTCAGAGCACATACCATGATAGCCACCCTCAAATTTTAGAATTTTACTTTTTCCAGTAAAAGCCCTCGCTAATCTAATTGCATACATATCTGCCTCACTACCAGACGTAACGTAACGTACTTGCTCTGCGCAAGTCACTGCTCGACAAATCTCTTCTGCTAATTCGACACCAGCTGAATTATTAGTAAAAAAAGTCATCCCAATAGGTATTTGATCCAAAATCGCCTCGAGCACCTCAGGATGACCATGACCCAAAAGCATGGGACCCGACCCTATCAAAAAGTCAACGTATTCATTACCATTTTCGTCCCAGATCCTGGAACCTCTTCCTTCCTTTATAAAGACGGACGGATCAAAATTACCAAAACCTCCAGCTGGGAACACCTCTTGGGCTCGTGAAATCCATTCTTTCTGGGTACTTATTTTTTCCAATTTCTTCTCCTGCTAAAGCACACACTAAGTTTCCAAAATATATAAACTTTTTACCATCACCGTAATTAGCTACATAGAAACCCTTTAGCTTAGTACCTAATTAAATGTTGGAATTATCTTTTCACCGTAATCTGCTATAATTTTTTCCTCGTTTCCGCTGTCTAGATAAATATTAAATTGTGTTACGCCAGCTTTCTCTAGCTCCTTAAGCTTCTCTATATGTTCCTCAGGAGAGCCCAAAACACAAAAGCTTTTTATAACGTCATCAGTAATAAAATCTAAGTAAGGATTATCACTCTGACCATGTTTCGAATAATCGTAACCACGTCTATTCTTAATGTAGGAAGTTAGGCTTTCGGGAACTTTATCGGTATCTGACCCGTATCTTTCCACTATATCAGCGACATGGTTGCCAACCATTGCAGGAAACCATCTTACCTGCTCAATTGCGGCATCAACAGGACCTGTATAAGCTGGAGCCGCACACATCACTTTGTAAGCCGACATATCTCTGCCTGCTTCAATGCCTGCCGCTTTCGCTTGATCTGACAACCATTTTACGATCGTTGGTTCTCCTATTTGCAAAATCAACCCATCACCAACCCTTCCAGCTGAAGAAAGCGCTTTTGGACCATAAGCTGCAATCCAAACTGGCAACTCATATCCATCCGCCCAAGTGAACTTTACAGGTGCGGGACAGTCGCCATAATGTGCTTCTTCACCCCGAACTAATGCCTTTACCACATGTGTAAATTCTTCAAGCCGCGCAAGAGGCGCCGGCTTTTTTCCCATAACTCTAACCGCGCTATCTCCTCTACCCACACCTATCTCAAAACGTCCTCCAGATTGCTTTAGTAGTGAACCAAATAGGGAAGCCGCTAGTGACCAGTCTCTGGTATTCGGATTCGTTACGCAGGGTCCGAATTTTATTTTGCTGGTGTGTTCCATACACATAGCCATCGGTATGAAGCTTTCACGCCACAAAATATGACTATCATAAAACCAACAATGCGTGAATCCCGCATTTTCGGCCTGTCGCACTACTGCTTTCATTCGGTTGTGTTCCATAAATCCTTTAAAACAAATTGCAAATTCCATCGTTTTCTCCTTTTCTGGGACAGCACTAATAATTGACTTTATCTGTTTTGTCTGGTGGCCAAATTTTTATTCCCGCGTGTGAGAACGGTACTACTTTGGAAATATTTATTCTAATTAAAATTGGCGTGATAGCCTCAATACAGCGCGCTGCTGTTGCGTCTCCCGAGTTGTAGGCAGCCACACCCAATTTTTTTATCAGATCAATTATCTTTTTTCTCGCCTCAAGACTATTACCACAAACCAAAACATCACAGTTAATTTTTGACTCCAAATCATTCAAGATCGCTGCCGACACATTATGGAAAGCGCCAACGACGGGTATGGCTGAACCAAGTATGGATTGAGCCGCCTCTGTAGCAGATCCCTCAGGCGGCATATCCACCTTTTTTGGATCATTCTCCGCCAATGGGACGACAATATCAACTAAAATTTTTCCTCCCAATTCAGCTTTAATGCTATGCAGAGTGTCAGCGTGCCCTGACCACGGTACAGACAATATCACTATTTCCTTTGCTCTCTTTACAGCGTCAATATTAGACAGCCCTACTATTTCGGGAGATTTCCCTCCTAATTTTAGATTAAGGTCTCTCGCAACGGAGGAGCTTTTTACTTCGTCACGGGAACCAAGAAAAACTGTATATCCTGCCCTTGCAAAACGAAGAGCTAATCCTTGTCCTTGCGGCCCAGTTCCACCTAATATGCTAATTATCATAAAAACATATCCTCCTTAGTTTCTCTAATTATATCAAAGGCTGTATGATTTCCTTCACTCCAATCTACGCCTCGAAAAAGGACAAATGGAGTCTTTTGGCGTTTGCTCACAACAAGTCCAGAGGCCGCAGATATCTCATCACAAAAAGCGGGTTCTGTCACTGACAAGACTCGACCATAAGCATCGAACTTTCCTCTCTCCTTCACGGTAGCTGGAACGCCTGCTAATCCAATTGCAACATTCACCTGTCCAACCCTCCAAGGTCTGCCAAACGTATCCGTTATCACTATTCCTATTTTTACCCCACATCTTTGTTTTAAGTACGCCCTGATCGCTTCGGCACTGGAATCAGGGTCTTTAGGCAGTACTAAAGCTACATCTTCCCCTTCGATATTTGATTCGTCAACTCCTGCATTAGCCGAAATAAAACCTAATTTATGCTTGCAAATCAATGTTCCCTCGGTCCGATCATCATGTTTAAAATATTTCACAATTCTTGTGCTCTCCTGTAGAATAAGCTCTATCTTTCGAGCATCCTTATTTAACTTTTTAGAATAAAACAAAGCTCTAGCAGATGGTTCAACTTTTTTGAGATCGATCAGACAACCTTCGGCTTTAGAAACTACTTTTTGTGCTACGCATATTATATCTTGATCTTTTAAAGAAATGTCATTTCTTTTCAAACATTTAAGCAATATCTCCGCTAAATTATCTCCATTCTTCACATCGGGACAGCCCAAGAGAGGGCGAATAGTGACAGAACTACTCATTGGAAGCACTCTTTAAAAAAAATGGGCTATATTGGAGTGGGAGCGCATCTAGGTCTTCCATTACATCCACGTCGAACCTTATACTTTCCAAAGGCAAAACCACTGGTCTTATTTTTTTCTTCTTAGCCAGGCGTAAATGCTTTAAGAAAGACTTTTTTCCAAACGAGAATGAAATGCCGTTCGGCGGGGATATTAGCAAGGCGTTCGTCCCTAAATCCTTCGCAGGGCAAATTACCATTTCATTATTTTCAATAGGACATGCAAGCAAAGAAACCAAATCTTTGGTCTTCGGGTTTGCTATATCTGATGGGAGTATACATATTGCACTATAGTTGTTCTTAATCGCCCATTCAGCTGCTGCATTCAAATAATAAGATAGTGTACAGCCTACTTCCTCAGATCTTATCACTTTTATTTTATCTTTCTTACAGATATCCTGAATTCTCAAGGACTCTGTAACCACAGCTAAATCAATTGGACTCTGAAGTTTTTTTGTAGCCGCTCTAATTTTTCGAATTGATTGCTTAAAAAGCCTCAACGCTAATTCCCCACGCACCTCACTTGACAATCTAGGCGATAATCGACTTTTACATTTAGTCGGGTCCTTCATTGGCACCACAATAAGTACTTTATTCGACATATAGCCTCCCTCAGTTCAAATATGACGTAACAATGCTGATGAGATCTTTTGAAAGACGCTTTTTATCATTATAATCCTTCATCAGCGTCGATCTAATCTCAACCTTGAGACCTAAAGATTTTATGTCTTCCGAAAGGTTTGCATCTCGAGAGTCAATTACAAATAAGTCGACTAAGTCTTTATAATATTCTGCTACTCCCAACGAGCTTGGGGTCATTCCCATGGCGTTCATTATGGCAATAGCAGGCCCCTTCACAGCTTTGCCGGCTATTAGTGGACTAACTGCCAGTTTAGGAGCATTACTTTCCGAGATTAAGCCCTTTATACCGCGGATATTAAGTATTGGGGCAATACTTAAAAGTGGATTAGACGGCGCAATAATCAAGGCATCGGCAGATTTGAGGTGCCGTATAGCCTCATCAGTTGGTTTTGCGTCTTCAATTCCCTCATAACAAATATCAAGTACCTCGGGTACACATTTCTTCTCAACAAAGTACTCTTGGAATGACATCCAACCATCAACGGATTTCACTTTTGTTCTTACAATTTGGTCCGTAGGTAGAATAATTTCTGCTTTTACGCCTAAAAAAGCCGCTATATCTTTAGCGATTAGCGAAGGTCTATCACCGTTCCTAAGCCTTTCCGTTCTGTAAATATGAAGACCAAAATCAGAGTCTCCTAATGACATCCAGGTTTTAGCACCAAGTTGCTCCAACACTGATAAGGCTCGGTACTGATCGCCTTTGACTCCCCAACCTTGTGTTTGGTTAACTTGACCAGATAAGGTGTAAGTCAAAGTATCTATATCTGGAGAAACCGACAACCCGTGGAAAACGTCGTCGTCTGCTATATTACCAATAATTGACAGACTAACGCTGTCGATGGATGATAGTCCCTCAGCGAGTTTCGCGCCTCCAATGCCACCTGCCAATAGAACAACATTTTTCTTTGATTCATTCATGGAACGAACCGACCCTCACGCTTATTGGAGGAACCTTTTCTTAAGAATGCTAAAGGGTCCATTTGTTCCCGATTGACCAAGGGCTCCGTAACATTTGGCTCATGGACGTCGTATACTTCAAGACTTTCATACAAAGTATTCCTCCGAACCGGTATTTTCCCAGCCATTCTTATAAGTTTTGACATTTCAACTGGCGTTAACTCTTGACCATTATTTGCACCTGCCGACCGCGATATACTTTCGTTCATAAGAGTGCCCCCCAAATCATTAACGCCAAGATATAACATCTCCTGTGCTAATTTTGGACCCAATTTTGTCCACGAAACCTGTATATTGTTAACCCAGCCATTGAGCATTATCCTAGAAATAGCATGCATCTTTTTTATTTCATCAATGGATGGGCCAGGTCGAACCACGGAGGGGTTGTTTTTAAAAAGGGGAGAATTAGAGTGAACGAAACTAAGGGGGACAAATTCGGTAAAGCCTCTAGTTTCTTTTTGAATAGTTCTAATTAGCTCTATGTGTTTAGCCCAGTGCTCTGACCTATCAACATGCCCATACATAATAGTAGCGGTGCTGCGAATACCCAACAAATGCGCGGTCTTTATTATTTTAATCCACTCCGCCGCACTCAACTTATTTTTAGTTAATTGCTTTCTGACTGAAGTATCCAAAATTTCTGCCGCAGTTCCTGGCATTGAACCGAGACCCGCCTCTTTTAAACACATGAGGAATTCTTCATATGACAAACCCGTTTTTGAAGAACCATACCAAATTTCAAAAGGGGAAAAGGCATGTATATGGATGTTCGGGATTTCGGTTTTTATAGCACGGACCAAATCACGATAATAAAAGCCTCGCATTTTTGGATGCAAGCCACCCTGAATACACACCTCTGTTGCCCCTCGCCTCGAGGCTTCCTTCGCACGATCAACTATTTCCTCTATTTGCAACCACTCTGCATCGGCATCCTCTATTCGCTTTGCAAAACCACAAAATCGACATCCCATGTAGCAGATATTGGTGAAGTTAATATTCCTATTTACCACAAAAGAAACTTTATTGCCGTTAACTTGGCTTCGAAGAAAATTGGCAGCCTCGAACACCCTCGTGGCTGCTTGTCCTTCCGTCTCAAACAATTGAATACATTCATCCGCAGTTACGTCATGTCCAGAAATCGCCTTGTCCAAAATTTTATCTACAGACTTTTTCTTGCTACAACTGTTGCGGTTGCTTCCTTGATCGAAATAAATATTACTCATGTTCATATCTCTGAATGTACCTGTCTCTTTGCTAGCCCATCCTGCCCAGCCAATTCGTTCACTCGATTCATTGCTCGAGCACTAAGAAATCGTTTCGGTTCTCTCTGATACCTTGGATACACGGTCAATCTTTCTTTTAAAGAAAACCCTTTACTTATTGTTGATTTATTAAGAGCCCTAATTTCTGGCCAGTCTTTTTCAGGGTTGATATAGTCCTTTGTAATTGGTGAGATTCCACCCCAATCGTTAATACCAGCCGCTATATAATCAATGTGGCGATCACTAAGATTCGGGGGGGCCTGCAAACTTATTTCAGGATCCAAAATAAGACGCGCAATAGCGATTGCTCTTAACATCTCATCTCGAGTAGGCTCGGGATGAGATGACATCAAAATATCGGACTTAGGTGTAAAATTTTGAATTATTACCTCCTGCACATGACCAAATCTTCTGTGACATGTGTTAATGGTCTGAAGAGCCTCAATCCTCTCTTCCCACGTTTCACCAATGCCAATCAACAGCCCAGTTGTGAACGGCACGTCGTTTCTTCCCATTCTTTCCATTGTTCGTATGCGCTGAATTGGTATTTTATCTGGGCAGGCAAAATGAGCTCCACCATTTCGAGTCAATCTTCGACTTAAAGTTTCTAACATCATGCCCATCGAGGCCGATACAAGCTTTAATTTTTTTATTTCCTCATCATCTAAGGTGCCAGCGTTTACATGCGGCAAAAGCGAAGTTTTTTCTAGAACCATAGAACACATGTCTGCGAGATAATCAGTCAGTCTGTGGTAACCCAATCTGTTTAAAGCATTTCGAGCAATTTTATAGCGACGCTCTGGTTTTTCACCAAGGCTAAACAGTAACTCCTTACACCCTTCTCTCTCACCGTCTCGAGCTATCTTTAAAACCTGCTCGGGGGTCAATAGAAAAGCTTCTTTTGACTTTGGGTGTTTCACGAAAGTACAGTATCCACAAGTATCGCGACACATGTTCGTAAGTGGTACAAAAACTTTCCGAGAATAAGTAATGTTTTTACCCCACTGAGCATCCCGCACCAAAGATGCTCGTTCCATTAACGTACCTAAATCAGCAGTTTTGAGTTGTTCTATATCGCAAAAAGCTCTTTGAATATTCATTTGCCCCCACCTTGCCAAATTTTGATACCACCAAGTTAATCTGTCAACATTTTTTTACTACATGGTCAAAAAATATTGTGGCTTATAGGGACAGGAAAAAAGTTAAATATTCGAATTAGCTTTCATAAGTCACTACGTTAAAGATTTACTCATGAAAAACGTCAAACGCCTTGAAAACTCAGAAAGATTAGCAGGCATTTGTCCCTCCATAAGTTTGGCTTGGTCCAACAGCATAAAAGCCGCATCTGTAATTGTGTCAGGGTTGTCCGACTGAAGCTTATGCAGTTTTATAAGCAATTCGTGGTTTTCATTCAATTCAAGAATTCGTGGCATCCCAGAAAAGTCTTTGTCATGGAGCTTCATTATCCTTTCCATTTGAACATCCATCCCTATCTCGTCAGCAACTAGACAACTGGGGCTATCTACAAGTTTAGTGGACAGACGAACATCCTTCACGTTATCACCCAAATCCTCTTTTATCTTTTCGATAAGTTTAGCAAAATCTAACTTACGCTTGCCTTTACTCTCATTTTTTTTTCCTTTGCTGTCACCTTTTTTTTCCTCATCAAACTTTTCGAGGTCCAGGGAGCCTTTAGTTATAGATACAAAGGATTTCTCCTCATACTCCTGAGCCACCTGCAACCAGAAAGTATCTATTGGATCTACAAAAAATAGTACTTCTAGGTCCTTAGACTTTAAACCCTCCAAATGAGGACTTGTCTTGGCTCTTTCAATATTGTCGGATGAGATATAAAATATTTCTTTTTGGTTTTCCTTCATTCGTGCCAAATATTCAGACAAGAATATTGGACTTTCCGACTTGCTCGAGTAAAATTTGGCTAGCGCTAAAATGTTATTTTTATTTTCAGAATCCTCATAAATACCTTCTTTGAATGCCTGACCAAACTCTTTCCAAAACAATTCAAACTTATCACTTTCTTTATCTCTAATTCTTTTTAACTCATTCAAAATTCTTTTAATTAGTGATTTGGATATTCGCTTTAGCGCAGGATTATGCTGTAACATCTCACGACTAACGTTAAGGTCTAAATCCGGCGTATCAATTATCCCATACACAAATCTAAGCCACTTAGGCAGTATCTCCTCGCAGTTATCCGTAATGAAAACTCTGTTTACATATAGTTTTAATTTAGAGCTCCGCTCTGCCGTAAACAAGTCAAAGGGACGTTTGTCCGGTATGAATAGTAAATTTGTATAGCTAATAGCCCCTTCTGCTTTCGTATGCAATGTAGCAAGAGGCTCTCCAAAACCCGCTCCTATGTGTCTAAAAAACTCCACGTACTGCTCTTTGGAAATATCCTTTTTTTCTCTGGTCCAAAGGGCCGACGCACTATTTAAAGATTTTATCTCTTTATTCGAACCACCAGAGAATTCAATAGGATAAGAAATATGATCAGAGTATTTTTTTGTTACAAAACTTAAGCGTGTTTCATCAAGAAACTCTTTTGCAGAAGCTTTCAGATTAAGAGTGATGGTAGTGCCAACCTCAGCATTACTTATCTTTTCAATACTGTAACCGCTTACGCCATCGGAAGTCCAGCAATAAGACTCATCGGTGCCAGCTTTTCTACTGACGACTGCAACATTCTCGGCTACCATAAAGGATGAATAGAAGCCAACACCGAATTTGCCGATTAGGTTGATATTTGTATCTTTCTTATTTTGCTCAACCTTCTCGAACTCGGCTAGAAACTCGCTGGTGCCCGATCGAGCGATAGTTCCAAGGGATTTTTCAAGATCTTCTTGATCCATACCAACACCGTTATCGACGATGGTCAAGCTCTTATTTTTCTTATCCAGCTTAATCATTATTTTATAATCACTATTATCGATTCCGAGTTTTGAGTCAGTAAGCGATAAGAATCTTCGTTTATCGATGGCATCAGAGCTATTGGAAATTAACTCCCTCAAAAAAATTTCCTTTTCTGAATAAAGAGAGTTGATAACAATATTCAGTACACGACCTGTATCTGCTTCAAATACTTTTTTCATTTCTTCCTGGTCTCCTAAAAAAAATTTAACGATAGCCTATGGCAATTTTTCTACTAGCAACTAACTTTAGTATAATTCGGTATTCTAAATTAAGTAAGATTACACTACCATATAACCAAGCATTGAATTTTAAAAATATCGGGCTATTGCCGAAATCGCAGGAAAACGCATTTGACATATTCACTACGAAATTTGGCAAATATTACCTTTAAAATTAGAGAGCCAACAAAGTCAAGGCGAAATTTGTTCTCCGCCATATTAATACTTCTTACTGGTATCTTTTTTCTTGATATCATGGGAGTCTTTATTAAGCACCTAGGACAAACTTATTCTCCGACTTTTTTAGCGGTTGCCCGCAATCTTTTTGGTTTCTTGCCAATTTTAGTAATGTTGTTGCTTTCCAAAAATGATAATCATTCCAAAATTAAATTAAGTCATACAAGCTTCAGCTTAATATTTGTTCGAGGCTTAAGTATAACGGGCGCGCAATTTTGCTTTTATCTGGCTCTGGTTAATTTAGAATTTGCAACAGCGTCAACGTTGGCTTTTGCCGGACCATTTTTTTTAACGGCCCTTTCGATTCCAATTTTAGGCGCTAAAGTTGGTATTTGGAGATGGGGTGCAGTAGTCCTCGGTTTTATCGGAATAATCTTAATAATGGGTGTCGGAAGTGATTTGTTTTCGGTCTACGCCCTTCTTCCATTAGGAGCTGCCTGCGGATATGCTCTCTCGAGTGTCGTTGTAAAGCTTTTCCCAAGTGAATTGCCGACCGTGAAAATCCAATTCAACTCGCAAATATTTACAATTATCTCAGCCATAGCGCTGATGTATCTTTTTGATGGATACACCACAATAAATTCCGTGTTTGATCTAATACTGATAGCCCTCATGGGAATTTCGGGAGGGTTGGGAGTAATTTGTCTAATAAGTGCATACAGAATGACTGAACCAAGCATTATTGCCCCTTTCGAATACTTTGGTATACCTTTAGCAATTTTCCTAGGTTGGATATTTTTTTCAGAATTTCCATTTTCACAGTTGTTCCCCGGCGTGTTACTTATTTTTGCAGCTGGAATAATCATTATTTGGCGTGAAGAAAAAATTAAAAATGCTTGAGCTCAAAAATTAAGAGAAACTGCATGTTAAGGCTCTCATTTTTTTGTTTGCTTGCCATCAACTTTTAAACGGAAAAGAAAAAAAAAAATTAGGTGATAGTATTACCAATCCCATTACCGTACACTGGGACATGAACTTTACGATAATTACAGAAAGTGAGGACTTTTTGGGAACACAATATTCATCTCAGGAAATGTTAGAAAAGCTAATCGCCTTTAACACGGTATCTAGCGGTTCAAATCTGGAATTAATTAAATTTGTTCAATCTTATTTAAACGAATATGCAGTAAACTCTACTCTGGTTTACAATTCTGATAAAACTAAAGCGAACTTATTTGCTCAGATAGGACCTAATGTGCCCGGTGGAGTTATATTATCGGGTCACACCGATGTCGTTCCAACAAAGGGGCAAGATTGGTCTACTTCACCATTCGCTCTAACTAAGAAAAGCAACCGATTTTATGGCCGCGGCACCTGCGATATGAAAGGCTTTAATGCCTTAGTCTTAGCGGCGGTTCCAGCAATGTTAAAAGCAGGTTTAAAGCGACCCATTCAAATAGCGCTATCTTATGATGAAGAAGTAGGCTGCGCTGGAGCACCCTCTATGATAACGGCAATGTCTTCAGACCTACCCAAGGCTGCTTTGGTTATTGTTGGTGAGCCAACAATGATGAAGGTGGTAAATGGTCACAAAACTTCAATCGGGTTAACAACAAGGATCAAAGGCTTTGAAGTACACTCTTCCCTAATGCATAAAGGAGTATCAGCTGTCATGACAGCAAGTAGGTTAGTGAATTGGCTCGCGGATAGAACCGAGGAAAATATGAAAGCCACGCCGCGTGACATCAATTTAATGTTCGAGCCTCCGTACACAACTCTGCATGTTGGGATGATTAGCGGAGGAACAGCAGCAAATATTACTGCTAAAGATTGCAAATTTTCAACCGACATAAGATGTTTGCCTTCGGAAAACGCCCATGGTTGGATAGAGAGTTATGAGCAATACGCAGCATCCCTAAAAAGGGAAATAAGAAAGCTTAATAGCGAAGCCGACATTTTAATAGATAGGCAGCATTGGGTGCCTGGCTTGAAACCAGAAAGAAATGGTGCTGCGGAGGAAATGGCAACTCGAATTACAGGCGAAAATGGCACCGAGGTAGTTTCGTACGGAACTGAAGCAGGGCAGTTTCAAGAGGCGGGGTACTCAGCCATTATATGTGGGCCAGGCTCGATTAATCAAGCACATCAGCCGAACGAGTATATCTCTGAAGACCAGTTGAGAGCAGGTGAGGCCTTTATATACCAGTTGATTAGAGAACACTCAGCGTAGGGGGTTATCAGAAATCAAAACTTGAATAGGGAATATATTTCAGGAGATCTCCTTTTTTGACCTCAAGCAGGTCGTCCGACAACTCAACTAAACCAGTAGACCAGGTCAAACTGGAGATACGACCAGAACCTTCTGAAGGAAAGCATTCCAGACCGCCATCTTTTTCCATTCTAACGCGCAAAAATTCTCTTCTGCCAGGTTTCTTTTTTTTCTCAAAGGCTGAGGGTACGAAAAAACATTCAGGATCATGCCAATAACCGCCCGCGAGTACACCGAGAGACGGGCGAAAAAACACCAAACTGCAAACAAATGCGGCCACA
The DNA here is from genome assembly GCA_036337105.1 of Pseudomonadota bacterium. Lineage (GTDB taxonomy): Bacteria > Pseudomonadota > Alphaproteobacteria > Rhodobacterales > Rhodobacteraceae > JAYZEV01. Next base: position 90,662 of record JAYZEV010000005.1, read on the forward strand.
GGGTTTCCTGGAAGACTGAAAATTGGAGTGCTTCGCCAAAAACCGAACGCCATAGGTCTCCCCGGTTTCACTGCGATTCTCCACTTTTCTAACCTACCCTCTTCACTCAGCAGCTTGGATATGTGGTCCTCATCACCAGAACTCGCGCCGCCAGAGGTGACTATGATGTCCATTTCTTGAGCCGCTTTATTTAGACTTCGTCGCGTGTGACTTTTATCATCGGGTAAAATGCCTAAGTCGTGTGCGTTCTGGCCCCATTTACGAATCAAAGAAAGTAACATGGGTCTGTTACTGTCATATACGTTTCCCTCATCTAATTGTTTTTCACTAGAAACATTATTTTCTACTAATTCATCACCTGTGGAGAAAACTCCTATATTTAATGCAGAATATACTTCAATCTCGGATATCCCCACGCTTGTTAACAATGCCAAGTCCTGTGATCTCAAAACATGACCAACACCAAGCACCAAATCTTTCGCCCGTACATCCTCAGCAATGGGTCTTGTATTCGCTCCCTCTTGAAGATCAGTCTCTAAGACAAATTGGTTGTCACTGATAGATACTTCCTCCTGCAACACAACTGTGTCTACACCGTCAGGAAGAATGGCACCTGTTAGAACCTTTACAGCAAAGCCGTTTGGGACAAAATTCTCGAATGGTCTGCCAGCTGCAGCTTGTCCTGGCAAGATTTTTATTCTGCCCCTTTTCGGGACTCGAGACTTTGCAAAGCCATATCCGTCAACTGCTGAGTTAGCGAATGGCGGACTATTTCTACGAGCGAACACTGGTCTTGATAATATTCTGGATACGCCTTGACCCAGCGTTATCTTTTCCACTCCAGCTAAGTTCTTCAAATTTGATTTTAAGTGTTGAAGGGCAGTGTCGACTGGTGTCCAATAAGTACCGCGGGGCAGAGCAAAGCAATCATTATTTAACGATTTTTTTTTCCTCATAACAAATCGACCCTCTCCAAAATTAGCCGAGCTATGGAGTCAATATCGTTTAAATTTGTAACTGGTGTAGTGGCTTTTAAACTTTTTGAGTCGGACGCGATTGCGATAATAGTCTTATCACTTTCTGCTAACAATGGCCCATTTATTTCATCTCTGTGAACTTCAATCTTAGGGTGATTTTCATTCTTATAACCTTCAATTAATACTAAGTCGACTTCGGACAAAGTTGAGATCAATGCAGCCAAATCTGGTTCCGTTTCTTCTCTTAATTCACTTATTAACGCCCATCTATTTCGGGATGAAACCAAAACCTGTCGTGCTCCTGATACGCGGTGTCGGAAACTATCCTTACCCTCTTGATCTACCTCAAAAGAATGATGAGCATGCTTGATTGTGGATACTGAATATCCTCGCTCACAAATGTTGCTAATCAGCCTTTCTGTCAGCGTGGTTTTTCCAGAGTTCTTCCAACCGACGATCCCGAATACTTTCATACTAAAATCCTCGAAAGCTTGTCCTCCGTAGCCAATAAATCGTCGTGAGTATTTATATTGAAAAAAGTCTCAGAATTCGTTTCTTCGAAGACCACCTCTATTGTCTTCTGCGCCTCTGTCCAAACTACAACTTTGCGAGTCCCAGCCGATATAGCTTTTTCCAAATTTTTTTTAAGAAAAACAGACCACAGCCCAAAAGTTGGGTGTCGGATTAACCTAGAACCCGAAGTTTCGGTGGTGCAAGCCAAGGCCACGTGAGCTTTTTTTTTTGTCAATTCTTCGTTAAGTCGCCTTACTAAAGTTTTCGGAAAGAACGGAGTATCCGCAGCAACGGTTACAATTTTGTCATATCCGTTTGTCTCAGCCCACTCTAAGCCAGCTAACACCCCCGCAAGGGGCCCCAGAAACCCCTGAATTGGGTCTGGTAAGACCGGCAGTTCGAAACGTGAAAAGCGACTAGTGTCACCATTGGCATTTAATACAACTGTCGAAACTTGCGGTTTTAATCGACTTATTACGTACTCTAACAAAGTGTATTCACCTAATTTAATCAAACCTTTATCTTTACCCCCCATCCTGGTGGATTGTCCACCCGCCAGTATCACTCCCGGAATACTTACAGGTTTTGATGTGTTTTTTAATGAGACGCTACTTGATTTTTCCATTATCCTAGGACTCAATATCTGCTAATTTCTCATCGAATACTAACCTATTTTCGCCACTTAAACAGACGAATCTTTGTCCTCTCAACCGGCCAATAACTGTCAGACCAACTTTTCTGGCGAGCTCCACTCCCCAAGCTGTAAAACCGGATCTTGAGATTAAAATTGGAATTCCCATAAGGGCTGTTTTGATCACCATTTCAGAGGTTAAGCGGCCCGTGGTATATAATATTTTGTCGTCTGGACTTTCGTTTTCAAAAAACATCCAACCACAGACTTTGTCCACTGCATTGTGTCTACCCACATCCTCCATATAGACCAGAGGCTCGGATTTATGACACAGAACGGTGCCATGTATTGCCCCCGCTTTTAAATATAAGCTATTGGTCCTATTAATTTTAGCCGTTAACTCATACATCCACGAAGTATGTAATCTTCTTTCTGGTAAGTCGACTTTATCCAAGTCCTCCATAATATCACCAAAAGTCGTTCCCAGCGCACAACCGCTGGTCCTTATTTTTTTTTGTAGTTTTTCCTCATAATTTGTTTCTTGTGATGTCCGAACTACAACAACATTTAGCTCTCCGTCAAAGTCCACTGCATTAACTTTCTCATCTTTGTTTAACATCTTTTGATTTATCAAAAAACCTACTGCAAGATACTCTGGATAGTCTCCAATTGTCATAGAGGTAACTATTTCCTGAGAATTTAAAAAAATTGTAAGAGGTTTTTCTTCAATTACGTCAATTTTGCTTTCGTGACCTTTGTGATCCATGCCTCTTACAGGCCGGTACAGTTGCGAATTATTTGGGTTAGGCCCCAAAAGGTAGTGCTCACCACTAAACAGTTTAACCATGAATTCTCCAAAAGTTGACGCAGGCATCAGGTACGGCAGGTGCCCTAATTTTAAGACTATTATTGAAGAATCCAACTGTTTTGTTACCCAACGACCTTAATGTGTCTTATTTACTGTATGTTCTGTCCATTTCTTGATAGAATATTTGTGTTGTGTGAATTAAGCATTAATGATACGCGTGCGATATAACGGGGGGAGTAATCTATGAACTTGCACAAAGACGCAACAGTGTGGAAGTCAGGTTCGGGCAAGGGTCGCAAGCAGCCGCGCGGCCGGCAGTTCGACTCAACGTCTCTCACTGAAGTTCAGGCTCTGTTAGGTGATCGTCCTAGGCGAAGAGATCTTCTGATAGAATTTCTTCACCTCGTGCAAGATAAATACGGGTATATTAGTTTCTTACACATAAGTGCGCTGGCAGAGGAGCTAAGGATCTCGCAGGCCGAAGTTTATGAGGTTGCATCTTTCTATGCACATTTTGATGTTGTGAAAGAAGGAGATTTGCCTCCGCCACCGACTACTATAAGAGTCTGTGACTCGCTATCCTGCGAGCTAAATGGATCGCAAGAGTTATTAAAATCTCTTAAGGAGACAACTGATCCATTACAAATTCGAGTAATTAGGGCGCCGTGTATGGGCCGCTGTGATGCCGCCCCAGTACTAGAGATCGGACACAACCACATTGATCATGCGACATTAAAAAAAGTAAAAGCTGCAATCGTTACAAAGTGTTTTTCTTCCCGAATTCCTGATTATCATGATTTTAAGAGTTATAAGAAATCAGGAGGTTACAAAACCTATCTTAATTATCTAAAAGACGGCACTTCTCCGGATGAGATTGAAGAAAAGATTTCCACATCGGGTTTGAGAGGTCTTGGCGGTGCGGGATTTCCGTCAGGGAAAAAATGGTCTTTTGTTAGATCTGCTCGCGGTCCGAGATATTTAGCCGTCAATGGCGATGAAGGTGAACCAGGAACCTTTAAGGACAGATATTACTTGGAAAGAACACCGCATTTATTCTTAGAGGGAATGCTCATCGCAGCTTGGGCTATAAACGCCCAGAAAATATTTATTTATATGCGGGATGAATATCCGGCAGTACTTAAAATTCTAAAGAAGGAAATTATAGCACTCGAGATGGCAGGTATAGTCGAAGCCGGGTACATAGACCTAAGGCGTGGGGCTGGAGCTTATATATGCGGCGAAGAGTCTGCTATGATCGAAAGCATTGAAGGAAAAAGAGGACTCCCCCGCCACAGACCTCCATATGTAGCCCAATGCGGAGTGTTTAACAGGCCGACCCTAGTGCACAATATTGAAACATTATACTGGGTAGCTCGGGTGTGTAGGGAGGGACCTGAGTTATTGAGCAAAGTCAATAAGAACGGGCGAATGGGTTTAAGGTCTTACTCAGTGTCTGGTAGAGTGAACAAACCGGGAGTTTATTTACTTCCTGCTGGTTCCACAATAGAGGATATCATTGAAGCCTCAGGCGGTATGCTTAATGGACACAAATTCATGGCTTACCAGCCTGGAGGACCTTCCTCCGGCCTACTTCCTTCGTCTTTAAATAAAGTTCCTCTCGACTTTGATACCTTGCAAGAGCATGGCTCTTTCATTGGTTCAGCTGCAGTGGTCATCCTCTCGAACAAAGATAGCGCTAAGAGCGCCGCCTTAAATATGCTTAAATTCTTTGAGGATGAAAGTTGCGGTCAATGTACGCCATGTAGGGTTGGCTGTGAGAAAGCCGTAAAACTGATGGAACAAGAGAGCTGGGACACAGCTTTATTAAATGACCTGTGTGAAACTATGATTGACTCTTCGATATGTGGCTTGGGTCAAGCAGCCCCAAACGCAATTCTGTCAACAATTAAGCACTTCCCTAAAGAGGTGACGGATGACTGAGATTATAACTTTCTCTATTAACGGGGAAAAAGTTTCTGCCAAAGTAGGTGAATCAATCTGGGATGTAGCAAAGCGAATTAACGTCGAAATCCCTCACTTATGCCACTCGGGAGAGTCAGGTTATCGCTCCGATGGAAATTGCAGAGCTTGTATGGTAGAAATTGAAGGCGAACGGGTCTTAGCAGCATCATGTATTAGAATGCCCACAGAGGGTATGATTGTGAATACAGAAAGCTATAGATCTAAAAAAGCCAGAAACACCGTTTTAGAGTTGCTGCTCGCCGATCAACCCAAAATTGCGCTAGCCCATGATAGTTCGTCGCACTTTTGGAAGACAGCAAAAGAGCAAGGTATAGAAGTTAGTCGGTTTCCTAAAGTTGATGCGACGCAAGTACCAATTCTTGATAGTAGCCACGTGGCAATGACAGTAAATTTGGATGCATGCATTCATTGTAATCTATGTGTGCGCGCATGTAGAGAGGTGCAAGTAAATGATGTCATAGGAATGTCGGGTCGGGGAAGAAACTCAAAAATAGTTTTTGATCAAGATGATCAAATGGGTGACTCCTCCTGCGTGGCCTGCGGAGAGTGTGTCCAGGCCTGTCCAACTGGGGCGTTGATGCCCGCTAACTCACTCGACACTTCACAACGGGGCGATAGCTCTGATTTTGACTCAGAAACAAAGTCCGTTTGTCCCTTTTGTGGTGTCGGTTGTCAAATCAACATCAAAGTTAAAGATGGAAAAATTAAGAACGTTGACGGCGCATTAGGACCTGCAAATGAGCAAAGACTATGCGTAAAAGGTAGATTTGGCTATGACTACATACATCATCCTCATAGAATAAAAGTACCGCTTATAAGACGCGACGATGCTCCGGTTAAAGGCATGAACGTCGATCTAAATAATTTGCCATTGCACTTTCGCGAAGCAAGTTGGGAGGAAGCATTAGATTTTGCTGCTCAAGGATTAAAGCACCTTAATGAAAAATTTGGTGGGCAGTCGATAGCGGGTTTTGGCTCAGCAAAATGTACCAACGAGGAAGCTTATATTTTTCAGAAACTCATACGTCAGGGCTTCAAGCACAATAACGTCGATCACTGTACTCGACTATGTCATGCATCCTCGGTGGCGGCATTAATGGAGAATGTCGGATCAGCGGCAGTTACCGCGACTTTTAACGAAATAGAAAACGCGGATGTAGCAATCGTCATTGGGGCTAATCCTACAGAAAATCATCCTGTCGCGGCGACCTACTTTAAGCAATTTGCGAAAAGAGGCGGAAAATTAATTATCATGGACCCAAGAGGGACCTCAATGGCACGATTCGCGCGACATATGCTTCAATTTAAAGCTGGGACGGATGTGTCAATGCTCAATGCAATAATGCACGTAATAGTAAAGGAAAAACTTTACGATGAACAATATATTCAGGCTTATACAGAAAACTGGCCACAACAAAAAGAACATTTAGAGAAATTCACACCCGAAGAGATGGAAAAAGTTTGTGGGATAAGCTCAGAAAAATTGAGAGCCGTAGCAAGAGAATTTGCGAATGCCAAGTCCGGAATGATTTTTTGGGGAATGGGGGTAAGTCAACATATACATGGGACAAACAACTCACGCTGTTTAATCTCTTTGGCGTTAATGTGCGGTCACGTTGGACGACCTGGGACAGGCTTACATCCTTTGAGAGGTCAGAATAATGTCCAAGGTGCATCAGATGCGGGATTAATTCCTATGTTTTTACCAGATTATCAGAGTGTGACGGACGATAAAATTAGATCAGAAATCAGAGAGATCTGGGGGTCTGATGATTTTTCATCAATAAAAGGGTTAACCGTTGTCGAGATTATGGATGCCATTCATGCAGAGGAAATAAAGGGAATGTATATTTTGGGTGAGAATCCGGCAATGTCTGATCCAGATCTTAATCACGCAAGGACCGCTTTGAAAAAGTTAAGGCATCTTGTTGTGCAGGATATTTTTGTTACGGAGACAGCAAATTACGCCGACGTGATTTTACCCGCAGCAGCGTTCGCCGAAAAGTCGGGAACAGTTACAAATACAAACAGACAGGTCCAAATCGCTAGACCAGCAGTATTACCTCCGGGAGAGGCTAAAGAGGATTGGTGGATAACTACGGAAATAGCAAAAAGGTTGTCCTTAGAGTGGAATTACAAGAAACCTAGAGATATTTTTGATGAAATGAAGCTTTCGATGAAATCACTCGACAACATCACTTGGGACCGTTTGGAGATAGAAAGTTCCATTACATATCCCAGCCTTAGTTCAATTGATCCTGGTCAATCAATAGTCTTTTCCGAAGGATTTCCAAGACATGATAAACGAGCAAAATTTACTCCAGCCAGTATAATTCCGCCAGACGAACAGCCAGATGATGAATTTCCGCTAATCTTGACTACCGGACGTCAACTTGAACATTGGCATACTGGGTCAATGACGCGCAGAACATATGTCCTCGATCAGGTAGAGCCTGAGGCTAGCTGTTCAATACACCCAAAGACCTTGACCAATCTAAAAATTGGTCTCGGCGAAGTGATACGAGTATCCTCTAGGCGCGGAAGTATAGAGTTAATGGCAAGGCCAGATAGAAACGTGCCCGAGGATATGATTTTCATGCCATTTGCTTTCGTTGAGGCCGCGGCGAACCTTTTAACAAATCCCGCTCTAGACCCAATAGGAAAGATACCTGAGTTTAAATTCTGTGCGGTTAAGATAGAAAAATTAGATGTTGTGGCTGCAGAATGACAACCTTAATAAATCAACAAGATGGGTTTCTTGTAAATGAACTGGGATGAAGAGATAGATGCAATCGGATTATTATGCCCTTTGCCAGTTTTAAAACTCAGGAAACAGATAAAAAATTTGAAGACCGGCTCGATAGTTCGAGTGTTGGCAGATGATCCAGCTGCAACTCTAGACATACCACACTTCTGCAATGAGAACGGGCACAAATTTCTGAGCTCCCGTCTTCTAAGCGGCCTCAATTATAAAAAGGGTTCTAAAGAGTACTTTGTTCAGAAGGCGTAAGAGACTATTTGGTAAGTGCCGCGGCGAGCATAGGGTTTTTCCAATCATTACGCCATTCTTGATAAAAACCTGAAATACTTAAGATTCGTTTACAGTGCACGGGAGAGAGGGAAATATTTTTCCCTCTCTTAAACATTTTATTGCTTTACTTTAAAGCAGCGTCGGTAATGACATGCGTCCAAGCTCCGTCAGGCTTCTTGGTAATTACTGGATCCGACCCACCAGTCATTAAACTAGATACAGTTCTTTCATAATCAGCAGGATCTAAAGCACCATTACTTCCAGCGGTAAGCTTGCTTATTTCGCCCATTTGGATAGTGTTATGATCAACGGTTTGTGCTCCAGAGTCGTCATTGTCTACAACTATCTCCGCGGCTTCACCGGGGTTGTTTTCTGCATATTTCCAACCCTTCATCGAGGCTCTTACAAATCGCACCATCTTATCAACAAAGTCAGCGTTCTTTAAGTTATCTTCGAGAATGTATAAACCGTCCTCTAAAGTAGCTACGCCCTCATCTTCATACTTAAAGACAGTGAGCTCTTCTGGCTTCAATCCTTCCGCAAGCACTTGCCAATACTCATTATACACCATGGTCGATACACAATCGGCATCACCTTGAGTTAAGGGCAAAATATCCCAGCCTTGCTTAAATACCGTAACTCCATTCGAACTTCCATCCGTCGCTAGGCCCAGCTTGTTCATCCAACTTAAGAATGGGTACTCATTACCATAATACCAAACTCCCAGATTTTTTCCTTTGAGGTCTGCCGTAGAATTGACACCTCTGTCTTTTCTACAGGTTAGCATCATCCCAGAACTTTTAAACGGCTGAGCGATATTAACTGCAGGCACACCCTTCTCTCTCGCTGCCAGAGCTGAGGGCATCCAATCTACCACGACATCTGCTCCTCCACCCGCTAGCACTTGCATCGGGCCAATATCAGGACCTCCTGGTTTAATCGTAACATTTAATCCCTCATCCTTGTAAAAGCCCTTGTCTTGAGCCACATAATATCCAGCAAACTGAGTCTGAGTAACCCACTTCAACTGGATAGTAACATCATCACTCGCATAGCTTACGGAAGCGAAAAGAAACGCAAATGCACTCCCGCAAAATGATATCCACTTCTTCATATTTAATCTCCCTTATAAAAAAATCATCTGTGTTTTAAACTTGTCATGCTCTTCCTCTTTGCGACGGATGCCAAAAGGTTATAACCTTTTCAATCAATGCTATTCCGCCATAAAATAACGACCCAATTATCGCCGCCATTGTTATTTCCGCCCAAACCATATCCAGGGCAAATCGACCAACTTCAGTCGATATTCTGAATCCCATTCCCTTTATCGGAGAACCAAAAAACTCCGCCACAATAGCGCCTATTAGCGCTAAAGTCGAACAAATTTTAAGCCCATTAAAAACAAATGGCATCGCAGCCGACAAACGCAGTTTAAGTAACACCTGTAAGTTGGACGCATTATAAGTCCGCATCAAATCCTTGTGGATTCTATCTGACATTTGTAAACCCTGGATGGTATTCGCCAACATTGGGAAAAAAACCATAGTTGTCACCACAGCAGCCTTTGAATGCCAATCAAACCCGAACCATGTCACAAGGATTGGCGCGGTTCCAACGATTGGCAAAGCAGCCATGAAATTACTGATTGGTAAAAGGCCCCGCTCGAGAAACTTGAATCGGTCCACAACAAGAGCAACTAGAAAAGCTGAAGAACAACCGATTATAAAACCTGTCAATGCCCCTTTAAACGCTGTCTGGACAAGATCCTCCCAGAGTATCGGAACGCTAATTGTGAATTTTATGAACACGGAAGAAGGCGATGGTAAGATTACCGGACTTATGTTGAAACTTTCAATGGCTCCTTCCCAGATGAAGAGAATAGACATACCAAATAAAACAGGAGCTAGAATTTTTGGAAGTCGACTTGCTCTGTAAGCACTAAGCTTTACATTAAGGTACCATGCTATCAGCCAAAAAATTATCGCAAGAACAAAAAATGTCATCCGGACCATGCCATTCTCTTGAGCACGATTCGCTGGATTAAACTAATAGCTGAAATTAATGTTGCAGCAAGAATCGCGGCTGAAAACAGGGCGCTCCATATCTGAATCGTTTGACCGTAATAACTTCCGGCAAGCATCCTTGCTCCTAATCCAGCTATGGCGCCAGAGGGCAGCTCACCAACAATTGCTCCCACCAAAGAGGCCGCCATTCCCAATTTCAAAGATGTAAAAAAATAAGGAAGTGATTTTGGAATTCTAAGTTTGAAAAAAATTTGAGATCTGGAGGCTGACCAAGTCCTCATCAGGTCAATTTCCAGTATTTCTGGCGACCGCAATCCCTTTACCATGCCTACAACCACAGGAAAAAAAGAAAGATACATCGAAATCACGGCTTTGGGCATTAAACCCGTGAAACCAATAGAACCCAGTACAACTATTATCATCGGAGCAAGCGCAAGAATTGGAATGGTTTGGCTCGTTATAATCCAAGGCATGACACTCAAATCTGTCGCTCTATCATGGACTATCGCGATTGCTAAAATAACACCCAATGCCGTTCCAAAAACAAAACCGGCCACGGTCGCCGAAAAAGTTATCCATCCATGGTAAACAAGAGACCTTTTAGAAGTTATTTTCTTATTAAAAGTGGTATCCCAAATCTCAGAAAATACTTGATGCGGGGCAGGCAGTTTAGGTTTTTTTTGTGACCATGTATCTGCTACTAGTTCCTTGAATGTCAAGGTCTTGGAACTCCGCTCAGCTTTATCTAAAGCCCAAGACGAATTAAGGACCACAGAAAATATATACCAAAGAAAAATTATGAAGCACAGGATCGAAATGATAGGAAAGAAATTCTTAGTCATAGCTATGACCTAACCTAAGCCCTTCTCTAACCCGCTGTGCTATCTCAATGAACTCAGGGGTATCTTTGATCTCCAGAGGTCTTTCTGACGGAAGCTCACTATTTATTACATCAATAATTCTTCCCGGTCGCGGTGACATAACAACAATTTTTGTTGAAAGATAAACTGCCTCGGGTATCGAGTGCGTAACAAAGCAAATTGTTTTTTCGGTTGATTTCCATAATTTCAAGAGTTGCTCGTTTAAATAGTCTCGAACAATTTCGTCTAAGGCTCCAAATGGTTCATCCATCAATAGAAGCTCTGCATCAAAAGAAAGTGCACGCGCGATAGATACTCTTTGCTGCATGCCGCCAGATAATTGCCATGGGTACTTTTTCTCAAAACCAGTTAAATCTACAAGATCGAGAACTTTTCTAACGCGTTCTTTGATTTCTTGCTTCTGAAAACCCATTATCTCGAGTGGTAATTTAATATTACTGGCGATATTTCGCCAGGGGTACAATCCAGCAGCTTGAAACACGTACCCATATGTTCGGGCTTGTCTAGCAAGTTCCGGTGTCACGTTGTTTACTTTTAGTAAACCGGCAGTTGGCTTCTCGAGCGCCGCGATGGCCCGTAAAAAAGTTGTCTTTCCGCAACCAGAGGGACCAATAAACGAAATGAATTCTCCCTTATTAACCTGTAAGGAAACATCTTTAAGAGCAATTATAGGTTCATCGTCTGTCTGAAATATAAGACCGACGTCTTTAGCTTCAATAATTGGGTGTTCTGCCATATTTTTTAACCCACGATAATTTTATGCCGAAAAAAGTTTTTCTTTTTGCATTCCTTAATTAGACACCTGAGGGAATGTTCATAGGATCGCGAGTAACCTGCCTCGGAGAGTTAAGGGCCTTCCACTTCGATACAGCACTATGTAAGGCTGGGAAGGGTGATCGTGGAATAAATTTGCCACGCCCGGGTTGAGGCAATGAATTTTTTCCCCATGCCCATATGGTTTCACCTCTAGAAATAGTGAATCTTGATTGAGCCGTGACTTCAAAGCCCTCAAACACATTATAATCCAAAACAGACTTGTGATTGGAAGCAGAAATTGTTTTTGAAATTTTTGGATCCCATACAACTAAATCAGCGTCGGCTCCTTCAATGATGGCTCCTTTTCTTGGATAGACATTCAAGATTTTTGCAATGTTCGTCGAAGTACATGCAACGAATTCAGACTTGGTCAAACGTCCTGTCTCTACCCCTTTTGTCCAAAGTACAGCAAGCCTCTCCTCTAAGCCATTCGATCCATTCGGTATTTTTGTAAAATCATTCAAACCCATTTTCTTTTGCTCTGTAGAAAAAGCAGCGTGGTCAGTTGCAACTACTTGAAGAGAACCAGCTTGCAAGCCAGCCCAAAGACCGTCTTGATGTTCTTTGGCCCTAAAAGGGGGAGACATAACTCTCCTAGCAGCATGCGCCCAATCCTTATTAAAATATTCGCTTTCATCCAAAGTCAAAAATTGTATCAGAGGCTCTCCAAAAACTCGAATTCCCTTCTGGCGTGCGCGTCTGATAGCTTCGTGAGCCTGTTCGCACGAAACATGCACAATATAAAGAGGGACTCCGGCAGCATCCGCAATCATTATAGCTCTGTTGGCAGCCTCTCCCTCAACTTCAGGCGGTCGCGAAAATGCATGTCCCTCGGGACCTGTCACTCCTTGTTCAAGATATTTCTTTTGCAATTCTGCTACGATATCACCATTTTCCGCATGAACCATAGGCAGCGCGCCAATGGCGGCACAACGCTTGAAAGACGCAAACATCTCGTCGTCCTCCACCATCAATGCGCCCTTGTACGCCATAAAATGCTTGAAGGAGTTTACCCCCATTTTGACTACTTCTGCCATATCGTTGAAAACTTGCTCAGACCATCCAGTTATAGCCATGTGATAACCTATGTCTGAGCAGATTTGGGGTGCTGATTTTCTGTGCCACTCATTTACAGCATTTACCAAACTTCCGTCTTCACCAGGAAGGCAAAAATCAACTAACATCGTTGTGCCGCCGACCGCGGCCGCCCACGTGCCTGACTCAAAAGTTTCAGCTGCAGTGGTTCCCATAAAAGGCATCTCCAGATGCGTGTGCGGATCTATTCCACCAGGAATCACATACGCGTCCTCTGCATCAATCACTTCATCGCCGGCAAGATTGTTTCCAATACTTTTAATTTTGTCACCGTCTATCAGGATATCAGCTTTCCATTCTCTGTCAGCTGTGACAATTGTTCCGCCTTTAATTACTTTAGTCATCCATTCCCTCTCGAATTTTAAGTTTAAGTCGTTATCTCAGCGGTCTCCAAAACAGCGTGTAATAGAACATTCGCACCAGCCGTCGACCACTCTTTCTTGATGTCCTCTGCCTCGTTATGGCTTAACCCATCCACGCAAGGACACATTACCATCGCCGTGGGGACCTGTCTATTTATCCAACACGCATCATGCCCCGCGCCAGAAATAATCTCTTTGCTGGAGTAACCTAGTCGATCCGCCGCTCGCCGCACAGTATCCACACATTTCTCATCAAAAGTAACCGGATCAAAGTGTCCAACCTTTTCTAAGTCTATCGATAAACCTAAATCATCAGCAATTTTTCTTGTTCCACTTTTTAAAGACTTCTCCATTGCTTCCTGCGTCTCGAAGGAAGGAGATCTAAAATCAATTGTAAACACTACTTTCCCCGGGATAATATTTCGACTGTTAGGATATACGTCGCAATGACCAACAGCACCAACAGCTTGAGGCTGATGGCTCATAGCAATTTGGTGAACCAGCTCTGTAACGCGGGCCATGCCCAAGCCAGCGTTCTTACGCATAGACATTGGTGTTGAGCCAGTATGACTTTCTCGACCAGTAATCGTAACCTGGATCCAATTTAATCCCTGTCCGTGAGTTACAATCCCAATATCTTTTTTTTCCGCCTCTAGAATAGGTCCCTGCTCGATGTGCAGTTCGAAAAAAGCGTGCATATCTCTCTGACCCACTTCTTCATCTCCTACCCAACCAATTCTTTGAAGTTCTTCACCAAAAGTTTTTTCTTCCGAGTCTTTCCGAGAATATGCCCAGTCCAAAGAATGTACCCCCGCAAAGACCCCCGATGCTAACATTGGTGGTGCAAATCTTGTTCCTTCTTCATTCGTCCAGTTTACTATAACAATAGGCCTTCGTGTTTTGATATCCATCTCATTTAGCGTACGAATTATTTCAAGTGCCCCCAAGACCCCTAGAACCCCGTCAAACTTACCACCAGTTGGTTGAGTATCAAGGTGACTTCCAACGTATACGGGAAGAGCCGATGTATCTGTTCCCTCTCGTCTAGCGAACATAGAGCCCATTTTGTCAACGCCCATCCTCAAACCTTCTTGATCACACCATTGTTTAAAAAGCGCACGCCCCTCAGCATCTGCATCCGTTAGCGTTTGTCTATTATTTCCTCCCGCTATACCCGGACCGATTTTTGCCATTTCCATTAGAGCATCCCACAACCTATCACCATTGATTTTCATATTTGCTACGGGTTCAACCATGCACTATCCTTTCAGCATTTAAGTTTTTCGAATTTAACAGTAGGCAAGATCGCAATTTACTATCACCGATAATCAGATTGTACTCAAATGGAACTGAACACAATTTATTTTCTTTGACCATTTGGTCAGAATCAGTATATCCAAGAGCTCATTTCAGTCAAGCACGCAGAAATTCTTGCTTAAGACCACGAAGATGATGGAATGGATTTTGGACCAAATAATCGTTATAACCGAGTAATACAGAAAATAGAACATGTCTCTTCTCAAAGAAAATACAAACTCGCAAGCAGCAACTCGAATACAAAAGAAAAATACTACAAAAATAATGAATGCAGCGTTGGAAGTTTTTTCCAGAAATGGTTTTGGCGGCACAACAATCGACCAAATAGCCAAGGAGGCGGGCTTATCCAAACCCAATATACTCTACTATTTTACCAGTAAAGAGGAAATACATTTGTCTCTTTTACAGGGCCTACTTGACAAATGGCTCGAACCGTTAAAAAAACTTGAGCCGTTGGGTAACCCAATTTCAGAAATTACTGATTATGTTCAAAGAAAGTTAGAAATGTCTCAGGAGTTTCCGAGGGAAAGTCGCTTATTCGCAATAGAAATTCTACAGGGCGCCGAGCATTTAAAAGAATTTATTAAAAGCGACCTTCAACCCTTGCTGGAAGAAAAGTGCGGACTCATCGATCACTGGGTAGAGCAGGGGTTAATTGCGAAAGTTGACTCTCTACATCTTATATTTTCTATTTGGGCAACGACACAGCATTATGCCGATTTTGACTCACAGATTAAATTAATTTCTGGAGAAAAATACGAGACGAGGCAATCCGACGCCAGCATTTATCTAAAAAACCTTTTTAGCAGGCTGTTAACTGACTAAAATTCTCTGTTTAAAAGTAAGAACAAAAGAGAGAAAAAAATTGCCGAACCTCCCGCAATTAAATGCGTTGAAATCTCAACGCGGAACAACGAGAATTCCAGACCAGTCACCCAAAAAGGTACCGCATAAGTATATGCCATAACCTTTAGGGAACTTAATCGACGTGCCGAGAACTGTAACAAAAAAAACGAGGCTGCAGTAGCAAAAACCGCAAGGTAAATCAAACTAAACCACACTATCGCTGGAAGCGACATCCAATCAGTTTGAATAATTTTCTCAACGCTTATTAGCGAGAGTATTAGTGACGCAGCTAACAAGGTGCCTAAAGTCTGCGATACGGCGGACTCACCTCGATTTAATTTGGAAATGAGCGCGGCGTATATTGCATGACATGTACATCCCAAAAAAAACACCGCCTCACCGTAACCAATTTGGAAGTTTAACAGATTTTCCATCTTTCCTTCAAAAATAATTAGCAATGCGCCGAATCCCCCTAGTAAAACCGCAACCCACACGGAAAAAGAAAGTTTTCTTCCAGAAATTATAAAATCAGAGACGCCAGCAATAATTGGGGTCAAGGTAAAAATGGCACTCATAGCAATAGGATCAGCAGTTTTCAAGCCTTCAAACATAGTGACAAAGTAACAAGATATCAAACCACCCAAAGTCAAGAATCTTAGTGGACTTTTCAAATCCAAAAACGAGGTTATCTTATTCAGAGAGAATACAAACCATATCAAAGATGCAGCTAAAATAAATCTTGCTGCAGTAATCACAAGTGGATCTATTTTGTTAGCTATAATTGACCCCAAGGTAAAGGATACCGAAACGAATAGAGAAAAAAATAACATTGCGGTATGCCCAATAAGTACAGTTTTATCAATCCTTAGTATTTGAAATATCCAATCAATTAGTGGGTTACCTAAATAGTATTCTTGAGTAAATAGTAGAAACCTTTTTAACAAATTCCTAGTAAAAAGCCTGCTTTAGTCAAATTTTAACTTTTAGCTGACCTATAACAACACAATCAAAATAATTCAGACAGAATCATTAGGCTAACCACCATAAATAATGAAGTCGCCATCACTATGTTGACAACTTTTTTCGTAGTCTCATTAAATTGTAACTTTCTAATAGACAAACCGAGGATTAGCCAAAATATATGTAGTATTACCCAAATAGTATTGTATACCAAAAACTTTACTGCAGCTTCAAAAAAAAAGTTACCGCTGTATATTACAAACCCGGTATAAACCGCAGCGTTAACCGCATAAGCCTTCGGATTAAGAACTTGAAGAACAATGCCGGCCACTACGCCCGGTGCGACCGTCTTTTTTTTAAACGCAAGATCCACACCCTCAAAAGCAATTTTATAGCAAAGGTATAATAAAAAACTGGCGGACAAAAGCATAAGAAAAAAGCGCGCAAAAGGATAAGCGAGTATTAATGCTGCAAGACCAGTTACCACAATAAAAGAAACCAAGTTATTTCCTAAAAATAGGCCAACTATATATCTCCTGCCGGCTGAGGCTCCAAACGCCGCCCCGACCCCGGCAACAGAAAGTACTCCTGGTCCGGGAGTAATTATTAATAATATTACAGCTAGAATGAAACTTATCACACTTCCGCAACTCCTCGTAGACTGATCCCGTTTTCATGTGAAACACTTATCGGTGCTTTTTAGTTATTTTCTTCCTGCGTAACTAAAGGCATTTTTGAGTAATGACAAACACTTCAATTTTTTTTATTATACTTATTTTGTATTAACCATGTTTCTGTTCGGTTAGGACTTATCTGTTTTAGAACCAGCTAAAGGAAAAAATTAAATATATGGAACTCTTCAGCTTAATTGGGAAAACAGCCCTCATCACTGGTTCATCGCAAGGTATTGGCTATGCGCTAGCGGAAGGATTAGCCAGAGCCGGTGCCACGGTTATCTTGAACGGACGAGATAAGAAAAAATTGTCAAAATCAGTTCGCAATTTGCAGAAAATTTATCCTTCCACTCTCTCGCTTTCGTTTGATGTTACAAATTATAACGAAGTGAAACAATCGATTGAATCATATTTTTCAGAAGCGAAAAAAATTGATATATTGGTTAACAATGCTGGTATGCAGCACCGTGCCCCATTGGAGGATTTCCCTTTAGAAAAGTTTGAAAAATTGATTCAAACAAATGTTTCATCCGTATTTAATGTGGGTCAGATCATAGCAAAAAGAATGTTAAAAAGTGGTGGTGGAAAAATAATAAATATCGCTTCAGTGCACTCTAAATTAGCGCGCTCTGGTGTAGCTCCCTATATAGCCAGCAAGGGGGCAGTAGAGAACTTGACTAAGGGGATGGCCACCGAGTGGGCAAGCAAAGGGATTCAAGTAAATGCGATTGGACCTGGTTACTTTAGTACTCCTTTAACCGCTGATCTGGCAAACGATCCAGAATTCAATAAATGGCTTCAGAGGCGAACACCAGCGGGACGTTGGGGTGAGTTGGAGGAATTGGTTGGGACTTGTATTTTTCTAGCATCATCAGCATCAAATTTCGTTAATGGACAGATAATTTTCGTAGATGGGGGCCTAACGATATCTTTATAATAAAGTAGATCGTTAAATCTCGACAAAAGAAAGGGAACCACCGATGTTAACAGATCAACAAATTTTGTTTTACCGTGAAAAAGGTTACTTACTTGTTGAACAAGTACTGTTGAAATCGGAACTAGAGAGTATGCAAAAAATTGCCCAAGGTTGGATTGAAGGATCACGGACACATACAGAAAGCAACTCACTCTATGATTTGGACGAGGGTCATTCAGAAGCAACCCCAAAGCTTACGCGAGTCAAATTACCTCATAAGGCAAACGATTACTTTTGGCACGTGTTAAAAGACTCCAGGATAACAAAAGTGCTAAAGGAATTGCTCGGCCCAAATACCTTATTGCAAACTAGTAAGTTGAATACCAAGGCGCCTGGTGGCGGAGCTGCAGTGGAGTGGCATCAAGACTGGGCCTTTTACCCTCATACGAATGACGACGTTCTTGCATTGGGGGTATTCTTAGACGACGTCAACAATGAGAATGGTCCCTTGATGGTTATTCCGGGGAGTCATAAGGGTCCGGTATTAAGTCACTTGGCTAATGGGGTATTTTGCGGAGCAGTTCACCCAGATGACCCAGAGCTTGATTTGGGAAAAGCTGTAAAACTAACCGGAAAAGCGGGAGACATGACAATCCATCACGCCAGAACTCTTCACGGCTCCGCACCAAACAAAAGTGAAAAAAGTAGATTAATACTTTTTTACGAGTGTAATGCCGCGGACGCCTGGCCCTTGTTAGGAGCAGGATCTTATATGCATTCCTTGGGACAAGAAAAGCTTTGGGACGATCTTCAGGAAAGAGTCATTACCGGTCAAATCTCACTTGAGCCTCGGATGGAAAAGATTCCCGTGTCAATACCAATGCCCCCTCCCGTTCAGGCCGGCTCTTTGTTTAAAATCCAAAAGTCAGGAGGTGCAAAAAGCGCTTTCGAATCCGATATATAAATATTAGATTTTTTTAAATCAGCAAAGAAAGGCGATAACAGAATGTCGAATACTAGGGCCAACAAAAAATTTAGATCACAAGAATGGTTTGATAATCCCAACAACCCAGGAATGACTGCTCTATATTTAGAACGATACTTAAACCAAGAGTTCACACGTGAGGAATTACAGGGTGAGAAACCTATTATAGGTATAGCGCAGACAGGCTCAGATATTTCGCCCTGTAACAAAATTCATGTTTTTTTAATGGATAGAATTAAGGCTGGAATCCGTGCTGGCGGGGGGGTGCCCATGGAGTTTCCAGTTCACCCGATACAAGAAACGGGGAAAAGACCTACTGCTGCACTTGATAGAAATCTAGCTTACCTTTCGTTAGTTGAAGTACTGCATGGTTACCCAATTGACGGAGTTGTATTGACAACTGGCTGCGATAAAACAACACCAGCCATGTTGATGGGAGCTGCTACAGTTGATCTCCCCTCTATTGTTTTGTCTGGCGGTCCTATGCTTGACGGATGGTGGAACGGTAAGTTAGCAGGGTCAGGCATGATCGTGTGGGAGAGCAGGCGCCTGCTAGCTGATGGTACAATCGATTATGAAGAGTTTATATCAAGGGTTTGTGCCTCAGCCCCATCACTGGGACACTGCAATACGATGGGAACTGCCTCAACCATGAATTCTTTAGCGGAAGCGCTTGGAATGAGTTTACCAGGGTGCGCTGCTATACCGGCTCCATTTCGGGAACGCATGGAAATGGCATTTCAAACGGGAAAACGAGCTGTTGCTATGGTTTATGAGGACTTAAAACCATCTGATATCTTAACTCGAGAAGCATTCGAGAATGCCATAATAACGAATTCAGCTATTGGTGGCTCCACCAATGCTCCACCCCATTTGCAAGCGATCGCAAGGCACGTTGGTGTAGACTTAAATGTTAAAGACTGGCAAACATATGGATTTAATATTCCATTGCTGGTAAATTTGCAGCCAGCGGGCGAATTCCTCGGTGAGTCCTATTTTCGGGCTGGGGGGGTTCCAGCGGTAATGGGGGAATTAGCTAGGGCTAATAAGTTGCACACTGATGTGACGACCGTTTCCGGGCAAGAACTTAAACACGCTCTTAAGGGCAAAAAGAGCTTAGATCACAACGTAATCGCACCTGTAAATAAGCCTTTGCGTGAGAATGCAGGTTTCTTAGTCATAAAAGGAAATCTTTTTGAGAGTGCATTAATGAAAACGTCAGTGATTTCTGATGATTTTAGGGCTAGATTTTTTTCAGCCCCTGGCAAAGAGGGGATTTTCGAGGGTAAAGCAGTTGTTTTCGAAGGACCCGAGGATTATCACGACAGAATAAATGACTCATCGTTAAATATAGACGATAATTCAATACTTTTCATACGAGGAGTTGGATGTATAGGCTATCCAGGATCAGCTGAAGTGGTAAATATGCTGCCGCCAGATGAGCTAGTGAAAACTGGTATAAATCATTTGCCAACAGTTGGCGACGGAAGGCAGTCCGGCACTTCAGAGAGTCCATCAATCCTGAACGCCTCGCCAGAGGCGGCAATAGGTGGAGGCCTAGCTTACTTAAAAACCGGGGACAAAGTAAGGCTCAATTTAAATGACTCTACAATGGATGCATTGGTTGAGGTGGAGGAATGGGAAAAGCGAAAAAAAGCTTGGAAAAAACCTGTAATTGTTAATCATACACCTTGGGAGGAAATTTACAGGGAGCATGTTGGTCAATTGGCGGAAGGCGGTTGCCTTGAGCTAGCAACAAAATATAAAAAGGTGAGGACCAAGCTGCCCAGAGACAATCATTAGGAGAAACTATGAAAGAAAAAGTTATAATTATAACAGGAGCAGGAAGCGGGATAGGTCAGGACTGCGCACAACTATTTTTACAAGAAAATTGGAAAGTTGCCCTTATTGGTCGTCGTAAAGAAACTTTAGTACACTCTTCAAAAAATCACAAAAACTCAATGATTGTCCAGTGTGATGTAACCAATGAAATCGAAGTGGACAAGGCTTTCAGGAAAATTGAGAGAAATTGGGGTCGCATAGATGTACTTTTCAATAATGCAGGAATAGCTAAACCTAGTAAGACGATAGATGATCTTAGCATTGACGAATGGCGACAAGTTGTTGATGTGAATTTAACAGGATCCTTTATTTGCGCTCGGGAGGCCTTTAAGGCTATGCGAAATCAGAAACCACAGGGAGGTCGGATTATCAATAATGGGTCAGTCTCTGCACACGTGCCTAGACCGGGTTCGGCTCCCTATACAAGTACCAAACATGCTATAACGGGTCTCACAAAGTCAATATCATTGGACGGTCGACCTTTCGACATTGTCTGCAGTCAAATTGACATCGGAAATGCGTTGACACCAATGGCTCATCAAATGACAATCGGTGTACCACAAGCTGATGGCACAGTTAAAGCCGAGGCCACAATGGATGCTGCTAATGTTTCTAAAACTGTTTTACACATGAGTGAGTTGCCGCTCGAGGCAAACGTACAATTTGTAACCGTAATGGCAGCAAAAATGCCTTATATTGGAAGAGGGTAATCCAACTTCTAAGATAACTTAATTTACTAAAATGCTAATTAAATACTAGAAACATCTCTCTTAATTTTTTTTTGTAAATTCAAAAAGTAGATACCTGCAAAAATAATAATAAATGTGCCAACAATTGTATTAAACTTTGGTAAATGATCAAACACAAGCCAGCTAATAATTGTTATGAAAATAAGCTGAATATATATGATAGGCGCCAGAAATGAAGCTTTCGCCCACCGATATGCAATCGTAGCAAAAGAGTGACCAATTGTTGCAAAGCAGCCAATAAATATCATCATTACAATCTCTGCATATGTTTCCGGCCATTCCCAAATTGAAATTATTAACGGGAAAAGGATTATCGTTGGAACCCCACTTGAGTAAATTTGACTAACTGAGTTACTGTCAATTTGAGCAACTAGTCGCGTCAAGACAAAATACATTGATGCACATACCAAAGCCGCAACAGAGTAAATTAATTCAAATTGAAATCCGAACTCATCGGGTTTAATTATGACAAGCACCCCAACGAACCCACCAAAAACTGCTAAAAGCTGGTTGAATGGCACATGCTCTCTTAAAATAGGAATGCTCAGAATCGAAATTAAAAGAGGTGCTGCGAAGAATATTGCAATTGTTACGTTTAGCGGCAAATATTTTAATGCAAGAAAATTAAAAAACGTCCCAATCATCAAGAAAAGAGCTCTCGTTATTTGAATACGATAGGACTGAGATAGAAAGATCCTACTACCTTCTCTCGGCAAAAAGAAAGCCAGAGAACTAGCGAAGTGTCCAAGATAACGGACAAAGGTAACTTGAAGAGGCAAGAGACCAACTGTCACAAGCCATTTGGCAGAAGTATCGATTAAAGTGAAACAAAAAACAGCAGAACACATAAGTAAAACTGCTTGCACTGGTTTATCTTCATAAAGGTTTATAGCTGGCAAGTCGTGTCCTCAGGGCAATCAAAGTTTATTAGAGCCACTTCTACCTTCCGATGCAGGAACATGGTTTCGGCTACAAAAAAGCTTCTAACTGACTATAAAGTTTCTAACTGATTATAAAGTATTGTGAAGGAGTCTAATCACAGTACCTAAGATTAGCAACTTATAAACAAAAATTTTCTTGAGAAAAAAAACGTTAACGCTCATTGTAATTAGAGCAGAGGATAGCGAAGATATTTATATGAGGGCAAAATGAAAATTCTTATCATTGGCGCAGCGGGCATGGTTGGCCAAAAATTGATTCAAAAACTTACACTCGAAAATGAAAATTCTGATCAAATTTCAAATTTGATTTTACAGGATATCGTACCAGTCCGAAAGCCTGATACTTCCATAAATACAAACGTTCTGATAAGTGATATCTCAAGAGAGTCTGATACCGCCAAGTTGGTAGAAATGAAACCTGATATCATATTTCACTTGGCATCTGTAGTGTCTGGAGAAGCGGAGCAAGACTTTGATAAAGGTTGGCTTATGAATACAAGGGCAACCTGGTATCTCTTGGAGAAAATTCGTGAGGCGAGTATTGCTACAGGAGGAATTTATACCCCAAAACTAATTTTTACGTCGTCAATAGCGGTTTTTGGACCTCCATTTCCAGAAACGATTGGGGATGACTTCTTGTGTGCACCTCAAACCTCTTACGGAGCACAAAAAGCGGTTAATGAGATGCTTATAAATGATTATAGTCGCAAGGGTTTTGTGCACGGTGTCTCAATTCGATTGCCTACAATTTGTGTACGGCCAGGAAAGCCAAACCGTGCCGCATCTTCTTTTTTTTCCAATATCATAAGAGAGCCTTTGAATGGATTGGAGGCCGTCTTACCAGTTTCTAAAGATGTTAGGCATTGGCACGCATCCCCAAGATCCGCCGCAAATTTTCTTGTACATTGTTTGGCCTTGAACCCTAATGAATTAGGAAATAGAAGAAGCTTAAATATGCCAGGAGTATCTTGTACCGTAGAAGAACAAATAGAGGCTTTAAGAAGTGTTGCTGGAAATAAAGTCGTCTCCCTTATAAGAAAAGAACCAGACGAAATGATTATCAGGATAGTGGATGGATGGCCAAGGAACTTTGAAACTACAAGGTCAGAAGCCCTTGGTTTTTCTGCCGAGACGGATTTCACAGAAATCATAAAAGTATACATTAGTGACGATCTCGTAAAACCTTGAATTCCTTTTAATGTATTGGAGAGCAAATACCTCTCTGTCTTAAAGAAAAAAATGGTGCTGCCTCGGAGTCACGTCAGGTATTATTTTTGAGAACTCGGCACTCTGAATGTTACAAAAAGATGGTGATAATGGATGGATAAACCACGAGTACACACAAAGCTAAACATTGTATCGCTATAAAGGGTAGAAAGCCCTTGAAAATATCGGTCAGCGAAATGTGCGGTGGGGCAACGGACTTAAGATAAAAAGCCGCGGGACCAAACGGCGGCGAGAGAAAACTAACCTGCATGTTCATACAGAAAAGTACGCCAAACCAGATCGCTACGTGCTTGGGCTCCAACGATTGCCCAAAAAAGCCAAGTTCTTCAACGGGTAACTTTAACACGATAGGTAAAAATACTGGCATAACCAACAATACTATTCCTACCCAATCCATAAGGGCTCCCATAAAGAGAAACATCAGCATCATTATAAATATCACCAACATTGTTGGCATTTCAGCCCCTACTATTAAATTTGCAATATAAGCAGGTCCCCCCGCTATAGTATAAGCACCGGCCAAAGCTGTAGCACCCATCGTGATCCAAATTATTGTGCCAGTTGACTTTAACGTTCGCTTCAGGCTGTCCCATAGTAATGGTAAGGTGAGTTCTCTCCGAATAATTGTAAGGAAGAGGACAGCTACGACACCCATTCCGGCAGCCTCTGTTATACCAGTTATTCCACCATAAATTGAGCCCAATACCACTCCAATGACTACGATCGGTGCGACGAGACCTTTACCCATATTCCAGGATTTTTTCACTCTACTAATGCCCATAAAAGCCAAGAAAGCACCAATCACAAGAATGAAAAGGCCAAATCTGTAGATATAATCAGGAGTTCCCCATGTTATAAGGTCCACACCTTCTTTTACTTCATTTTGCCCAGTCACGGTGAAAAATACGACTCTAATAAATAAAAGGCTCGCGATGCCACCAAAAACCGTTCCTAAAAATGTTAAGAATAGCTTTGTTTTTTCACCAGACTCAACTTCGTCTGGGCCTGGCTCCGGAAGAGGTGCATCCTCAGGTTTCAGCTGGGTCCGAATGATAATGTAAATTATAAAAAAGCTAGCCAACATGAACCCTGGAACAAAGCTTGCTGTAAATAGGGCCTTTATGGATGTTTCTGTTATCAAGCCATAGATGATCAATACTATTGAGGGAGGAATCATGGTGCCTAAAGAACCACTAGCACAAATAGTCCCGATCGCGAGATTTTGGTTATAACCCAATCGAAGCATTTGGGGGAGTGCTATTAGTCCAAGTAAAACCACTTCTCCACCTATTATACCTGACATTGCTGCCATAATCACAGCCATAATCGAAGTTACTATTGCTATCCCGCCCCTAGTACGGCTTAACCAAACATTCAGAGAATTGTACATCTCTGATGCTATACCCGATCTCTCCAATAGATTAGCCATAAAGATAAATAATGGGACAGAAATTAGCACATAGCCAGTTAAGATTCCATATATTCGCTGAGCGACAATATTAAGCGGCCCCATACCAAATCTACCATACAAAAAATCAGGACCAAACTTCATACAGAGAACAGCAATTGCCAACGTTGCTGAAGCTAAACCCAAAGGCATACCAATTGCCAACAGAACTATAATAGAAAAAAAAAGTATTATTGATATTGTCGCTATATCAAACATAATCAACTCTCCCTTTGGTTCTGTTGAACTATAGACTCCACTTCGGTTTCATCGATGGGCGAATGACTCTGTGGAACCTTGTTCCAGTCCGCTATTAGGTTCACTAATGACTGAACCGCAACAAGTATTATCGCAATTAATATTGTCGGCTTTATGGTTGCGGGCAAAGGTGGATCCCACGCTGTACCAAACGTTTCCCAACGCAAAAACTTGGCTTGAGCTTCCCCAAAACCACCATAAACCATAGAAAACGCAAAGAACAGTATAAGAAGGACTGACACCGTATCGCATAAACGCTGTATGTTTCTAGGAAGAATATCATAAAGCAAGTAAATCCTAATATGGTTCCGTTGTTGCATTGCATAAAGACCCGATAGCAAAAAAACAAAACCTGACATCCATAAGCATAGTTCGTTTGCCCAAAGAGTTGGCGCCTCAAAAACATACCTGAGCACAACTTCAGCAAACATAGCTGTAACGAGTGAAACAACTAACAACATCGTTACACGACCAATAAAAAGTGCAAATTTGTCGAAGATATTCTCTGGTGCGATTTCATTTTCGGAGTGTGAAACGGTTAGGGTACCAAGAACAAGCGCAACAACCCCAATTAAGACGACGATCAAGTTTACTAAACCAATTTTTCCTTCATGAATCGACAGAAAATCATCTGAGGCCCACCCAAGGGTTATAATAAAGTTTGGGAATACCGCTATTGTTAATGTTAGACTCAGAATAAAAATTGAAGGCCAAAGTATCTCTTTTAAAACTTTAATGTTTTGTCCCAAGTCGTTTCTCCCAAGACTCAGCTGTATTTTAGTCCGTCTTAGCTGCTGATCTCTTCAAAAATTACAAAATTAATATTTTCAGTGCTTGCTTAAGTGAAAAGCGAGCCCAAACATTCATGGGCTCGCAAAATATATTGTCATTATTACTTAACTAGACCAAGCTGAGTTAAATACTCCATATGACTTGCAACAAGAGCTTTAGCCTCTGGTGTAGTGGCAAATTCTGGCCATGCTGCTTGAGATGCAGCTCTAAATTTCGCCAAATCCTCAGCTGACCACTCCCAAAGACTTACACCTTGTTCTTTCAACATCGCTGCCGCTTCGGCATTCTTCTTTTCAAAAGTAAGTGCTGTTTGAAGAGCAAGCGACTCCATAGCAACATTCATAATTCTCTGGTGATGCGATGGCATTGCATCCCAAACTGCCTTATTACAAGCTAAGTGATCGGAAGGCATTGAATGAAACCCTGGAAAATTTGCATGTTTAACTATATCATAAAGTCCTAGCCCAACATTGTTAGCAAGCCCTGATGCGTCAGCACCATCAATGATTCCAGTTTCAAGGGCGGTAAAAATTTCTGTGAAATCCATCACAATTGGCTTTGCGCCTAACTTTGCCATAATAACCGTTTCCATACCCGGAGGTGATCTGAACTTCCAATTCTTAAAATCATCTGCGTTTCTGATGGGCTTCGAAGACGCAAAGGACTCCTGACCATACACCCACCAACCGATTAGCTGCATGTCATATTTGTTGTATAACTTCTGTGCTGCAGCCAAACCATCACCGTAATACAACCAAGAAAGTTGTTGGTATGGAGTCGCGTAACCACCCATAATATCACCAACGAACTGGAAAGCAGGATTCTTACCAGTTTGATAGCTTCCACCTGTCATATCGCAGTCAAGGATTCCCGTTGCTGCTGCATCGAAAGTTTCTACTGATTTCACCACGGACGAAGCGTAAAACATTTCAACTTCTATTTCTCCGTTCGACATAGTTTGAATATCGTCGATATACTTAGCGGCCAATTTTCCTGAAACTGTTTCTGGGGCATAGTGCGTCTGAATGCGCAATTTGGTAGTAGCCGCAGATGCCGCCACAGCCATACAAGCTACAAGTGCGGTAGCAAATGTCAGCCTCGCTATTTTTGCTAATTTCATTAAATCCTCCTAGAAATTATTTATTTTTATGTTGTAGTCCAGCTTTCCGTTTCTAAATTGGGAAAGCATATCCGTGAAGTCTACAAGACTTTTCGGGTGGCAATCAAGAATTTATTGTTTCATTTGGTAAAATGTAATAAAAAACAATGTCTAATTAAATTTTTTATGCACAATATGGAGAGTCAGACTTCCATCGATGAATAGGAATATGTTCTTTCCTAGCTAGGTTATATCGGGCCACCTCCCACATTTTTTTCCACTCTTTCCAATCAGTCAAAACATTATTAGGATCTGACAAGCTCCTAGCTACAAAACTTGGAAAGTGAGGCCTGCCTGTTGGTTGCCCAGTCACATTATACCGAATATCAAAAGACCATCTAAATTCGCTTGATCTGTTATCCAAAGACGCATGGGGTGTTAACGGATCTAAAAGCACTATACCACCCGACTTTATTGGTAAGGGCAAAGCAGAGCTATTATCGAGAAAGCGAGGACTGATGGCCGTTTGATCTCTTTGACAATGCGGAAGAAGTTTCGACCCGGTTTCAGTGTTTTTAGGAATAACAGCCAAACACCCATTTTCTTCCGTCGCATCAGTAACAGCAATCCAAACAGTTATCATGTTTGTTGCGTCTGCATCTGGAAGAACCACTCCCCTATCCTGATGCCAGTCAGTTTTTGATATGTGTGCACGAATTTCACTATCACGTAGGACGGAAGTAGGTGGTTTTAATCGTACATGTTGAATAGGGTTTGACGTAATCTCCGAACCAATGAATTGCTCAACAATATCTAAGACAGCGCTGCAAGTCAGAAGGTTGAAGGTTGCCGCACTAAAATGCATCGGTGTCTCATCTGTAATTTTGTCACCAGGTAAAGAAATATCTAAGGGTTGGAACCAATCGCATCCTGCGACATAGGAGGCCAAAAGTTTTTTGTAGAAATTGTCATTCTCTGAAAGAGGTTCCATTTCCCCTAGATGCACCCATCTATCGATAAGTTCATCCAGCAATTTGGCATATTCTTTTCTTATGGGATTTAGATATCTGTCTTGGTCCACTATCTCCTCTAACACCAAGTAGCCGTGATCCCTGTAACTCTTTACCTGTTTTTGCGATAGCATATCTTTTCTGTTTCTCAATTCTGTTTAATGGAGGATAACCGTAAGATCAAAAAGCGTCAATCAACCAAAAATTCAAGAACCTAGATGATAGAGACCAATCGTATCACTTCACATAATACAATACAGAGTAAAAATAAACGGCAACTCTAAAGCTTACCCCTTGTTTCAATAAAGTCGCTCGCTTAAGCCAAAAAAATAGATTTAAAGAAATCAATTGAAGATCTAAACCCTTCTTCAAAGTTTCCATTACCGGGATGGAAAACACTCTCAAAAGATACAACGCCATTATAACCATCATCCCTCAAGGCTTTAGCGATGTGCGGGAAAAGAGGGCCTAGCTGTCCTGACCCCATTTTTTTGACCTCCAACATGGCTCGAGGAGTATCCACTACAACGTCTTTAATATGTAGATGGCCAAGATATCCGCCTCTCAATTCATCGTATCCGTCTGGAAAAGCATTCTCATGACACCAGCAATTATTCGCGGGATCCCATAAAACCTTGAGAGTCTCAATTGCATTAAGTTCGTCTATTAATTTCTTTGCGGTAAAGTTTGAATTTACCATGGTACCATTTCCTGTCTCTACTACTAATTTAATTCCCTCCGCTTTAGCAAGTTCTACCGCTGGTGCAATGAGAGGTGGAAGTGAGTCCCAAGCACCATGGGCCACATTCCATTTTTCCGCACCATTTTTACCCCATAAAATCTGCTCCTTCTTAGAAGTCATGATACGCACTAGTGGAGATTTTACTTCATGGGCCATTTCGATTACCCGCTTAAGCGCGTCCATATGGAAATTGTGAAGTTCATCACCGGGCTTATTTGCTGAAGTCATACCAGCAAAAATGTGTCTAGAAAGACATGAGACAGTTGTGTTATAGTCCATAAGCATCAGTTTGATATTTTCAATTTCCTCCGTCGAGTGGTCTCCAACTTCCTTGTCACCAACATATTGGAGCTCAGCATACTTCAAATCAAATTCGTCCATCACCTTTAAAGCATGGGACAAATTACGACTTATACCATCACAAATGACCCCCAGTTTCATGATATTTTCTCTTTCCCCCGATGTAATTCCGCACCCACTATTTCTTCCAAAACTCTAGTAACGACCCAGTTGTCACCCTTTGGATACCGAGTTTTACCAGCCTGAAATAGCTGCATTGCTGTAGAGGCTGTGTGAAGCGGCACTCCAAGCTCTCGGGCCAGATCTAATGAAATAGTTAAATCCTTATACATGGTCGATATGTGGCTTCCGGTACCCTGAAATTTCCTATTAATAATATTTTGCAGCGCTGTATTACATACTCCGGATCCAGCACCAGATGTTGAGAAAACCTTGAATAATACTTCTCCAGGGACACCCGCTTTAGCAGCAAGGGTAGCCGCTTCAAATGTTGCCGAAAATATTGAACCTATCAGCGATTGCAAGCAGGCTTTAACGATCTGTCCGTCTCCCGGTTTTAACCCAACATGATGGATAGTTTCAGAAACTGCTTCCATTATCTTTTTATTTTTTTTAAGCGCCATCTTTGTTCCTGAAGCCATCAGCGTCAAAGTGCCAGATTGTGCACCTGGGAATCCTCCTGAGACGGGGCTATCAATAAAATCCAACTCAAAACTTTTAAGCCTATCCCCAATTCTAATAGCTTCGGATGGTCTAACCGTGGCCGTAAGAATTATTGACGAACCATCTACCAAATGATCAGCCAAGCCGTCGTCAAAAATGACTGCTTTAGCTTGATCACCAGTCATCACCATCACAAAGACCGTCTCAGCTTTTTTCGCAACATCTATTACAGATTTAGCAGTTTCTCCGCCAAAAGACTTGAATCTAGAAATTCTCTCTGAAGATAAATCATACCCGATAGTGTCAAAGCCATTTCGCAAAAGGTTTTTTGCTAGACCACTGCCCATGTCCCCCAGACCAATAACTCCAACCTTTTTCATTAATCGCCCTCCTCACTTTGTGATGTATAACGGCATCACGAAAAGAAAAATTAGTCAACAGCAATGCCAAACATTTGTTCACAAATTTATCTCTTTCGCACTCATTAATAGTGCCAAACGAACCTAATCTTCTTCTCTCTAGGATGCCACTTTATAAACTTTAGTGGGTGACAAATTCCAAATAAACAGATAATTTATGAAACGGAGGATTCCGAAATGTGAAAGGTGCATAGATGAAACTTGTAAGATTTGGCGATGTTGGAAAAGAAAAACCAGGAATTATCGACACTAATGGTGCAGTGCGTGATTTGTCGGGGCGAATAGCTGATTTTGGGGGCGAAGGAGTTTCTCACTCAGCGATCTCAAAAATACGTGAATTGGATATTGATAAAATGCCGTTGGTATCCGGAAGTCCTCGTCTAGGCGCCATTCTAAATGATGTACCAAATTTTTTTTGTATCGGTTTAAATTACAGAAAACATGCAATTGAAACCGGAAGCGCGATTCCAAAAGAACCAATCATATTTTCAAAAGCAACCTCTGCACTTTCAGGTCCGTTTGACGAAGTGATAATACCAAAAAATTCCAAAAAGACTGACTGGGAGGTAGAATTAGGCGTTATTATCGGAGAAGATTGCGAACATGTTCCAAAAAACTCTGCCCTATCCGTCATCTCAGGATATTGTACCGTGAATGATGTTTCAGAACGCGAATTTCAAGCTGAACGCGGAGGGCAGTGGATCAAAGGCAAGTCAGCTCCATCATTTGGACCGATAGGTCCGTTTTTTGTAACAAGCGATGAAATTCCTGACCCGCAAAATCTTAATGTTGAGCTTGCATTAAACGGGAACACTGTACAAAGTTCTAATACTTCTGATATGATTTTTTCTGTTGCTGAAATAATAACTTATATGACGCAGTTTATGAGGTTACGAACTGGGGATATAATTGCGACGGGAACACCCTCTGGAGTAGGCTTGGGTATGAAACCTCAGGTTTTCTTAAAGTCTGGAGACGTCATGGATGTCGAAGTCCAAGGGTGCGGACGCCAGCGCCAAGCTGTAAGGATTCATTCTTGATAATTTTACATTTCAGTTGACAGGCGTTACTAATTTAATACCCGAAAAATAATTTTTTAGATTTTTTATTTGCAACTCACTCATAGCTCGTC
Source organism: Pseudomonadota bacterium (assembly GCA_036337105.1). Lineage (GTDB taxonomy): Bacteria > Pseudomonadota > Alphaproteobacteria > Rhodobacterales > Rhodobacteraceae > JAYZEV01. The sequence goes on from JAYZEV010000005.1 coordinate 122,102, forward strand.
TTGACTCAAATGTACCAGAACCCTGATGCGGTTGTATTAGAACGTTATCCAACTGTAAAAACCGCCGATTTATTTTTGGTTCAGCATAAAAGACGTCAAGCCCAGCTCCACGGATCTTTCTACTCTCTAAGACATCAAGAAGTGCCAGCTCGTCAACCGTTGAACCTCTCGATACGTTTATTACAAAGCCATTAACCCCCAAGGCATCAAGAACCTCACTATTTACAAAGTTTACTGTTTCTCTACCGCCGACAAGTGTAACAAAAATTATTTCGACTTCTTGGGCCAAAGAGACCGCGTCTGAGTAAAATTTCCATGAAGGCGGACACTTTTTAACACTCCTCGAATAGTAGTGTATTTCACATTTAAATCTCTCTAAACGGTTAGCTATTTCATAGCCTATACGCCCTAAACCTATTATACCAACCCGCCTTTTACTTATTGAGTGGTTCAAGGGCATTTCGCCAAATTTCTCCCAATTACCGGACCTTATCCAGTTCGTACCATCCGCAAACCTTCTGGACAAACCAATTAATAATCCAATTGCCAAGTCGGCGACATCATCATTCAAGACATTCGGTGTATTTGTTACAGTGACCCCACATTTGGAAGCACCGACAATGCTGATAGTATCAAACCCAACTCCAAAGTTAGAAATAAGTTTTAGTTTAGGTAATAGCTTAAACTCTTCTTCACCGAGTTCCGAATGACCTTTGAAAGCCACAGCTTCTATTCTTTCTCTCAAACCAATGGAGAGATTTTTTATATCCAAGGTCGAGGTTAAAAAAAAAGATTCAAAAAATTCCTTGAACATTTTTGTTTGCCACTCTGTATAATCACCTATAACGAGTATTTCGTTCTTCTTACCCACTACGTGCTCCCTTTTTTGGTTGAGTATCACGCCTCATAGCCGACATTGGACATACCGCGCCCGGATATTGCAACACTTTACTAGCCAACATGTGTCCATGTTCGGCGCATTTTAGGTATGAATGTCCTTGCAAATAGGAGGCAATAAAACCTGCATTGAAACTATCTCCAGCGGCAGTACTATCGACCACATTTTTAATCCGTTCAAAAGAAGGATTTGCCGTTGTTTTACCTATTAAAAGAGGACCATCTTCACCTCTTTTTAAGACTACTTGCGTTGCTCCCGACTTCTTTAAACCATTTACGATTGAGGCTTCATTATTCTGCCCAGTTAATTGTTTGTGATCGTCAAGGGAAGCAAAAGCTATAGTTGAGTTTCTTAATGCCTTTTCAATTGTAGATTGTGCAATAACAGTATTCAACCACAAAGTTTTTCTATAGTTTGAGTCAAAAAAGAAGCTTATGTCACCCCGTTTATCCGTAACCCAACGCTGGAAATCGTCTCTTGCTCTTTGTGCCAAGATTGCGAGCGAAATACCCGAAAAGTATATAAAGTCATAACCTAGCATGCTCTCAAAATCGACACTTCTTCCGAACAACGTTTTCGCAGCGGAATTATCCCGCCAATATGAAAAACTCCGCTCTCCAAGCTTATCAGTAGAGATTGCATAAATCCCCGGACCACTCGACGAAATTCTCCTAATTTTTTCGGTACCTACTCCCTCAGACGCAATATAATTTAAAATTTGATCGGAATAAAAATCGACCCCTAAAACCGTCAAATAATCTACGACGACTTGGTCGCCAAGTAAGCGCTTTATATATATCGCGGTATTAAGTGTATCACCCGCTATACCAATAGACGTCGAGTTTGTCGCGAAGTTTGTGTTAGATAATTCTACCATCGCCTCACCTACGCACAGGACGCGGGCCCTAATATAACTCATTACTCGAACCTCATAACAGTAAATCTGAGTATTCTTGCACTAGCTATAGTCAGCTTTTGTGTCAGTTACGAAATCTTTATCAATTCCCGATAACTCCTTTCCTACGATCATCGCTTCGAAAGCTTGAAGACGCTTGTAAATCGAAATTAAATCAATAATTGTTGTCCAAGAATTAACCAAGAACTGAAAAGACGAAGCTACCTGTCCAAAAGCTCTAAGTATCTGATTCATAATACCAAGCGTGATCCGACCACTCACAATCGTGGGTATAAGAAAAATATATGCGACTACGTTATCGGCTTGAAGATAAAGGTACCGGATTAGATTGAAGTATGCAAAATGAAAATAGATACGAAAATAATTCCGCCGAACATTATTAAACAACTGGACCAATGATGGCGGATCTGCCCTTTCAGAATTATCCTCACCATGCACAAGTTCTTTTCTAAAAGCGGCTTCTACCCTTTGATTTTTAAACTCTAGGCCAGGTAATTTAATTCCGGCAAAAATTAAAAGAAGTGTACCAAAAATTGACCAGACTATCGATAATGTAACAAGAGGGTATGGTATGGCCCCCACTATAGGCATTTCTTCTACGTGAACCGACAAGGCAGACAACACTGGAAGAAAGGAAATTAGTGTCATAACTGAGTCAACCATCGACACTCCGAGACCTTGCATTATGCCAGAAAACCTCATCGTATCTTCTTGGATTCTCTGAGACGCACCCTCAATCTCTCTCACACGACTCCATCGTTCCAAGTAAAAGTCATTCATGGCATTTCGCCACCTAAATACGTAATGCGATGTAAAGAAAAGTTTGAACGGAACGAACACTATGTATGGAAAAACTATCACACAAAATACCAGAAGGTGTCCGTAGAGATCTGCGGCGGTTACCTCTCCTCCGCCTCCAAGAGCAGTCTGTATGTCATTATAAAATGGACCGTACCATGCGTTAATCACTACAGAAACCTGAACAGTCATATATGCCATTAAAATTAATAATGCAGATCCCAAAATTGACCAAAGCTGCCATTTATGTGGTTCAGAGTAGGACCAATAGGCATAAAAAAGCAGGGTAGATACTATATAATAAATATAGAACCAGAGAAAGTCCGGTGTCACAAAATATCCCAAGCCTATCACGGGGGGCGCATCTGAAGGTCTGAAATTAAACCCGAGTCCCTGACCTAAATCGGCACCTACTGAGTACCAGACCCCCACAACCACGATAAGCCAGAGAAGCAAACTTAAAAAAAATCGCTTTGGTGATGGGAAAAATGACTCAAACATTTTGATGGGTCCTCCAAACTAAAAATCTTTGTCAGTAATGGTTAGCTGATATTTGATACCACGCCTCCTTGTAAAAGAAAATATTCGGATTAAAAAGTAAAAAGTTACACAAATGATTTAATTAAGGTGAAATCAAATAGAATAAAAACAGAAAAATATGATTTAAATTCTTTCAAAAATAATTAAAATTATGTTTTAGTATTGTAAATTCATAAACTATGAAAGAACACCTTGTCAGTAATAAACTCACTTAAAGCCTCTGTTATTGTGCCAATACATCCCGCAGGTTACCCATTTATAGCAATTTTCCTGGCTGTAACGATTTTCTTAGGTATTTTTCTGGGAGTATATTTTTGGTTCGCGGGTTTAATTATAACAATATGGTGCATTTACTTTTTTCGAAACCCTATGAGATACACACCTCAAAGGGATAGTTTAGTTCTGTCTCCGGCCGATGGGAAGATAATTAAAATTTTAACAGCCAAACCTCCCGACGAACTCGCTCTTAACGGAGAAAATTGGACAAAAATCTCAATTTTTATGAGTGTATTTGATGTTCATGTCAATAGGTCACCTATGACAGGAAAAGTTCTTGAAAAGACTTACTTTCCAGGAACGTTCCTGAACGCAAGTTTAGACAAATCAAGTGAGAAAAATGAACGCCTTTCCATAAAAATGCTATCAAACTTCGGCAAAACATTATCGTTTGTCCAAATAGCGGGGTTAGTGGCAAGGAGAATTATTTGTCAGGTGGAAGAAAATAACAAGCTCATGGCAGGGGAGCAATTTGGTATTATTCGTTTTGGAAGCCGAGTTGACGTTTGGCTTCCAAATCCCATTTTGATAAAGGTTACCGAAGGACAAAGAGCATACGCAGGGGAAACAATTTTGGCGGATTTTGAACCTGATAAAGATATAGGAAAGATCCGAGTAGAATGACACCAACATCAGAAATGTCGCCAAGCAATAAGGCAAAAAAAAGGGTGATTTCGTTAGGATGGCTTATACCTAACCTCATGACCGTGACCGCTCTATCGTTTGGACTAACTGGTTTGCGATTTGCCTTCGCAGAAAAATGGGTTGAAATGCTCGCGATGCTAGTTCTGGCTATACTATTTGATATATTAGATGGAAGATTAGCCCGACTTTTTAAGAGCACTAGTCAGTTCGGGGCCCAGCTTGATAGTCTCTCTGATGCCGTGGTTTTTGGGGTAGTTCCAGCAATTGGTTTGTATTTGTGGGGACTTCAGCCTGCTAGCAAAATCGCATGGGCAGCAACACTGTTTTTTTGCATTTGTGGCGCTTTGCGTTTAGCTAGATTTAATTCAGAGTTACAAGACGATGGTGAACATTCTCGATTATTTTTTACAGGAGTTCCCATGCCCGCCTCCGCCTTTTTGGCCATGATGCCTTTGGTCGCTTACCTTGAATTCTCGCATGAATTCTTTCGCGATTGGAAAGTTATTTCCGCTTGGATGGTTTTAGTGGGAATCGGAACAATCTCCACAATGCCTACTTACTCAGGGAAAGGATTGCGCTTGCCACGGCATGCCGCCATCCCACTTTTAAGTAGTTTTGCACTCATTACTGCAGCCATATTCGTGAAACCTTGGTTTGTCTGGACAATTTTAGGTCTTGTTTATGTGGCACACATACCCGTGGTTTTCATTATTAGTAAAAGGAAAACTCGGCGAGACAAAAATTGAGTTGAGATAATTCATAATAGAAAGATGTATCTTTAACCCTATTTTTATGCCCATAATACATGGACTGGTTTGATCAATAAAGGATAGGACCGTAAATGGAAAAAAATATAAATATTTCTAATCATCTGTCCCCCTTCGCCAAAAATAGGTTTCATACCATAATAAATATTTTTGTTTTTGGTATAATCATGGGTTTGCTGATGGCTTTTTTTGCAAATCTTTTTGTAACTACAGTTTCGGTTATTTCAAATTACAGAGACACCTTAAAAATATTTTCCTTTCAGCTCATGGAATTTAAATTGAATTATGCACCGGTAATCACCTTGATTATAGCTGCTTTCGTTATTAACATTTTGCGAACAAATTTTGATATAAAGAGATGGAACGGACCTGCAGACAGTATATATGCAGCACATAGAACGGACAACGAACTTGACATCAAAACTGGTTATTTATCGACGCTGACAGCGCTAATTAGCGCCAGCGGCGGGGCATCTGTTGGTCTATATGGCCCTCTGGTCCATCTCGGAGGCACCATCGGAACTCATATTAAAATGTTATCAAAAGATTTGCTGTCTATCGACGTTTTCCTAGGTTGCGGTGTGGCCGGAGCTATCTCTGCAGGTTTTGGAGCGCCCCTTGCAGGAATAATATTTGCACACGAGGCAATTTTGCGTCATTTCTCTATGCGCGCACTAGCGCCAATTGCAATAGCGAGTTTTACGGCCAATGCCGCCACTGAGAAGATTTTTCAAAGACCAAATATTTTTGAGTTAGAGCAGTTAGTTCCAGATTTGGTTAGTATTCTCCCTACAACACTAATTTGTAGCCCCATCTTTGCAGTAGTAGCAATAGTATTCATGATGAGTATGAGATACGCTATGAAAATGAACTTGCTGTTAAAGCTAAAACCTACAAGTTTGATATACCTAGGTGCACTTGTTTGTGGCTGCACTGGAATGTTTTTTCCGGAGATATTAGGCTTAGGGACATCAACTATCGCAGAAATGTTAGGTGGTAACTTCACGTTCTGGTTCGTATTTTCGTTATTAGTTTTAAAGATTGGGATGACCTCAATTTGTCTTGGAACCGGTCTTTTTGGCGGTGTGTTTTCACCAGCTCTTTTTATAGGAACGGCAAGTGGTTCTTTGCTGGCCAAACTGTGTTCGCTCATAGGGTTGTATAGTGCTAGTTCGGTTCTAGCTCTTTGTGGAATGGCAGCCATCGGTGGCGCAATAATTGGAGCACCAATTACGGCAGTTTTAATTATTCTAGAGATTACTGGTTCTTACCAACTTGCTCTTTCAACAATGGCATCTGTTGCCGGATGTTGCTTGATCACGCACTTATTTTTCGGCCACTCATTTTTCGATAGACAACTGATCGACCGAGGAATAAATGTACATCTAGGACGGGGGCACCTAAAGTTAATGGAGGAACCCGTTGCAACTTATGCCTCCTCTAAATTCTCAAAAATAGGATTAGAAACTACTTGTGGAAACGCCCTAAAGCAACTTCTTTCAGAGAATTTTACCGAGGGATATCTAGTTAATGAGAAGAACCAATTTTTTGGCAAGGTGTTGATTTCTGACTTATTTAAAGCTGAGCAAAGCTCGCCGGCTGTGGAGCACAAAGAAAAACAACCACTGACTCTTGGATCTGATTTTTCAGTACTCCAGAGTATCGAAGCGTGCCGGAATTTTGTTGGTGAAAGTATCCCCGTAATCGAAGAAAAAAGTGAGATTATTATAGGGATAATTAGTGAGGCAGATCTTTTTTCAGCATATCTCGACTTAGATAAACAAATAAAAGACCTAGAAAATGGCTAGAAGCTTTGAGGTTGAGGTAGCAACATCAAAGCTTCTTTAATTTCTCAGTGTCACACTATTACGTATAGTGTGCTAGACCCAATAAATCTTCTTATTTAGTGAGAACCAGGAGCATGAACGTGGTAGGGTTTCTTTTTACAGATATAAATCTTTCCAACCATGCCTGAAGCAGTTCTATTCTCCGCCCATCCAACTAACGCGATTGCATTTCCACCCATCAAAAGCGCTCTATTCTTTAGTCCCATTATAACTTCGGAATAGTTTATGTTTGATGAGTAAGCCAATTTGAGAACTTGCGTGCAGGTCGGTTCTAAGCGTAATGACCGGTCCGCGTGCAAGCTAACATGATTAATTCCGTCTATAGGAACTATCCCCTCAGGTGCTTGCCCTAGGGAGTCAGAAATTATAGACGACCCGATACTACTCGCGTTTGGCACCAAGGACGTCGATGGACCTGCTGGACCAGTTAAGTTTGTTTGACATCCTGCTAAAACAAGGACGAAAAGTATTGAAATGTATTTCATAGGCTTTCTCCTGAAGCTTTTCTTTCTTTCAAGCCTATAAACGACAATGTTCTCAAATAGTTTAGAAAAAATTTAAAAGTTTTTTAACTCGAATAAAACAAGGCATATAACCATTTCCAATTGGCATCTTAATTGCACCAAAGTAACAGCGCATGAAAGTGCGTTAGCATGAACTAATTCATGTGTAGCAACATAAACTTGCCCCGGGGGTTTCTCCGGGGTCTTTTATACTATAAGTAGTCGTTGCAAAAACACACGATGAATATCAGGGCTTGCGCCAAGACTTTCAAGCTTCTTGTTAATGATTTCTCTCAATTCTGCCTCAGCCTCCTTCTGGAAATTTTTCTCCTGCAGTTTTTCCAGAGGAATTCTACCCATATAATACAGTATGTCAGATCTGAGTGCTGGCACAAATGCGGGAAAACCTTCAAAGTAAAAACGACCAAGCACTCCAGGTTGAAATGTAGAGACCGCTACATCGAAAGTCATTAGCTTGTTACTTTTCATTACATTTACACCAAAGGAAACTTCAAATTGATAATAAGTATGTTTATCTATCATTCCGCCCTCTTCCATCGGATTCCCATAAGGGTCTAAAATGACTTCAGCAGGTTCCTCAATTACCTCTGGCTCATCTACTTTTAAAACCATTTCGAGTTTCTGTTCATGCTGTAAATCCGAGCTTATTAAAAAGTTGCTTAACAAGATGTAAGCAACAAAAATCAGTACAGCTGGTCCGAGAAAAATAAAAACTAGCGGATTGGGCTTGCCAATCTTGAGTCTTTTTTTCTCTGGTTCTTGCGCTTCTTCAATCGCGTCTTCTTGAACCTCTTCAGTTTCTTCAGCCATCGGTCTTAAGCCTCACTCGAATAACTTGATTTATTATACGACCAAATGCAGATTGTTTTAGTTATATCACCTGAAGAAAAAAATTGTAGCTACAAAAATAAATATTTCATTTTTTATTAAACTATTATTACGAGTGTCGTTGAAGGGATCACTAACTCAGAAAATATTTTCAAAATAAAGGGACATTAAATGAGTATACATCACACCGATCAACTAGACTGGGCCCCTAAAAAGAGTAATGACATTAAATCCCTACAAAAATTTCAGAAAAGTATTGCAACGTCCGTCTTAGAGTATAGCGAAGACTTGGATGAAAATCGGACTAACTCAAAGCTTGTGTCTGCACTTTTATTTTTACTGCATATAAGTAGTGAGATCGTTAGGTCGTTCACTTTTGGTGATGAAAAAGATACTAAAGAGCTTCTCGACGAGGCAATCGACGAAGCGAACTTTGCTTACAAGAATAAACAGGGTTTTGGAATACATGAGACCTTAAGCAAAGCGAAAATGAATTAAAAACATTTCGAAGCAAAGTATACCTGTATTTAAAATAAAAAATTGAGAGTTTAAACGAATTTATATCTTGAAACGCAACGTGCCGTTTACTATCCACTCGTCCCGAATACGCGCCACGGATATATCTTTGTTTAACTCTTTTTTTGCCTTTTCCGTTATATTCTTAATTAATTCGTTACGCTCAATACCCTCATCCAACTGAGACTTGATGTTAATTTTCAACCAATCTTCAAGCTCACTTTCCTCCAAGATCTCGTTGAGGGTTGGAATTTTCGTCTCTTCTTTTTGAATTTTCTCATTTTCTCTATTCATTTTTTCTACAGAGACTTCAATGTCTTCAAAAATTTCCTCGCTCGTATCTCTTTTTAAGAAATCACAAATTTCCTTATATTTTTTTCCAGTGACGAATAATCCCTTAAATTTTCCCTCTGCTACCTTATGAATTTCAAAAATTGCCTGTTCTGGATCGAGCGCGTACATTTCTTCAAGAGAGTTTAGGTTACTAAGCAACCACGCCTCATGGGGTTTAATACTACCATGTATTAATGTAGCTAATTCAAACAGCTTGGCCGAAATAGGTTCTTCGAATTTCAGCTTTTCATATTCTTTCTCATTTTCCTCATCATATTGTTTTTTATCATTTTTTTGTTTAATTTTTTGCTCCTCTGAAGACCAAACCATCCCCAATCCAATTGCCATAGCAATTAATCCAGTAAAGGGACTAAACCATATTAGCGCAAAACCTATTATCGCCAGTATCGATCCAATTATAAGCATATTCCCTCCGTTTGAACCGTACTCTCTATCAAACTGGTTAACCCACTGTCGCGCAAGAAACCATAATAGAAGTCTTGGTAAAAAGGCTCACTCTTAAAAATTACTAACGACTAAAGGAAACTTTCATAAGACACTGTCTGAATTATTTTCCATTCCGTTTCTCAATATATAGTTATTTCAGAACAATATTTAAGTCATAAAAAAAAATTTTTGATTAGTCCCCTGATTTGTGATAAAAAAACCTGTATAAAGGAAAAATATTGCATTTGGACGAGTGATAACGAGAGGGGGAAAAATGGCAGAAGAAAATGCCGATTCGTACTCACTTGAGTGTGAGTCTAATATGGAAGTGTGCTTAGAGAATTTGAAGGAAGGGCTTACTCAAGTTGGCTCAGCAGACGCATACAAGAACGCACTTTTTGGTATCAAGCTCATTGTAGACAAAAAACAGCGCCGATTGTCAGATTTGTCAAGCATTGGTCCAGGGCCAGTTCCACGTTCCTTGGAACTAATGGTATTTAGTAGGGATTTGATACCACAAATTGTTAAAGAAATCAAAGCAAATGGTTTTCGAAATGTACAAGCCAACGAAGTTTTACAGAAAGTTGTTGTGGTTGTGCCAAAACCAAATTTGGAGGAGTTGCAGCAAGTTGCCGATGAAGTCGCGAGAATAACAAGAAGCACTATTGCGCAAATTGCAAAAATTAAAAGCAACTCTCAGATGAGATTAAAGGCAGGTTTGGAGAATGAATATATAGATCCTCCAACTGCTGGTAAAGCCACGAAGAAGCTTGATAATCTCTTTGATAAGTATGCTGAACTGGCGAAACTACACACTCTGAAGAAACGAAAGGATTTGTTAGGAAACCAGTTTGAAGTCGAAAACAAAGAGGAAGCTGAGCTTTTAGAGAAACTTAAAAAGAAAAAGCTTTGATTTAATTAAACTTGAGCAAAGAGTACACGTCCCTTGCAGAGGCATTGCCAACCTTTGCCAAAAGATTTTGAATTTCGTCGGCTATAACCAATTCTATAGCTTGTTCCTTCATACTTAAAGCTGAATCTGGCTCCATGGTTTTTACTTTCGTCATATTTAGACTGTCGAGATAATTGCTAGTGTCAAACTCTCCAAAGTCGAATTGAGACCTATAAGACGTCAAATATTTTTCCTTTAACTTGGTGACGTTTGCAATAGCTTGACTTATGCGCTCCGTGGCTAACTGTGGAACTAACTCCGCTGAAGCACTGATACTCGACAAAGTTAGTGAAGACGCATCCGTAGTCTCCGACTCAAAAAAGGTTGTCCCATTAGTATTGTTGTCTTGCTGGGTAATGGAAAATGAACTAGCAGAGAGAACACTTACCTCACCCGTAGCAAAAACTTCTTGGTCAGCACCCTCTGTCAATGAAAAGCCCGTAAGCGATGCCGGAACGTCTATTGCTTCTGTCGTACTTGAGCCGCTACCGGTGACAGAGGTAACCGATACCTGCGGGGTGTAGCTAGTGTTCGACGCTGATATATTTAGGTTTTCATAGGTAATATTATCTTTTATAACGTCCAACACATCATCGGTGATGGCCGAGATCGCTACGTTATCAATTGTTACAGTAGAGCTCGAGTCTCGGTCTCCATCATTATCAAAAGCACCCGAAACAATAACTAACTTATAGTTGCCAGTTATACCGATAGTTCCCGTTGCAGTACCTGACCCACTGGCACCGGTCGTGTTTAACATAGTTACGGTTCGACCATTATTACCGTTGTTGTTTGCGGTATTAACTAAATATGCTTGTACGTCAAAGTGATCAGAATTCTGTCCGGAGCCACTCCATGAAAAGGAAACTTGTTCCTTAGCCAAAAGAAATACATCATTGTCACTGATTAAGGCAGGCCCCTTTACTAAACTTGTGGGATTGGTGGTCGTCGCATTATTTGTACTGAGGGTGGCCTCCCCACCTGATATAGTTGTGGAGAACGGACTTCCTCCTGTAATCGACTCCTTGTCGGTGTCCACACCACCGCTCAAACTTGTACCAGTTGCAGAAAAGCTTCCACTAGCGCTGTATGAAATACTATAGGAATTTGGTGCGTATCCAGTATTATCTGCAGCAGCTATCGTAACTACCGCACCGCTGACAGAAGCAGTATAATTTGGATTGCTTGAATTATTATTTATGGCATTGCTAATTAGGCCGGCCGTCGTATTATTATCCGTTGAATAACTTACGGAACTGCCAAGGAGGTTAACACCATTAATTGTTACGGCTGATATTGTATCTCCATCGGAACCACCGTTTACTGTAAAAGTGCCTGATGCACCTTGCTGATCGGGGAAAGTACGATCTAATCGCGTTCTAATTCCATTTACGGAAGTAGTTCCAGATACGATTTGACTGGAATTCTTTGTCCAATTTGAGTCTGAAGAAAATGTGCTATTCGAAAACACTCTTGAATTACCACTAAAGTCAATCTGAAGTGCATTTCCACCTCGGCCATTGTTTGACGAATTGACTGACCCTATCTGGATCTTGCTACTCCCATTGCCAAGATAAATGTTTTTACTTGAGTCTATAGATACGGCTCCTGCAGCATTCTCGTTTGCTGGAGCTACTACTCCCAAATTTATATTCTCGGAAGTGACATTGCCGACGTGCCCAAAAGTTATTCGACCACTGGCAAACCCTGTACTAACATTATTATAATCCGTGATTTCTCCATTTAGTGAAAAATCGGTAAGGCCGTCTCTCCTATCCACCGAAACTGATAAAGTGGTATCGCTAACGGAATGGGCGAAGTTCGAAATATTGATATTGCCACCCAATGGATCTCTGAGTACGATATCGGTGCCTGAGTCACCCATAGATGCGAATACATTTGTCTTCGCAGAAATTCTGTTTATCGCAACCATCAGGTTACTCAAGTTTGTCTTATCAGATATCACAACATTACCAATATTTTGAGCTACATTTGCGACTCTCTCTGAACCAATTGATAGAGAAAGAGTGCCAGCATTTGTCAAATCGCTAAGTCGAAGTGAAGTTCGCGCCGAGGCGGTTACACCAATCTCTGTATCAATATCATTTTCTAAAAGATTTATTCTGTTTGCAAGGCTCGAAGCCGACTCACCTGCAAGCTGACTGAAAGAATTGCTTCCATTCTCAGCCGTAATCGTTACCGACTTATTCGCAGCTATGTTTGTACCATTGATGCTTGAATTGACATTTCCAGCGAGTGCAAAGGCACTATACGCTTTATTAGATGTCAACGTTGTTGTCAGATTTTCCAGAGAAATTTTTGGAGTTCTCGACTGCCCTCCCCACATAGGAAACGCTTTATTGGTAAAACTACCATCAATAAGCGTATTGTTCTTATACTTCCTATTCTCGGCAATCTGTTCCAGCTCGGCGTTGAACAGAGTGAGTGCTGCCGTCAATGAGGCTGAGTCAGACTCCAGTGTACGATTGTTTCTCTCTGCTTCTTGAGCAGCAGAAAATTTCTTCTCCATCCTACCAAGGACATATAGTACATCATTATAAGCATTTTCCGCTTCATCAAGAGTTCCCAAACCGTCTCTGGCGTTCTGAAGACCAGCCGTTATTTCATTTATCTCAGCCACCAATCTATTAACCAAAACAGCTTGCGTCGTTTGCTCAGCAGAAACTTGAGTAGCGGGCCCTGACACTACAGGCACTCTTTCACGCTGATCCTTTTGACGATCAGATATATCTTTTTGGACCTTAGCGATGTAACCCGAAAGTGGGTCGATAATTTTTGTAAGAGAGATCATTTAAAAATCCATTTGCAGCAACATTGTTTCGATCGAATTTATTTTTTTTTTACTTTTACAAACGACGAAAAAAAAAATATTTTAGTAAAAATTCAAAAATAAAAATATTTTCTTATTAACTATATGATTTTTATAGACAAAAAAAAACTTGCTAATTGTCTAAAACTTTTTTTAACCGGTCGTTTTTAAAGTTATGCTAATAGATAATTCCATAAGAAAACGATGGGGCTTCTTACCTCAAAAACCTCAGACATGGGAGGACTCTGACACACCAACCGAAATGGAAACCAGCGGTGTGTCTGGATCTATCAGCGAAGAATCTACTAGGTTTAGGGTGAGCGCAAAAGAATGGCTCTGTACTTGGAGAGCAATCGAATAAGTGTAGGTGTCTGGTTTAACTTTCCTCGCTACCAGGCAGATATGCTTTTCCCTGAATTGAGCTTGCCCCTAAGTCATTGGTTAACTCTTCGTTCTTCATTATAAACGCATTCAATTTCCCGTCGATCATTTTCTCCGCATCTTCCAAACTAGCCGCTTCTACTTCGGCAATACCATCTATTATCCAATGTACCTTTATTTTCATTTTTCCTCCATCATCGTATCAGGCTTACTACGATTTTCTGAGATTTTATTAAACTTTTCAAGAGCTTTGGCTTGAACTTGTAAAATGTCTTTTCCCTCTATCTGTTTCTCAGCGTTATCTCTCTTCTGAAATGTTCCATCTATTTGAAAAGCTGATGCAATTAAAAACCAAAGGTAAGCGTCTTTATATTGCCGCTCCTCTGGCACAATCAAAAAATAATCACCCATTTGTTCAATCGCAGGAAGTTTTCCCATCTCTGCCCGTTGCTCAATGTAGTCCTTAACCTCCTGTCTTATTTCCTTTAAAGCTGGGTCGGGTAAAATTTCTTTGATATCGTCTACAAGTGATTCAGCCTCATCTATTCCGCCCAAATGAGCTAACCAAGCCCACTTCAAAGCCGCTCTATAATCTTGTGGCCTTCCCTTCCCGGATTGTAAAATAACAGCGAGGTTGTATTGCGCATCGTGTTCAAAGTCCTCAGCTAGTTTTTCAAAAATATTGATGGCCTTGATATAATCTCTCTCTTTGACGGCTGTCGTTGCTTCTTGAAAAATCCTATCACTCTCAGACAGATTTGCGGCAAAAAGTTCTACACTCTTTATTAAAACCAAAATAAGACTTATGACTAAGACTCGTTTCACTCACCGTCCAGCCATCATAACGAGTTGCAAATAAAGAACGCGCAATCTGAATTTAGAATTTTCTTTCCGCTCGTAGACCACAATTCGTGGTCTATCTGAGTTAGCTTTTTGAAACTCTATTGACATTCTATCAGGCAGATATACGCCATTCTTCTCCAAAGTGCCCTGTGGATCCTTTGAGAACGACCTATGAAATACTGGATCAATCCAGACGCGTGCCAAGACTTTGCCCAATATGTCAGGCAAAAGATTTCTTACGTCCTCTCTATCCTCTAAATGAATATTTCCAGCAACTAACTCTAAAACATTCTGTTTAGTCTTTTTTTCTGCCCTGACCAGAGGTTGCCTTTTCGGTACGGGCACTAAGGCGTTCTTAGGCTTACTAGTCATCGAAAACTCACTCAAATTTATAATTTCCACCGAATGCTCTATATATGACATCCTCTACTCTATATTTCTACATCTTTTTTTTTCTACTTTAGGAAACGACGCGAAAACAAAAAATTTAACGCTCTAACCTTTATGGCATGAATATTGAATGGAATAGTTCCACTTTAGGGAGGTACTATGTTTGCAATTATAAAGACAGGGCTCGATACGGCAAACAAAGAAATTTCTGTAGTGTCAAATAATATTGCGAATGCAAACTCTACCGGATTTAAAAAGAGTAGAGCTGATTTTGACGAACTTTTTTCTATTATCGACGAGCAACGAAATTCATCCCTGACGGGCTTGGGTTCTAGATCTGAAGACCCCAAAAGATTGCACGCGCAAGGATCGCTTAAGCAAACTGGCGGAGCACTTGACCTTGCAATTAGTGGAATAGGACTTTTTGTTTTGGGAGCATCTACCGAAAATGGGGAAGCAAGCTACACCAGGGATGGAGCATTCCAAATTGATCAAACGGAAACTATTGTAACAACCGACGGAGCTCCAGTAATTGGGGTTGATAATCAACCGATAAGAGTTCCTTTCTCACTGCAACTGTCAGACGGAAACATAGAGTATTTGTCGGAGGTAAAGGTTTCAGCGAATGGACGGATTGAGGTAAGCTATGATAAGACTAAGGATCTGGAGGTAGGTCAGTTCCTACTGGCACAATTCGATGATGAAAGCGCTCTTAAATCTATAGGAAACAATCGCTACATCGCAACGGACCGGTCTGGTAATGCTCAAACGGGCAGTGCAATGACAGCTGGTTTTGGAGAAGTTCTCGCAGGAAGTCTGGAAATGTCTAATGTCAATATTACTGAAGAATTAGTTGCCCTAATTCGAGCACAACAATCTTTTAACGGGTCTGCCAGATTGATGCAGGCCGAAATTGAAGTGACCAAAAAATTTACTAGCTAAGAGACAAAAACTGTAAGACATAATCAATTGAGCGGAAGCATCCACGAGAGATCGATTATCTCAAGATGTTTCTCTTCAGATAAAATAAGGTCTCCCACGGAATTTATTACAAGTTCTTTATCTAGAATAAGAACTGCCGTCACAGGCCTAGGTGAAGAATATCTTAAACATTCCACTATTCGATCAAAGTTATTCCGCTGCAAAAAAATCTCGCCATTCATAACAGGCCTATCAATTGAAATTCTTAGCCAGCCAAACTTGCCACAATAGCTTTGGTTAGCGGGTTTAATGTTAAGCGAACAATTTCCTCGGGCTATACTCATAAGAGAGAAAGAAACATTAAGTTGCTCCTTTGCTTCAACTCCAATTATTTGTAACTCCGATGTCTGAACGGACATCTGAATTGCTCTCGTCGGGTGATGGTCCTTTGGCAATTTTAAATTCCTTGTCCTTCTTCCTTTTTAATCAAATCCCTTAATTTGCCAATTGCCGATTTTTTTATTTGCGACACTCTACCCGTAGTAACATCCAAAACCTCCGCAATTTCATAAATATTCAATTCTTCTACATAATATAATTGGATTACCATTAACTCTTTTTCGGGTAACTTTCCTAATACAGACCGTAGAGTTTTTTTCAGTTGAGCATTCTCTATTTTCTTCTCAGGACCGTCATCATCCAATACAAAAAACATTGAGTATTCGTCATAAACGGCCTCTAAAGATTGATGCATATTGGCAGCAAAAGCGTGTTGCCATTCACTAAATTCTGCATCGCTTAATCCAGCTGCTTTCGCGACTTCGCTGGGGAGAGGCTCTCTTGATAGAGATTGCCTTAAGGCTACTTCAGTTGCTTTTACCTTTTGTTGCATTTGAATTGTCGTTCGGCACAAATTTGAGTTTTTCCTGAAAAAATCAATTATGGCACCCCTGATTCTAATAGCTGCGTAGCTGGAAAAGGGCACCCCATCTTTCTGAACAAAGTTATTCGCCGCGACCACCAATCCTGTATATCCGATTTGGATTAAGTCCTCTATCTCTAAGGCACCCCGCACTCTTCCATGAAGGTGCCAAGCGATCTTTTTAACCAACCCCAAATTGCTCTTAATTAGGTTATCAGTATCAATATCGGAAGTCTGATAAGTTTGAGACATCAAGATTTTTCCTTTGACCCAATATCGTTCTTATTAAAGAAACTAATACCAGAAGCAATGTTATTTTGCGAGGAAAGAAATTTTTTCGACATAGTTTTAAACAACAGGCTTTCTTTACAACTCTTGTTACTAACAACCAAAGGCTTTCTTCTAACGATTGAGGTTCGTAAATTCTTAGAATATGGCAAGTGACCAATGTAATCGAAATTTGCATCCAAAAACCTTGCTGAAATTGTCTTAAATTTATGAAAAATTTCTTTAGCGTGATTTTCTGAGTCAGCCATGTTAACCATTATTCCAAAGTTCCGCACCCCTCCTTCCAAATTCGCAGCTTTCACCAAACCGTAAGCATCTTGAAAGCTCGTTGGTTCACCTTGCAAAACTATTAAGATTTTGTCTGATGCGTTTACAAATGAGAGAGTACTATCTGAAGCGCCTGCAGGAGTATCTATAAAAAAGACATCACACAAGTCCTCTAGAGGATCAAAACTTCTTATTAAATTTAATCTAGCAGTTCTATCGAGATTCAATAATTCTAGCAGTGCGCTGCCTCCACATATCAGTTTCAAGCCAAAAGGACCATCAACCATAACATTTTCTAGGTCCATATTGCCAGAAAGAACGTCTGCCACCGTAGCTGAATTATTAATTCCCATCAAAATGTTAGCATTTGCTAGACCAAAGTCAGCATCCAGAAAAATAACCCGAGAACCCATAGAGGCCATGGTAATGGCAAGATTGACCGCCACACTCGTTTTACCTACCCCGCCTTTGCCACTAGCGACAGAAATTGAAACAGCCATTATTTAATCTCTTTCCTTAAAAATTTAAAACTATCTTAGCAATTTTCCAACAGGTATTGTGATAAAATTTCAGTATTGCACTTAGAAAGCCCACCCAAAATTGATTTTGAACCTGTCAAAAAATAAATTTTCATATCATTCAAGAAAAACTCTGAAATCTCTACAGAGGAAATATCACACTCATCTAATTTTGTCAGTGCAATGCAAGGTCGCAATGCCCGAAAAATGGAGGCCTGGCTTCTGATAAATATTTTGTTAGTCCCACCTGTAATTGGGACTACTGACGCAAAAGTTCGATCGCTAAAAAACTTTTCTGCATTCATGATTATATCCACGGCTTCACTAGCCTCCAACGAAACATCAACAATAATTTTATCTTTAGTTGAAGAAAGCGTTTCTATTAAATTTTCTTGTGTCAAACGTAGAACTGGAACATTAAGCATTCGGCCATGTGAGCGTAAGGCTTCGTCAAAACTATTGTTTTTATGGTCTAAACTGGCCAGAACAACTTTCTTGTTGAGCTCACCCATTTTTGCCGCTGCAAGTTTAGAAGTAAGATTTGTTTTCCCTACTCCTGAAACGCCAGTTACGAATGTTATGTCTGCTTTGCTGGGCTGCTTTTCTATTTGGGTTAGCGTTGATGCCAAAGCTTTCATAAAAGCCGCTCTTCCTCTTTCATAATTGAGACCGTAAAATGAGGGACTCAACCTCTTTATAACGGCGTTATCAAAACCTGCATTCTGCAATTTGACCGCGGTGGTTTGTCCAATCTCGGCACCTAAGCCATGAGAGTCAGTGATATACATTCCTCTTATTTCATCCAACAATTTGTTGACGCTTCTATTTAATTCGGCAAAATCTGTTTTATTGGTCGGAACGGTATCTCCAGCGATTGGGTCAACTGCAAGTCGCGGAGACATCAAATCAACTTTCTTTTGCGTTGGAAATTGCGCGATATTGCCTAATTCCCTTTTCATAAGACTAGGAAAACTTTTTTTTGCTTTCTCACTAAATTTTTTAATTTCGATAGGATCGTTGGTTGCCTCTATCTCAACTCCGCCTTCCTTTGTTTTCGTTGCCAGAATATAAGCATCGGCACCCAACTTTTTTGAAACCTCTTCCATCGCAGAGGATGAATCTCGAGCTGTTATCTTTAAGGTTGCCATTTCTCTCTCCCTACATTTTTGTTTATCAGGTTTCGTTACTGATCGTTGCCACAATATTTACTTTTCGGTGCTCTGGAAGTTCGGTAAAAGCAAGTACTAGGAGATCATCAATATGTTGTCGCGTGATATGGGAAAGCTGTCGTCGTATTTCGGGCGAAACTACAAGCACAGCCTGCTTCCCATCAGCGCTAAATTTCTGAGCTGCATCAGAAATGCTCTGGAGTAATTTTTTTGCTAAACTACTGTCTAACACCAATCCCTCTTCACCACTCTGTCTAGACATGGTTATAAGCATATGCTCTAGGTCTGAGTCAAAAGTGATAATCGGCAACGTTTCATTCAATGGAGCCACCTGCTGTATAAGGAGACCTGCCAAAGCTGGTCTAATGGCCTCCGCTGTCTCTACGATTGACAGATTCTTTGCTAATAAGCTTGGAAGTACCTCTAGAATTCGCTTCAAGTCACTGATGGGCACCCTCTCATTGAGTAGTTCGCGCAAGATACCAGTCAACGTATGTAAGGGTACCAATTTAGGTACCACTGACTGAACTAAATTAGGTGAACTCTCGGCAAGATTATCAAGCAACTCTTGAACGTTATCTTGTCCTATTAACTCTCCAGCGTGTTTATAAATTAATTGACTTAAATGAGTAGCCATAACCGACTCTGGATTTATAACCACGTAACCTTTGCTCTCAGCATCTGCAACGTTGACTTGCTTTATCCAGTAGGCATCCATACCGAAAGAAGGATCCTTTACGGGCACTCCTGGTATTTTTATGTTGCTATCGTCTCCAGGAATAGCAAGTTTTCGATCAGGAAATATTATATCATCACCTACTATTGTTTGTCCGATCCGAATTCGGTATTGATTTGCTTCGAGAGTTAAATCGTCACGAATTCGAACTGCAGGAACCACAAAACCAAGTGCTTTTGAAATTTGCCGCCTTATTCCAGTGACACGCGTTATCAAAGGTCCGGAAACGTCATCAGCCACCATTTCTACCAGCCCGTAACCCAATTGAATAGAAACAGGGCTGTAATCAGTGACATCTTTCAGTGCAATTCGATGTTCATCTTCAGTCTCTACATTTTCTTCACTTTCCTGTTCTAAATCTTCTTCGAGTTTCTCTGCTTTTTCTCTTTGTTGTGTATAATAACCAAAGAGAGCTGCAATCAGAGCCGCGCCAAGGAAAAATAAATTTGGCATGCCCGGAACAAAACCTATCAGTAATAATACACCTGATACAGGCAGCCATGCTCGAGATATACTCACTTGATTGCCAATATGCTCAGCCATATCCCCTGTCTTCGATACTCGGGTAACTATTATCGCTGTTGCAATCGCCAACAATAACGAAGGTATCTGGGCAACCAATCCGTCTCCAATTGATAACAACGTATATGTCTCAGCAGCGACTGAAATAGACAACCCGTACTGACTAATACCTATTATCAAACCGCCTACAATATTAATTACTAAAATAAGAATCCCAGCTATTGCGTCACCCTTCACAAATTTAGAGGCACCGTCCATAGAACCATAAAAGTCAGCCTCCATAGTGAGCTCTTCTCTCCGTTGTGTTGCCTCTTCTGGACTTAAAACACCTGCATTAATATCGGCGTCAATAGCCATCTGTTTTCCGGGCATTGCATCCAATGTGAATCGAGCGGTAACCTCGGAGACACGCCCGGCACCTTTTGTAATGACAACCAAATTAATTATAACTAGTATTACAAAAACAAAGATACCAACTGCATAATTACCAGCAATCACAAACTTTCCAAAAGCTTCAATCACTTTTCCGGCCGCATCAGTCCCTGTATGACCCTCGCTCAAAACTACCCTTGTGGAGGCAACATTCAATGCTAGTCGAAGAACAGTTGCTATTAATAAAAGGCTTGGGAAACTAGAAAAATCCAAAGGCCTATTTGTGTGCATAGCCACCATTAATACCAGTAAGGATACCAAAATGTTGGAGACAAAAAATAAATCTAGTAAGACCGGTGGAAGTGGTAACACCATCATAGCCACGATCACCAATATTCCGAGGGGGAGTACTCCCACTTTAATGATTTCTAGAGCGCTCGACGGAAATATTTGCGATGAGGTCGTATTCATATCAAAAATTCCAAGTTTGAATAGCCTCTGTCAAAATAATGACAAATAGCCCGAATTCTAATTTTATCGTTTATTTTTAGATACTTAAGCACTCACAACATCCTTATCAATTTCTTTTTATTTAAAACTTTTATATATAAGAGGCAAATCAGATGCCAAAGCACCAAAAAGTCCAAAAAAAACCTATCGAAATTATACTGGCACGTATATTGCAGTTTTGTAATCAACAAAAGTTGACCCTACATACGGAGAATTTAGATGGCGCCTTACTTGAAAAAACTTACTACTTTTATTGCGTTTACAGCTATTATTTCTGGCTGCCAAAATAATCTGTTAAATACTGATTTGTTGGCTACTAACAACGATGTTCAAACCGTCGAACCAAAACTTGAAATATTGAGTTCTAGCAGCAAGAGTGCAACTATGTCAGACGTTGCAGAAATAAATGAAACACTTGATGCAAGTGTTATGGAAATCCCAACAATCAATGCTGTCGGTTACGCGGTTGTTTCTTCACAACCTGGGCGAACAGAAAATCAGAAACGCTTAATGGCAATCAGATCAGCACGTATGGCCGCAATGAGAGAGTTAGCAGAACAAATTCACGGGCTAAAAGTCGAAGGTAATACCACTGTAATCGACTTAATGGTACAAAATGATACTTTTCGCGGTGTCGTAACTGGTACCATAAGAGGTGCAAGGACCGTAAGAATAAATCCAACTGGATCGGATACTTACGAAGTAGTATTGGAAATTGATAATGAAATGATCACAAGTCTGATTAAATCAGCAAGAAGATTTTCTTAATAAAAATCAAAACAATACCCCAGAAAAAATATGATTGCGAGATACCAAATAAAACCTCTTCTAGTACTGGCGCTGATTCTTATGCCTTTGGCTGGTTATTCAAACACTGAACAAGGTTTCAGGTTTGTAGAGACAACTGGTCGAGCAGTAATAATGGACGAGGAATCTATCAATGACGCTCGTAGAAATGCATTAGAGGATGCTATTTTTTTAGCAGCAATGCACGGCGGTGCAAAAATAAATGGTTTCAGCGCTATAGACACGGAAACCACTCTATCGGATCACTTTACCCTCAGACCCGCAGGGGAAATCATTGACTTCAATATAGTGAGTGAATCGATTGAAGGAGAGCATTACCAAATGGTAATAAAAGCAGCCGTTGGTCAATTAAACGACATAAGCTGCTCATCAAGGAAGACGGCAATAGTGAAAAAGTTCGCTCCTCAGTTCTCTTTCTCTGCTGCAGTTCCAGAGTGGCTTCGCATCACGGCAAATCAAATTAATTCAGAAATATCTGAATTAATTTCAGCCTATCCAAATATAAATATGACCGAGTACTCACCAATTGCCTTAAAGGTGCACGAGCTGAAGCGTACAGATGACGAATTTGACTACACCGCTCTAACCCGTGGGAGAGTTCGGGTAGCAAACGGAGAGTTCGCTTATGTACCGCAAATAACTATGTCTGTTACTAAGACGAAAAAAAATATTGAGAATGAACTTTTCTTGCAAATGGAAATTAATTCTCATTTATATGAAGGAACCGACTACAAGCAACATGATGCAATCGGTTATAAGATGTTACTGAAACTAAAGAGTGAAACACCTTGGCGATATTTTGACATCTTAGGAAAAAAAACTCGCGATCAAATCAGAATGTCTTTACGAAGCGGTCTAAAGCAACATGCGGATGAATTAGTAAAAAAATTAAAATGTGTTCCTCTTAGCGCTAATATGAAGCTTAAAGCCGGAAAGCTTACGGTGGATCTTGGTAGAAACCATGGGATAACTCAAAATAGTTTGGCTGTATCAGAAGGAGAAAACACCCCTTACTCTTTACTACATGTCACAGAAGTATTTTCTGATGAAGCAGTTCTCGAACCTCTAAATAAATCTTTGGAGACATCTATGCTCATAGGTAAAAAGATAAACTTCATGGAGGCGCCACAATGAAGATCAAAGCAATCGTAAGTAGACTTTTATTTGTAATCGCGTTTGCAATCTGCTCTACAAGCACCTCAGCGGAGCCATTTATAGTATTAAAATTTAGTTCTGACTATTCAGTTTCAGACGGAGACGGTATAAATAGTTTTTCCTTGGATCCGGAGCACTCAGAGTCCTACAAAGTTAAATCGGGGGATAGTTTAAACTCAATTATAGACAAGTTTTACCTTGGCAGTGGCTTAGATCGACGCTTCGTGCAACTTGCTATACTCATAGTTAATCCAAAAGCATTTGCCAATAAGAACCCCAATTTTCTCTTCTCTGACAAGAGTTTGTACCTTCCTGGTAAAAACGACATTCAGAAACTCTTGAGCGGGAAAAAAGTTAAGCCAGCAGAAGATAAAGATCCATCGGATTTTAGAACAAGAAGCATCTACTTCTTTGGGGGTTAAATATGCGTTTTTTTTTTATTACATTTCTCTTTACTTTTCTTTTTCCAACATTTTCTAATTCAACACCTCAAGGGTTAACAGGAAGACAAGTTTATAATGCAATTGTGATCGAATTGGGTCAAAAAGGTCTAGATGCAAACCCTGCAATACAATTTAATAGGGTCTACGCTCCATGCTCTTCAAAACTTTCAATTGATCAATTCCATGGCTCATGGAAAACTGTCAGGGTGACTTGCCAAAGTAACAAAAACTGGAAATTAGTTGTTAGAACAAACTTGGGGGAAAAGGTTGAGTTCGTGAGACTTCAGAAATCGCCCACTGCTCGATCTGAAAAAAGTCAAATGGTAGCCTTGCGAAAAAGTATTGGTAGAAACGAAGTTCTTCAGGAAGCAGACTTAGTTGTTGTTTTTAAAACTGAAAAAATTGGAGGGGGTTATTTTGCTAACCTAAGTGATTTAGTTGGAAGGACGTCAAAAGTTTCACTATCGGCTGGCACGATATTAAAAGCCAGACATTTAGAGAAAAATTATCTTGTTCATAAAGACCAATTAGTTACTATAGAGCACAATATTGCTAATATAATGATTAATACGGAGGGAATTGCTCAGGCCTTTGGACAAAAAGGCGAGAGAATATGGGTAAAAAATGTTAATTCAGGAAAAAAAATCCTTTGTTGGGTAAAAAGTGAAAAAAAAGTTAGCACAACGGCTAAAATTTATTAGGATTGCGTCGTTAATCAACGTGTAGGAGGTCGAACTAATGGTCGATTCAATAAAAAATGTGAATAATAGACTTAATGTTCACGTGAAAAAAGACAACAATGTTGCTACAAATCCTATTAATTTGCATGGGAATAGTTCCTCAAAGGCAAACAATGCGGATAAAGTAGAAGTAGGGACCAGCGCTGCAGCAATTGCAGCCCTTGAACTGGCTAATACTCCGCATATTGACTCCGAGGCTGTTTCTAGAATTAAACAGGCAATTTCAAACGGAGATTATCCGGTTGATGTTGATAGAGTAACTGATGCATTGATGGAAGCGTATTTGGAATTAAAAAGCTAGCCTTATTTAAATAGGTAAATTTAGTTTTTATGATAGCAGATAACGAGTCTATTAAAAAGTTTATTGAAGCTTGCCAGAAGCATCTGGACCGAGCTGAGAACGTTATTAATGAACCCCAACAACTAATAACTGAACTCGAAAATTTTGATGAATTTGTTAAAGGAACTTGGCCCTCTCTAGCCGAAAAAATCAATGAATCAGCGATGACACCACCAAACATGTCTGAAGCGAAAAAAATTTTTCAACGAATTAAAAAACTTGAACTCATCGCCAAATCGCGTACTAAGATATTGGATGGAATGGCTGCTTACATGGAAAGAGCGAAATAAGCAAACCTCGACGAACAATTAAGACACATTGTGCACGGTTTTTAGAATATGGAAAATGTGATATTCAATCTTTTACAGAATAGCTCGATAATTCAGATATTAGGGTTAACCGTCAGCATCTTGGCCATTGTAATAATCCAGTTGAGAACAGCGCGAGAACTAGGCAAACTTGCGGACAAGAATGCGGCCGATTTCGAAGCATTAAAAAAACAGTTAGAAGTTCAAAGTACCTTTTCCAGTCAGTTTAATAGTCATTTTGGCTCCTTAGATGGTAGGTTAAAAAGTATTGAAGAGATTGCAACGCTTACAAACCGAGATATCTCTGCTATGTCCGATGGTATAAACGCGGAGGTTGGTGTAGGTAAAGCGATCGAACTCGCGCGTAGCGGCTCTTCCGTTCAAGAAATAATGGAGCAATCTAACCTAAAGAAGGATCAGATTGAACTCATCGTCAAATTTCACGGGAAAAAAGATTTTTGACCTGTAAGTTTTGGAGCGATTTTTAGTAGTTAAAAACTTTTTGGTGGATAAATTACTAGTTCGTGTTGATTTACTTTTTACTTTTTGAGCCTTCATCAAGCTTAAACCCTGATACCAAATCTTCGCTAGAATCTTTTGTTTTATTTTTCTTACGCTGAGGACCGCTGTCCTCGTCGGAAGCCTCCTCAGATTTAGACTGCGTCCGTTTTGGCTTTGCAGATTTTTTAGTTTCTGATGTCGGTGTCGCTTCTTTTATTATTTCAGCGTCGCTCTCAGATTTTTTTTCACTCTCACTAGTGGGAGTTGAAGCGATACCAGCAACTTCTGACTCCTTAATTTCTTCGTCTAAAGCGGTCGCGGCCTGCTCCTCAGAAACCTCAATGGTACTGGTATCTTCATTTAGAGTCTCTTCTTCCACCTTATCAGGTTTTTCTTCACTCTTCATATTGTGAGATGTCGTAGCGTCAGAAACTTCCGAGACCTCGCTATCTTCTTCTGCAACGGTTGCGACCTGCTCTTCTGGAACCTCCTCAGCAACGGAAGTATCCAAAGTCTCTTCTTCCAACTTCTCGAGTTTTTCTTCACCGTGGATAGTAGAAGATGCCTCAATATCTGACTCACCTTGGTCCTCTCGCTCCCCACCTTGAGAGGTGGCAACCTCCTCCCCCTCAACCTCGCTAGTGACTTTATTGTTACTATTCTCAAGATTACTTTCGTTATTGCTATTATTCTCAAGATTACTTTCGTTGTTGCTTTCCTTAATTACCTTTTTGCTAGACTCCACGCTAGTCTTTACATCTTCTATTTCATCCTCATTGACGTATGCGGCTTTCCCTGCCTCTAATAACCTGTCTCCATCCTCATGGGAAACGTCAATGACCACACCTTTTGGGAATCTTACCCCATTAATCTCGCTGTTTTCGATTATTCTTAACCTAACCCACTCCGACAAATTTGGACTTGTAATTACAATATTTTCATCTTCATCTTTTAAAGTGTGCTCCTCTTCGATTTCCTCATTTGAAAAGTCATCAACAAAACCAACGTTTTCACCTTGGGAAATCTGAGCGATCCGCATTCTTAGGATCTCAACTCTCGCTGCCATAGCACCCAACCTTCTTACAGTATCTTCCTCAGTCTCTACCACCTCTTTTACAAATTTTGCCATTATGTCTAATGGTTCATCAGCAAATTTTTTGATTATCGAATTTCTGATCCGGCGAACTTCTGGAGACAAAATTATTTCATCTCTTTCCTTTTCTCCACTTAAACTCATTTTTAAATCCTTTTGCTGATTGTTTTGCTTTTGGCATCTTACTTGCAAAAATCGAACCAGAAAAAGAGTTTTTATTTAAAAATTGAGGCTAAAAAAATCATGAAAACCATCTCTGATCATCTATCATTTCATGCGTCAGCTCTTGGCCTTAGGTCTAAGCGGAATGAAATATTAGCTTCCAATATAGCAAACGCTGCAACGCCCCACTTCAAGGCACGTGATATAGATTTTGGTGAAGAGATCCGAAAACACGAAAAAATTGGACCACTCGTCACAAGCGATAAAAGACATTATGCCTTGGCATCAGTAAGAACAGGCGAAGAAACATTATATAGACAGCCTATGAGTCCCTCCCTCGATGGAAACACTGTAGAGTTGCCGATTGAACAAATTGAGTTTTCAGAAAACGTTGTTCGATATCAAACGTCTTTACAATTCTTAAACAATAGAATTTCCGGTCTATTAAGTGCAATTAAAGGTGAGTGATGAGTGAAATAAATAACATCTTTGATATTTCAGGCAGAGCCTTGTCAGCTCAACTGCTTCGGATGAATACGGTAGCATCCAACCTCGCAAATGCGAATAATGTCGCAGGCTCTGCTGCAGAGGCATATAGAGCTATCAAACCTGTTTTTGAGACAAAATACGCAGAAAGTTTTGAACGAAGTGGCGTTGCCACAGTTGATGCGGTCAACGTATTGGCCATAAACCGTCAACCTGAGAAAGTCTTTATGCCAGAACATCCGAAAGCGGACGAAGAAGGTTTTATTTATAATGCAGCCGTAAACGTCGAAGAGGAAATGGTAGAGATGCTAGAAGCCAGCAGACAATACCAAAATAATATAGAAGTAATTTCAACGATGCGCGCCTTAATGATGCGTACAATTCAAATGGGAAAATAAGGGAATAAAATGGCAGGAATTGATCCAACTTCAAATCAATCTTTAAACGCTATCTTGGATAAGTTAGGGATTAGGTCTTCAGAAAAAAATACCCCTATGAAGAAAGATACACTAGGTCAGGAAGACTTTTTGAAACTTATGACAACTCAGCTTCAAAACCAGGATCCCTTTTCACCTATGGAAAATGGGGATTTCATTGCACAAATGGCGCAATTTTCTACTGTGACGGGTATCACGGAAATGAGTGAAAGCCTTAAAAGTTTGTCAGGCCAGCTTGGAGAATTTAGAATTGCAACAGCAACGAACATGCTGGGTCATTCGGTCCTAGTACCAGGTAATACTGCCAGACCAGACTCTAATGGCGAAATACACGGTGTGCTAGACATGCCAATTGCCTCAAGTGCCACTAACGTATCGTTCTCAAATAACGCTGGAGAGGTGATTCATAACATTGATCTTGGAGCACAAGCTTCTGGTCTTATCGGTTTTGAATGGACAGATATACCTGACGAGGTTCTTGAGAAAAATAAAACCTTCACCGTTCGAGCGTATATTAACGGATCAGACGGTTTGGAAGAAATTAATCCCTCAGTTTTCGCCGAAGTTATGGCTGCATCAGCGGGCACAGATCGGAGCGGCGTTGTTCTAAATGTTAAAGACTACGGAACGATTAACGCATCAGAAGTACCTACTTTTAGGTCGAATAAGGCTCGCATTGAAACATACAAAAATTAAAAATTTGAATCTATTAACTTAACACCTTACGGAGTAACACGATGTCATTTTATACCGCTCTCACCGGACTTAACGGATCTTCTGCAGATATTTCCGCCACATCGAACAATATTGCAAACGTTGGAACGACTGGTTTTAAACGAAGCCGAGCTGAGTTTGGTGATATCTTTGCTACTTCACCATTGCAGAACTCATCCTCCTCGATTGGTTCGGGTACTATTCTCAAAGGCATTAAGCAACAGTTTACACAGGGTAACATTGCTTCTTCCCTTAATGCTTTGGACCTCGCTATCTCAGGCCAAGGTTTTTTATCCTTGAAACCATCCCTCACCTCTGCACAAACCGTTTACACACGAAATGGCTCTTTAAACGTTAACAATGACCGATATGTTGTAGACTCCGCAGGTCAGTACCTTTTGACCTACCCCGTAAACGAGGACGGCTCAGTCACAGCGAAAGATCTGGTAAGTGCCGTGCCATTGCAATTACCGGTTACATCCGGTGACCCAAAAGCTACTAGTAATATTGGACTTGGCGTCAACCTTCCTGCGGCAGCATCTGTTGTGACCGATCAGGCCATTTTTGCCGATGGGTACAAATTCAACCCAGACAATCCAGATACTTTTACAAATTCAACATCGATCACAATTTTTGACGATCTCGGAAATCCAACCATTGCGTCGATCTATTTTATCAAGACCCAAGCCGCAGATGCATCTGATCCTACCAACAAGTATGACACCAGATTGGTCGTGGGAGACACTGTTATTGACCCACAATTGGTTAGTGCAGTTGATGATACCGGAAATCAAATTTTTATTGATCGTTTTGGGAAACAAACAACCAGCGTTCCCGATGATAACTACTTTATCGAGGGGAAAGGCTCCGCATTATATAAATTGGACGATCTAAATACTCTTGTGCCATCGCAACGTGCAATGGTTACAGCGGACCAAACAGCTTTTGACTTTGGTGAGGAGGGAGATAAACTTGTTGAGATCGTAACTGATCCCTTGAACTTTAATTCTACAGTTGAGTCTGGAAATACGACGGCAACTGACACTTACTGGGGTCGAAACTTCCTTACCTTAAACGTTGATAATGCTGACCAACCCGTTAATATACATATAAGACCGGGAAGATACAATGCGACCCAACTGTCCGCTGAAGTCGAACGCGCCATTAATGAAGCATATGGCGACGACAGAAAGATTCAAATAGTTAGAAACGTAGACGACAAAATAAACATAGACCTGTTTAAGCTTAATGCAGACGGAACAACCTCGTCCTTGGATACTGGGAGAATACCCGTAGATCTTCTCAAGGACAGTTACGTTACTGCGAGCAAAGTTAATGGTGCTAATAGGGTTGACTTGACCGGAGCATCTCCCGACTTCACACGTGAAGAATTTTTGGCCCACGCTCAATCACGCATTAATACCGCTCTCGACGAATACGCACAAACAGCCACGAATGCCACAGCCCTAGGGGTTACAAATAAGCAATTCATTCGATCTTCGGGTGCAACAATGAGTGGTATTTATAATAAAACGGAAATTGTGCAATTTACACACACCAATAGCTCGGCAGGATATACAGGAGGAACAGATACCAAGTATCTCACCCACTCCTATTTTGCTAACAAACCTGCACTATCTATTTATGATCAAAAAACAGATAATACGGCTACAACACCATCTGGCGTAACGGTAACTGGAGACGCAGCAAACTCAAAATCAGTCGTTTATGACTCAAAGAATAACTCAATGAATATTTATCTTTCCGGGCTCAATTCTGGGGCCCCAGTATTCTCTGCAAATGACAAAATTCGAATTGCCGCTAATTGGACAGGAACTGAAGGCCAGACAGGAAACGCATATTTAAACGGAAGAGAGTTTTCAATTTCAAATGTTGTTTACGATAACGCCAGCAACCCTACAACAGGCTATATTCAAATTGATACGACTGGTCTTGGACTGCCTGATAATGATTTCAGCCTTGAAACAGGATCGGCTCCAACGGGCAAAGGAACATTGGCAATTTTAAGTAGTCAATCAACGAATGTGGAGGCATTTTTTGAAGGCGCCACTAATGTTTTTGATGGTTCGTCCATTAACTTCTCAAGTAAAAAGATTGTTATTCGTGAAAAAGATAACAACGCCGGGACAGGAACATTCACTAGTTTGACCTCTACCTTCGACAATACGGCGGTCCAGAGCCTGGGTCTTAACTCGTTATCTTCAACTGTAAACTGGGTAGACGAACTCAATCCACCAATCAAAATTGGTTATGACTCAATTAACCAGAGGTTACAGTTTAGAGTAGACCGTACCGTTCTCGGAACCGGAACTGATAGTAACTTTAATTCGTTTACAGTTTTGGGCAACACGTCTGCTACCAGCACGAACAATATTGGAATACCTCCAAGTGACCAAGCTCAACAAACACTAATTCGAGGTGGTGAAATCCTATCCACCGATAGTTTTGTCGCCGATGGTGAGGAAATACAGCTAAACGACAAGCGCTATGGTATTAAAGTAGAATACAGTAGTGACATCAAAGCGTTTAAAATCATGAGTGGTTCGACGGGTGAGAGTATACCTGCAGACGGGGCGCTAGGAGTGTCTACTGCCCAAAAACCATCAACCATTCAAGTAGGTAGATACAATTTGAATGCGGAAGGAGAGGTTAACACGGCAAACTTAAGTGATTATTTTGCCAGCGATAACAACTTAATAGGAGTTGGTGCCTCGAAAACTGATGCTGTGTCTACCGAAGGAACCGGCCTGGCATCAAGCCCAGCTGTTGCGGTGGGAGCCGCAGCAAAAGAGTCACTGACAGATGTTTTTAGATTGTCAAGTACCGCAAACGAAAACGTATTTAATGTCTCAGTTAACGGTATTAACGGTGTAGTAACCATACCACCTGGTTTTTACGTTGGTTCAACGCTTGCAGAGGCTCTTCAAGAGCGCATAAACCAAATCATGGATCCAGAGACCGGCGAAACAGTTGGAGGAGTAACGGCAACATATAATGCGGCATCCAACAACTTTACATTTACGACGGGGACGAAGGGTGACTCTTCAACGATTAAAGTAAAAGGGACAGCTCGCCTTGGACTGGATGATGTGCCGCTCGGTGTTGGTTCTGTTCCCGAAATATATAACTTAGTCCAAGCAACAAATGCTGACGGCATCGCCTTGTACGTAAACGAAAATGGAAATGTGGTTGAAACACCACCAGCAAACCTTGTTACCGGCTATTATCCGCTTTACATCGACGAAGGAGAGTTAACCTTTGACAAATCTGGTACGCTTGTTAGCCCGATAAATACAGTAAGGTATGAAAAGCAGGAGCAAGGTTTCTCTATTTCTCTTGATATGGACTTCAGTTCGTCTACCCAGTTTGCACAACCTTTTTCTGTACTATCAGTAGATCAGGATGGTTTTACATCTGGTCGATTAGACGGTTTAGAAATCGACAGCTCAGGGACAATCCGCGCTAACTATACTAATGGCCAAAATAATCCACTTGGGAAAATTGTGCTAGCCAATTTCAACAACCAAAACGGCTTGAAGCAAATTGGTAATGCTACTTATGTTGAAACTGCTGTATCAGGTTCGGCGCAAGTGGGAGAAGCCGGAGCTGAGGGTTTCGGAACAGTGCTTTCAGGTTCATTAGAAAGATCAAACGTTGATATTACAGAGGAACTCGTGAATTTGATTACGGCGCAAAGAAACTTCCAAGCTTCCGCTAAAGCAATTGAGACTTTTGGTTCGTTAACACAAACAATTATTCAGATAAGACAATAATATTGAAGGGTAATATTCAGTAATGGATAAAATGATCCATACGGCGCTTAATACGCTAAACAATATACAGCTAAATCGCTCCGTCAAATCACAAAACTTGTCAAACATTAATGTTCCAGGGTTTCGAAGGGACCTTGGGACGTCATTCGGGGCCGGCTTTTTGGAACATATGGACCAGTTTCCTTCACGAGTGTTCGCACTTCATGAGGGTGCAAATATTTTTTCTGCTAAGCCAGGAAACTTGAAGGCAACTGGACAAGAGACAGACTTAGCAATCCGTGGTCAAGGTTTCTTTATTACCAAACCACCAAACGGAGAGCCTTCCCTCTCAAGAAGAGGTGATCTCGGTGTCTCAGCAGATGGCTTCCTCATTAATGGAGCTTCATCGCAAATGCTAGATCTAAATCTAGCACCGATAAAAGTGCCGCCTTTCCGAAAAATGGTTGTAAGCGAGACCGGAGAATTGTTTATAGAACCACTCGGATCTGAAGAGGGCACACGTTTAGCGTTGGGATCGATTGCAACAACGTCAGGGTCCGAAACACCCATGAAAAAAGATGTTGATGGTGAAATAAGGTTAGTTGGAGGAGGAGTGCCAGGACCAGATCAAAACTCGGTAATCGCGCAGAGCTTTCTCGAAGAGAGCAATATAAACGCAATTGAAGAACTAGTGGACACTCTCTCGCAGCAAAGACAATTTGAGGTAAATGTGAAATTTATCACATTGTCAAAGGATTTGGATGAAAGCACCGCAAGTATCATGAGAATGCCCAATTAACTAGATTTTGGCATATTGATTGCACTCTAACTATAAAACTATGGTTAGGAGATCCAACGAATGTCAAACAGCTCAATGCACGTAGCCAAAACGGGGCTAAACTCTCAACAAATAAGAATGCAAGTGATCGCGAACAACCTCGCAAATGTCAACACCACAGGTTTCAAAAAAGATAGAGCCAATTTTGAGTCACTGCTTTACCAAATAAAAAGAGCAAGTGGAGACCAAACCTCTGCAGACACTGATTTAAACTCCGCATTCGCAGTGGGAACAGGAGTTAGAGTTGTCAACACCCAGAAGATGTATACTCAGGGAAGTCTGGTTAACACAGATAATGCGTTAGACATTGCAATTGACGGCTCAGGTTTTTTCCAAGTTTTGCTGCCTGATGGCCGGGTCGGCTATACGCGAAATGGTTCGTTTTCAAGAAATGCCGAGGGGACACTGACGACTCCAAGCGGTTACGTTCTACAGCCAGAAATTCAAATACCTGAGAGTGTGACCCAGATAAATGTGTCTTCTGATGGTATCGTAAGCGTTCAAGTAGCAGGACAAGTCGACGCCGAGGAAGTGGGACAAATAACATTATCAGACTTCGCAAACAGGTCTGGATTACAACCGATTGGCGAAAGTTTCGTTGTTGAAACTGGTGCTAGTGGCGCTGCCACTGTTGGCAACCCTCTTGAAGCCGGTTTCGGTAAGCTGGTTCAGGGCGCGTTGGAAGGTTCAAATGTAAACGTTGTACAAGAGCTTGTCGATATGATTGAGACCCAGAGAGCCTATGAAGTGAGTTCTAAATCCATTTCCTCGTCAGATGAAATGATGCAATACATAAACAATAACGTTTAAACCTTGTTTGGATAAGTTTATGTTATCACACAAATTAAATCTTATTGTCGTTTTAGGAAGTTTTTTCCTCATGTCCGCATGCTCGACTCATGTAGAACAATTAGCATCGGAAGAGTATGAGCCAATTATCCCAATTGAAAATACAACCATTGATAGATTGAGACCCTCTGGAGCCATTTTTAGCACGGCCGAGGGTGGACTCTTTGCAACTGATCGAAGGGCTTCAAATGTCGGTGATATAATAACAGTTGAGTTAACAGAAAATTTTGCTGCTTCAAAGTCGCAATCTGCATCAGCTGCTAAATCTGACTCTTTTTCTGTAGATCTTCCAGCTATTTTGGATGCCAATGGTAACGACGCGAATTTAACAGCCGGCGGAGCCACAACCTTTTCAGGTACAGGAGCTGCGGCGCAAACCAACTCCTTGCGAGGGCAGATTTCTGTGACGGTTACTCAAGTTTTTACCAACGGAAACATGGAAATCACCGGACAAAAAAAATTGCTCTTAAATAATGGAGACGAATATATTAGGCTCAGTGGGATAGTTAGACCAGAAGATATTTCGGCAGATAATATCATAGCATCAAATAGAATAGCAAATGCACAAATTTCTTACATTGGAGCAGGCGACACCGCTGATACAGGCCGAAAAGGGTGGTTAAGCAAAGCACTTTCTACTATCTCGCCGCTTTAAATTTAGAGGGTTTTATGACATTGATAACTCGTATTATTATTTTTTTTGTAGTATATCTTTTTACTATGCAAACCGCCTCAGCCGACCGGTTGAAAGACCTAACCTCCATTGCTGGAGTGCGTACCAATCAACTAGTTGGTTATGGAATTGTTGTAGGCTTAGCAGGCAGTGGAGATGGCAATAACGGCTTAACACTACAGTCTATGCAATCTATGGTGTCCAGATTTGGTTTAGTTACCGACACTGCAGGACTAGACGGAAAAAACACAGCAGCTGTGATGGTTACGGCAGAGCTGCCGCCTTTTGTTAAGCCGGGCCAAACTATTGATGTCACAGTATCTACCTTAGGAAAAGCTAAGTCTCTTAGAGGTGGAACACTTTTAATGACCCCACTGCTAGGAGCTGACGGAGAAACCTATGCCGTCGCCCAAGGAAATATGGTGGTTGGCGGCCTCGGAGTTGAAGGTGCAGATGGTTCGTCTGTAATCGTCAATATACCGACGGTTGGTCGAGTTCCTCGGGGGGCCTCTGTTGAGCGGATGGTAGAGAATCCTTTTCTTCAGAATGACAACATCGTTCTTAACCTTCACCAAGGAGATTTCAGTACGGCACTAATTGTTACAGAAGCAATAAACGATATTTTTGGACCAGAAGTAGCCGTTCCTTTGGACTCAACATCCGTAAAGGTTCGCGCTCCTAGAGATTTATCTCAAAAAGTTGCTTTCGTGAGCTTATTAGAAAATATCGAAGTTGAACCCGCGTCACCCAAAGCGCGAGTGATTGTAAATGCGAGGACAGGTACAATAGTTATTGGTGGAAACGTTCGGGTCACTCCCGCAGCGGTAACCCACGGCTCACTAACTGTTAGAATTAATGAGAGTCAAACAGTCACGCCAACTGGGAATACAACAGTGAATGAGAACCAGGTGGTTTCAACGCCAGGAGACGCAGTCACGACACCCGAAAGCGAGCTTGGCATTGAGGAAGAAAACGCGCGGGCTTTCATCTTTGATCCTGGTACGGAGCTATCTACAATCGTGGAGTCAATCAATGCCGTAGGATCCAGTGCTGCAGATCTGGTAGCAATTTTGGAAGCATTGCGGGAGGCTGGGTCTCTCAGAGCTGAGCTAATCATTATATAGGGTATAATTAGACATGGAAAAATCGATTTTACCCTTAAACGTATCCAACATTAATACGGGAACTGGATTCTCATTATATCAAAGAAGCGATAAAAATGTTGCCCTTGAACAAGTAGCCGAAGAATTTGAAACGCTTTTTGTTTCTCAAATGCTTAAACAAGCTTACAAAAGCAAACTTCATAAAGGGATATTTGATAGCTCGGAAAACGAAACATTTCAGTCCCTTTTGAATCAAGAACTAGGTAGAAAAATAGCGACAAATTCAAACTTTGGCATAGCGGATGCATTAAAGATGCAGTTCAAGTCCAACCCAAAGTAAATGAGGCAGAAAAATGCCTGGCCTATTCGACGTCGGAAAAACCGCATTACAATCATACCGTCAATCACTGGCAGTAACTGGACAGAACATTGCCAACATAAATACTGACGGATACAAGAGGCGCGACGCGAATCTTGAAGAAATTT
This sequence comes from Pseudomonadota bacterium, assembly GCA_036337105.1. Taxonomy (GTDB): domain Bacteria; phylum Pseudomonadota; class Alphaproteobacteria; order Rhodobacterales; family Rhodobacteraceae; genus JAYZEV01. The sequence continues at coordinate 157,966 of JAYZEV010000005.1, forward strand.
CGGGCTCTCAGGGAGGAATTACGAGCGTCGCAAGCCAAGCTGGCTTAGGTGTTAGGGTTGAGCAAATTCGACGAGCCTTCGATTCATACATTGTTGACCGTACTCGAAGCGCAAATGCCTATTTTGAGGCAAGTGATGCCCTATTAAATAAACTTTCTGAACTTGAGGACATGCTGTTACCTCAGGACTCGAACCTCGGTATTTTTATCGCACGTTTTTTTAGTTCTCTCCAGGAAGTGGCAACTGCACCTGGGGATACAGCGCCGCGAGTGGTCGCTATTGAAACTGGAAAATCACTCGCTGACTCTTTCAGGCATACTTCAACAGTAGCGACCCAATTAAAGGAAGGAACTCTTCGCCAAGCAGAACAAGCCATTTCATCAGCAAATGTGCTTTGTGGAGAACTGACAAACATAAATGCAGCTTTGATGTCCTCAGGTAAAGGTGGAAAGGCGTCAAACGCAATGCTAGACAACCGAGACAGAATTATCGATGAAATAAGCAAGTTTGTAGAGGTTACAACCGACTTGGACAGCAGAGGTGCAGCAACTTTAAGGCTTGGAAATTCTGGAAATGGTCCAGTGCTGGTTAAGAATGAACAAAGAGCACTGCTTTCCGTAGCAGAAATATTCGATGGAATTCAGTACTCTTTAAATATAGATGGTGCAACGACCCCCACATCGCAAATAGTCAATGGTTCATTAAAGGGTTACTCTGACGCTTTTACCTTAATTAAAAAGACTATCACTGACATTGATGAGATGGCATTTGTTTTCGCGCAGCAAGTAAATGCACAACATAAAGAAGGTTTGGACCTTAACAATGAGAAGGGTAGAGACTTATTTAGTTCATCCGGTTTCACAGTTTCAGAAAGCCCAACAAATATCAGCAATATTTCTGCCGAAGTAATAATTAATGACATTTCAGCAGTCTCGGCAAAAAGACTAACCTTTAGTTTTGATGAGGCTAACAACTCTTGGAACGTTTACGACGAAAACAAAGCAAAAATAACTTCTGGTCGCTCATCAATAATACTACCTGGTTATGAAGTAAAAATAGCGGGCAATGCCAAAAATGGAGAAGAATTTTATGTGGTACCAGCAGCAGAATTTGGAAAAAACCTGAAATTCAGTATAAGTAGACCTGAAAATATTGCTGCTGCGTCGACTAAGATTATGTACGCTGATACCTCAAATGCAAGTTCCTCCGAGATTATTGTAACAAAGGTGGACGAAGCTTCTAAATCGTCGCTTCCTTCAATTGATAAAGTACTTCCTAACTCTCTGTCAGCAATATCAGCCGGTGAATTCTACAAAATTGGCGCAATCGCTCATATCCCTGCGGATGCTACAGCCGTGGAATTAGCAAGTCTTAAACAACAGCCACAGGTAAAGTTTAGTCTTACAAACAGCCAATTAGCTAACGCATCAACCTTATCATTCACCAGAGCAACTCCCTCAAACACATCTTATCAATTTAATATTGCTTATGGTGATGTTTTTCAAGGTGAAACAGGCGTGTGGATAAATACATCCTCGATAGCAGACTATCTAAATCAAGGGAGCTTAACGACCACAGGGGACGATGATGGTATTTCGGTTGCAGCGTCAAAGTCAGGGGCAGGCAATTTAGTGCTTGCGGGAACTTTGACTTCCTCCGGAGCAGCAACCTTTACCGATGCGCGTATTATCTCTCTAAAATCCTCTGGAAATGACTCAGCACGTTCATTTACGATAACTGGAACCGACAAGGATGGCGTCGCACAAACAGAAATTGTTTCAGGAGGCAACGCTAATACAGTTTTGAGTACAAAGCGTTTTAAAACTGTCTCCGCAATCTCTGTAAACGGCTCTACATCAGGCACAGTAAGTGCAGGAGTTACAGGGTTGCGGCTCTCAGATATCGGCGTATATGCCTCTGGCAGCGATGGAAATCTCGCACTGGCATTTTCAGATGGCACACTGTCAAGCACAACACCGAAGATCATGAGCAGTGGTACCGCAGTAACGGGAGCAATCGAAAATGCCTCAGACGCATCGAAAATCCATGTATTCACAAAAGAAGGCCGGCATATCGCTGGTGCACCTCTTACTGATGAGGAGTTGAACACTTTGATGACCTCTGCCAACGGTTTTGGAAACGATGCCGAATACCGAGCTGACTACCTCAACGCTTATGGCGATAATGGTTACCGGGGCATTAAACTTGAGCGAGCCAATAGCACGGCAGACAGTGTAATTTCAATTGGTGCCGATGGCAGTTCACCTCGTGCGTTTGGCGCTCCGACGCTTCTGCCCAACAGTCCCACAGACCCTTGGAACCTAACAATTGGGGGAACAAAGGTAATTAATGTACCTGCTGGCTCGTCAGCTGGCCACGCGGCAAAAGTGATTAATTCAGAAAGTTCAAAATTTGGCGTCGTTGCGACGGCCACAAGCCGCGTGGAATTAAAGAATTCCGGCGACAGCGGGACAGTTTCTTTCAAACTTAGTTCGGAGAACACCGAAGGCTTGAAAATTGAAGGTAGAGTGAGTGCCACCAGTATGAATTCACTTGCTGAGAAGATAAACCTCTTCTCTGAAACCACGGGGGTGAAGGCCAGTATTTCATCAGATCAGACCCGCATGATATTGGAAAACAATAATGGAACTGATATAAATATTACGGACTTTGATTTTGATGGAAACGCTGGGGAAACAATAACTGCTACCGTTGTTGATACATTTTCAAAAACGGTATCACCATCGATTAATTTGGGTGGTTTGCAAGATGAATTAAAGTTTTCATTGAGTGACGAGCAGGTAAACAAGGCAACAAGTCTAGCGTTCACACTTGGTTCAACAAAGTACACATTTGATATTTCATACCTTTCAGCCATGGGTTCCGCAGGGGAGTGGTCAAATATTGGTGACATCGCAAGATATTTAAACCGTGGTATACTTAAAGCAGGGTCAACAAAGCTTTCTGATTTGGGTATATACGCAGAGGGTAGTTATGGAGACATTAGTCTTCGCCTGAATGATAATACCTTCTCCACCACACCAGCCGACAAACCAGTGTTAACGGCAACTGGAGAACCAAACCTTGATGGCACAATAGCAGGCTCTTCTCGAATTGGCGCCGCAAAATTTTCGGGCCATTTGGAATTAATTTCATCTTCATCATTCTCCATCTCTGTCGATAACCAAGCTATTTCTAGTAGTTTGGATCAAAGGTACAATTCACTCATTACTCAAACGCCAAATAAAACTGGCGACAAAACAGAAATTTCCTTCAACGTGTTTGAAGGTATCGATTCAAACGGCGCGGATAAAGATGGTTTATTAGCTAACGCAGCTGATGCAAGCTATACGGTTTCACTTCCCTCTTCAGGAACTGGTCCAGCATTTTCTGCAACAGTAAAGTCTTCAGATATTATACCTGTTACGAAGGGAAATGTCGCAGCGCACATAACCGACAAGCTGCGATCTCTCTCTCCAATTCCGTCAATTGCAGGAGCTGCTGCGTTGACCACACTTCCTGATCATAACGATAGTGTAGTTATTTCTTTCGACAACAAGAATTATACCCTCACCGTCTCCTATGCTGATCCTGCGATTAAAGAAAATCCAGAGATAACCGTCACTGGGGGAGAAAATGAGCGGCTAATTGCTTACTTTGACTCTACAAAAAGACTCCAGGTATCTGCACCTACGGGGTCCCTGTCAGGAGCACAGTTCTCAGTACTCGGTAACTCTGTAGTTTCTGGAAACGAAAGCGCATCCAAGAGATTCGGGTTAACTTCAGATAGTAGTATTGCTACTAGAAGCTTAGCTGGAAGGGCATTTACGCCGCCCGGGAGTGCAACGACGTTTACACCTACCCTTAACGGAACTTCGGTAAATATCACCATAACCCCTAGCGGTAGTAATTATGTCCTAAGTTCATCGAATGCTGCCATAACAGCTGTCTTTGCAGACACAGGCAACTCTACAACAAGCTCAACTTCACCTCAAATTATCTTAAAAACTAACGAAACGGCTGGTTCATTAGTCCTACCAAATGATGCAAGTACCGTTAGTAATTTTGGTTTTCAAGTTGGTAATTATTCGATATCCTCACAGTCAGAGAATTTTGTGATCTCATCTACCTCTGACACACCTCTCTCTGTAAGTACTTCTGCAACGAGCACCGTCGATCAAAGCATAAAGCTTACAAATCTTCCGTCTGAGGAGTTAATAGTGTTGATATCGGGCAGTGGCGCTAACCGTTGTGCCGCGAGTTACGATATCGCGCCAAAAGATAGCACAGAGTTCGAACCTGACCTAACTATAAAAATGATTGATGACACGGGCCTAAATATCGAAATTTTGGACAAAGAGTCCGGACATTCCATAGCGACAAGGTCACTAGACTCTAATCTGAGTACAATAGCGGAAGGATATCAAATTCAGTTTACCGATAAAGGACAGAAAAACGATACTTTCCAGATAGCAACTAACAGTGACGGAACTGGAGATGCACGTAATTTAGATGCTATATTAAAGCTTCAAAAAGGAGGCTCGCCCGGTGACAAGTCTGGCAATTTTCAAGAAATTTTTAACGGGATAGTTGCCACAATAGGCTCAAGCGTGCAGGCAAGCAAACTTACAACGGAGTCTGCAGAAGCATTAAAGGACTCTGCAGAAGGATTTGAGGCTCAGTTCTCAGGTGTAAACCTAGACGAGGAGGCCGCAAACTTAATAGAACAACAGCAAGCTTATCAAGCTTCCGCGCGAATATTATCAACAGCACGTGAGCTCTTTGACACATTGCTGGAATCTGTATGAGGTTAAAGGATGCAAATAAGTTCAAAACTATTTAATCAGCAGTCAATACGAAATTTTGACAAGTTGAATGAAAAAATTCAAAAAACTCAGGAGCGGATCTCTACGGGTCAAAATATCTTAGCCGCATCCGATGATCCCGTACAAGCGGTTAATCTTTCCGTAGCTAAGGAGCAACAAGAATTACTTTCCAGATTCCAGGCAAATGCAAAATCTGCTACGGCTCGTCTAAACCTAGCCGACGAAGTAATTGAGCAATCAATTACAACTCTAACGCGAATTCTCGAGCTCACGACCATGGCGGGAGGAGGAACCGGCGACTCCACTGCGATCTTGCAAGAAATCGATGCACTTAAAGAAGTAATGTTGGAAGTTGCAAACACTAAAGACTCTCAGGGTCAAGCCCTCTTTTCAGGGTTTAGGACCAATTCAGTGCCATTCGAGGTTCAGCTCGACGGATCAGTAAAATACAAAGGTGACAAGGGTCAGCATTCCGTACAATTGTCAGAAAGTATGAAAGTACAAACGAGTATTGATGGCGGGTCCGCCTTTATGCGGGTTAAAACCACCGATGGTAATCATGGTGTTTTTGATATAATCGATAACGCCCTTAATTCTGTAAAAACATCGAACACCTATAAAAGACAAGCATCAGCAAACGCCCATGCTGAAATACAGTTTACCTTACCAGCCAACCCTCAGAAATGGACTTTCAATTTGCAAGGAAGCAAAGGCAAAGTAAGTGTCTCTGCTGAGATTGCGAATGGTAAACTGGATAAAACACTTATTCCTGTTTTGAACAGCTTGACTGAGAGTACGGGTATAACAGCATCATTAAATACCTCTACAGGTGCGGTCGTTCTTAAAGATAAGTTCAATGGCGAAATAATTGTTAGTGATGTCGAAATTGATGGAGTAGAATTTGGATCCGGTAACGTCGAATATTTCGCTGAATTGAATAGCTATGATGGTTCAGGAAACATTGTCGGTTCAAGCAGGCGTTTAACAGATAGCGATCAACTTGTATCTTCAGCGTCAGAATATTTAAGAAATGCCATGAACCATTTGAGTGATCAAAGAGCATTTATTGGCGCACAACAAAATAAAGTTACCCAACAGGAAAGTGTTCTTCAGGAGCGACAGTTTATCGTTAGCGATAAAATTGCTGACATTGGTGATGCCGATCTTGCAAGTCTCGTTACCACATTACAAACTATGCTCCTGAATAGAGACGCATCTCACGCCGCATTTGCAAAAATTGGACAACAGAGCCTTTTTGATTTTTTAAGATAAATCGGTTTGGCACATATATTGCAGCTTAACTCACGAGAAAAAAGGTTTTAATGACCGATGATTTTTAACTTTACAACAGTAAAGGTGAGTTATGACTAATATATTGACAAATTCAGCAGCGCTTAAGTCACTGTATCATCTACATAAAAGCGACGGAGCTTCAGCGGAAGCTACCGAAAGACTGGCTTCTGGCAAGCGGATAAACAAAGCTGGCGACGATGCAGCAGGTGCGGCCATTGTCAATAGAATGACATCTCAAATATCCGGCATGGAAGTAGCGATACGAAATGCAGGAGACGCTATTTCAATGGCACAAACAGCAGAGGGAGCTCTTGCTGAAACATCTGAAATATTGCAAAGAATGCGAGAGCTAGGAGTTCAGGCTGCAAATGGTACTTACTCCGGAGCTGATAGAGTTTCACTTAATGCCGAAATTGTGCAGTTAAAGAAAGAGCTTATTCGAATTGGGGAAGCGACTACGTTCAATAACACAAAACTGTTAAATGGAACTTTTCAGGATACCGAATTCGAACTTGGTTTTGACGAGTCGCCTCAGCACTCACACACGCTTACAATCGACGACGTTAGACCCAGTCAGTTAGGCGTTTGGAATATGTCCTCTCAACTTGAAAAGACAGCCACTGTTTCATCGGTCGCTGCTGCCTCTGGAGGAGCAGGAGGTGTAATAACTACAGCAGACGGCCATGGCTTTGTTGCAGGAGATCAAGTAACTTATGAAGCTGTGGGAACAGGAGCAAGTGGTTTGCCTGGCTTAGTTCCCGGTCGTACTTATGTCGTTAACACAGCGCCAGCATCAAACACATTTACTCTGAGAGAGCTTGATGACACACAAACAATAACATATGGAGCTGCTGGTCTTTTTACGGGTGCAGGAGCCAAGTTCCATCTTACTAGCCTTCTCGGTGCCCCAAGCGTTGCCGAAAGCACCTTGGATGCACCAACATCAAAAGCGAGCATTACAGAATCGCTGACCGTTTATGGGCACGTTGGAACAGAAACTATATCTTTTCCTGAAGGTTCATCATCTAGAGTTATTGCTGAAGCAGTAAACGCAAAATCTGGAACAACAGGAGTTTCGGCTTACGCTGAGACAAACGCAAGGCTAACCGTATCGCCAAACAATACATCGGACGGGACAGGTAACACTATTATATCATTTACCCTCCAGGGTATGAATGCCACGCCAAAAACTATCTCTTCAACCATTAAATTTGGTACGGGAGAAACAACTCAGGTTAGCCAAACTGATTTAAGCGACCTACGGGATAAAATAAATGGTTTCACAGGTGACACCGGAATTTCCGCGACACTTTCATTTGATAGGAAGACCATAGATCTAACATCACCCGACGGCTACGACATCGTTATTGACGATTTTGATCTGTCGCAAAATTCAACAACAGCACAAACGGTGGTATCAGTTGATTATAATGGGACAACAACCAACATGTATAATACTGCGTCCAATGTAACCACATGGACAGCTACAGCACATGGATTGCAAGTTGGAGATATGGTAAGGGCAACAGAGCTCACCGTCGGTTCTGGAAGTCCCACAACATCTGTAATTGATCCCAATGTAACCTATTATGTTAAAACGGTAGCGGATGCAAATTCATTTGTTTTGGCAACCGAATCAGCTACTGGAACTGCCGTGGACATGACATCGGGAACATCAGCACACAATGCGCTTTATAACTATGAATTTACAAAGCTCGAAAAAACAATGAACCTGCAGACTCTCGATAGAGATGGGAACCTTAAAGGGACACCGATCAAATTACATGACCAAACCCTGGGTTCAAACGAGACAAAGAAAGTAGCAAGCTCTGCTCGTTTAGCTGGACAGATAATTTACTCGTCATCAAATGTATTTACCATGGCTACTAACGCGACAGCGGACGCTAAGAAAAATCAGTTTAGAGACTCGCCACCATCGGCTACTCTACTGAGAATCTCAGATATTGATGTACTGACCGTTACTTCATCACAGAGAATGTTATCAGCCGTTGACGGTGCATTACGTCGAATTGACGCGGAGCGCGGAGATTTGGGTGCAACTATGAATCGTATGGAGCACACTATAGACAACTTAACAAACATAGTAATGAATACAAAAGTAGCAAAAGGACGCAAGCTCGACGCTGATATGGCTGCTGAGTCTGTCGAATTGTCAAAATCAAGAATTTTACAGCAGGCAGCCACGTCGATGCTAGCTCAAGCCAACAAAAGTATGCAATCCGTACTAGAGCTCCTACAGTAAGGTACATGAATGATCTTAAGTAAAGTCGAAATGTCCGGCCTCGCCAAAGCTAATGCGTTTTCTAGAAGAATATGTGGGAAGCTTGGCATGCATATTGCACGAATTATGAAATAGTTAAAAATGTTAACTTTACAAAAGTAAAGGTGAGTTATGACTAATATATTAACAAATTCAGCCGCACTTAAGTCGCTCTATCATCTCCAAAATGTGGAAGACGCAGGAGCTCAGGCAACTGAAAGGTTAGCCTCAGGAAAAAGAATCAACGCAGCGGGTGACGATGCAGCGGGTGCAGCAATTGTTAATCGTATGACGTCGCAGATATCTGGTATGGAGGTGGCTATTCGGAACGCTGGTGACGCTATTTCGATGGCTCAGACAGCAGATGGAGCTTTAGACGAGGTTTCTGAAATTCTACAAAGGATGCGGGAGTTAGGCGTGCAAGCCGCTAATGGTACCTATTCAGGAGCGGATAGGGTATCTCTAAACGCAGAAATTGTTCAACTCAAGAAAGAGCTAATTAGAATTGGCGAGTCCACAACTTTTAACAATACGAAGCTCCTTAATGGAACGTTTCAGGATACACAATTTGAGTTGGGTTTTGACGAGTCACCACAGCACACGCACACTCTATCAATAGATGACGTTAGACCAAGTAAATTGGGTGTGTGGAATATGTCATCACAATTAGAAAAGAAAGCTACAGTTGCCTCTGTGGTTTCGACAACGGTTTCCGGTAGTGCTGTGAAGGGTCAGATAACGACATCAGAGTCTCACGGATTCGTAGCTGGCGACCAGATAACTTATGAAATTGGATCTGGCACTGCGATGGCTGGACTTATACCTAACAGAACATACAAGGTTATTGAGCCGGTAGCTGCGAAGAGCTTTGTTATTACCGAATTAGACGGAACAACAGCCTCTGACAGTGGAGATTCAGGCAGCGAGGTAGATACAACCATTACGTACGGAAATATGGGTGGCTACACTGGTGTTGGTACGACTTTCAGCCTTGCGAGCTTGGCTGGTGCCCCTACCCTTGGTGAATCCACAGCTGATGCGCCATCATCCGAAACTAAATTAAATGAGAGCCTTAAGATATATGGCTATGTTGGAACCGAGACTATCACATATCCGGAAGGCTCAAATGCTCGAGAGATTGCAGAGGCTGTTACGGCTAAAGCAGGAACAACGGGAGTGTCCGCTTATGCTGAAACAAACGCTCAAATAACCGTTACGCCAAATAATTCAACGGATGGTTCTGGTAGCACTGTAATTTCATTCACGTTGCAAGGAATGAACGCCACACCAAAAACTATATCCTCGACAATTAAATTTGGGACCGGAGAAACTCCCGCATCAAATTCACCAGATCTCTCTGATTTGCGCGACAAGATTAATGGCTTCTCTGGAGATACTGGAATTTCAGCGACATTATCATTCGATAGAACAACCATTAATCTAAAGTCACCAGACGGTTACGATATTGTGATTGACGACTTTGATATGCCGGCGAATACCGAATCTAGTCAAACGCAGGCTACGGTGCCAGCGGGTAATATTGCAGATGGTAGTGGCCACACGATCTTTACAGCATCAGCGGATCACGGGTTCGAAACTGGAGATATGGTTCGAGCAACCGAATTGACCTCTGCATCTACGCCGACGGGATCAGGAATAAACCCCGCCCAACTGTATTTTGTTACGAAATTATCCGATAGGACATTTAAATTAAGTACTGGTTCTTTGACTGGAACGTCTGTAGACCTTACAGAGGCAAGCGGAGACGATCCAGCAACTGCACTGAAATTTACCAAAGAACAAAAAACGATGAACTTTCAAACTATGGATAGGGATGGAAATTTAAAGGGTGCAGCCGTCAAGTTGTTTGATCAAAGTCTTGGCGCAGATGAAACGCCAAACACCTCTAGTTCTCTTAGAATGACAGGTCAAATTGTCTACGAGTCCCCAAATGTATTTACTATAACAAGTGGCGCCTCTACGGCATCGGACAAGGTTCTATTTCGTGATGCGCCACCATCTGCGACACTATTAAAAATTTCTGATATTGATGTGCTTAGTGTCACGAACTCTCAACGCCTTCTATCCGCCGTGGATGGAGCTTTACGACGAATCGATGCAGAACGTGGCGATCTCGGCGCAACAATGAATCGTATGGAGCATACAATTGATAATTTGTCCAATATCGTCATGAACACGAAGGTGGCGCGTGGTAGAAAGCAGGACGCGGATATGGCACAGGAGTCGATAGAATTATCTAAGTCGCGGATTTTACAACAGGCAGCTACATCGATGCTTTCGCAAGCGAATAAAACTATGCAGTCGGTTTTAGAGCTTCTCTCGTAAAGCTTTATCAAGAAAGATCTTAAAGTAATCATGAAAAGCACTTTCCAGTGCTTTTCTTTTTTTTTTGCCTTACACTAAACAAAATCAATCTCCGTCGTTAAACACATTGTAACACTACAGGAGATTGTGATGAACTTAGCTACAGCTATCGCTTCATATAAGGAAGTAAAAGTAACAGAAGTGTCGGACGAAGAGAGTCCACACGAATTAATCCGAATAGTTTTTCAAGTCCTTCAGGAGAATCTTGATATTCTCAAGAAAAATGTAAAATATACAGACGATCGGTGGCAAAAACCCTTCAACAAATGTATGTTTGCTTTGTCTATTTTAAGAGAAAGCTTGGACTTCGAGAAAGGTGGCGAAGTAGCAGATAGCTTAGACGCACTTTATGCATTTGCCCAAAAAACAATGTTAAAAGCAGTCGGAAAAAGCTCTTCCGAAAACCTAGAGATAGTTTTTACTATCATCCAAGATATAAGTTCAGCCTGGGATGAAATCAAACCCCCTAATCAGTGATTAACTTATCTTTTTTAGTGGAAGGCCGCCTATCAGAGGCGGCTTTTTTTTGTTATAAAAATAACGGAATTTGATATTAAAGCAAAGACCGTGCCAACTTAAAAAAAAACTAAAATTATTTTCAATTGGTCGTTATTAGATGTGACGAAGCAATAATCGTGCCAATTGAGGATAAAATGACAGTAATAAATACAAACATCGCAGCTATAAAAGCAAGGGGAAACTTAGAGCGTGTCCAAAGAGACATGGACATATCTGTAGCTAGGCTTTCTTCGGGAAAACGAATAAATGCAGCCCGGGATGATGCGGCGGGACAGGCCATCGCTAGCAGAATGGAAAGCCAAATTCGAGGACTAAATATTAACATCCGTCACGCCAAAGACGGGCAAGCGCTAGTTGATACGCAAGAAGGCGCAATGCAGGAAATCACTGCAATGCTTCAGAGAATGCGTGAGTTAGCGGTTATGGCTTTTAACGGAACCAACACGGATACCGATAGAAGCTACCTTAACCTCGAAATGCAGAATCTGTTTACGCAGATTCAGCATGTATCAGAAAATACGCAATTTAACGATACAAATGTCTTAACCGGAGCCACCTTCGCTTTCTGGACGGATATAGATATGGCCGGGAGCGAAATTATAACAGTGGCAGCGGATATGGCTCCCTCAGCGCTGGGGGTGAACAACGCGATGACGGCCTCTTCCATAAGTATTGGAAGTGATGCCAAAGTCACCAGTTTGACAGGCGTCGTTTCCGCTATCTCCATTATTGACGCTGCAATAGTGAGTGTGGCTGCTATACGAGCCAACTTAGGGGCTGTCTCTAATAGATTCAATCACATTATTGATAATTTAACCAATGTCGTCGCGAATACCGAAAGCGCAAAAAGCAGAGTTGAAGATGCTGATTTCGCAGTCGAAACGACAAGATTAACAAGAAACCAAATTTTACAACAAGCTGCAACTTCAATGTTAACGCAAGCGAACGCGCAGAAGAATACAATACTAGCTCTCATACAACAATAAACTTAACTAAACCCAAAACAAAAAGAGGATAAGATAATGCCATCTATAAATACAAATGTTGCTGCAATCAAAGCTAGAGCAAACTTAGAAAGAGTCCAAAGAGATATGGACGCCTCAATAGCCAGGTTGTCATCGGGCAAACGGATAAATAAAGGCCACGACGACGCAGCTGGGCTCGCAATCGCTGGTCGAATGGAAAGTCAAATCAGAGGACTTACTCAAAATATTCGCCACGCCAAGGATGGCCAGGCTCTGGTCGATACCCAAGAAGGAGCTATAACAGAAATTTCAGGAATGCTGCAGAGAATGCGTGAGCTCGCTGTCATGGCCTTCAATGGAACTGCAACCAGTACAGATCGAAGCTATCTCAACCTCGAAATGCAAGCCCTGTTCACCGAGATACAAAATGTATCAGAAAATACGCAATTCAACGATACAAATATTTTAACAGGAGCCACCTTCAATTTCTGGACGGATATAGATATGGCCGGGAACAAAATTAGTACGGTGGCCGCAAACATGGCGCCATCCACTCTTGGCGTAAACAACGCGATGACGGCCTCTTCCATAAGTATTG
>JAYZEV010000006.1:0-38896 GCA_036337105.1 Pseudomonadota bacterium
AGTTTCAATTAACCTTAAGAGAAATACCTTCAATAAAATTTTTCAGAAAGTTTTGTCCACTTGCAGCAGAACGCTCAGGATGAAACTGTACACCTAAAACATTATCTCTTTTTATTATTGAGGTAAGCTTTGACTCTCCAACTTCATAAAATCCAATCTCATCAGCTGGATTTTCAACTTCAACCGAGTAACTGTGTAAGAAATAAAAAGCATCTTCTGCGTCTAAATGCATCATAGGTGTATTCTCCCAACTACCAGGATAGGTTTGTTTAACTGGACGCCAACCTATTAATGGCAGAGGAAAATCCATACCGCCTTCTTGTCGTAAATTTATCTTTTTTACTGACCCAGAGATTACACCTAGACCAGAATTAAACCCAAACTCGGATCCATGGTCCACTAGCAACTGCATCCCAACACAAATGCCAAGAAAGGGTTTTCCAGAGGCGATATATTCTACAATAGTGGCGTCAAGGTTTAGTTCAGAAATTTTTAGCGAGGCCTGACCAAAGGAACCAACACCTGGAAGTATAACACGATCAGCTCGTAAAATCTTCTTAGGATCTGATGTCAATTCACCCATGTGACCAATTTTCTCAATTACTCGCAAAACTGAAAATACATTTCCTATTCCATAGTCAATTACAACGCATTTTTTTCGTTTCATTGAGACACTCTTACCTTATAACTCTTTTTCTTTTTCATCCGAAAGCGGGCGAACAAAATAACCTCGTGACATTAATTTTGATCGCAAGTCAGCAATCTTTAATTTATTCCAATGTAAAGCCTGAGCTAGTGCTACCGCTGAAGCCCGACTATTATCTAATAGATGCTCAAAATGAGTCAAATCTCCAACACCGCCACCAGCGATAACAGGTATTGAGACCCGTTCACATACGGCAGCTATCAACTCCATATCCATGCCTTTTCCTAAACCTTCTTTGTGAATGGCAGTTAATAAGATCTCTCCAGCCCCGCGTTTACTTATTTCCTCAACCCACTCTATAGCTCTCCTACCAGTGTGATTTCTACCATTGTCTGTCATGACAAACCAATCTCCGTCACGGAAAATTGTATCTACAGCAACTACGCAAGCCTGAGACCCAAAATTTTGAGCTATTTCATCGATCAGTTCTGGCTTATTTGATACGCCGGTATTGATTGAAACTTTGTCAGCGCCACAACTTAAAAGCTTTTTGACATCGTCAAGATTTCGTACCCCACCGCCAATGGTCATCGGAATGAATACTTTTGAAGCAACTGACTTGACAATGTCGTAAAGTGTATTTCGACCGTACAAACTCGCCACAACGTCGGCAAACACTAACTCATCTGCGCCCTCCAAAGCGTATTTTTGAGCAAAAATAATTGGGTCACCTACTTTCCGCCAGCCCTCCATTTGAACGCCCTTTATGAGACTTTCAAGTTTAATATCTAGACGGGCAATAATCCGAAAATTTTTCATTTGTTCTTTAACAAATCGTAACTCTTGTGACGTAGCATCCACTCATTGTTATCATATTGCCAGATATGAGGTGATCGAAATACGTCCGTAAGCGCCTCAAAATATTCTCGCGTCATATCTGGGTGCTCAAAACATTGATGCGCCACTGGAAATGATTTTTCATCAATAGAGAGGTATTCAAAAATTTCTTCAGCCCAACGCTCTGGAAACTCGCCATCATAGCGCTGAATAAGTGACAAGGCTTCCTCCTTCTCTAGATCTCCAGACCTGACTTCCTGCGCCGCATCATAAGTAGCACGACCAATACCAAACTTAATGAAAGTAGTATAATAATGAAAGTCATCCATTTTATCATCAATAGAACTATACCTAGAATAGGTTCCTGCTGTACGCTCAGGCGACGCCATAAAATCTCCATGTTCAACAGCAAAATAGTACGCTGATTGCGGGTGCCATTTTAAGTAATATCCTAAATAATGCACCTCGATTCCACTTCTCTGTAAAAATGAAATACCTGAGGGCAAGTATGGGGAGAGGTCGGCTTGACTTAAGCCAAAAATCGTCTCTAAGCTAGCAACACTTTCTCCACCAATAAATAAACTATCTTCCTCTTTTAAAGAAAAATAATCATAGGACCTTTCTGAATCTGAAAAATCCTCAATAGGATTTCCACATTCTGCTTCATTTTCACCATAGAATATTAAAGGAATCTTCATCATCGCAGCCATTTTGGGTGCAAACGCTTTTTGGCCAATAATAAAAGGTTGAAAAGGATGAAAAAGATTTTCTAAAGCTAAGCGAGTTAAGAGCCTTTTTGAGCGTCCAGAGGTCGTAATTAGATAATTATCCATTCCTGAATGAACCCAAGAATAAAAATTTTTTTGCCCCCATTCTGTATAAATGTTTGGTGCCCAAGTGATAGTTAAGGGGTTCATCCCATAATGGTATTTAAGAACCCATGATTGATAAAAACTATCTTTACCTCCAGAACCTGGAACGAGACAATCGTAAGATCCATTACGGCTTCTGAATTTATTGCAAAGGGCAATCAAATACGACTCACGTTCTTTCCAATCAATTTCAACAGCCTTTTGCTCAGCAACTAAACATGCATCACACACTCCCAGTTCACTGAAGTTTATTGTCTTTTTTTCTGAAAACGCTGTGTTTTTGAATTCTACGCTAGAATTTGGACGTTGATTAGACACGCAACATTTTGAGCAAAAGCGAACATCACTTGGCAAACCGTATTTTGACTCTGGATTATTTACGTGAGGCGAAAAATTCTCTAACGATGGCCTACAGGTTAAAGCACTTTTTTTTTGTGTCATTCGTATAATCCTATGCCTAATACATCTCCGTTAATACCTCGTCGGTGATAATTAAGCAATTTTCTACCTTATCGAAATTAAATTTTCAAATTCTTATCAGACAAATATAGATTCTTAATAAGAATAATTTGATCAGAACTAGACTGCACTCGTTTTCAATTCTTCCCAAAAAAATAACTAACCAAAACAGCTTTTTCTAACTGTTTGCATTTCCTCTAGCTATTATTCTACCGAACGCTCCCAGAGAATCTTAATTAAATCATATTCGAGGTAATCTGCTAATCCCAACCAATCCTCCCTCTGTTGGCAGGCAAGGATTGAAGAAAAAATTATTCCAATTGAATTTGCAAATGAACCGTTTTTATCATCTATTTGGGATAAAATTTCCACCAAAAGATCTACAAGACTTTCCATAACTTCAAGAGAGCGTCCCAACCTAAGGTGGCAAGCATAAAGTTGCAATTTTTTTGCAATTAGAGCTTTTTGCATTGGTTGTCTCCGATAAAATCACAACCTTCAATAAACGCACCTAATTTACTTGAGTTCCAGAATTTAATATGAGAATTATCTTTGATATATCGTTCCAACTCAAGAACATAGGCAATAAAACTGTCTAATGTAGGCACCATGTTTCCATACCCATTTTTTAACCACCGGTTGCTCTCACCTGGTTTTGCAGTATCATGATACATTGGGACTACACCTTCCGTATGCCCAGCGTGCGTTTCATTGCAAGTAAATGAAAAATCAGCACCGTAAAACGTTATGGACCTGCATCCAATCTTTGAGGCTAAATCTGTTGCAACATGAATAACACTGCCACCCGAAAATAGAGATCCCTTTGGGTATAAAACCTTTGCTTTATCATACATTGGACTTGCTGAATAAGCAGCATATCTTTCACCCTCCCACTCGCCGAGAATTTTTGGAAAAACAAGTGGGAAGTAGATAAGTTTAGATTTCCACATATTCGAAAAATTAGAAATGAGAGGATGAGGCAGCCGTGTATCCTTATCTATAATGACGACATAATCAGGAATTATTTTGGCATCCACCAATAACTTGGTAGCAGTCGCGACGCAAATAAAAACTGGTCGATTTTTTTTATTATATAACGATTTCAACTCTGAAATACATGTAGTTAGCGAAGGTCCAGCACCAATAACTACGGAAGAATTTCCTTTTGCAATACCACTAAGAAGATCTATATCTTTATCTTTTTCCAAATAGACATAGTTTTCCTGTATTCGCTCAACTATAGATGGTTCATCAGGGTTGAACTGCTTAAGCGCGACTTGATTGCCGATTTCCGACGATAGTATATTACGAATTTTGTGACTAGATTCATCAGCGAGTAATAAGTCTGGAGGGAAAGCAAAGAAAGGACCGAATATACTTGGGTCCGCGCTAGCAAGAGAAATTATCACTCTGTTATCCTTCAACCATTTTGTCTGATCTCGAAATCGAAGAATTAATGAAAAAAGTCTCAAATTTAAGATTTTTATATTTAAAGCTTTCAGGTTCTTCCGTCTTAAAAGAGCTTCACAAAGATAGCCTAGACCAAGGCCATATATATATAAATTATCTGATTCGAGGATATTTGACGCTTGGACCTCAGCTTCCTGCTCTGGTTGATGACGACTAGATAACTGCACACCTGAAACACTTAGTGTTTTTGACGCACCTCTAATTATTGAATAATCTCGACTCGAAATACTAAATGCCTCCACTAATCTAGCTAATTGTGGATTGTTTTTATCTACAAACATCAAATTGTCAGTAAAAGTATTTTGTGAGCCATCCATAAAAGTATGACATGCAAAATTAGTGCCCAACTAATTTTGTAGCGCTTACACCTTCCAATAAACTATACAAACAAGTAAAAAACTACAGCACGGTTTTGGTGCCCGAGGAGAGACTCGAACTCTCACACCTGCAAAGGCGGCGGATTTTGAATCCGCTGCGTCTACCATTCCGCCACTCGGGCCATGACTATTTCAAATAATAGTTAATAGGTCTGAGGTCAATTATAGATTTATTTATTTTTTTTTGTAAAATGGAACTCGTGCAGAGAGGAACTCGGGAATAGATGATAAGTACAGTCTACCACTCAATAATCAATCTAGCAAAAACCAAATATGCAACGATATGCTTGATGCTCGTTTCATTCACGGAAGCTATTTTTTTTCCCATTCCACCAGACGTAATTCTTGTACCAATGTGTTTGGCAAAAAAGCACAAGGCATTTGTCTACGCAAGTATCACAACATTATTCTCAATTTTTGGTGGGGTAATAGGATATTATATTGGCTTATTTTTTTGGGTACAATTAGGGGCTCCATTGGTAGCCTACCTAGGATTCGCTGATGCCATCAGCGAATTTTCAAAACTCTATGATGAGATAGGCATGTTAATGATTTTCATTGGGGCGATCACGCCATTCCCTTACAAGATAGTTGCTCTGGTATCGGGAGCTTTGGGCTTTCCGTTTTTCATATTTGTCTTTGCTTCTGTTACCTCACGAGGTTTGAGATTTTTTGTAATAGCAGGTCTTATTTACATTTTTGGAAAGACCGTTGAGGTTTTTATTAAACGATATCTTGGTATTCTCTTCTTAATGCTTGTGCTGATAATCGTAGGATTATATCTGTATAGACATGGTTAGAGAAAAAACGGGAACATACTCTATTTTTATCGCGGTAGCGATCTCATCGATTTTATTAACTTTGGCCCTCTATTTTGAGTACTTTGAAAAAATTCTTCCATGTCAACTATGCATAATGCAGCGTTATCCACATGCTATCGTGATTCTTTTGGGTGTGATTGCAATGATTTGTAGCGTCAGAATTAGATTGTTTGCCGCTATTTTGGCATGCAGTTTGATGGTTCTCGGAACATTCATGGCTGGATATCATCTCGGGATAGAATTAAACCTTTGGTCAGGACCAAGTAGTTGCGCTAATACACCAATTGATTATGAGTTATCTCCAGAAAAAATGCTGGAAAAAATCAAGGAAACCCCAATAATTTCTTGCGGAAAGGTTACTTGGTCCTTGCTCGGCCTTTCGATGGCAGGTTGGAATACGCTGTTTTCCCTTGCTTTAGTATTTTTGTGGGCCTTTGCGACTAAAAAAATCTTTGAAAGTCTCAACTCTCAATTTTCAAGCTCCGCATCCCAATAGAGATAGTCCATCCAACTCTCATGCAGGTAATTTGGAGGGAATTTGCGCCCTTTGTTAATTAGCATTTCTGGTGATGGTCTTGTCGGTGGCTTAATTACTTTCATTCCAACAGACTTTGCGTCTCTAGATCCCTTTTTTAAATTACAAGGCCCACATGCTGCAACTACATTCTCCCACGTGGTACGCCCACCTCTGCAACGCGGAAGAATATGATCAAAAGTCATGTCTCCTTTCCTGCCACAGTACTGACACGAAAATTCATCTCTTAAAAACAAATTAAATCGAGTAAAGGCAGTCGACTTTGAAGGTTTTACGTAGTCTTTAAGAACGACTACTGATGGAATTCGTATTGAAACAGACGGGGAAGAAACCATCTCATCATATTCAGAAATGACATCCACGCGATCTAAAAATTTTGCCTTAATCGCTTCTTGCCAGGGCCAAAGAGATAAAGGCAAATACGATAATGGCCGATAATCTGCGTTCAAGACCAAAGCTGAGCGCTTCTTAAATAAATCCTGACGCCCCAAATAAGTTATTTCTGAACTCAATTCCATTTAGTTATCTCTGTTTCAGGCAACCAGCTTGCTGGTACTACGATACAATAAAAAAACACTATTCTTGGTTTCTATTCAAGTCTGATTAATGAATTATTTGGGTGGATGTTAGGGAGAGAGTAAGAAATCGTCATTTATTCCCGGAGTGTCTTTTTAAAAAGCCTAAAGCAAAACCTAAACCTTCTGTTGAAATTCCATGTCCAAGCCCTTTGCAAATATGCATCGTGACGTCATAACCTAACGGTTTCAACACATTGTGTGCCTCTTTCGTGAATTTACAATCAACCACCTCATCCTCATCGCCATGGATCAAAACAATCGGCATTCTGGGCTCAGTGTTCAACGCATTATTTGGACTTTCAAGCAAGCGACCAGAAAAACCAACAATACCCCCAAAAGTTTTTTTTCTATTGATACCTACATGCAAACTAATCATTGTCCCTTGTGAAAAACCTAACAAAAAAGTTTCCTTCTCAGACACACCTTCAGACATCATCATATCGTCTATCCACTGGTTAACTCTAGTAGAGACTTCTGCTATCTTATTTTTAGCGTACTCTTCAGAGGAGCCATCTAACCACGGTATAGGAAACCACTGAAAACCAAGCGGTGACGCAGTACATGGAGTTGGTGCATCAGGAGCTATAAAAACAGTATTGGGAAGATCTTTACTCATTGCTTGGCTTAAACTGATCAGATCATTGCCATCTGCTCCGTACCCATGGAACAAAAACAATACTGACTTTGCTTTTCCTGACTTTGCAGCTACACGCTTAAATTTTAGCGTCATCTCTTTCTTCCTTCCTGTCTATTCCTAATTTTGTTATAATAATTCCAAAGTATCAAAGCAGCAACCGTACGATAAGGTGACCATTCTTTCGAAATTAGTGCTGTCTCTTTAATTGATGGCCGCTGAGGGAGCTTATAAAGATCTCTTATTGCTTCCTGAAGAGCGAGGTCGCCACAGGCGAAAAGGTCGGCACGGCCTAAACAAAACATACAATAAATCTGCGCCGTCCACTCACCAATTCCTCTGATATTTGTGAGAATAGTAAGTATTTCTGTATCCGAACATTTAGCGAGAGTAGAATAATCGATCCTAGACTCAGCTAAACCTTTACAATAGGAAATTTTAGTTTGAGACAATCCAAGAGACCGGAGGTGCGCATCATCTTTTCTCAAAAGTTCTGACGGACTGCTGACTCCATGGGTCTGCAATCTCGTCCAAATCGCTTCTGCCGACGCCGTAGATAGCTGTTGGCTGACAATAATCTTAAATAATGCCAAAAAACCATCTGTTCTGTTGCGTAGTTTTGGCGTCCCAACAAGCTCCCTTACTTTTAAAAACTTAGGTTCGAGTTTAACCAACGCATCTAAACTGAGCGCTATTTGGGCTTGACTATCAATTACCAGTATTTTGACCATATTAGCAATACCAAAGAAACCATATACAAAGTCTTTTTTAAAACCTGGCTAAATTTTATTCCTTATCCTCGCTCGAAACAAATTAATTATTTTGTATAGTGGCGAAAGTTTTATTGCATCCCTTTGTACTCTCCTAGGATCTCTTCTCGCCTTCTTTAAAATAATTGGTCCAGATGCACAACAAAGTAGAATTGGCCGCACTTTTTTATCCACGAAGCGTAGATATTTTCGTGCTTCAATTAATTCAGATTCAGCCGCCTCTACCAGCTTGAGAACTCTCTCAGCAAAACGTTTTTCTGAAAGGAGCTGACCATTTTTTGACTTCAACCTCGTATCTTTTTCATTGAAGTTTAAGAAAATTGGATTTTTTCCCAAAATTTCAAGAGCTGGCAACGCCACTAATAAATTAGCTACGCCAAGAACAAACCCAAATTTTCGGACGCATAAAACAGCCTCAGGTGATAGATGTTTCTCACAAGACCGCAATATTATCTCTAGCAGTGAAGAAAATATATCCTCGATATAATTCACTTGATCGTAAAAGCTCCTGTGGATTTGACTTCCTATATCAAAACGACGAGCATTAATTGCTTCTAAAAATAAATCTACTGGAATATCATTTTTGATTATCAGGTCAGAAAGAGGATCTAAAATTTCGTTTCTATTCTTCGTAAACTTTCTCTTTGAGATGTGTGTAAGTTCTTGCTCCCACCACTTAAACTTTATTTCCGCCAGTATTTCTTCATCAGTGCTGTAGGGTATCTTTGATATTTCGTAATGAAAAGCGAAGACAGTATACAAAATTGGCCTTAGCTTTTTGGGTGCGATGAGAGTAGCAAAGAATTTGTCTGGATCACCATTTTGCAATATTTGAGCACATCGACTAATGCTCACTTAACACTTGCTCCAGAGATTAAGAGTTTCCAGTAAATAGCGTCGAGTAGAGCCTGAAAGCTTGCATCAATTATATTTGCTGATAGGCCAACAGTCGACCAGCGTCGACCATTCGAATCTTCACTATCAATCAAAACTCTTGTTACCGCGCCGACACCACCAGATGTAATTCTAACCTTAAAATCTACTAACCGTATATCATCTATCAATTTTTGATACGGACCAACATCCTTTCCAATCGCCTTAGCAAGAGCGTTGACCGGGCCTCTATCTGAACCATCAGGGTCCATACTCTCAGATACTGATAAAACTTTCTTATCTCCAATTTTGATAACTACCACCGCCTCCGACAGTGTAACCGTCTTATTATATTTATTTTTTCGGCGCTCCATCAGCACTCTGTATCTTTTAACCTCAAAATAATCTGGCAATGACCCCAGCACACGGTGAGCGAGGAGTTCAAACGATGCCGAAGCAAGATCATAAGAGTACCCTTCATCCTCTCTCTGCTTAATTTGTCGTAACATTTCGTGTAATTTAGGATCGTTCTTGTCGACTTGAATGTTTGCTTCACTTAGTCTGATCAACAAGCTTGACTTTCCAGCCTGATTTGACACCGGAATCACTCTCTTATTTCCAACATCATCAGGTGAGATATGCTCATATGTTTTAGGATTTTTCAAAACCGCACTTGCATGTAGGCCACCCTTGTGGGAAAACGCGGAAGAACCAACGTATGGAGAACTCCTATTCGGTATCCTGTTGAGAATATCGTCCACCAACCTTGATAGTCGAGTCAAAGATCGTAACCCCTCCTTATTAATATTTGTACAAAAATCAGTTGAGTAAGGTTCCTTTAGCACAAGCGTTGGAATCAAAGTAATAAGATTAGCATTACCGCAACGTTCACCCAATCCATTCAAAGTACCTTGAACCTGCCTGGCCCCAGCATTTATCGCTGCCAATGAATTTGCTATCGCATTACCAGTGTCATTGTGAGCGTGGATTCCAATGTTGTCTTTCGGTACACCAGCTTCAACAACTTTGCTGGTGATTTCGAAAATCTCATGAGGTAAAGTTCCTCCATTTGTGTCACACAAGACGACCCACCGAGCTCCGGCAGTGTAAGCAGCTTTTAGTGCTTCCAAAGCATAATCAGGGTTATTTTTGTAACCATCAAAGAAATGCTCGGCGTCAAATATTGCCTCTCTACCTTTAGCTACAAGATACCTAATGGATTGCTCAATATTGCTTTTATTTTCTTCAAGGCTAATATGTAGAGCGTTTTTTACGTGGTACTCATCAGTCTTACCTACCAAGCATACGCTGGATGTTCCAACATTCACAACGGCCGAAAGCAAATCATCATTCTCAGCCGAAATACCTGCTCTTTTGGTCATACCAAACGCAGTCATCTTTGAATTATTCGAAACGGGTACATTAGAAAAAAACTCATCATCGGTAGGATTGGCTCCGGGCCAACCTCCCTCAGTATAATCTATTCCTAATCTATCGAGTTCTCCCGCTATTGTCAGCTTATCTGAAACAGAAAACTGTACTCCTTGCGTTTGCTGTCCATCCCTTAAGGTCGTATCAAAAAGAAACAATCTTTTTTGAGCCATCATAAGTCCTCTAATTTCCTTTTGTCAAAAGTAGGTAATATTTCCCAAACTGATTTATTTTGTAAATCTTCGATTTTTATACCACAATTTTCTAGCTTGAACCGAATATGGTCTGCATTTGTGAAGTCTCGATCTTTTTTATATTCAAAGCGCTCTGCTAGAAAAATTTCTACCTTCTTTTTTAAATGTTCATCCACAATATACTTATTGCTTTCACGGTCTTGAAAGTTTGATAGAAGCCCTAAGAACTGTGCAGACCCCAGTAAAGCAGAAAAATCCTTATTTGATGCCAGTCTGTGCAACTCTGTTAATGCAAGAGGTGTATTAAGATCATCAGATAGCGCTTCTAAAATGGATCGATCTACTACAGTTTTTTTAACTTTTCCTATGCAGCTCTGACGCCATCTCTTTAAAGAGTTGGTAACGCCTTGAACCTTTTCAGAGGTCCAATCCAACGGTTGCCTATAATGAGTGGACATCAAAACCATTCTGATGGTATCACCGTCCAACCCTTCATTCTCTAAATCCTTGACAGTGAAAAAATTGTTTGCCGATTTGGACATCTTTTCGCCCTCAATAGTAACAAAACCATTATGCATCCAAAAATCAGCGAACTTTCCCTTTGGGTGAACACAAGAGCTCTGGGCAATCTCATTTTCATGATGCGGAAAAACTAAATCTATGCCACCTCCGTGAATATCAAATTCAGTACCCAGGAGTTCCTCTATCATTGCCGAGCATTCAATATGCCAACCAGGACGTCCTCTGCCCCACGGGCTCTCCCACCCTGGCAAATCACCACTCGACGGCTTCCACAAAACAAAATCCATCGGGTTGCGTTTCCTCTCATTTATTGGAACCCTAGAGCCAGCCTTAATTTCATCCAAATTTTGTCGTGAAAGCTCCCCATATTTTGTGAAAGAGTCAACTGCAAACATGACATGACCGTCTGCCTCGCAGTAAGCATTTTTAGTATCCACTAGCGATTTTATTTGTCGGATCATTGCAGGCACGTACTCTGTGGCCCGAGGACTAAAAGTTGGCTCCAAAACATTTAAGGTAGCCATGTCATCTCTATAAAATTGAATAGTTTCATTTGTGATGTCTCTGATTGATCTTTGTGACTCAATGGCTGCTTCATTTATCTTGTCATCAATATCTGTGAAGTTTCGGACATAAGTTACATTATTCTCGCCAAACTCATGCCTCAAAAACCTGAAGAGAATATCAAAGATAACCGCTGGTCTGGCGTTCCCTATGTGAGCTCTATCATATACAGTTGGACCACAAACGTACATCCTCACATCATTTGGCAACTTTGGTAAAAATCTTCTTTTCATGCGAGATTTTGTATCGTAAAATTTTATTTCCATATTATGCAAAATGTTCTGTTTTTTGGATCAATGTAGTAACTACGTGACTTTTATAGTATCATTTGCTCCTTGTCTTGCTTAAAATTCCTCAATCACCTATTAGTAAGCCTACTATTATTTTAACTAGTTAGAATGTTTAGGAAACCGAAGGTTCACGATTATGAATAACAAAAATAGTATATTAGTATTATGAGCCGAATTAATTACAAAAAAATCATAACGTACATATTTGTCACACTTTTTGTGTCGTGTTCAACTGCAGCAGCCAATGTAGGTAAGGATAACTCCCTTTCCATTATACCCTTCGACCCATTCGAAAAATATAACCGGAGAATTCACTCTTTAAATAAGTCTGCCGATACATTGACACTGCGCCCAGCATCCCAAATTTATGGGACTTCTGTTCCGCAAGCTATAAGATTAAGCGCTTCAAATTTTTACGGAAATTTACAGGAACCCAAAAGGTTTACAAATCATATTCTTCAGAGGGAGTTTTCTAAAGCTTCCAACGATATAAGTCGTTTTGTGCTTAATAGCTCGGTTGGCTTACTTGGATTATTTGACGTTGCGTCCCTAATAAATTTGTTTCCTGAAGAAACTAATTTTGATGAGACTTTCGCTTACTTCGATATCCCAGCAGGTCCTTATTTTGAGATTCCATTGTTCGGACCGAGCTCTCTTCGAGGGTCAATCGGATTGTTAACAGATTACTCCTTTAACCCATTGTTAATATTATCAGGACAACTATCCAACGTAAGTTTTGTAACCTTTGAGATTCTAAACATTGTTAATGAAAGGTATGAGTATTCTCATATTTTTGATTCACTCTTGTACGACTCAAGCGATAGTTACTCCTCAACTCGTCTCACTTATATTCAAAAGGATGTTAGCATAAGCTCCAAAAAAGGGTATCCGACTTCAGAGCTATTCGATCCCACAGAAAATTACTAAGCTTCATCAATTCCACCAGAAAAGACCCTGCTTGATAATATGTCTACGTCATTAATAGTACTAAGGTGAGTAGCATCAAGAAGTCCGTCAGAGTGGTTAAAAAGCCGATTGGCTTGCCTTAACCTTGCCCGATCTAGTGCATTTCTGATTGAGCGAGCATTCGCAAAATGCGGTTGTTCTCTTCGCAATTCTATATAACTTTTCAATGCTTTTTCCGCATCTTTGGTAAGTTTATAGTTTTGGCCTTCAAGTATTTTCTTTGCAATTTCTAGAAGCTCTAAAGTATTATAGTCCGGAAAATCAATATGATGGGCAATTCTCGATCGAAAACCTGGGTTGCTTTCAAAAAACTTAGCCATCTTATTCTTGTACCCAGCAAGGATCACTACCAAGTCATCTCGGTTGTTTTCCATTACTTGAAGTAAGATCTCAATAGCCTCCTGTCCGTAATCTCTTTCGTTCTCAGGGCGGTATAAATAATACGCCTCATCAATGAATAAAACGCCACCCATCGCTTTCTTTAAAACTTCTTTTGTCTTTGGAGCAGTATGACCAATATACTGTCCTACCAAATCATCGCGCGTGACGGATACTAAGTGCCCCTTACGTACATAACCCAATTTGTGGAGTAAATCGGCCATTTTAAGGGCTAGAGTGGTTTTCCCTGTGCCCGGATTTCCCGAAAAACTCATATGAAGAGTCGGCGTTTCATTCATTAATCCCATTTTTTTTCTTGCCTTATCGACAATTAATAGAGCTGCAGTTTCTCGAATTCGTGTCTTAACAGGCTCCAAACCAGTTAAAGAAACGTCTAGTTCTTTCAAAACGTCTTTAACACCACTCTCCTCGAAGTCCTCAAGGAGGTTCACGTTTTTGATTTTGGTGTCCATAATTTCCTCACCCATGATGCAAATTTTTTTCTAATTAACCATAAAAAAGCAATATGACTAGCTGCGCAGCGAATACCGCCCGAGAAAACAACCTCAACTGGCAGCCTCAAACTAAGCTATTTGTATCGATCCCCCTCGGGTAAATCAGTTGAGTAGGGGGTGATTGAGTAACGCATTGTTCTTCCACGAACATCCTCTCGCGACAGCTTGAAGCCCTTCTCCTCCTTAGGTCTATTCACAATAAACGATAGTCTAATGGACTCCCATCCATGGCTAGAGTCAAAGGCCAAAACTCTAATGTACTTGTGCCCATGAATTTTTCGACACTCATTTAACTCGAAAAGCAATGCTGCAGCATCTGGGTTATCAAACATTGGGTGTCCCCACATTTCCCAATAAGTATTTCGTGGATGAGGATCATCGGTGAACTCTAAACTGACCGCCCAACCGTTATCAATACAATACTGCACTTGCGTATGAATTTGATCGTCCGTCAAATCTGGTAAAAAAGAAAAGGTCCCTTGAGTAATTTTCATTTTAAAACTCCTATGAAGGTGTAGTTGTGGGTGCATAGTCCGGTGCATCCGTCGAAGTGTAATCGAATGTAACGTCCTTCCAAGTATCTAAGGCCTGACGCAGCGGTGTACAATTTTTCGCAGCTTGTACAAGAATCTCTGGACCTTCTGCAAAATAATCGCGACCAGAGTTTCTGGCAAATATCATTGCCTCAAGTGCAACCCTATTGGCTTCTGCTCCTGCCTGAATTCCCTGGGGATGCCCGATCGTACCGCCTCCGAACTGTAAAACAACATCCTCACCCAGATAATGAATAAGCTGATGCATTTGACCGGCATGAATCCCACCTGAAGCCACAGGCATAACTTTATTAAGCGATGCCCAATTCTGATCAAAAAATATCCCATTCTCTAGGGCTTGAGGGTTGAATTCCTCTCTGCAGATATCATAATATCCCTTAGTCGTAGAAGGGTCGCCCTCCAGTTTGCCGACAACAGTTCCAGCATGAATATGGTCAACACCAGCCAACCTCATCCACTTTGCGATTACACGAAATGACACTCCATGAGCTTTTTGCCTAGTATAGGTGCCATGTCCCGCTCGGTGCAAATGCAGTATCATATCGTTATCCCTCGCCCAATGAGACATGGATTGAATTGCTGTATAGCCAATAACTAGGTCAATCATGATAATAACGGAGCCCAACTCCTTGGCAAACTCAGCTCTTTTATACATTTCTTCCATGGTACCGGCCGTCACATTAAGATAAGTACCTTTCACTTCACCTGTAGCGGCCATTGCTTTGTTCACTGCTTCCATACAATAAAGAAATCGATCTCTCCAATGCATAAACGGTTGACTATTTATGTTTTCATCGTCCTTGGTGAAATCTAGTCCCCCTTTCAAAGCTTCGTACACGACCCGACCATAATTTCTACCTGAGAGGCCTAGTTTTGGTTTTACCGTAGCGCCTAGAAGTGGTCTGCCAAAAGTGCCCAATCTCTCTCTTTCAACAACAATACCCGTTGCTGGACCTGGAAAAGTCTTTACATAGGCTATTGGCAATCTCATATCTTCTAATCGAAGGGCCTTTAGAGGTTTAAACCCAAACACGTTTCCAATAATTGAAGCAGTCAGATTTGCAATCGATCCTGGCTCAAAAAGGTCCAAGTCATAAGCTATGTAAGCGAAAAATTGTGAGGGTTCATTTGGTACCGGATCTACTCGGTATGCCTTAGCCCTGTACTTTTCGCACGCTGTCAAGCGATCGGTCCAAACCACCGTCCACGTCGCAGTGGAACTTTCACCCGCAACAGCAGCCGCTGCTTCGACTGGGTCAACTCCATCTTGCGGTGTAATTCGAAACAAGGCTATTATATCAGTATCCTTGGGCTGATAATCAGGTTCCCAATACCCCATTTTTTTATACTCCAAGACTCCCGCGGCGTACCGAGCCTTTCCTGTTACTGTTTCTGAACCATCTGCCATAAATCTTTCTCCTTTCTTAGATCTTACTCTTACTATATTTAGAGCGAGGCCAACTGGCCTTCGCTATACCTCGCTGCCATTTCGTCTAACGACAATATTTTTATCGCGGATGCATTGCCCGCAGTCCCAAATCTCTCAAATCGATCCTTACAAAGATTTTCCATTTCTTTCATCGCGGGAATCATAAATTTGCGAGGATCAAATTCTGAAGACTTTTCTCTTGCAACTTTTCGGAATTGCCCTGTGATAGCCATGCGACAGTCTGTATCTATATTCACTTTTCTAACGCCAGACTTGATGCCTCGCTCAATTTCCTCCACCGGGACACCATACGTCTGCGGCATTGTCCCTCCATTATCATTGATTAAATCCTGTAAATATTGAGGTACTGATGAGGACCCGTGCATTACGAGGTGGGTTTTTGGTAAACGACGATGTATTTCTTCAATCACCTTCATCGCTAAAATATCCCCATCGGGTTTTCGACTAAACTTGTAAGCCCCGTGGCTCGTGCCGCAGGCAATAGCCAGCGCATCTACACTAGTCTTATCTACAAAATCTACTGCTTGGGCAGGGTCCGTTAGAAGTTGATCATGATCTAACCGTCCGACAGCACCAGAACCATCCTCCTCTGCTGCCTCACCGGTCTCGAGGCTTCCTAAAACTCCTAATTCTCCCTCGACCGATGCACCCACATAATGGGCCAAAGTCGTTACTTTTCGTGTTATGTCAACATTGTACTCATAGTCCGCTGGTGTTTTCATATCACTCATTAAAGAACCATCCATCATTACAGAAGTGAATCCATGTCGAATAGCTGTTAAGCAAGTTGCTTCATTATTTCCATGATCTTGGTGAAGACAAATGGGTATGCTAGGATACATTTTTGCTAATGCCGTTACCATATGAGCTAACATTATGTCTCCTGCATAAGACCTCGCACCCCTGCTTGCCTGCAAAATCACTGGGGAATCGGTTGCTTTAGCAGCGTTGAGAATTGCTAATCCTTGTTCCATGTTGTTTATATTGAAAGCAGGGACCGCAAAGTCATTCTCTGAAGCATAGTCCAAGAGCTGTCTAAGTGTAATTAAAGCCATTATGTTCTCCACAGTTATCTTATTTTAATTATATATTCTCCAGCCTCTAAGCTTTTCTGGACAAACTAATTAGCCGGGTTATCAACGGGGTGAGTATCAATTGCATAGCGATATCCAGTTTTCCCCCGGGAATAACAATAGAATTCGCTCGACTCATCCAACTCCCACTTATCATGGAAACAAGATACGGAAAGTCGATACCGTGTGGGTTTTTAAACCGGATCACTACTATGCTTTCGTCGGCTGTTGGGATCCACCGAGCCACAAGCGGATTTGAAGTGTCTACAACTGGAACACGTTGAAAGTTTATATCTGTTTCTGTAAATTGGGGGATGATACAGTGAACGTATGCGTGCATCCTTCGTAATATGGTGTCAGTAACATCCCCTGTCGTATATCCGCGAGTAGCTCTATCTCTATGTATCTTTTGTATCCATTCCAGATTAATAACAGGTACAACGCCAATCTTGAGATCTGCATACTGAGCTAGGTTTACTTGGTCGTTCACAACGGCTCCGTGCAACCCTTCATAAAATAAAAGATCAGACCCATCCTCGATGTCCCGCCACTCAGTAAATTTTCCGGGGGACACGTCGAATTTCTCAGCCTCTTCGCGGTTATGCACGTAATTGCGTGTCTTTCCAGTTCCGTTTTCTCCGTAGCTTCGAAAGACATTTTCTAGCTCACCTAATAGATTTGCATCGTAGGAGAAGTGAGAAAACGTACCATCGCCCGAGCCCACACGACGCTCTAATTCAGCTTTCATGTCCGCCCGGTCATACTTGTGAAATGCATCACCTTCAATAGAAACAGCTTTTACACTCTCTCGCCTAAATATTTGGTCAAACGTATGCTTGACCGTCGACGTTCCAGCTCCAGAAGAACCTGTCACAGATATAATGGGATGCTTTACACTCATTTTACGCTATCCTCCTCACGATTCAAAAAGCCCACGACGCCTAAAAAGTGGCGACGTTTCGTTTTCTGGCAAGTCATGGTACGCTTGCAGCCGAGCAACTTCATTACTTGAGCCGAACGCGAAAGGAGAGCGTGCATGGAGGGCTTCTACTGGTAAATCTAACAGACGATTTATACAATCAGTAGCTGACCCGTTGGCCTGTTCAACTAAGAAGGCAATCGGCGCACATTCATAAACCATTCTCAGGCGTCCTGATCTATATTTCTTTCTGCTATCTGACGGGTAGATAAAAATCCCACCTCTTGTAAGTATACGATGTGTCTCCGCAACCAACGATGCAATCCAACGCATATTGAAATTAGACCCTCGTGGACCAACCTCCCCCGCATTGCTATCTTCAATGTATTGACGAACCGGCTTTGACCAATGCCTATAGTTTGACGCATTGACCGCATATTCATGCGTATTAGTAGGAATGTTCAATCTACTCCTAACCAGCAAAAATGTCCTTTTTTCTCTGTCAAGAACAAATTGCTGTACTCCATCACCTGTGGTTAATACTAGTAGTGTCTGAGGACCAAAAATTATATATCCAGCAGCGATCTGTTCGCTCCCAGGACCGAAAAACTGGTTTCTTTTAAAATGAGGATCGTCGTCGGAACCATCGCTTATATTTCTTAAAGAAAAAATTGAACCGATAGAAACATTCGTGTCGATATTTGAAGATCCGTCAAGTGGGTCAATAGCGAGGGCAACAGCTCCTGAGTCATTCAGTTCCAGTACCTCGTCTTGCTCCTCTGAAGCATAAAATCTAACTTCTGACTGTTGCATCGCTTCAAGATAAGCTCTATCGGCAATCACATCTAATTCTTTTTGGTCATCACCGTCTGCGTTCGTCCCAGTAGACTTAAAAAGCGATCCCCTTAAGTCGCCCAGAGAGATCACATCTGAGAGGAATATAGCCACCTCAGCTATTTTTAATATAACCGACTTTACTGACTGGTTCCCACCGATTGCGTCAACATCTAAAATGCTATCACTCATTTCTGTTGGTAACTCCAATTTTATCTCGTTACGTCGTTATTACATTTATACCTTAAAAGGAATTGAAATAAATTTCATATGTATTAAAATTTATTTAATGGATAAAAAACATATAATCACTTTAAAACAATTAAGAGCACTGAGAGCCATAGGCGACTTGGGGACGTTTGCCGAAGCTGCAAAGGCTCTCAACTTAACTCCACCTGCTGTAACCGTACAAATAAGGCAATTAGAGCAAGCACTTGGGTCAAAAGTTTTACTTAGAGCTCCGAATGGCAGCAACACTCCAACAGCCGTCGGAGTTGAAATTCTGAAGCTCGCTGTGAAGATCGATATTAACTTGGAGAACTCTTTAAACACAATCGAATCTATAAAGAGCGGTCAAGTTGGATCGGTTACTTTAGGTGTTGTTAGCACTGCCAAATACTTTGCTCCCTGGATTGTTGCGAAAGCTAAGTTAGAATTAATAGGATTAGATATTGAGCTATTTGTAGGGAATAGAAATGATATAATTAGCGCATTGGAGCAAAACAAGATTGATTTAGCCATAATGGGGAGGCCACCGAGGCACCCTAGCGTAGAAGCTGAAGTTATTGGAGAGCATCCACATGTTTTGATAGCAGAGTCCAATCATAGTTTGACATCAATAAGCGACAATAGCTCCCGTCTTTATCTCTCAGCTTTTGGAAAGCTTCTCGAAAACGAAACCATAATTATTCGTGAGCAGGGATCAGGGACTCGAATTCTGATGGACCGTTTTTTGGGCCAATTCAGCGATGAAATCGTATTTACAAAAAAAGAGATGTCTTCAAACGAAACAATGAAGCAAGCTGTAATGGCTGGCCTTGGTATAGCGTTGATTTCTGCTTCCACTATAGAAGCAGAGTTAAGAGACAAACGTCTTGTTTGTCTGGATTTGCCTGGTCTCCCAATAATTAGGCAATGGTTCTTAGTTTACAAAAATTCATCTATAAACAACCCAGCCACGAAAGCTTTTAAGAATTTTATTTTAGATCAAAAAGAAAAACTTTTACGTACCGGAATTAACAGCAATCAACTAATTTACAACCATGCCGCTGTTTGACTAGTTTTAAATCATTCGCGCTTTAAACCTCTAATGACGCTAAAGATAAAGAATATTATGCAAAGAACCCCGATTGATATACCTACGTATCTATTCCAACCTTGCTCGAACATTTGCGCGTCAGCAGTAAAAAGCAGCACAGTATACACTACACCAAAAGGGAAAGCATATGCCGTCAAACTACGATCGATGTTCAGAAATGGTTTCAGGAAAAGAACTATTAACAAAGAAAGACCTGCATAGGCAGCCAAAGCAATCATGGTTTTATCTCCCAAAAATCATAAAAGTTTTACTTTCCACAAGAAACGCAATTAACATTCAACTTTAAAATTGAAAGCCTAAGCCAACATTTAGGGCGTTTGTCAATAAAAGTGTTTTCATAGACCCACCCCCAGTCAAGTCCACATTTAGCCAAGACGCAGTGAATTTATACTCGGAAAATATATATTTTCTTTCTCCCCACGGAGCCATGACACCCGAATTGAATGCGACGGATGGGCCACCAAACTGATACTCGTATGTTTTGGGAGAAAAACTCTCCACCTGAACCTCCACGTGGGGAACAATTACTCCAAGCCCTAAACCATAATAGAGCTCAGAGCCCCATTGCGCCTGATAATATTTCTCTTGACGATGAAAAGTAAGATTGTTTAGACCATCTGTAAATTCTAACAGCTCGAACCCAACTTCTGCCTTCGTTTTCTCCTCTAGGTATGCTTTAGAATGCGTGAAGTCTAGTCCCCAGCCCACATTTTTTCTCCAACTCGTAAATCTTAAACCATAATATGGTGGCATTACGAACGACTTTCCCTTCCATCCTGCATTAAAGCGTCTTTTTTCAATTATTTCAGAAGCAACAGGAAACTCACCATCAACCACACTGTGAGGAGACGTTTGGAAACCTCCATAAAACTCAATTATTTTTTCGGCAGAAGCTCGATCAATAGTAATAAGAGTGATAAATAATGAAAAGACGAACCCAATAGTAAGTCCCAAAAACTCTTTTTTCATATCAAAACTAACAATATTGTTTCCTCGAGTGGATCGCATAGTCGGTTTGTATCTCATTTTTCTTTCCTTAGAAAGCAGCTTTTAAACTTTTGAAAAAAAATATTAGAAACTTTGTTGCCAGATGCCTTGCTCTGTCAATACCGACTTAAGAAGGTTGCAACGATCAGTCATTATACCATCGACACCAGCTTTAATCAGTTGGTTTATGGTGTCTCGATCGTTTATTGTCCAAGCGTGAACACGGAGATCACATTCTTGCGCAAATCTGATAAATTCTGGAGTAAGTAATTCTATCCCGAGAGATTGCGTTGGAAGCTGGACGCAACCAGCTTTAAACCTCTGCTTCCTATTCAGCAGAAAATTCAAATATAAGTAAGATACGCCATAGACGCCTAAACCAAAACAAACTGGTTGATCAAGCTTCCGAACTATGAGATTGGTTCGAAAATCATTAAAGCTCGTAATACAAATGCGATCATAGCTGTGCGTGGCTGAAATCACTTTACATAGCGGATTAACAACACTCCAAGCCTTAGCGTCGATGTTGAGTTGAGCCTCAGGAAATTCTTCCAAAACCTCACTTAAGAGCGGTATAGATTGATTTCCATAGAGTCGTAACTTCCTTATGTCTCGAGCTCTTAATCTCG
Source organism: Pseudomonadota bacterium (assembly GCA_036337105.1). Lineage (GTDB taxonomy): Bacteria > Pseudomonadota > Alphaproteobacteria > Rhodobacterales > Rhodobacteraceae > JAYZEV01. Next base: position 21,497 of record JAYZEV010000006.1, read on the forward strand.
ACAAATATAGATTTTGGTCTAACAAACGCTTCAAATTATTATCGTGGCATACAAAAACATACCCATCAGAGGATGCCCGAATATCTAACTCAAAGTTTCGAAAACCGACGTCAAAGGCTGCCTTAAAAGCCTGCAGGGTATTTTCGCAAATATCACTTTCAGCCCCTCCTCGATGTGCAAACTCCATAAATTTAGCCTGACTTAGGTATCGATATTTGTGCATAGCCCACGAACTCTGTTATTAAAATGCTGCTGTGTGAAATATTCTTTCTATTGTTCTATTCGAGTGATTTATAAATTGACAACTCACGCCAAAACTTCTCAGCTAAATCATTTGCATCACCAATTCTAAGAGATAAACCTCTAATTATTGCGACTAAAACAGGATCAGCTCCATCTAATTTTTTTTGCAAGTTACTCCAATTAATTTCGTACAGCGTGCAGTTAGTTTTGGCTTTTGCAGTGACGGTTCTCGGCGACCCGATCACTCTTCCAACTTCACCAAATATCTCTCCATCGTTTAACACACCGACCTCTAAACCATGACGGGTTCGTATACTTACGGTGCCACTATGAATTAAATATAACAACTCAGACCGGTCACCAATTTCATAAATTGTTTCACCTGCATTCACATTGCGCTGCGGATGATCAAATATCTTTTTCATATGTCTTCTATTTCCTTACTCTTTCTCTACAATTCTTAAACAGGTGAATGGATCAACGTTCTCCGCTAGGCCGCAAACAAAATATTGAACCTCTGCTTTAGTGCAGGATGCAACCGCGAGGAACATTAAGAAAGATAACACTTTCTTATCTAAAAGTTTGTTTCGCATAAAACACATCTTTTCCCCTATCATAATCAATAATACTTACTCAGAAAAAAATTGTTAGTAAACTCAACGATTACCGTGAAGAACATACGGAACTGTACTATGTCAAGCGTAACTAGTAACTTAAAGAAAAGAACTTATTTAATGATTTGGTCCGCTTCTTGCTTTTCTTAATCTTATTCATATTTACTTCCCCCAACTAAACCGAGATATAATTGTCTCGGTTTTTTTCTGAAAAAATACGATATGTGTCACTTTTCTGCCTATTCGGATTAATAATTCAACTCGCAAATTAAATTTTACTTTAAAAATGGAACTTCTTGCAATTTAGTGACTTAATATCCAACTTTCTTATTTATGAGGTCATTTGAAAATTTCAATTATTGGAGCTGGCGCAATGGGCTCAATCTACGGAGGCCTACTAGCCCAGTCAGGTAACAAGGTCACACTTATCGACACTTGGACTGCGCATATAGATGGAATAAATAAAAGAGGCTTGAAGATTGACGGGCCAAATGGTCTGCAGACCATAAAGAATGTATTTGCATCTAACAACATAAATAACGCAGCAAGTTCAGATTTAATAATCATTGCTACTAAAGCGTCTAAAGTTGAAGAAGTTGCCGAGCAAATCTCTACTTTTATATCCAAGAACTCTGTTGTGCTAACAATTCAAAATGGACTAGGGTCCGCGGAGAAAGTAGCTAAATTTATAGGTAGGGAGCAAATTTTGTTGGGTGTCGCTGATGGTTTTGGTGCGTCGGTTATGAAACCAGGGCACATACATCACAATGCCATGAAACTGATCCGAATTGGTAGTCTTAAAAAATCAGGAAATAAAAAAGCTCTTAAAATTTGTAGATTATGGGAAAATGCCGGCTTCAAAGTTAAAACTTTCTCCGATATTGAACGGCTGGTGTGGGAGAAATTTATTTGCAATGTTACTTTTAGCGCGCCTTGCACAGTTTTTAATTGTCGTATCGGCGAATTGATGGATTCTAGAGAGCTATGGGAAATTGCTCTAGGTTGCATGCGCGAGGCATATGACATAGGGCAAAAGCGTAAAATCTCTTTCTCCTTTGATAACCCAGAAACTTATGTCTCGGAATTCGGGGAAAAAATGCCTATGGCAAAACCCTCAATGCTCCTTGATCACGACAATGGGCAACGCTCAGAGATCGATTTTATTAATGGTATGGTCGTTACTCTTGGCATTGATATGGGGATAAAGACACCTTACAACCAGACACTTTGCGCCATAATTTCGTCTCGCGAAGCCAGTTTTAAGAGCTAGTCTGATAGACTTCTAATAATTTTATCAATGAGAAATAGTTAATTCGAAGCGGGCAGGAAATAGCTAGCAAAATTTCTTTACTTTTAAGGGCTTGGTATTTACTAATTTATATAAGTTTATATGTCTTGGTAATTAGTAAAGTGAGTAAAGTAGAAAAAAATAAACTTGACGAAATTATTAATTTATACGGTCAAGGTAAAAAAAGAGAAGCGCTACGTCGTGCTCTAATCCAAAAAAAGGTGTATCCACGTAACAGCGATTTATTAAATGCGTTGGGAATAATTTTTAGAAGCCTGAACAAGCTGGAACTAGCAATTAGACATTATGACGAAGCAATAAAATTTAATAAAATCAACCCGTCCTTTTTCAATAATAGAGGCAATGCGCTAAGGGATTTAAGAAAATTAAAGGAAGCAAAAAGTGATTTTAAAACAGCAATTCGGTTGAAACCAACAAGCAGTAAATATTGGAGCAATCTGGCCAAATGTTATAATGATTGCGACGAAACTTCTAAGGCACTGCTTTGTGCGAAAAAAGCACTGCAGTGCAATGAAGATAACTTAGAAGCATTAAACAGCTTAGCGCTAGCAAGCGATGAGCTGGGGCATCACCGGGAGGCATTAAAATCATACAATAGGGCACTTGCAATTGCTCCCAACCATTCGACAATCCTCTCAAATTACGGTCGCTTTCTTTTTAAGATCGAGCGATTAGATGAAGCTATTGACGCACTAAAACGCGCTATTCATTTTTCACCGAGTTTAGTAGAGGCACACTACAATTTATGCGAAGTTCATGAAAAAATGGGAAACCTAGATTTACTCGCTGCCGCTATCACCTATGGCATGGAACAAACATCAAATAACGTCGCTCTAAAGCTAAAAAAAGCATTCCTACAGTTCAGAGAAAAAAAATATAGCAAATGTATTCAAACGCTAGAGCCTTATTTGTCAGACAAACTATCACAAGAGCGAAAACTTGTCTTATACAATTTGCTAGGAAAAAGCGCAGATAAATTAAAGGATTTTGAGAGGGCTTTTTTCTACTTCCAAAAGGCGAATAATTACGCTGAAAGAATCATGGTGAAAAAAAACTTAAGCGCTAATCGCTATGTGAAAACAGTAGAAAAAAACAAATTCGCATTCTTAAAAGCAACTAAAGAAAAAACCGTAAATCTTTTTTCATCCCACGAAAACAGGAACCTAGCTTTCTTAGTTGGATTCCCTAGATCTGGAACAACCCTACTTGATACAATTCTAAGAACTCATTCAAGCATAAAAGTTATTGAAGAAAAACCTATCGTCGCAAAATTAATCTCGAGAGCAAGATCATTATCGGGTGAAAGTAATATCTTCGAGCTGAGTGATACGAAATTGGATATGCTAGCTCAAGAGTACCTGGCAGATCTGAAGAAGATTGCCGAGAACGTTGAGAAAAGCAAAGTGATTATTGACAAATTTCCATTAAACCTAATATATGTCCCTTTTATCCGAAAAATTTTTCCAAACTCCAAGTTTATCATTGTCATTCGTCATCCTTGTGATGCGGTCTTAAGCTGTTTCATGCAGAACTTTGCTCCAAACGACGCCATGGCCAACTTTGTTTCACTAAAGCAAGCGGCCACTTTATACAATGCTGTGATGTCTTGTTGGTTAACCTATTCCACACACATAGATATTGATTATTTTCAGCTAAAATACGAAGATTTAATTCTTAACTTTGAGGATAACACAACAGAGTTACTTCAATTTCTTGGACTCAATTGGGAAGAGGAACTTAAGGATTTTAATGAGACGGCTATGAAGCGTCCAATGATAAACACGCCAAGCTACAATCAGGTAACTGAAAAACTCTACTCTGACTCTTGTGGGAGATGGAAAAATTATGAGCGCCAATTCGCAAAACAACTTGCGATTCTTGAACCATGGGTGCAACATTTCTTATATGAATCTTAAGATTGCTTCAAAGCCTTGGAGTTAGTGATCTTCTTCAAATACGTTCATAGGAGGGCAAGAGCACATTAAATTTCTATCACCATATGCATTATCAACTCTATTTACTGGCGCCCAATATTTGTCCACCCTAAATGCACCAGGAGGATAACAAGCTTGTTCTCTTGAGTATGGCCTATCCCAGTCACCTACCAGGTCCTCTACTGTATGCGGGGCATTTTTTAGCGGGTTGTTTTTAGGATCAATCTTTCCTTGTTCGATATCTTTGAACTCCGAATGAATAGCGAGCATCGCATCGCAAAAACGATCAATTTCTGCTTTGGTTTCCGACTCTGTCGGCTCAATCATTAAAGTGCCGGGAACTGGCCAGCTCATTGTAGGTCCATGAAACCCACAATCAATCAGTCTTTTGGCAATATCATCCACTGTAACATCACATGACTCTTTCAACGGCCTGGTATCAATAATGCATTCGTGTGCCACCCTGCCATTCTTACCTTTGAAAAGAACCTTAAAGGCTTTTTCCAACCTTTTCGCTATATAATTTGCATTCAATATCGCAACTTTAGTGGCTTGGGTAAGACCCTCGCCGCCCATCATCAAAATATATGCCCAGCTGATTGGTAAAAGAGAGGGAGAGCCAAATGGAGCGGCGGAAACCACGTTTCCCGGAGTTTCATCCAATGGATGGCAGGGAAGAAAAGAAAGTAAATGCTTTTTTACTCCAATAGGCCCCATCCCTGGACCACCTCCCCCGTGGGGAATACAAAATGTCTTGTGAAGGTTTAGGTGACTTACATCCCCACCAATTTTTCCAGGTTGAACCAACCCAACCATGGCGTTCATATTTGCTCCGTCAATATATACTTGACCGCCAAACTCATGCGTGATTTTACTCACCTCCTTTACTGTCTCCTCAAAAACACCGTGGGTCGAGGGGTAGGTAATCATACACGCAGCCAAGTTGTCTTTGTGAGCCTCAGCCTTTTTATAAAAATCTTCTAAATCAATATCACCGCTGACACTAGATGACACAGAGACAACCGAATAACCAACCATCTGAGCTGAAGCCGGGTTAGTACCATGAGCAGAGTCTGGAATTAAACAAATTTTTCTGTGCCCCTCTCCAAGACTTCTGTGGTAAGAACGAATAGTTAATAATCCTGCATATTCACCCTGAGCACCCGAGTTGGGTTGCATAGAAATGGCATCATAACCCGTAATTTGACATAGCTTATCTGACAAGTCTTTAAGCATTTCTCTATAACCCTCTGTTTGATCAGAAGGTGCAAACGGATGAATCAAGGAGAACTCACGCCAGCTCACAGGCATCATTTCTGCTGCGGAATTTAATTTCATCGTGCAGGAACCCAAGGGAATCATTGCCCTATCTAGCGCCAAGTCTCGGTCGGAAAGTTTTCGCATGTATCTAGTCATTTCTTGTTCCGCTCGATTCATGTGGAAGACTGGATGTGTCAAATATTCACTTTTTCGAATTAAATCCTCAGGTATCCGATAATGCGGGTAAAGATCATTATCTTTTCTGTCGAGACCAAAAGCTCTCCAAACTGACTCAATTGTTTCTGGACGTGTACGTTCATCAAGCGTAATTCCTATTCTTGAATCTGAAACTTTTCTAAAATTAATGCCTTCGTTTACTCCCGCTCTCAGCAAGACAGCCTGGGAACGTCCCACCTCTAATGTTATGGTATCAAAAAAACTCTCTTGATCTATACGGTATCCTAGGAATTCTAATCCCATAGCCATTCGAACCGTCTTTCGATGAATTCTTTGCGCTATCGCTTTTAAACCCTCAGGACCATGAAAAACAGCATACATAGAGGCCATAACAGCTAAAAGAGCTTGAGCAGTACAAACATTTGAAGTTGCCTTTTCTCTCCTGATATGCTGCTCTCTTGTCTGCAATGCTAACCTGTAGGCTTTGTTACCCCTGCTATCCAAGGAGACTCCTACAATGCGTCCTGGTAATGATCGTTTATATTCATCTCTTGTGGCTATATAGGCTGCGTGAGGTCCCCCGAAACCAACTGGAACACCAAATCTCTGCATCGAACCAACAGCGATATCAGCACCCATAGCCCCCGGTTCTTTTAACAAAGTTAGCGCAAGCGGATCAGCGGCAACTATCCCTATAGCGCCAATTGAGTGGAGAGCTTTTATTTGACCGGAAAAGTCTGAAAGGTTGCCGAATGTACCAGGGTACTGAAATATTGCGCCAAAAACTTCCGATTTGAAATCATAATCTAGAGGATTTCCAACGACGATTTGAATTTCTAAAGGTTCAGCCCTAGTCTTCAAAACCGCGATATTTTGCGGATGACAGTTCTCGTCAACGAAAAATCTTGCCGAAGGCAATTTTGAAACTCTCTTTGCCATTACCATGGCCTCAGCGCATGCTGTCGCCTCGTCTAATAGCGATGCGTTTGCAATATCAAGACCTGTTAAATCCGAGACCATCGTTTGAAAATTTAACAGCGCCTCGAGTCTACCTTGAGCAATTTCTGGCTGATATGGAGTATATGCAGTATACCAAGCCGGGTTCTCCAAAATATTTCTCTGAATTGCAGGTGGAGTAACAGTTCCGTGATACCCTTGACCAATCAACGAAATTAACACCTTATTTTTCGACGCTGTTTGCCTCAAGTGATAAAGCACTTCGCGTTCGGACTTAGCTCTTTCCCACCCTAAACTTTCTTTTTGACGAAGCTCTGTCGGCACTGTTTGGTCGATTAGCTCATCCAGACTATCGGCTTTCAATATCTTTAACATTTCTTTTATTTCGGGTTTAGATGGGCCAATGTGTCGTCGGTTAGCAAAGTCGTATGGAAGATAATTTGTTGGTCTAAAATATGAGCTATTGTCTTCCATTATTTTTTTCTCCTAATCTTTTGTACTAATTTTTTTCAGCTGATAAAGTCCAAGTACTCTGCTTCATCCATCATGGTGTCCAAAATAGATGGATCCGTAATTTCCATTTTAAAAAACCAGCCAGCTCCGAGCGGGTCAGAATTTACCAAGTTAGGATCTTCTACTATATTTTTATTGACCTCCAAGATGGTACCGTCGGCTGGAGCCTGAATATCAGAAGCAGCTTTGACACTCTCAATTACGACTATTTCCTCACCCAATGAAACCGCTCTTTTTTCATTCGGAAGTTCAACAAACACTAGATCGCCTAATTGCTCTGCAGCATGATTAGTTATGCCCACGGTCGCTACAACCCCATCCATCTTTAACCACTCATGTTCTTTAGTATACTTCATTAAGCATTTCCCTTCTTTGACTTATAGTTGTGCGATACAAACGGTAGACAAGTGACGTCTGCCAATAAGCGATTACCTCTTAGCTCAACACAAACTTTGGTGCCTGGCTTTGAAAAAGTGGTGTCCAATATAGCCATTGATATAGGTTTATTCAAGATTGGACTGAAACCACCTGACGATATGCTTCCAATCTCAGTACTACTATGTTTATCACCAAAGATCTTACAACCCGCTCTCATAGGAGCTCTTCCGATTGGCAAAAGACCCACACGTTTTTGGCTCGCACCTGAGTTAAGCTGCCGTAAAATTATTTCTTCACCTAAAAAACCGCCTGAACGACTTCCACCCACTCGGCGGGCTTTGTGAATGACCCAGCCTAAATCAGCTTCCACTGGAGTTATAGTTTCACTTAATTCATTTCCATACAGGCATAGTCCTGCCTCTAATCTCAGACTATCCCGTGCTCCCAGACCTACCGGTTTGATTTCTTTGCAGCTTAAAATCTCCTTAAACCAGGCTTCAGCTCTAGAGTTCTCAACGGAAATTTCAAAGCCGTCTTCCCCCGTATAGCCTGATCTTGACACCCAACATTCAGTACCAAGGATTTGGACAATTTTAAAATCCAAAAAATTCATATCTGAAAGATGTGAAGAAAACCTAGTAAGAACTCGATCAGATAGCGGCCCTTGAACGGCAAAAAGGGCCCGATTGTCAAGTAGTTGAACTTTAAAAGCTTCTCCTAGTCTCAACCTCAGGTGTTCAAATACCAAACTCTTTCTGGAAGCATTGCAGACAAGAAAAAAATAATCTTTACATTTGGTTATGATTAAATCATCTATTACACCCCCACTACTATTGGTTAATAATGAGTAACATTGTTTGTTTTCTGGGAGTGAGAATAAATCTGAGGGCACGAGCATTTCCAAAGAGCGAGTTAAATCTTCTTCACTGCCAGACCCCGGTGAAATAAGTATTTGCCCCATATGGCTAACATCAAAGACACCACACGAAGCACGAGTATGCTTATGCTCTTGCAGTACCCCGTCCGAATATTGTACGGGCATTTCGTATCCTGCATAGGTTATGAACCTTCCATTCAGTGCCTGATGTATATCATGTAGAGCAGTCTTTAAACTTGTAATCATTTTTTGTGCCACCTACGCGAAGGACAGAAATCTCTAATTCCAACATTTAGAATGAAGTTTTTTTCCCCATTCTAAACGCCCCCTCTGTTCATTTGCCTGAGATTGTTATCCCTTCGGCGTGTCTGTTTAAGACATCTCTCCAGAGTTTAAATTTCTATAACGGTCCTTTTGCCTGAGAGTTTCCGAGGCAGTTGCTCCTTCGGCCGTGCATCTAGCATTGTCTCCCGATATATAGGCTTATGATATTAGAATTATTAACTTCATTCAAGGTATTTGTGGGAAAAACCGTATTTCAATCAAGATTGAAAAAAAGTTGTCACTTTCGTTACTAATAGAAATGAGAACTATAGATATACAAAGAATTGTAAGATGGTATTATTATTCAACGAGGGAAATGACCTCAGTAAAAACAACTCTTCTGGAGTAAGTAAATGAATTCAAAAAAGTTATATTGGAAAGACTTTGTAGTAGGCGAAAGAAAAGAAATTGGCTCAAAACTTTTTAAAAAAGAAGAAATCATCAAATTTGCTGAGAAATTTGATCCTCAGTATTTTCACATCGATGAGAAAAAGGCGAAACTATCAGTCTTCAAGGGACTTGTTGCCTGTGGTTGGCACACTTGCTCAGAAGTCATGAGACTAATCTGTGATTCATACTTGTTAAAGACCGAGAGCCTTGGCTCTCCCGGTGTAAATAACTTACAGTGGAAGCACCCAGTACGTCCCGAGGATAAAATTACCGTTTTCCGAACAATTAGCTCGAAAAGAATATCTAAGTCAAACAAAGACGTTGGAATTATTATTATAATTTTTGAAGCGTATAATCAGTCAAATACGCTTGTACTTTCCATGGAAGTCTGCCAAATGGTGCGTAATCAATAAGGGGTAAGTTAAAAATTGTTTTATGTGAAGGAAAAGTAATCTTATGTTCCAACAAATATCTTTTTTTAAATTTCTAATTATAAACCTTCTGCTTTATATGCTCCTTTCTGTTTTTATGCTTAAAGATGCAGCAGCCCTCGATTTAAGCGAGGGTAATTTAGATATTATTAACCCTGTAATACTGGCCCCAACTGGAGGAGCCAAAGTAACGGCCGGATATTTAAGTATAAGAAACAACGGACCATCCAAAATCACATTACTAAGAGTACAAACTAACCTTGGACGGACAATGCTCCACAGCACAGAAACAGATGAAAATGGCGTAGTGCGAATGAAGCATATAAATAAAGTTGATATCAACCCTGGTAATACCTTTAAAATGGAAAGGGGCGGGTTTCATATTATGATTTTAGGTATGCAGCAGGAGATAAAAAAAGGTGATATGATACCAGCAACCCTGGTTTTTTCGGAAAAGCTACGAGTTAAAATTAAATTGCTGGTTGAGTAAAGAGTGTTATTGAAAAGTACGGTGGATAAATAGCACTCTAGGCCTAAATCTATATTTTCATAGAAGTACTCCCCCCCCCCCTGAGACCTCTCGGTAATTTTGCAATTATGATAAAGTTGTTGACCGCACTCTCGAGTACCTTGGCCATCCGTTCGAGACATTTTATTGGCTTAAAATTTCATCAGGAAATGAGTTTTTATTCCTTTATCTGTTAACTTTTTTGAGCCTCCTAAATTGGGTAAATCTATGATAAAACCAGCGCCGACAATATCTTTATCCGAGAGTTTCTCTATTAATTGCACTGCAGCCAGCGCCGTCCCTCCTGTCGCAAGAAGATCATCAATTATCAAAAGACGTCGATGCTTATTTAATGCATCCTTATGGACATGCATTTCTGTTGTTCCGTATTCAAGCTCAAAAGACACATTGAATGTTTCACCAGGCAATTTCCCAGGTTTTCTTAATGGTACAAATGCGGTTTCTAAGTTGTAAGCGATAGCACCAGCCAGTATAAAACCACGCGCCTCAATACTTAAAATAGCATCGATTCTAGAATTCCTCCAAGGCTCTGTCATTTTTTTTATAACCCTCGCAAAAAGAGCCTTGTCTTGAAGCAACGGCGTTATGTCTCTGTATTGAACACCGGGTATAGGATAGTCTGAGATTGTTCTAACGTGTTTTTTCATGGTATCAGTTCACCTTGTAGTGTGATTTTACTACTCTCCAGACTTTAAAAATCAAGGTAAAGCGTATCACCACTTATTACAAAACTACGGGCTGTCTCAATTATGTCCATTCCTAGGAGAGAACTAACAAGACCTTGATTCACGATTTGCAAACGCTTTGGACCTATTTCTAAACCCAACCAACTAAATTGTTCAACAACATAAATAGCTGAATACGAAAGGCCCGCCGCAGTTTGGATAGGATTTGAAAAACTCAACTCAGATATTAAAATTCCAGCATTTTTTGCATCCCGCGAACTTAAAACCGTACCCGATGCACCCGTATCTATGAGTAACTTTATTTTCTTTCCATTAATTATGGCTGTGGTATAAAAATGTCCATCGATCGATTTTTTTATTTGTATTTTCTTTTCTAATTCAGCGGTGACAGTTTTTTTATCGATCTCCAACCACAGACCATAGGCTCCTATCAGTCCAACGAAGATCAAGAACCAAATCAGTGCCCGTTGAATCGTTTTACCTAAATCGCGCTTAACTGATGAAATAAACCATCCAACTACGGACAAAAGAATAAGAAGTAGATAGGTTAGTCGCGCAATGTCATCTGAGATAAAATCCAATTTAAATCTTTCAACCTAGAGGACTTTTTCCAAAAGTGAAAAAAAGTTCAAAACTAGCAATACTTTTCTGGCCCAATCCACTGATTTGTGGAGTAGCGATCGCCATACGCCCACCCTAGAGGTAGGGTCTTTTCGATTTCGGTTATATCGGCTTTTGAAAGTTTTCTACTCGCGCCATCAGCCATCGATTTCAATCGATCAACCGATCTAGTTCCCGGTATGGGCAATATGTGGCTATCTTTAGTTAGCAACCAAGAGATTGCTAAAGCTGCCGCCGATAATCCCATTTGACGCGCCAAGGACCTAAAACTCTCTGTAGCTCTTATATTCCTTGATAGATTTGGTTCGACAAATCGGGGATTTTCTCTCAAAAACTGCATGGCTTTGACTTTAGACTCATCATGAGGAGCGTCTGTAAGCAACGATCGACCTACCGGACTAAATGCAACTAAGGAGGCGCCTAACTGCTTTGTCCTCTGGATTAGACCGAGTTCGGGGTAGCGTGTCGATAAAGAATACTCAGACTGAACTGCCGCAACTGGGAAAACACTCGAAGCAAGCGCAAGAGAGTTTGGCGAGATTTCCGAGAACCCTATCTGCTTAGTCTTTCCTGACTTGACTAAGCTCTGCAAAGTCTCGGTCACCTCTTCTATTGATCTTTCTGCTTCTCGTCTATGCACATAATATAGTTCCACTTGTTCAACTCCAAGCCTTTCCAATGAATTTTCTAAGCACTTGGTCAAATATTCCTTAGAATTGTTAAAACGCGTCCCCCCACTACTATCGCGCTCAATTCCACCCTTTGTAGCAATTCGAAAGAATTTCTTTGCCTCACGATTAGCTTTGATAAAAAGCCCTATTCGCTCTTCAGACAAACCAGAGCCATAAATGTCTGACGTATCTATATGATTAATTCCTAAATCAATAGCCGCGTCCAAAATATCGTGTGATTTTTTTGTGTTCGTTTCGCCATAAAAATCTGTAAACGACATGGCACCTATACCTATTGGAGAAATAGGTGTCTTAAGTTGTCCAAGTGCTCTATAGCGCATCGGTGCGTTTTCGATATAGAGATTCCGTTTTTGATGCAAGGACCAAATCCTGCTCATGCAGCCCTTTAATTTTGTGGCTCCACCACCTAACAGTAACCCGTCCGTACTCGGTTAGGATACTAGGATGATGTCCGGCCCACTCAGCCAAATCCCCAACTTTTACAGCAAAGTCTTGTGCTTCAGAAAAATTCTTGAAGCGAAAGGTCTGGATTAGCTGATCGAAATCTACATCCAACGAAAGACTCCAACCTCCATTCATTTCTAGAAATTCAACAATCGAGCCTTTTGTTAACGCCGTTGCATCAGGTGAACACGCTTCACAGCTCTCGTCAATTGAACTCATATTTTTTGACCCTCACAAAAATCTTAAATAGTGACGTAATAATTCTATGTTCTATAAAAAAAAATCTATTCTGCCAACACCGAAACTTTAAAAACCTAGTTGTCTTTTCGCGATTGAAGGATTATCCAAGGTTCGACACTCCCCACAAGCCCTTTTTCCTCGCCCATATACTCAGACTTTAATGCAAAACCGCCATCTTGCAAGGCATCAATTAACTCAGAGCGACTGTAGTATGCATAAAACCGTCCAAGCCTATCGCGCTTCTCTCCGGTCCCAAGTTTCATCCCAAGGCAGAAATAACCGCCTGACTTTAACGCCTTGTTAATAGCTTTCAGATGGATACCAAAATCTACTTTTGCCGCGTGCAGCAAACTGAAGTTTGCCCAAACACCGTCATACCTGTTTTCTTCTGATAGATCAGAGAAAGCCATTACCCTTGCCAATAGACCATATTTCTTTCTAGCCAGATTTATCATTTCATGTGAGGCATCTGTGGCATCCACCCTTAGCCCTTGCGACGTCATATAATCCGAAGCATTGCCGGGACCACATCCCAAATCTAGAACCAAACCATTTAATTCAATTTTCTTTACAAAGTCCCGTAAAGCAGAACCGGGAGCTCGATCCACTAGTTTCACATAATCCTTGATTTTTTTATTATAAACACTGACGGTCTCTTTATCAAACAACTTGACACCTCCATTTTACAATGCTCGCATCGCCATGTTAGCAAAGCCCAAGATAATTCTAAACACAAAAAAACTCTAATAAACTGAGGAAACGATAAAAGATATGAAATTTATGAAAATAAGAAGAAACCCCAAACTTAAGAGGATAAAAACGCTCGCATATGAAATTGAGATTGTGCAGGTAGCCGCTTCTCTTGACCCACAGGACAAGACCTTCTGACTAAACAGCCACTATTACACGATTTATTTTCGTCTTCTCTTAAGTATTCAATACACTTAGCAGTATCATAATTTTCAAGTGAAATTGCACCAGCCGGGCAAGAACTTAAACAAGGCTTAGAACATCCAACACAAGGCGAACTTTTTGATTTACTGGAGATATTTAACCTTTTAGCAAATCCCAATGCCCCCCTAAAAGATACAGAAAGTCCCAGATCTATATGAACCAATAGCTTTGAAGGCGAAACAAATGTTTGTCCTGTTCTGAGGGCCCATTTTACGAATGGCATCCTCTCAGAACCACCGAAAGGAAAAAACGAAACCGCATCCAATTTCTTCGCTACATTATTAAGTGCCCGACAACTCCAGCTGTCTAATGGGTTCTGTATGCTAGCTTTAAACTCATAACTTTCTATAAAAATTTTCCAAAACTTTGGTTCATCTGGGCCAACAAGAACCAACGTCTTAATACTTTTTAGGTGCCTGTCGTCATTATTGTGATGGAAAGCCCCCAAATTTTTTAATCCGTAGCGCGCCAGAGTCGAGTCCAAAAAATCAATATCTTTTATCTTGTTCATATAATATGGTCACGAGAAAAATTTCAATCACGGGCGTTGGTTGTCAGATTAAGCTCCTAACCTAATTGTGCTGCTTTACTGGTTGAACAACATTTACTGCAGGGTAGGTGATAACATCATCTAAATTACAATTTTGCGCAATCTTATCCAAAATTTTCTTTTCTTGCTCTAGTTTTTTTTTCGATAGTTCTAAAACGGTGTCTTTTTGCGCAAGTGGTATGACAACAACACCGTCATTATCGCCCACAATAAGATCGCCTGGAGATACCGATACCCCCCCACAACTAATATTACTGTCAATTTCACCTCCCCAACCTTTATGAGGACCGGCTGGGGTGCCACCAATAGCGAAAATAGGTATATCCATTTCTCGCAACTCATTAATATCTCTGATACTGCCGTCAATTACTACTCCAGCGACCTTCTTTTTTTTTGCTATTGTGTTCAATATCCCGCCCCAAAGTGCTCGTTCCGTATAGCCGCCTCCATCTATTACTAATACTTCACCTGCGTTAATTATCCTCATTGCGGCGTGTATTGACCCATTGTCTCCTGCCAAAGTCGAGACGGTTCTCGCTTGACCAGAGAAGCAACATGAGAAAATGGGAGTAATATTGCTTCTCATAACGTTTTGCCGATTTAAAGAGTCCCCAATAACCGCCGTCGGTATTTTTTTCCAAGCTGTCAATTCTTTTTGGGAAACAAGAGCAAATTCTCTCTTATACAAATTTATCGCCATTATTCTTCTCCTTTACCGAATCCAGACCCTGCTAGGAGATATTCCTTTCTTATCGGCGCAAAGATGTCAAAGATTATTGCTCCTTGAGGGCCACCAATAATTCCATGTTCAACGCTCGGTGGAGTTCGCCAAAAATCACCCTTTTTTACTTCAACAAAAAGCCCATCTTGGATCCGAGTCAGACTGCCTTCTACTAAATAACCCCATTGTTCCTGTGGGTGAGAATGGATAGCACCCTCCGCATGAGGTTTGATATGAACAATTGATATCATTGAATTTTCTCCCGGAAATATTCGAGCATTCACCCCGCTTGCCAAAGCACGGTAAATTCCGTCCTCCAGGGAATTTATATTAAAAAAGTTATTTCTTTTCTTGGATGACACCTTAACCTCCTACTATCAGTTATGGCCAGAAGTTTTCTCCCATATACCCCCAACACAATTCACTATTTACGAAGCTTTTCTTCGTACAGTTTTACCATCGCACTTTTTGACTCCTTGCCATACCCCTTCTCTAATGCTTCCCTATAAACGTTACCCATCGCCTCAAATACAGGCAACTCAATTGGAATATTTTCTTTTAACTTTAAAAAATTTTCTATATCCTTGTATGCAGACTGTAATTGGTAATCACCTCTAAACTCTCTTCTCAATATTTTTGGGACGAAATGCTCTGAGGCAAAACTTCGGGCTGATCCATTGAGAAGAACGGTTGCGAAATCTACGGGATCTAGCCCAACTTTGACTGCAACAGGCAACATCTCAGAAATTGCTGCAATGTTTATATTGTAAACAATATTGTTTAACGATTTCATTGTTTGTCCAGTGCCACACTGACCGCAATACATGATGTGCTCACCGATTAGCTTTAAAATTGGTAGAACTTCCTTATACTCGGGTTTTAAACCACCAAACATTAGGGTTAGAGTTCCATCTCTGGCCTTTTTAGGGAGCCCTGAGATAGGACAGTCGCTGTAGCTAATATTGGTTTTTCGCAGCTTTGCGTTAAGAAGCTCAGCGTCAGAAGAGTAAATCGTAGAGAGGTCAACAACAATCAGCTTTTTTTCTTTTTCTTGCGTAAGTCCATTTACCCCAAACAGTGCCTTTTCCACCTGGGGGGCGAATGGGAGGCATAGGAAAACATATTTTGTCTGTAGGGCAACGTGTGCTGGACTCTCGTGGACAATTGCACCTGCATCACGAAAAATTCGTCTTACAGCCTTTTTCTTATCGTAAGCATGAACGCAGACGCCCTTATCCAGAAGATTCTTTACAATTGCGCCCCCCATGGAACCGAGGCCCACAAAGCCAACTGGCTCGAAGCTATCTAATTTATTTATTTTTGTGCGAGAATTCGACATTTTGATTTTCCTAATTGTACAAACAAATATTATTAGTAGCATAAAAAATAAAAGCGATAAAACTTGTGTCCTATTTAAGAAAAATTAAAAAGTCCTTACAATCAAAGTTTGACTGCTAAATTTTTTATTGTTTAGTGTCATTTTGTCGATAGTTTCTTAAAATTGAGTCAACAATATTTTTAGCAATTCCTCGCTCTACTGCACCCATTAAGGACTCGCTTATTTCACTAAATGGTGCCAATATAAAAAGAAAGAAGGTGATGTGGTAGTATCTTTGAATTTTTTGGAGACACGCTTTGAAAACTTCAGGAAAAAATATTTTATGGTCCCCAGGGGAAATTATCTATGAAGCTGATAGTGAACCAAACGGAATCTTCATTATTATGTCCGGGTCAGTCTTGATATATTCAAAAGATGGCTTAAAGTTGAATACGTTAAAAGAAAAAGAAGTGTTCGGGGAAACCTCAACAATATTGAATTTAAAGCGATCTGTTACGGCGAAAGCGGGCCCTGCAGGGGTTACAGCCATTCACGTAAATACAAAAAATTTAACAAACTCGATGCGAAGAAATGTAGCTCTGGGAGCTATAATAAGGAAAACACAGTTGAGGTTAATAGACTCCAACAACCAAAGCCAAGAATTATCAAATTTGATGAAAGAAATGCTCAAAAAGTTGGAGGGCAGCGATAAGAATCTTAAAGGTTTAGCTAAGCTTCTACAGGAAGCTTCATCAAAACTTGCAGCTATAGCCTCATCAAATCTAGATTAAAATGACGGATGTCTAATAAAAAATCTCTCAATGAAACTCTTTGGTGAGTGATATTTTTGAATTCGAATAGAACAAAAGCTCGTCTCAAAAAATACTTTCCTTTCAAGACAGAATTTAAACCAAATTATGAATTAAAACTACTTCTACACTATTTTTAGTCGGGGAAAGCTGGTTTTACTCTAGTCGGTATATCTTTATCTTTGCCGCGAACAATGAGGCCGTCCTGATCATACATCGGAATATGTGAAAGGATAGCATTATGCAACTTTCCGTCTACGCCCTCTACATTAATTTCCAGTCCCGGCTGAAAGTGGATATTTTTCACTCTTATTATACCTACCCCGCATTTTAGATATGGAGACCAAGTGCAAGATGTAACATTTCCGATATTTTCACCATTTTTACCTAATACCAATCCTTTTCGAGCAATTCCTCCTTTTACTTTCA
>JAYZEV010000007.1:0-198502 GCA_036337105.1 Pseudomonadota bacterium
GCCTGACCTTTTCGAAAACCCTTTACCTGAATTTGATCCCGTGATTGTTCCAATTTCTCCACAACCCGATTGTCGAGCTCAACAGCTTTTATAGTAACTTCGTAACCCCTCTTAAGTCCATCTCTAGTGGTTTCGATTAGCTGCATCTTTACCCTCTTAGTCTTTCAATTAATTACCAATTTGCAATTTATATGCCTATAATCTAGCAGTCTTTTTCCATAAAAAAAACTTAATTTATCTCGATCCCCAAAATACTTTCACCTTATTATTGTATTTTTTCTAGGTAACATATATCCAGCTAGATCAAGGATGTAAATACCATGCTAAAATACAAATAACACTAAGAAGATAAAAATCGTAATTCTTAAGGCCCACCAGTTAAGAAGAGCTTGTCGGTAATTGCCCAATCTTAAAGTTTGTTTCGAGTTCTTTGTTCCAACCTAAAAAGATATCGGTGTAAAAAAATATTACTGGCCGTTTAACTACCGAAGGATGATCAGAAATAATCTGAGACAAACTTTTAGCTCGTTCCTTCGTTTTTAATTCTCGCCAAGTCCTAGATCTTCGGTTAATTAATTTTTCTCCAAACTGTTCAATCACCTTTTTTTTTGAATCTATGTCAAACCCTTCTTTTCTGATGTCAATAAATTTACATTCTCTACCAAAAAAAGCTAATGCTTTCCGGCAAGAGTCGCAATTTTTTAAACCAAAAATAATTACCAAGATTGTCTCCTACCTTTCAAGTATACTCAAAACACGATAATGTTTTGTTTGTTTCAAATTAATTGATAAATAAAAATATAGGAAGATTATCATAATTAGTATGTGGACAAAACTAGTAAATAAGTAAAGATAAAAAACTCCTAAGGAAAGCAAGTGCAGTTAATTTTCATTCTGTAAGGCAAACTGTAATGACCTCATCGCTATATATAACTGGAGCTGGCGTCAGCAAAGGGAGTGGCATCCCCACTTTTCGAGGAAGCGACGGGTATTGGCGGATAGGTAGTAAAAATTATACGCCACAAGAAATGGCTACGCGAGCAGCATATAGGCAAATGCCTGATGAATTTTTATTTTGGTATTATAGCCGATTTGTAAAATATCGTTTCGCAGATCCTAAACCGATTCACTACTGGTTAGCAGATAAAACTCTAATTACCCAAAACATAGATGCTTTAGACAAAAAAGCTGGAAATCATACCTATATACCAATACATGGTAGGTTAGATCTAGTCACCGTCTACCATGAGCAAAAGGTAGCATTAGAAACAAGAAAAGCACCTTGGGACGTCCTGCAAAATAGTTTACAAGGAAATGAAGATCCGAGCATAGTGAAGAAGAATCTACTTGACGCTTTTAGAATTTCGCATAAGACAAAAGTACCGATGTATAATGACTCGTTGAAACCTTTTGTCCTCTTATTTGACGAATTCTATTCTGAGATGTATCGAATATCGGATGCTTTAAAGTTGATAGAAAAAGCAAAGAAGGTAATTTTTATAGGTACCTCTTTCAAAGTAAACATTACCGCAGTAGCTCTCAATATAGCAAAAAGAAACAACGCTTTGATCGAAGTTATAGACCCCGAGCCCGTCGATTTGGGCATTAACGGTGTGAATTATAGGAAGATAACCGTAGAAGAATATCTCGATGGGATGAAATAATTTCACAAACTTAAAACTGTGGAAATAAATATGAGTGTGAATCGTAAATTAGTTTTATTAGCGGGCGCGACTGGCTATATTGGATCGCAAGTTGTAAAGAAACTGGTCAAGGATGGCTTTTCAGTTATATGTCCCGTTCGATCAGACATTAGCGAAAATAAGTCCACTAATTGTAAGTACATTAAATGTGACATACGCGACCCAAAACAAGTTTTTTCGCTCGGGAATAGTTTTGGAAAATTAAACTATGCAATTTCCTGTATAGGTAGCCGCACTGGAGGTATTGAAGATGCATGGAAGGTCGAGTACAAAGCTAACCTAAACCTTTTACGGTTGTCTAAATCGAAAAATGTTCAACATTTCATTTTATTATCCGCGATCTGTGTACAAAAACCATTTTTAGAATTTCAAAGAGCGAAACTGGCCTTCGAAAATGAATTAACTAACTCAAAAGTTACTTATTCCATTATTCGTCCAACCGCTTTTTTTAAGTCATTGTCAGGGCAAATAGAAAATGTTAAAAGGGGTAAGAATTTTATACTTTTTGACGACGGGCTAAATACGTTATGCAAACCAATCTCAGAGAAAGATTTAGCCCACTTTATAATTGAATGTTTCGATAATAGTGAGAAACATAACAAGATTTTACCAATCGGCGGTCCGGGACCTGCGTTCACACCAATCGAGATGGGACGGATGATATTCCGTCTTACAAACAAAAAGGAAAAATTCAGAAAACTTCCCAGCGGATTATTTACTCTTACAAGAAAAACTTTGATCCCATTTGATAAATTATCACATAAAATCAGTAATTTAAGAGAGTTTCTTAAAATAGCACACTATTATGCAACAGAGTCGATGCTGGTTTGGAACCATGAGAAACAAAACTACAGCGCAGAGGACACACCTGAATTTGGGACAAAGCTGATTTGGGATCATTTTAAAAATGAAGTGAATTGTGACCATAAAGAAGATATTCTAGGACATCACAAGCTCTTTTAACTTATTTAAACGTAATGACTTTTAAAACGCTTTGCAGTCAGTACTTATCGATACTTGTTTTTCGGCGTGAATGATGTTTTTTCTGACTTTCGCGGTTCACTTAACCAGACTTTCCCACCAGGATGCATCCCAGCCCCATCAACAGCAGAGACGGCAGACTCCCTCATTCTGTTCAAAAGGCGCGTATTTGCGTCTCCTAGTGAAGGATGCGTCCCGTCATTGGTTAAAACCGTGTTCCGCCATATTTTTTGCCTTCTTTCAAAAACTTTGCTCTCGTTTAATTCAAGGCAATCTAGCCTATTTTCATTAAGGTTTACAACGATCTTATCACCATTCTCGAGTAATGCAATCGGACCACCAACAGCAGCCTCTGGGCCCACGTGTCCGATTACTAGCCCAACAGACCCGCCTGAGAAACGGCCATCAGTCATCAAACCCACTACGATCCCTCTATCTCTGCACAACGCTGTTAACCTGGACGTGGAGTCTAACATTTCAGGCATTCCGGGTCCACCTATTGGACCTTCATATCTAACAATGACCATATCAAAGTTTTTGAATGAATTTGGGTCATTATCTAACTTCAGTAATAATTGCTGTTCTCCATCAAACACTTTTGCATTTCCATAAAAGATATTGTCCTCTAAGCCACCCTCTACACCAGCAAGTTTAAGCACTGCGCTAGACTCCGGAGATAGGTTGCCACCTAAAACTCTCAAGCCACCTGTATTCTTAAACGGTGCTTCAACCGGATATATCACTGTTCCGTCAGGCGTGGGCGGATTAAGCCGATCAACTTGCTCAGCGAGCGTTTCTCCGGTACAGGTAATAGCGTCGCCATAAAGAAGGCCCGCGCCCAGCATTTCTTTCACTATAACCTGGACACCTCCATTTTTATCGATGTCCACCATTGAGTATTTACCAAAAGGTCTAGCATTTACGACGACTGGAACTATACTTTTCGAGAGGTAATTGAACTCTTCAAAACTCATAATATTTTTAGAAAAACTTTCATAACCTGCGGCACGCGATAATTCAGGAGCATGAAGCATCACATTAGTCGAACCTCCCACTGCCATTGATACGATGATTGCGTTTCTTATCGCTTCTCGAGTGACAATATCGCGAGGTTTGATGTCGTTTTCGATCAAAAATGACAAATAATCAACCAATTGACTAGGAAACTCAATAATACGCTTTCGATCCTCCGACGCAGGTGAAACCATGTGTAACGGCTGCATACCAAGAACTCCAATAAAGGTTTGCATCGTATTATAGGTAAACATGCCCCCACAACTACCAATCCCAGGACACGACTCGAGGGCTATCCTTTTCTTTAATTTCTCGTCGTCACTACCTGCCAACTGATAACTGGTAATAATATCTATTGGCTCCTTAGTTTTTGAGTCCTTTCCTGGTCTAATTGAACCGTCGGACATTATTATCGCTGGTCTGTTATGTTCTAAGATTGCAGCCAAGGTGCCGACTGGAGGTTTGTCACAGGCTACAACTGCTATTAAGCCTTCGATACCACTCGCGCTCAAATGTTCGCACATGGCATCGTTGGTTACCTCTCTTCCTATTAAAGAGTATCTCATCTCTTTGGTACCATTCCTTATACCGTCAGATGTTGCAACAGAGAACTCTGGTTGAATTAACCGCATCTTTAATTTACCTGGTTCTGTACCAATTCTATCTCTCAGAGTTTCATGGATTGCATTAACTTTCTCACTAACACCCAAATAACACTGAGAATCTCCTTTATTTCCCACCACTCCAATCGATGGTTCGTGGATTAGATTTAAATCTGTTCTAAGTTCACGCGCTATTCCAAACGTTTGTGCATTCCTACCTGGGTTCTTATCAATCAAAACAGTCTTTGAATTTTTCATTATGTACTCCTCACTGTATTTGTTTCGGTTCAAAACGATAAATTATGTGTTAAGAATGATTAAAAAAGGTGCTCCCAATTGTTCCATTTAATAGGTCCTTAAATCAAGGAAAAAATATCAACAGAAAAAAACTTAGTACATCAAACTATTGTTCTGGCTCTAATACTATTGTACTAATTTTTTATCTTGGTTTAGCTAAGAATAGATATCTTAACATCGAGAATTTGTTCGATTTATATGCGAAAAATAATTATAGAAGAAACGTGGAAAAAAAAATTAAAGCAAGAGTTTGACTCTGACTACATGAAGGAATTAAGCCTTTTTTTACGAACTGAGAAAAAAGAAGGTAAAATTCTTTATCCTCCCGCGCACCTAATATTCAAATGTTTCTATTATACTCCCTTCGATCAAGTAAAAGTTGTAGTATTGGGACAAGACCCCTACCATGGCCCAGGACAGGCTCAAGGCTTAAGTTTTTCCATTAGCAATGGTGAGAAAAAGCCACCGTCACTTATAAATATTTTCAAAGAACTGGAGAGTGACTTAAATATTATGCAACCACCCGATGGAGACCTAAAAAGTTGGGCAAAACAAGGAGTATTATTGTTGAATTCATGCTTGACTGTTCAAGCAGGGAGGCCTGGCTCACATCAAGGTCGCGGTTGGGAAAGGTTTACGGATAAAGCACTCAAGCTTTTGAGTGAAAAAAAAAGTAACTTGGTATTCATTCTATGGGGGAAAAGCGCCCGTCGGAAAAGTACTTTTTTGGACAAAAACAAGCATTTGATTATCGAAAGCGTACATCCATCTCCATTTTCAGCACACTACGGGTTTTTTGGATCGAAACCATTCTCTCAAACAAACAACTATCTTAAAAAAAATGGTATAAAGCCGATAGACTGGTCCTGATGTTTCAGTTTACAACAACTAATCGAAAGCACCGAAAGTCCTTCGTGGGTGTTCTTTATAATCATAAACTTATACTTTACTATTAAAACTGATATTTTAAGTGATAATAAAATCTACCAAGCATCTCTCTTATAGCTAAACTACTCATTTTTAAAGCCTCGGCGTTCGGAATAAAGTCAAGAAGTGTTCCTAGATCGCTTGAACGTCTAAAGTCAACAGGAAAAGTCTGAATTTCAAACCCTACCTCTAAAAAGTTTTGGCTCGCACGCGTCAAATGAAATGCAGAACTAACTAAGATAATTTTTTTTCCTTCAACTCCGATTAACTCAGCAATTGCCAGCGCCTCATCCTCCGTATTTTGAACGATTTTCGTTAAAAGAATACTTTCTTTATCTACCCCGAAATCTATTGCCAGAGAACGCAAGTATTCACCCTCTCCCTCTCCAATTGTCCAAGGCAATTTACCTCTTGTAAAAATTAAAACTGGTGCCTTACGTAGTTTTGATAGAGCTACACCAGCAAAAAACCGGTCAGACGCATCTGTCCATTCGTACTTCAAACCTGACTGAGATAATACAGGACGAAGCATACCACTCAAAACTACAATTGCGTCACTATTTTCAATTTCGCTTGGTTCCAAAAGATCGTAACCACTTTCAACAAGAAGCATGAGCTTGTTACTAATTACTGGCAGTGAAAAACTAGTTAAAGCAATCAATGCTGCAATTGTAAGAACTTTTCTTTTAAAGAACACGGTTAGGACTAAAAACAACCAAATAACACCTATAGGACTCAAAAAAAACGGTAAAAACTTGTGCAAATAAATCATTGCTATTTAGCCTCCGGTTGCAAGCCGCCCACTCTTTAATCCGATCAATTTAAGAGCTGAACATTATTTTTATTTATTTCAATATATGACATACTTCAAAACCTCTTGCTGGTAGATGTTTAATCTTTCAACAAATCTGAAGTTTAATTTTTCAATTATTTTCAAGGATGCATAATTCCGCTCATGGGTTAAAGCATAAATAGGGCTTAACTTCAGATAAACTCTTCCATAAGTCAGCACTTTTTTTGCCGCTTCATACCCGATTCCTGTTCCCCAATAGGATGGGGTAAAACGATAACCAAAGTCTATTCCATACTCCTCTAAAAGGAACCCGCACATGCCAATCAACTGATAGTTCAGCTTGCATCGCACAGCGTATCGGCCAAAACCATTCTTCTGATAACTGCCGATTACGTTGTCCAAGTAAATTTCAGAGTCGGTCTTAGACCAATTTCCCGGTAGATATTTCCGGACGTTTTCGTTGCAGTCTATTTTCGCCCAATCTAGTTTGTCAGCGACATTAAACTCATTGATTATTAAGCGGTCTGTTTCGAGCTCAATCATAATTGTAGCGTTAATTAAAGGTACAAGTATTAGTCTTAATATTTATTAACTATAGTATGTTTAAAAAATCTTAAAGTATAATTAGATTTGAATTTTGAGATTTCCTATGTATTACTAGCTTTTTTCAATACAAACACTTGTGACCCTACGTTTCTTTTTATTAGGTGACTACCATACTCGGTAAAAACTTCTTCAGCTAACTTCATTTCTTTTACGAGCTCCAGAGTCTCAATGTATTTTTCATCAGCAAGAGTATGATCATTAAAAGAAAAACATAAAAACCCACCATCCTCTAGCATAGCCAGTACATCCATCAATAATGAAGGAGGACCTGCTCCAGAACTAATCACGCCAACGGCAATAATATTAGAAAAAAGTCCTTTTTTAGATAAAACTTTATCAAGATCAACGTTGCTAAGAATCTTTTTATAGATGCCCTTACTTTTTGCGACCCATAGCATCCTCTCGTTTATATCCGTACCGATAACACTTGTGTAACCAACATCTATCAGAGCTTGGCCTGACAGCCCGGTTCCACACCCGAAATCTAGCACGGTTTGATTTTTAGGTACAAACCTTTGAAGTGCGAGAGCACAACGCTCAGGAGTTCTATATAAATTTTCTTTCAACTCTTCGTCATAGGACACAGCCCATTGGTCGTATAAGTTATTTATTTGCTCTTGATCGGTCAACTTATAGGCTAGAGGAAAATATTGTTTATTTTTTCTCAAATTTGTCTCCTTTCCTAAGTATTCCAACCTGAGTTAGGCACATAAGAGTAGGCTAGATCTAAACTTTCATGTTTTCTCTGCAAAAAGAAGTTATTTTAAAGATGTTTAATATTTTTTTAAATGAATAATCTACGATCTTGACGTAATAGCTCTCACTTCCAAAAAACTACCGAAAAACTCAAAAGTTTAACTACTTCATAAGTTAATTAAGATACCCAAAATTTTAGTTAATAAATTAGCGTCAAGCTATCTTTATTATTGTAATTAACGTTTCGTCAACTATTACTATAAGATGTGTTCAATAAATGGTTCTAGGGTAATCATGGGAAGGAAGTCGACAAATTTTGTATTTATTTGTACTTATATTTAGGAGGGAGCTTAAATAACATGGCCGGTGCTGAATTTTTAAAATCAATTGAAACCAACTTTCAAATTGCCGTAAAGTTTTTACAAGACTCTAATTTTGGATCCTCATTATCCTCAGATTTGGCAAATCAAATAATGATGGCGAACGCCACTTACGTCGTAAGATTTGGTGTTCGTCTACGAGGGACAGTTCAAACATTTACAGGGTATCGTTCCGTTCATTCAGACCACTTTGAACCAGTAAAGGGAGGAATTCGATACGATTTAGCAGTTAACCAGGAAGAAGTAGAAGCTCTAGCTGCACTTATGACTTATAAGTGTGCACTTGTTGAAGTCCCGTTTGGTGGATCGAAAGGGGGTCTGATAATTAATATAAAAGACTGGACAGAAGATGAACTAGAACGGATCACACGGCGTTTTACTCAAGAGCTGGCAAAACGGGATTTAATACATCCATCGCAAAACGTACCTGCACCAGACGTAGGGACTGGAGAACGTGAAATGGCATGGATGGCCGATGAATTTCGACGATTAAACCCAACGGATTTAAATGCATGGGCATGCGTAACAGGAAAACCTGTGAATAAGGGAGGCATCTCCGGCCGTACAGAGGCAACTGGTAGGGGTGTAGCATTTGCTTTGAAAGCTTTTTTCGATCATCCTGATGATGTAAAAAAATCTGGATTAACGCCCGGTTTGGCAAAAAAGCGAATAATTGTTCAAGGTTTTGGTAATGTGGGCTATCACGCGGCTCTTTTCTTATCAACAGAAGATAACGCTCTAATTACGCACGTAATTGAGAGGGATGGCACAATAGTCGATGAAAAAGGTATCGATGTAAAAGCCCTCAAAAATTATCTCGTAGACACTGGTTCCATAAAAGGTTTTAAAGGCTTTGTGGATAAAGGATCTGAACTTTTGGAAGCTGACGCAGATATTTTGATCCCGGCAGCGATGGAGTTAGTGATTACAGAAGAAAACGCATCGAGAATTAGGACTCCTTTAATTATCGAAGCTGCCAATGGACCAATTTCAGCGGAAGCCGATAAGATTATGATAGAAAGAGGTGTGATAGTTATTCCTGATCTTTATGCGAACGCTGGCGGCGTGACCGTAAGCTATTTTGAGTGGATAAAGAATTTGAGCCGAATAAGGCTTGGTCGATTACAAAAAAGAGCCCAAGAAAATCAAGTATCTGCCTTGATAGAGGGCATTGAACAAATCACTGGCCAAAATTTTCCTGAGAGCAACCGTTTAAAATCAACTCAAGGCTCATCTGAATTAGATTTAGTTCGCTCGGGTTTAGAGGACACGATGCGCAATTCATACGAAGCGATAAGCAAATTGTGGAATGAGAGCGGAGAGATACCTGATTTAAGGACAGCTGCAATGATGATAGCCGTTCATCGTGTAGCACAGAGTTACTCTTCTTTAGGGATATGAGTTGTGATAGGGATGAGTTTATCTAAAAGGTATAAAGATTAAGTATAATTCACAAAAAGATCGATTTTATGACGAATGTGGTGTTTTCGGGATATTTGGACACTCTGATGCAGCAGCAATTACTGCATTAGGCCTACACGCATTGCAGCATCGTGGTCAAGAAGCCGCGGGAATAGTAACTTTTGATGAAAAACAGTTTTATGCCGAAAGGCGTATGGGACTAGTAAGCGAAAACTTCACAAAGCAAAGTGTACTTAATCGATTGACAGGGCAATCTGCGATTGGGCACGTTAGATATTCCACAACTGGTGGGACCGTTTTAAGAAATGTTCAACCATTATTTGCAGATTTAGAACTTGGAGGGTTTGCGATCGCGCATAATGGAAATCTGACTAATGCCCTGACAATTAGAGAGGCTTTAGTCTCAGAGGGAGCTATTTTTCAATCCACATCGGATACCGAGACAATTTTACATCTCGTTGCAAAATCAAGAAAAGCGAATACAACCTCACGTATTATCGATGCTCTCTCTCAAATTGAGGGAGCTTACGCTCTTGTTGTGTTAACGAATAAGAAATTAATCGGAATCAGGGATCCTCTTGGCATCAGACCACTTGTAATAGGTTTTCTTGATGGAAAATATATTTTTGCATCAGAAACATGTGCGCTGGATATCATCGGTGCAAAATTCGTTCGAGAAGTAGATAATGGCGAGATAGTTGTTATCACGGAAGATGGTTTGGATAGTATAAAGCCTTTTTCATCAGTCAAACCTCGACCTTGTGTTTTTGAATATATTTATTTTTCTCGTCCAGACAGCACGATTAATGGTAAAAATGTCTACGAATGTAGAAAAGCCTTCGGCAGACAATTAGCTAGAGAGTCTTTTGTGAATGCTGATATTGTCGTCCCGGTTCCTGATAGTGGAGTTCCCTCTGCGATTGGTTATGCAGAAGAAGCGAGTATTCCTTTTGAATTAGGAATTATAAGGAACCACTACGTTGGAAGGACTTTTATCGAACCTCAACAGTCTATCAGGGCATTGTCAGTAAAGCTAAAGCACAATGCAAACAGTATGCTCGTGGACAGCAAACGAATAATTCTTGTCGATGACTCAATTGTAAGGGGGACAACATCCATAAAAATAGTTCAAATGATGCGGGACGCAGGTGCAACCGAGGTTCATCTAAGAATATCTTCGCCACCAATTAAATACCCTGACTTCTATGGAATTGATACCCCCGTGCAGGAACAGCTTTTAGCGTCCAATAATAATTTGGATGAAATGTGTAAATTTATTGGAGCTGATAGTTTAGAGTTTTTAAGTGTAGATGGACTTTATAAGGCGATGGGTCATAGTGAAGGTCGAAACACCCAAAATCCTGCCTACACGGATCACTGCTTCACTGGAGACTACCCTACCCTTTTAAAAGACCGTAATAGTAACGGAAAGCTGCGTCAACTTTCGCTTTTATCAGATTTGGATAGCAAAAAGGCGTAGTATTTTTACGCTTTCCGTGTCAATATTGGCGTTTTTCGTCCTGGAAAGCAAGTTCGACAAATGTCGCAAATTCTTCCGTCACATCCTCGTGCAGTACAGTGTTGTCGTCCATAGAATATCATCTGAAGATGAAGCTTATTCCAGAGCTTTTTTGGAAAAGCTCTTTTTAGATCCTTTTCAGTTTGAATAACACTTTTGCCATTCGTTAATTTCCATCGTTGGGACAATCTATGAATATGAGTATCAACAGGAAATTCTGAGTGTCCAAATCCTTGGGACATTACTACACATGCTGTTTTATGTCCAACACCGGGTAACATCTCTAAAAGTTCAATATTCTCGGGAACTTCGCCATTAAATTTTTGTATTAAGATATTTGAAAGGTTTAAAATAGCTCTCGCTTTTTTGGGAGCCAATCCGCAGGGCCGAATTATCCTATAAATCTCCTCAAAAGGCAACTTGGCCATACTAAACGAGTCTTCCCCTCTATCGAAAAGTTCCGGTGTTACTTTATTTACTCTTTCATCCGTACATTGTGCACTTAATAGTACCGCAATTAATAGTTGAAAGGTGCTCTTACTATCCAATGGACGAGGAGTCTCCGGATACAAGTTCATTAAATGCTCTATTATAAAATTTACCCTTTCCAGTTTCCGCATTTGTAAGAACTCTTAAAGACCGTTATTCGAAAAGTCTGTCATGACATATCCAAAAATTATACGCGCGTAAATACTCTTCACTTAAGAAAATTAAAGATTATGATCTAAGAATCATTTAAAAATTTTGTCAATTACTTGACTGGGGGAAAATACTTTCTTTCGATATTTGTTCTATAATTGCCAGTGGTTGTTTATAACGTCGTAACATGGATCACAGAAATAACTTATGCTCTCCAGACACATAAAGAATATTTACAGTTTCCAGAGATGGATATGATGTTAATTGGGCGTAAAATTGGAGGTATTTTTCTATTAGGTAAGAAGTTAAGCGCTGTAGTAGATATTACTTCCGAAATTAACAAGCATGCTGTAAAAACATAGCAACGCTAGTTATAAGGCCTCTTAATTCCAAAACACAATAAAATCACGTTTATTTTAAATTAAAAATAAGGAATGAAAAAGAATATGTTAATCAATATCAAGCAAGCGTAGTGTCAGGTCGTCGAGTTGTAATAACTGGTGGAGCGTCTGGGATTGGAAAATCAATTGCGCTTGGGTTTACATCCCTGGGGGACCAAGTCTGTATCTGCGATAAATCTCCTGCACTACTGGAATCCCTGAAACTAGAAATGCCAGAGACTTTAGCTTTTGAGGCAGATGTTACTAATGAAAAGCAGTTAGAGAATTTCTTTGAAGGCGTGAGTCAATCTCTTGGCGGTGTAGATATCTTGATTTCAAATGCCGGTACTAGTGGGCCGGCAGGTAAAATTGAGGATTTGAATTTTGAGGAATGGCAAGATTGTTTATCTGTTAATTTAAATGGCGCTTTCCTGAGTAGTCGTTTTGCAGCAAAAAGTATGCGACGACAACAAAATGGTGTCATAATTTTTATTTCATCTACTTCTGGTTTATTTGGCGTTCCCAACAGGTCACCATATGTCACCGCAAAATGGGGTTTAATTGGTCTAACAAAAGCTTTAGCAATGGAACTTGGACCAGCAGGCGTGAGAGTAAATGCTATTTGTCCCGGATCCGTCTATGGTGAGAGAATGACACGAGTCATTGAAATGGAAAGTATTGCAACAGGAAAAACTACCGAATATATTGAAAAACAGTATCAAGAAAGTGCTTCCTTAAAACGGTTTGTTACCGCAGAAGACATTGCTAAAACTACTTTATTCTTGGCATCCGAAGCAGCTAGTCAAATTAGCGGGCAAGCTTTAGCGGTAGATGGAAATACTGAGAGGATGATTTAAAGTCTCTAGAAAAATTCTACCAAATAACCTTTAAACCTTTTCTTCGGTAATCTTGTTCTGTTTTCCGCAATGGGGGCAATAGAGTTTACCCTTTGGCTCGTAGTTATCACTCGAGGCGAAGGACCACCATAATTTGCAGTAATCGCAAGTAAAATGCCACAATATCTCTTTATTTACTATCAATTCCTACTCTCTTAAACTCTGCCTGCTAAACTACCTTATCTTTTTACAGTGACCCGTATTACAAAAGGTTTTATCGTCGGTTACAGCAATAACATCCGTTGCTTGAAAGAGCGTAAACTCAGCAATCCACCTAAAACTAAGGAAACCTTATAAAAAGTCAACTATTACCAGCCTTTCCTTATACTGAGTTTTCAAGACGTCGTATATAATTTTTTGTTCTTGTTTTGTCTGTATAGTTTAAAAATCAAATCTTGAAATTTTGACTTTCTTCGACGTGTAAAAAATAGCTGGGTAAAAATATCTTTAAACTTTGTGTTAGGATTAAGACCATATAGTCTGCGTTAAATATAGTTTCTAACAACTTGTTAGATATTTAAAGTTTTTTCTAGAATTCAGCATGAAAATCACTAAAATCTATGAAGATTGTATGGGCATTGTCTTTCTGGCAAACAAGGATTAAAAAAAAAATGAAACAACCGAATTGTCGTCTTTATCTCAAAAAGTGATCAAAGCGATCTCATTGAAAAAATTTCCTGCTTATTTTACGATCATGAATGTGAAAATCTCGAAAGAAATGTTAAACTACAACATTACAATCTTTCTAAACTCAGCTCTAATTTAATTGTGGGTCCCAAGTTTCGACAATCTGGTCTGTGGCTTTTAGGCTATGACGGACAAGGCAAAGGATATTCATCCGAAGAAAAGCTAACCTACCAAAAACATTCCTTGATTGACGATCTGCCTATGCTTAAAGCAAAAGTGCTACAAAAATATTCACTCTGTAATTAACGCAAGTGTTGATAAAAAGATTGGTGTCTAGGCCAAATTAATTTCCAAATCACTATATCACTCTGTTTGGTATCAACTTATTTGAAAAAAATGCAATTAAATTTTCGACGGCGAGCATACCCATGGCCTCTCTCGTTTCAATAGTGGCGGAACCGATATGGGGCAAAAGCGTAACATTTTCTAATGCTATCAGCTCGCGTGGAACGTTAGGTTCATTATCGAAAACATCTAAGCCAGCGCCTGCTATTGTTTTATTCGTTAAAGCTTTTATTAGAGCGTTTTGGTCTATTACATCTCCCCGAGCCGTATTGACGAGATAGGCGGAGGGTTTCATTTTGAGCAAATCCGCCTCCTTAATTATTGGTTGAGGAGCACCTCCTGGAGCATTAATTGAAACGACATCAGATTCCTTTAAAAGCTCGTCTAAAGTAGCTGCTTGATAAGCCACAAAGTCCAGACCTGAAATCTTCGACCTATTATAAAACATGATTTCCATACCAAGCGCTTTCTGAGCGCGTATCGCTGTGGCTTTTCCAATACGACCCATCCCAATGATACCTAACGTTTTTCCCTTTAAACTAACCCCTAAATCCTCAACTATAGAAAAGCCGGACCATTCATTTCGTCTCAGTTTAGCTTCCAAATAAGATGTCCGCCGGCTGACAGCTAAAATTAAAAATAGAGCAACGTCAGCGGTAGCATCAGTTAATACGTCAGGGGTATTCGTTACAGTAATTTGTTCTTTTTGAGCAGCATTTAAGCTTATATTAGATACTCCAACACCAATATTTGAAATAATTTTAGTTTTTTTTGAAGCCGTAGAAATTATATCAGAAGATAGCTGGTCGCTCACTGTGCAAAGCAACCCGTCCGCTTTTCTTAAAGCCTCCTTCAAGTCGCTCGGAGAAAATTTTTTATCAGATTCATTTAGTTTAACACGAAAATGTTTCTTCAACTTGTTTTCTACGAGGATTGGAACTTTCCTAGTTACGATAACTGACGGTTGATCTTTTTTATTCAAAATTTCACTCTTCCCTTTGAAAGTTTTCAATAATTAACCTTACTCTCAAAACTACCCCCTTTAAGAACACAACTTAAAATAATAAACATTTAACTATATATGGCCTTATGTTTCACACTATTTTAACAATAGAACAATAGATGGACATTATCGAAAAAAACTAACAAGAGGTAAAGACAATAATGAACAAAAAAGATTGCTCTCTACGACCCCTTCAGACAAATGACTGGGATCCTTCATTAAAACATATTTTATCGCAAATGAATGATAAGCCCCTCAATATTCATAAACTAATGGCAAACCACCCTAAATTATTGTCTGCCTGGTGGAACTTCCGAAACTATTCAGTTCTTGGAGGTGATTTAGGTCGGCGCAAAGGTGAGTTGGTAATCCTGCGTGTAGCATCAAAATTAAAATCTTGGTATGAGTGGTCGTCTCATGTGGATCGGAGTTTACAATGCGGGCTATCATTAAAAGAGATAAAGAAAGTTAACGCAGCTTTGGTAGAAGATGATTGGTCAGAAGAAGATTTTTTACTTCTATCATCTGTAGATATGTTGATTATAAAAAAGACAATAAAAACAGAACAGTACAAGGAACTTCGGAAGTATTTTTCTGACCAACAAGTTATGGACATCATAGCAATTCATGGAATGTATATCACGTTAAGTTGTATGATTGATATATACGGTCTTGAGTTAGAGGAGGAAATTACGAAACGATTACCAAACGATATAAACAAGAAATCATTTTTCAAAACTAATGCTTCGAGTCCATAAAGCTATTTAATTAAAAGATATGGTAAAATACCACACAAAGCTATAAACTTGTATACACATCGTAAAACGTGAGCAAAATGAAATCCAAACACAGTTTACCGCTAACAAGCTCGCATTGGGGCACTTATCGCGCTAAGGTTAAAAACGGTTTAGTTCAAGAACTAATACCATTCGAACATGACGGCGACCCGTCACCCATAAGTTCTGGTATCATCGACGTGCAACATGGTCCAACGCGAGTAGCAGCTCCTATGATTCGCAGAAGTTGGTTAGAAAATGGCCCGGGGTCAAATAACCACTTAAGAGGAGTAGATCCGTTTATTAGAGTAAGTTGGGACGAAGCCGAAAAATTCGTTGCGACAGAATTAGACAGAGTACGTAATAACCACGGTAATTCTGCTATATTCGGCGGATCATACGGTTGGTCAAGCGCCGGCAGGTTTCATCATGCCCAAAGTCAACTTCATAGGTTTTTGAATTGTATTGGAGGTTATACCAAATCTAAGTTCACATATAGTTTCGCTGCTGCTGAGGCGGTAATTCCTCATATTCTAGGAAGTTACAGAGAGTTTTTGGACACATGTACTAGTTGGGACTCTATAGTAGAGCATACAAACCTTTTTGTGTGCTTCGGTGGTATCCCTCTTAAAAATGGACAAATTTGTCAAGGTGGAACAGGAAATCATTATCAAAAAAAGAGCTTAATTAAAGCTGCAAGATCCAAAATTAAGTTTGTGAACATTACGCCTCTTAAGTCTGATTTGATGGATGAGGTAAGAGGGAAATGGATCTCTTTGCGTCCAAATACTGATACTGCACTTATGCTGGGCATTGCTCATACGATTTACTCATACGAACTTTATGATAGCTACTTTCTAAAAAAATATACAGTAGGGTTCGAGCAGTTTGTTGAGTATATTCTAGGCGCTAAAGATGGAGTGGTTAAAGACGCTGAGTGGGCAGCCGAAATTTGTGATATTAAGGCTTCCGACATAGTTTGGTTGGCTAAACTGATGGTTAAGAAGCGAACCATGATCTCAATCAGCTGGTCATTGACCCGTCAGGACCATGGAGAACAGCCTTTTTGGGCTGCAATCACTTTGGCCGCAATGTTAGGTCAAATAGGGTTACCGGGGGGTGGAATTGGTTTCGGTTACAGTGCTACTAATCATATAGGCGGTCAATTCACTCCTCCTCCAGCTATACCAATACCACAAGGTCAAAATACAGTGAGTTCTTTTATACCAGTTGCTCGAATAAGTGATCTGTTACTCTCACCAGGTAAAAAATTTGATTTCAACGGAACTTTGTACGAGTACCCTGAGACAAAATTAGTCTATTGGGCTGGAGGAAATCCATTCCATCATCACCAGGATCTAAATCGATTAGTAGCGGCTTGGCAAAAGCCAGACACCATAATCACTCATGATTGGTGTTGGAATTCTTTAGCTAAACGCTCTGATATTATTTTACCTTGCACAACAACTCTAGAGCGTGAGGACATCTCAATCACGCCAAAGGACCCTTACGTTATTTTTATGTCTAAACTTACGGAACCATTTGAACAAAGTAGAGATGATTTTGAAATATTTAAAGGAATAAGTAGAGCGATGGGGGTAGAAAAAGAATTTACTTCAGGACGTAACGCAGAGGAATGGAGACAATGGCTTTACGAGGAAACTCGGATCGAATCAGCTAATATGGGGATTGAAATGCCTACCTATCGAAAGTTTAAAGAGAAAGGTTGGTTTAAATACCCTGAACCCACCAAAGCCACTATAATGCTGGAGGCTTTTCGTATAGATCCAGAGAAAAACAAATTAAATACCCCTAGCGGAAAGATTGAAATTTTCTCGCAACGCGTCGCAAACTTCTTATACAAAGATTGCCCAGGTTATGCAGCTTGGATAGAACCATGTGAGTGGCTTGGAAATTCAAAGGATAAATATCCCTTTCACCTAATCTCCAATCAACCTGCCGACAAACTTCATTCGCAATTAGATCATGGAAGCTTTAGCCAAAGTAAAAAAGTTGATGGACGAGAACCAATCCATATAAACCCAATTGATGCCAAGCTTCGGGGTTTAAAGAATAAGGATGTCGTGACAGTTTTTAACTCCCGAGGATCATGTTTTGCCGTGGTAGAAATTGACAAAAATTTGCGCCGAAATGTTGTACAAATGTTCACTGGAGCTTGGTTTGATCCAGCGGATCTAACAGAAAAAAATAGTCCGTGTAAGAATGGAAACCCAAATGTTCTTACACCTGATAAAGGCACCTCAAAACTTGGGCAGGGACCAATTGCGCATACGTGTTTAGTAGACATAAAAATTGCGAACCCCTCTCCTCCACGAGTGACTGCGTATGATCCACCAAAGATCATTTAACTAAAAAAAGAGGTTTTTTATGAACGAGAGACAACCGAGACCAAGAAGGTCTTTTATTTTTACACCAGGATTGCGACCTGAGCTCTTTACAAAAGCAGTGGTCTCTGGAGCCGACATGGTGTGTGTAGAGCTAGAAGATGGCATTGCCCCGAAAGACAAAGAACTAGCGCGTGAGAAAGCTCTAGCCATTTTTAAAACTCCTCAACCCAATGATGGTGTGGAGCGTATTGTAAGGATAAATTCAGTCAGGGAACGTTTTGGAATCGATGACATTCAAGCCATATTGAACTGCGACACACCTCCTCCTGCTTTGATGCTTCCAAAAGTCCGCACCCCAGATGAAATTGTACTTGTTGATCAGTTGTTAAGCGAGCGTGGTCATAAAAGTCGGCTTCATGTAATTATTGAAACCAACGCCGGTTTGGAAGCTGCATATGAAATCGCTAATTCAAGTGAAAGGATAGAGGCTCTATTTTTCGGTGGTATCGACATGGTAGCAGAGCTACGATGTGTGAATTCATGGGATAATTTGCTATATGCGCGATCAAGAGTGGTCCATGCAGCAGCATCAGCCGGCCTAGACGTTGTCGATGTACCCTTTCTAGATCTTGAGAACCTTGAAGGATTGCGTACTGCAGCCCAACAGGCCAAAGATCTCGGGTTTTCTGGTAAAGGTTCTATACATCCAAAACAAATTCAAACGATAAATGAGATCTTTACTCCCTCAAGTGAAGAAATAAACAAAGCAAAAAAACTGATTAATGCTTTTGAGAAGGCGGATACTGGTTTAGTAGTACTCGAAGGAAAACTAATCGAGAAACCAGTGATGCGAGAAATGTATAGAATACTCTCTATTGCAAAAAAAATAGGAGTTTAAGGACAATCTGTTTTATACAGAAGTATATAATTCCGTGAAAGACATATAGGTCATACTGAATTATGAGTTAAGGACTAACTAAACGATGTTCATGAAACAATACTCAGACCTTACCCTGAGTGTAATACTGTTTTTATGCTCTGCAACCTGGGGCCTTTACTGGATACCACTTAGAGCCATTGAAAGTCATGGAGTAAGTAGTTCTTGGTCAGTTGTAATTCTAAATGCGTGTCCTTTGCTCGCTCTCCTTCCAGCAAGTGCTATCAAATTTAAGTCAAGGACTTATGACTTACTGCCAACACTTTGTGCAGCATTGATGATTGGCCTTGCTTTTTCCTTTTATGCAAACAGCCTTTTGGAGACATCAGTTGTGAGAGCAACGCTCTTATTTTATCTAACACCGATCTGGTCCACGATCATTTCCGTAATATGGTTAAAAGAAAAGTTAACCAGAGCGAGGGTTGTTTCCATAATTATTGCAATTATAGGACTATCTTTTTTAGTGATCAGCAGCAGCAAATCAAATGTTCCGTTAAATGTAGGTGATTTTTTTGGATTTTTATCTGGAATTTGTTGGGCGGTTGGAGGAAGTGCTTTAAAAAAGTGGCCAAAGACCCCGATACTACCGTTGACAACTTTCGTCTTCTTACTAACTACAGGAGTTTCAATTTTGTTTGCTTGGTTCTTCTATAGGCATAGTATTCCTGATCTCGAACTGATTGGAAGAGTGTTTCCTGCTTCATTGATTTGGTCTACCGTGATAATGCTACCGCCATTTATATTAGTTTTTAAGATATCTACTATTCTTTTCCCAGGACGGGTAGGAATCTTAATGATGGCAGAAGTAATGGTAGCAATTATTAGTGGATCATTAATGCTTCCCGAAGAAAGAATATCTAGTCTCCAATGGGTTGGGGCCGTTTGTATTGTTCTAGCGGCATTGGTCGAGATTCTATTCGGGTACCAGCGGCGTTTATCAAACATAAGTTTAAGGAAATAAATATACTTTCAATTTAACCAAAAAGACGATCTTTTTAATCCAAAAATATATCGTTTTACTTACTAAGCGGTATTTAGTCATCTATCTTAGTCATCTCTTCGTGAAACGACTCTCAGCAAACCTTTCAGGGGTCTTGCTGATGGCACTAGGAATGTTCCTGTTCTGTACAGTTGACACACAAGCTAAATTTCTTACTGATAGTTTTTCTCCATTTCAAATTGTTTGGATGCGACAATCGGGCTTACTTATCGGAGTGATAATATTACTCATAATTAAGCGTCAATCAATTTTGAAAACAGAACATCTTGAGCTGCAACTTATCCGGGGAACGATTGTCATTATCTCTCCAGTTTGTTTTGTTACAGGAATAATGTTTGTACCTTTAGCAGACGCAGTTGCCATAACTTTCGTTGCACCATTTTTGGTTGTAATATTAGCAGTAATCTTTCTCGATGAAAAAATTGGAGTGCATCGCTGGAGCGCGGTTATTTTAGGTTTCTTTGGAACATTGATCGTTGTAAGACCTGGTCTAGGGATCTTCCATCCAGCAGTATTTTTTATTTTTGTTGCAGCCGGTTTGTTCTCTGTACGCCAAATTATATCACGCCACCTAAGCAAGTCAGACAAAACAATTACTACGATCTCATATACCGCTTTGGTTGGGAGCTTTTGGTTAACTTTACCCTTACCCTTTTTTTGGAAGTGGCCAGAGTCAAAGTTAGAGGTAATATTAATAGTAAACATCGCTCTTCTTGCGGCTGCTGCGGAAATTTGTGTTATTAAGGCATTACAACTTGCCGAAGCCACAGTAGTTGGTCCAGTTCACTACACTTTAATTATTTGGGGTGTGTTTTATGGATATGTAGTCTTTAATGAGATTCCAGATTTGTGGACTTGGGTCGGCACGATTATTATAATCCTTTGTGGTTTATACATCATCCATCGCGAAAAAAAATTAAGAAATTAGATTTAAATATATGAAAGTGTACTGTTAACCGCCTGAACGAAACTTTTCTAGAGATAAAGTTATGCAAATAGAGTGTATCGACATGTGGTATTTAAAGGAGCCAGTTGTTGAGGACATTGGAGACGGCAGTCAAGA
Source organism: Pseudomonadota bacterium (assembly GCA_036337105.1). GTDB lineage: Bacteria > Pseudomonadota > Alphaproteobacteria > Rhodobacterales > Rhodobacteraceae > JAYZEV01. The sequence continues at coordinate 20,955 of JAYZEV010000007.1, forward strand.
TGCTCTCATAATTAGGTTAAATCTTAGTGGTCATATTGGATGGGGCGAATGCGAGGCAGCTCCGTTAACCACAGTAGCAGCAATGTTTGCTCCGATGTCCCACGCCGCGTGCAAGCCTATATTTTATGATTTAGTTGGAAGAGATATATCAGGACCCGAGAGCATAAAAAAGCTATCCTCCGAGGTAAAAAGGAACACGATGGATCATTTACAAGCACCGCATGCTTGGTCCGGCATCGAAATGGCGCTTTGGGATGCTTTAGGAAAAGCGGTGGAAACACCAGTTTGGGAGCTTCTAGGTTATAAAGTGTCGCATGGTAAGCGGCCTTATGCCTCGTCTCTATTTGGTGAAACCCCCGAGGAAACTTACTACAAAGGAAAAGAAATACGTGACAAAGGGTTTTTTGCTGCAAAATTTGGTTGGGCCCAATTTGGAATGAACGATTTGTCAAGCGATGTGCAGCAATTGCATGCTGCCAGGGAAGGTATCGGTCCGGATCTCGATCTGTTTATTGACGCAGGACAAATTTTTGAGGGCAGATTTGAGGAAGCAAAAGAACGACTCAGTGCCCTTGAAAAAGTAAAAGCAGGGTGGTTCGAAGAACCCTTTGGTGGACAGTCTTACGCCTCCTATTCGGCACTTAAAAGATGTACAACTATTAGGTTGGCTGGTGGCGAGGCATCTCATTCTTATGAAATGGCAATAAATTGTATAGAGTATGGGTCAGTCGATGTTATTCAAATTGATTGTGGAAGAATTGGAGGCATCTGGCCTGCCACGGAAGTAGCTAAATACGCCCAGAAAAAAAAGATTCAGTTTGTTAACCATACTTTTACTTCTCATCTAGCGTTATCTGCTTCTCTCCAACCATTTGCTGGTATACACGAGTATAATATTTGTGAGTACCCATCTAATCCCAAGCCTCTTGCCCGAGAGATCGCGGGGGAAGTGCTTTTACCGTCCGCCAATACTTTAATATATGCTCCAGAGTCACCCGGTTTAGGTGTAGAGGTCAATATCGAAACCCTTAAAAAGTATTCTCAAAATGTAAAAATAGAAGTGTCTGGAAAAATACTCTACGAAACGCCGGTGATAGACAGCTAAAAGACTTTTTATTTGTGCATTGGCTTTTCTCGTTAAAATATAAATTAACAACCCTAGTGTCTTTCGGTTACAGTAGTAAAAAGCCAAGAAGATTTCAGATTACTAAATAGGGTTAATGGAAAAGTAGTGGTTCCATGTTTTTATACAATAGCGTAATAGAAGCTTCAAAATTAGATAGACCGGTAAAGGTCGGTTTAGTTGGAGCTGGAAAATTTGGTGCGATGTTCTTAAGCCAAGTTCCAACAACTGTAGGGATCAGGGTGGACTGTATAGCGGACCTTCAACCAGAGAATGCAAAACTTACCTGTATTAATGTCGGGTGGAGTACTGAACTTATTAAAGAAACTTCATTTTTCGAAGACCCAATTGAAATGATGAAGTCCTCTGAATTGGATGTGATTGTCGAAGCAACTGGAGACCCAGTCATGGGTCTAATGCATGCTTCTACAGCCATCAAAAACGATATGCATGTCGTTATGGTAAATGTAGAAGCCGATGCTCTTGCGGGCACTGAGTTAGCATTGCTCGCAGAAAAAGCCGGCGTAGTTTACTCCTTAGCCTATGGTGATCAACCAGCGCTGACATGTGAAATGGTAGATTGGGCTCGTAGTACTGGTTTTGAGGTAGTTTCTGCAGGAAAGGGTACGAAATATTTACCAGTATATCACAATTCAACACCCGCAGACGTATGGCAACACTATGGACTTACGGCGGAGCAGGCAAGAACCGCTGGCATGAATAGTAAAATGTTCAACTCTTTTTTAGATGGCACTAAGTCAGCAATTGAAATGGCTGCTTTAAGCAATGCGACTGGACTTTCTCCTCCCACAGATGGTTTAAAATTTCCACCTGCTGGTGTTGACGATCTTGCGAACATATTAAAACCGCGAGCTGAAGGTGGGATGTTGGAAACTAGTGGACAAGTCGAGGTTGTATCTTCTTTAAAACGAGACGGCACACCTGTTTTTAAAGACTTAAGGTGGGGAGTCTTTGTTGTCATAAAAGCTCCGAATAAATATTCTTCAGCCTGCTTTAAACAATATGGAATGAATACTGACAAAAGTGGTCAATATTCCGCCATGTACAAGCCATTTCATTTAATTGGACTCGAGCTTAATATATCCATTTTTTCGGCCGCTCTTTTACAGAAACCAACGGGAGCGCCGTGTAATTTTGTAGCCGATGTCGTCGCCGTGGCAAAAGGCAATTTACGGAAAGGACAGATTCTAGATGGTGAAGGAGGCTATACTGTGTGGGGCAAATTGATCCCAGCTCAAAAATCTTTAAGTTGTGATTGTTTGCCGATAGGTTTAGCAAACAATGTCGTATTAAAGAATGATGTGAGTGCGAGTTCCTTTATTAGGTTTGAAGATGTGGAAATTAGCGGTGCTCACAATCATCAAGCTCTATTGATGAGAAAAAAGGTGGAAAACCAAACAGAATTTAATGAAACCTAGTTTCAAATTTAACCAAGTATATGTCTGATAAAAGACTGGCTCTTCTTTAAACCTCTTGACTTCTAAAAAGCATAAGAAATATAAAAATACCTCATTGAAACATACTTCCATTAATACACAGATAGCTAATAATCATTAACGCTACTCAACCTGTCATTTGAATAAACTGGTGAATTAAGGCTGTCAATTCCTCCGGTATATCTTCTTGACAAAAATGACCAGCCTTATCGAAGGTATTTACGGGACCTTTTGGCCACAAAGCTCTAAAGTCAGCTATTGCATTCTCAGGTATAATTGCTTTATCTTTCATTCCCTCAGCTAGCATTGACGGTTTTGACTTGAGTTTTTCAAGATTCCCGAGCTTGAGTCCTTCTTTAATATAATTTATGTTCCGCTTGTAATGAATATCTAATGGGAATTCTATCGCACCAATACAACTCGATCTGTTTGGAAAAGGGCTTGTGTAAGCATTTAACCAGTCCTTGTTAATATTAATTGTTTTTTCGAAACCCATTATTTGCATAACTGATAGTAATGTAGTACCCATCTCACCTAGTATGCCATTCAACGTCCCTTCTTCCTCGTGTTTTGCGACCCATTCAAACCAGTTTGAACGCGTCTTTATCACTGGAGGGCCACCATATCCGAAAAGAGTGTTTAGAAGACAAAATCGCTTTACATTCGTCGGGTTTCTAATAGCGTAAGCTGCGGATATTGGTCCACCCCAATCCTGCACCACGAAAGTAATGTCTTTCAGTCCAAGCTCATTTATCAACGCAGTCATATTATCGACATGTGATTCCAAAGTATACTCTCGATCTTTCGGTGTCTCGCTTTTACCAAAGCCCATATGATCTAGAACTATGACCCTATAATACGTCGAAAGTTTAGGAATCATATGTCGATAAAGATATCCCCATGTCGGTTGTCCATGAAGACAGATGAGAACCTCTCCATTCTTTTGGCCTTCATCAACGTAGTGCTGCCTGAAGCCAGCACTTGTGCAAAAATTGGGTTCAAACGGCCAAGATCCGTTAAATGTCTCAAAAGGTTCTATCATAATAGTTTCAGTATGTAAGCCAACCTATATTCAGTCTGCCTAACATATATCTTAAAGCCATAAAAAAACAGTAATCTTTTTATAAGCATGCCATCTGAACCATTACTGGACCCAAAGCTTCCTCTAATAACACCAGTCCATTATTGTAAGATTCTTCTGGGTTTCTTAGAAACATTTTTGAAAAAGTTAAAGCCGTAATTGCATTCAATGAAACTGCTAATCGTAATGAAATTAATAATTTCAAGAGCTGGTGTGCAGAGAGAATGGCAAAAAAAATTAAGGTTCCGAAAGTTTTTAAAATACGAAGTGAACTTCCCAAGAATAAGGTAGGAAAGATTATGTGGCGTAAAATTTAAACTTCATTGATATTTTTACTGATCGAACTACTATTTTTTTGTTTCTTACTCCAAAAGCGCCTGTTTCCCAAAGTATTACAAATCTCTAACGTTAATTTATCGAAGATAATATCGCGCCAAGTTTACTTTTTGTTTCTTCACTTTTGTATGGCTGTGACTTCACAAACTCCTCTATAGTCTTCTTACTCATATTCTTTGCTTGATTTAGTGTGTCTACAGCTTTAGCGTCCGTCAACATCTGGTAGGCCGCAGAAAGATAAAAAAGACTATCTCGGGTATCTATTTTCATTTTTTTAAAACTAGCAACAGAGCCAGCATAGTCAGACAGCCAAAAATTACAAAGCCCCTCAGCTTCAAACATTAAATCTGAGCAAAAAGGATCTATTCTCATCGCTCGATGAATTTCCACAAGCCCTTTCTCAGGGTCACCGAGGTACACTAGTAAAATAGAATATCTAGCAATATGAAAGGTATCACTTGGACAAATTTCTATAGCCTTTTCATGATGAAAAATTGCGCTTTCCATATCTCCTTCAAAAAGCAATTTTACCGCTCCCATAATTCTATGAGCTTCGGGGTCGTTCGGGTCTAATTCGAGCGCCCTATTTACTGATCCAAACGCGTCTTGCATCCAGTTCTCAGGCATTTCTTCAGGGAACCAATCAGAATTATTTCCTAAAGAGCAGCACTTCCAAGCATGCGCTCGAGCATAGTTAGGGTCTACTTCTGTAGCTTTTGTGAACAACTCGAGAGCTTTTTTATTGTTGTCAGCCGAAACAGAGCTTCTTCTATGATATTCCAATCCTTGTAAAACAAGGTCATAAGCCTCCATATTCTCAGGTCGAGCATCTGATAGTTGATTAATCTGATCTTTCTCTACATTTCCTACGATAGTTGAGACGATAGTTTCAACTAATTCGTCCTGTATATCGAAGATCTCTTCCAAAGTTTTATCAAAATTACTCGACCACAGATTGTTTTCAGTCTCTGAGGACACAAGAGAAGCCGTAATACGAATTTTTGAACCAAGCTTTCTAACTTTTCCTTCCAACAGATATCTGACACCGAGTTCTGAACCAATTTCTTTAGGCATTTTACTCTTATCTCGATAAGAAAAGCTTGCGTTACTAGCTACAACCGTTAATTTCTTATATCGTGATAATGCTGATATCAAATCTTCCGAAAACCCCTCGCAGAAATACTCCTGTTCCTCATCATTGCTCAGGTTCTTAAATAACATTACAGCTAATGAGCCCGATTCTGCACGTTCAATTTTAACAACTGGCTTTTCATCCGCGTGCCTTAGCCCACGCGTAGCTCCTTTTGACGGAACAATATGAAATGCTGGAATTGGTCTGCCGATATTTTTTAGATTTAGCTCTCCAGCATCCTCATAGGAAACTTTTATTTTGAGACTAATAAGATCATAAACGTTTTTTGAAATGCAAATCCCATCTGGTACCGCTGAAGCCTCTAACCGCGCGGCGATATTAATTGTATCTCCGTACAAGTTATCTTTAGTGACCATAACGTCGCCCATATTTATTCCCACTCGAAAGCTCATAGTTTTTTGATCGTTATCATATTCATTTAAAGCTTGATTCTTGTTTTGTATTTGCACAGCACATTCGGCTGCTTTTACAGGACTGGAGAACTCTGCTATCACACTGTCTCCCGCAGTATTAAAGATACGACCTTCGTAGTCCTTTATCACACTATCGATAACTTCACGTCGTTCCGTCAAAAGTTTGAGAGTTCCCTCCTCATTCTCAGCCATCATTTTACTAAAACCAACAACGTCCATGGCAACTATTGTACTCAACTTTCGTTCCATCACATCTCCACTAGATAATAATAACCAACGGGAAGTATGCCCTTATTCTTATTAAAGTATAAGAACTAAAACCTAGTCATTCAATATTTCTTCTCTTAAAACAACACTTTTTTATCCACTGACTCTTTCTCATTACAGAACAAAAAAAATGGTATATGCTTGTGTAATTAATTCTTACTAGCGTAATTTTTTTAGCAAAGTCTATTTAGTGCCACTGAATTTTATGGGCAAGGTTAGATAAGTTTATAATGATTTCATGTGCATAAAATTTTGATTTTTTTTTGAATTGTTTTTTTTTAAGCAAAGGAGAATAGCATGACCACACTTACACAAGAATTAGCGAAGAGAGGTTGCTTAACCATTCAAAATTATAAAAAGGTTAAAAAGGCAGTCAAGAAACTCGCTACAAATAGGGTTGGAGCTCTACCTGTTAAAAATATCTCAGGAGAGATTGTTGGGATAGTTTCAGAGAGAGATATTGTAAAAGGGTTGCATATCGAAAAATCTAAGTTGTTTTCCCACAAAGTAGAATCAATAATGAGCAAACCGGTAATCTCGTGTTCTTTGAATGCGCGAGCTAATGACCTGATGGAAACTATGACAAAAAATAAAATTAGACATATCCCGATAATTGAAAACCAAAATTTACTCGGTATAGTTTCAATCGGTGACGTAGTAAACAGGTTAATTGAAAAATATAAAACTGAAGCTGAGTATATGAAGGAATACATCAATTCTTGATATGATTTTAGCTGACGGCGACTGAATATTTTTAAATATTGGTGGAGAGGTCGTTCTGTTTATTGTTTTTTTATCTTTAAGTGCTGGTCGATCAACAAAACTATATCAGTTAAATTGATCAACCTCTCTTGAGAGCTTTTCAAATACCTCGAACGCATCACCTGCGCTTATTGTTTTTAATAAACCCTGCTCAATTTCGTTGCGCGACCAAATCCATTTTTCTACAGGATCAAATCTCATAGCCCAAGAAGCAAAGAGCCTTCGAAAAGTAATGTCATCTTTTAATTTTTGAATTTCAGTATGTCTCTTATCATCTTTTATTTTTCCAAAAGTTTTCTCAACAGAGTCTACAGGACCCTCCAAAAATTGAAAATAGAGGTCTGATCGACAGATTAGAGCCCCCGTAATACCACTTGCAATATTATTTTCTCTAGACTTCCTCAGTATCTCATCAACAATCTTGTCATCAAAACCAGATGGTTTCGATACATAAATCAAATTCTTAAGTTCAATTTTGGGTTTCGTTCTCACGCTAGAAATCCGTTCTCAAAGTCAGCGAGTGACTTTATAACAGAAAATAAAAGAAAAAGATATCCCGTTGTAACAGAAATAAAATTCAACTAAAAAAGTCCTTTTTTTTGGTATAGAGGTGTAGAACGCTTGGCCTGAAAAATTTTGCTCCGTTAGCCGGATTCTTGAAGGCTTTGGTCTATAATGGTTCTCAAAAGGCTAAAACCAGAACTTTCATTCACAATATTGTAAATACCTTTTGGTAAGTTCAGCTTTTATTGTAATAATAGATTAAGCCACAATTAACGCCTTGGAACAATTGGCTGTTGAGTACTATCTCGTTGCTGACTTAATAAATACTATGAATTTAGAGAGGAAAGGTAATGAATTCATCGAAAAGAATTTTGTTTACGGGAGGGAGTGGGAAAGCGGGAAAACATGTTGTAAAATACCTGATTTCTCAAGGTTACAAAGTTCTGAATTGCGACTTAGTAAATTATCCCCAAGAAAATTTAGATTATATTTGCCTTGATATTACTGACTCAGGCCAGGTATTTAATGTCCTGTCTAGTCATTTTAATTATGACGAGTTACGGACTAAAGAGAAACCAACTAAAATAGAAGCCGTGGTTCATTTTGCTGCAATTCCAAGACTTTTACATAAACCAGACAACGAAACATACCGCATAAATGTTCTAGGTACATATAATATCTTGGAAGCTTCGATAAAGTTAGGAGTAAAAAAGATTATTTTTGCTTCATCAGAAACCGTATACGGTTACTGTTTTTCTCATGGGAACCCGAAACCCAGCAGTCTTCCTGTTACTGAAGACGACCCTCTGAAGCCTATGGATAGTTATGCAATTTCGAAAGTAGTTAATGAGGAGACTGCTAAAGGGTTTCAAAGAAGGTCTGGCATTGACATGTATTGTTTGAGAATAGGAAATGTAATCGAGCCAAATGAAGCTTCTCTTTTTGAGAAATTCTGCGAGAACCCTGAAATACGCTTACCTAATGTATTTAACTATATTGACGCACGAGACCTAGGGCAAGCAGTGGAGCTATGTCTACAAAAGGATGGTTTAGGTTATGAGGTTTTTAATGTTTCTAACGATAACAATTCTGTAAACTTGACTTCTGAACAAATTTTACACCAATTTTACAAAAAGGCGAATTTGAAATTTACCCTAGGAAAAAATGAATGCCTGTTTTCAAATAGAAAAATAAAATCTATTCTTGGCTTCGAGCCAAAAAATAACTGGCAGATGAAATAGCTCTCGCCGAAAGTATATTGTGAATATTAAAAGTACATTCGCTTTTGTAAAAGCCAGTAGGGCGTCTTCGGTTTAGGGTGCTACCTAATGACACTATTACTCAAATTCCTTTTTACGAAGCATTGTCAGATATTACTCAATTATTGATTGTTAAATAAAAAAGACTTAATAATTTCTTAACCATCCGTAAGCTTAGACTAAATATAAATTAACGAGGCCCAACAATTTCTCGATTGTAACCAGAGTGATGTGCACGAAATCTAGCTCCCCAAGCTGACAAAGCATCAATAGCATCTTGCTTTGCATTACCTAAACAAAGAACCCCAGTAATATCGATATGCTCAAAAACTTCAGTTGCTAAGGGGCTTGCAGCGTGGTTTCCAAGGCGTACCATCATAGCATCACTATCTACAAAAGCCTCAATTAATGTAGCTTCACTTCCATCTTCAGAAATATGCCACTCATAACTAATACTATTTTCCTCCTTAAGGTCATAGACATATCTTGCTGCACGATCTCTAGACCACGCCTTAAACCTATCTACATTTTTAATTTTACACTCAATTATCAAAACCATTCGTTTAGTCGGCGTATTCAAATCGGTCATAATAGTCTCCTCTAGGTTACAGTATCTTTGTCATCCATCAGACTTAATTTAAAGATAAAGATCTATTTCTTAAAGTAATTCTAACAAAAATCTTAACTTAGTCATCAATTTTTAATCATAATTTTCACTATGAAAGCCACTTCGCGGGGACACAATTTTACTTTAACACCCTACCCTATCATACTGGAAAATATAGACGATTCCTACCTACAACCTATTTGCAACCGAAATGCACACTTAGAAAAAAATAATAAATTTTCAATGGGTTAGTTGGCTCCGGCGGTAGGGTTCGAACCTACGACCAATTGATTAACAGTCAACTGCTCTACCACTGAGCTACGCCGGATTACCTAAAGTCATTAGCTTATATTATCTGGTTAACAGCCAATCAAGAGAAATTTTTGGTTGTTTGTCTGTGAACTGTATTTTTAAAGAGGGATCGATACTAATTGGCATTCTTAATGCGCACCAAAACGTTAATCGGGTTAAGCGCGACCATATTAACTAAGTTTAAAATCGCTAGACGTTCAATCGGTGATTTGCTGCGTCACATGCTTAGATTTAACGCATTACGTCTCATATGGCTACAATACGGTTTTTATTCATTATACTAGTCAAGATGGAATACACCAGTCGCGGCCACGATTTGTTGTAACGTACTCTGGCCAATTAAAATTAATCGGTGGCTCATAATCACATAGTGGAGGAATAAAATTTTGCGAAGTTCTCTCTTGAAATTCTTTCATTGCTGCTTTGCGGACAATTGGGTCTTCCAGTAGTCTCAAAGCGGAAACAGCGAGAACCTTGGCAGCAGTTTGTAACATCGGTTTAATAGTTGTTTCAATGCCTCCTAAAGCATTCATAACCCAGGTTGGATAGGGCCCTCCTTTCAAAGCTGGACGCGCTATGTAAAATCGAGCCGTTGGAGTATGCCAGCACATCTCAGTATAATCATCAGAGGTGGAGTTTAGTTGACTGGGCACAAGATCTCGGCGTAAAAGCAGCTCTGCATCCTCGGGGGAGATAAGTTTACTTAATTCATCAATAAATGGGTTTTTCATTGGCGTAACTCCTAAGTTTTCTTGAATATCACGCGCAACAACTTTTGCAGAATTATCCCAATGCGGTGGACCAACATATTTAATTGCATCCCAAACCACATTTGTCATGATGTGGTTTGGTAGCCCGGGCCTTGACTTGGACACCCAATGTTTCGTAACCGTACAGCCCGTCATTTGTGCAATATTGTTAGCGTTATCATCCAACATGCTTACTACAGTCTTCCCCATATCTAGTGTAGGCACTCTCACCATGTATTGAATTTCAGATAGCCCAGCGGGAAGATTATCTGCAGTAGCCTGACCCGATGAGATAATTGCTTCCGACACAGACCAGCCTCCGGTGTGTGGTAACATCGACTCTCTAAGCGACTTTGAAGTAGTATACATTAACATCAGGGCTTCATTCGCACCGGGAGCACGGGCTTTTGAGTGACTTTGAGCTATTGGAGCCCCGTCATAAACACCCCAGTGCTCTGGATTTTCACAAGTGAACCGGTATATCATGGAATAAGCCGCTCCACAGTGGGTGTCTAATCGAGCAGTATTACAAAGTGGCAACATGTAAAATGGATGAAATGAGAGCATTGCAGATAAGCCGTCATAATAACCTTTTGCCGCATGAATAGGTTTACTGCCGCGGACTTTCTCCGCTGGTTCTCCGGTGTAGCGTAAACCTCCTTTTATCCCATATTTCTGCATTATATACTTAGTTACCAACAAACCGCCGAGTGAAGAAATTCCAAGACCTGAATGAGGATCGGTATGACCACCCGCTTGGTAGCCGAGGCCAAAACGAGGTTGTCGTATTGTAGTAGCAGCCTGACAATTGCCAGGAACAGCATCGTATTCGGCATACATACCGATTATAGGACCAGATCCGTTCGACCACTTGGCGCAAAACGCTGTCGGCATGCCACCCGAGCATTCCTCAACATCAAAACCCTCTTTTCGTAACTTCTTCACGTACCAATCGGCCGAGCGATACTCTCGCCAAGCTGTCTCACCTAACTCAAAAATCGACGAACACCATAAAGACATCTGAGGAAGAAGTTCGTTGACTGCTTTTAACGCCTCTTTTTGAGCTTGCGAAACAACCATTGTTACCTCTCCAGTAAAATCATGATTTTCAGTTTCATTTAATATTGCATAGTGTTGGGTAACCATTATACTTAGGGGCGATGAATAAGCAAAAAAAACTTGAAGTCTCCATCGCAACTCAAATCGCTCAAGCTTTGCACTTTATCGATAGCGATACAGGTGCAGTAATTCCGTCAGTGAATTTCAGTGCAACCTATGCCAGAGATCAAAAATATCAACCTCGCAAGCCATACTGGTATCGAAGGGACGGGAATCAAACTTGTACATTGGCAGAAAAAATCATTGCTAAACTAGAAGCAGCGAAAGAATCTTTACTATTTGCATCAGGGATGTCTGCCTGCACAGCGATAATTCAAAGTCTTGATAATAATTCACATGTATTGGTTCCAAAGGTTATGTACCATGGAGTTCTTCAACAATTCAAAGATCAAAAAGATAGAAGGCAGTTAGAAGTTTGTTTCTATGAATCTGGAGATTTGAAACAGCTAGCTGAAGCTATAAAGCCCAATGTTACAAAACTCGTTTGGGTTGAAACCCCTAACAACCCAAACTGGGAAGTTACTGACCTTAGGGCAGCATCCAAAATCACCCATGATGCGGGCGGCAAAGTCGTTTCCGACTGTACGGCAACACCCCCTTCAATGACCCAAGCACTAGATTTTGGGGTGGATATCTCATTCCACTCTGCAACAAAATATTTGAATGGGCATTCAGATGTGACTGCTGGAGTTCTATCTACCAGAAAACTCGACGAATTCTGGGAAAAGGTTGCTCAAACCCGAAAATTGCATGGAACCGTGCTGCAAAGTCAAGACGCCTGGCTACTAATTAGGGGCATGCGTACGCTCTTCCTAAGGGTAAGCAAGTGTAGCAAAACGGCTATGAAAATTGCTGAACATTTTGAGCATCATCAATACATCGATAGCGTTTTGTATCCAGGTCTCAAATCACATCCTCAGCATAAAACCGCAAAAATACAAACCAACAATGAATTTGGAGGGATGCTTTCAATTATAGTAAAAGGAACAGAAAAAACTGCTATTGATGTTGCAAGGTTTTGTGAAGTTTTTTATCCTGCTACTTCTTTAGGTGGAGTTGAAAGTTTAATAGAGCATAGAAAGACGGTGTCTGGAGAAGGCTTCCCTGTAAACCCAAGATTGCTGAGATTATCGGTTGGAATAGAAGATGCCAATGATCTAATTTTTGACCTTGAACAGGCTCTGGCGAAAGCGAATAGCATTTAAGGTCTAGAGCCTTTTAATATTTCTTATCATTTTTTAAAAAGATACGTAGTTACTTTTACAAACATGGAAATACAAAAATCAGTGCGAACGACATTAATTAATTGTCGAAACCAAAATTTTACTTTAACCTAACATAAAAAAAAGGTGGTAGAGTTTTCGATGCGGTTTTTTTTTCTTGGGCTGACTTTTTTGCTGTGCGGTTGGGTTGCACCCTTGCTTGCAAACGAAGATGTATTAGAAGGTGCAGATTTTAGCTACGGTGAATATCTATCAGGAGAATGTGTAACCTGTCACCATAAGAGCGGCTTAGATAAAGGAATTCCGTCAATTACAGGATTAGATCCAGAGGGCTTTGTATATCTTATGAATGCCTATAAAGATAAAGAGCTGGAAAATCCCGTAATGCAATTAGTAGCGGGAAGATTAGACGCGGAACAAATTGCTTCGCTTGCATTGTATTTTTCTAGTTTATCCGAAGTTGATTGATAAATTCTTCTCAGGCTGAAAATTATTCACAAATTAAAAAAAAATCTATTTTACTATATTGTTATAACTGTTACGATACAGTTATAACAATAAACTTAATCAGGAGGAATCATGTCCAAAATCTCAAGGCGGTCTTTTTGTGGCATATTAACAGCCTCAACAGCGACACTCGCTATGCCATCTTTGTCAATAGGAGCTGGCTTACCACGAGTTGTTGTGATTGGTGGAGGTGCAGGCGGGGCAACGGCCGCGCGCTACATAGCAAAAGATGCAAAAGGCGCTGTTGATGTTACCCTTATAGAAGCCTCAAAACGCTATTATACCTGCTTTTTTTCAAACCTATATCTTGGTGGCTTTCGTAATTATGGATCAATAGGGCACAATTATTATGGCCTATCAGTTAATCGGGGAGTAAACGTGGTTCACGACTGGGCGCTCTCTGTAAATAACGCAGCGCGAACTGTGAAATTAGGTTCAGGAGCAACAGTCGGTTATGACAGGTTGGTTCTTTCACCAGGAATTGATCTGAAATATGAGAGTGTGAATGGTTATTCAGCTGCAGCTCAATCACGGATGCCACACGCTTGGAAGTCTGGAACTCAGGTTCAGGTCCTCAGAAACCAAGTTCTTAACATGCCAAAAGGTGGAACTTTTATCATGGTGCCACCACCTAATCCTTATCGGTGTCCACCGGGACCGTATGAGAGAGTTTCAATGATTGCTCATCTGTTAAAAAACAACAATCCAACAGCTAAAATTATTATTTTAGATCCAAAACCAAAATTTTCTAAACAAGGTTTGTTTACGGCTGGTTGGGAAAAACACTATCCTGGTATGGTAGAGTGGATTGACTCTGAAACCCATGGTGGAATTAAAAATGTAAACGCTGAAACAATGACAATCGAAACTGATCTAGACACGTTTAAAGCTGATGCGGCTTGCGTTGTACCAGCTCAAAAGGCTGGCGCAATAGCAGATGCTGCTGGTGTAACGGATGGCGATTGGAGCCCCATTGTTCCAGCGTCAATGCAGTCACGTGCTGACGAGAATATATATGTTCTGGGCGACGCGTCAGTTGCTTCTGCCATGCCTAAATCAGGATTTTCTGCAAATAGCCAAGCGAAAGTGGCGGCTAATCATATCCGCGGCTCTTTGACTGGAAGTAAGATTTTCCCAGCGCGATTTTCCAACACGTGTTGGTCTCTAGTTGCAACTAATGATGGTGTAAAAGTTGGTGCCAACTATAAGGCTGGAGATGAAAAAATTGAAGTGGTAGATAAATTCATTTCTCAGAATGGTGAAGATTCAGGTGTCAGAAAAGCAACTTATGAGGAATCTATTGGTTGGTATGAAGGCATCACCACGGATATGTTTTCGTAAAAACATTTTGTGAGAAGGGCGTCAAACTACGCCTTTCTCAATTTAATTTGTGCATCATAATCCAATTACTTTAATAGGTCTGTTATTCATGGGCTTTATTTCTTCTTTACGAAGAATATAATTCTCAAGAACATTGTAAATATTGGGACCACTCACATCTCTTTGTACAGATCCCCAACCTCCAACGACATAAGTTTTCCCCGACTCTATCAAATCACCACTTGAGATTAGCCTCATATCAGTTATCCGATGGCCCATTGGCTTTTTAGGAGCACAGGTATATGTAAATCCGCCCACTCGGACCATGTCGCCTCCTTGCTGAAAAAATGGATCAATATTGAAAAGGTTATCACAAACATCTTCCATAATTTCTTTCAAGCGTTTCCCCGTCATTTCCATTCGGTAAACCTCTGGATAATTCATTGAAGTTTGAGAGTAAATGTCGTCTATCGTAATCTTTTGTTCCGGAAGAACCGTCGTTCCCCATCTAAACCCTGGACTTAAAGCAATTTCAGTGTCTCTTTCCTCTAAAATTGAGTCACAAATTACATCATCCCACGGTCCATTAAAATTTCCTCTTCTATAAAGTAATGTTTTTGCTATCCCCACTGCCCTACTACACTCCTGCTCATAGGGCGCTCTCATACTGTTTATTTTTTCCCGCACTTCTAAGTCCGGTTCAAATACATCTGAAAATATAGGAATAAGTTTAGAAGAGTAATCCACAATCTTACCTCCATCCACCTTTAAATCTAACCGACCTAAAAATTTTCCATGAGAACCAGATGACAAAAGAAGCGTTTTGTTTACCTTAATTGCATGAGGTATAGCATCATGTGTATGACCAGTTAAAATTACATCAATACCCGTTACCAGGTTAGCAATTTTTCGATCAACATCAAAACCATTATGCGACAAAAGAATAATTATTTCAGCCCCTTTTTCTCTAGCTTTTTCAACATTTTGCTGCAATGTCTTTACCCGAATTCCAAATGACCACCCTTCAACTAAATGCTTTGGGTTTGCTATAGGGGTATATGGAAAATGCTGCCCAATAACAGCGACAGAAACACCTCCCTTTTCGTAATAAGCTGTACTTTCGAATACTGGTTCATCCCACTCAGTATCAAAAACATTTCCACCGAGGAAAGGACAGTTCATCTGACCTATTAGCTCCTCTAATCTAGACTTGCCAAATGTAAACTCCCAATGACCTACCATTGCATCTGGTTTTAGTAGCTTCATAGTTGACACAACATCAAGGCCTTGGGTCATCAATGATGTATAAGACCCCTGCCAGGTATCACCGCCGTCAAGAAGCAGCACCCTATTGTCGCCTCGCTCAGCTCTAATCATCTTGACAACCGTTGCTACCCTATCCAATCCTCCCAGTCTTCCATATTCTTTGGCTAATTCAACGTAATTGAGCATAGTATGCGCATAGGCGAGCGGAGTACTCTCATTAATGCCAAAGTGAGATAAAAAAGCTTCGCCGATTAAATGAGGTGGAATATTTTCATAATTTCCTACGCCGTAATTCTGGGATGGAGCTCTATAAAAAATTGGATTTAATTGCCCGTGTAAATCTGTGATATGCAACAAAGTAATTTGCCCTTTACTGTCAATCTGCATTAAATCTTCACTATTTAATCTTTGTTTAGTTGCTGATGACGCCCAAGACTTTCCGGATAACATCGAGGCCGTTAACAAACAAAAACTCAGAAAATTACGCCGAGAGGTCATCACTTTTAACCATCGTCCTCTGGTGTGACATCCAAATCACGTGCTTTACCTAATATTGTTGTCTCGGCCGCACAATTCTTCATACATAGTTCATCAACTAAATGTGTTGAGTCCGGTCTTGGATCAGGTAAGAAAAACCCATTAACATTTGGCATTTTTATTTCGCCCAGATTCTCATTAGTTAATTCAAATTCCTCATCGATTATATCACTCATATAAAGTAAATAGGCTGTGATCTGATATGTTTCGTCGACAGACAGTGATTGAGACTCTCCAAAGGGCATCGCTCGATAGATATAGTCGAACATAGTTGATGCGTATGGCCAATAACTTCCAGTTGTTTTAATTGGATCGTGAGTATTTAAACTTCCTTCTCCCCCTACTAATTCAGGCCAACGATCAATACCCTCCCCAAAATCACCATGGCAGAAAGCGCATCTCTCTGCGTACACTTCTTCCCCATCAAACGCGTTCCCCGACCCAAAAGGGGCCCCTTGACCATCAGGTCGAACATCAATGTCCCAACCGATCACTTCTTCCACTGAGGCAATTTTTCCTAAATTAAACGTACGTCCTTCTGCATGTAAGGTTGTAGATAAAGAAAAGCTTATACCGCAACAAAAGAGAATAATCTTAACCCAGGCGTACATTGTCAACCGTACCATTCTTGTTTACCAACCAAGTAGCAATAGCGTTATTATGGTAAATCGAATTTACCCCGCGTATGTTCTGCAACTCTTTAATCGTAGGTTGTACATAGCCCGTTTCATCTATAGCTCTGGACTGTAACAATAATTCATCGCCACGCCACTCAAAAGGCAGCGTAAACCTAGTAAGAGACTTGCTCATTATTGGGCCGTGTAATTTTGCAGTTGTCCAGTTTTTTCCTCCATCAACAGAAACGTCAACTCTGGTTATCTTTCCTCTACCAGACCAGGCTAGCCCACGTATTTGATGTAAACCCTTACTTAAAATAGATTTTTCTGGACTTGGAGCAGTAATGACGGATTTTGCCTCCATCACCCATGTAAACATTCTTGCCTTTCCATCAGTCATCAGATCTGTGTATTTCGAGGTTTCTTCCCGAGTCATATAGGGCATATCACCAAACTCAAGCCTTCTAACCCACTTGATCCACATATTCCCTTCCCAACCAGGAACAACCAATCTAGCCGGGTACCCTTGTTCAGGCCGCAGCGCTTCCCCATTCATTGCCCATGCAATCATACAATCATCTAATACTTTTTCGATTGGAACGCTTCTAGTTAAACCGGCGGAGTCACTGCCCTCAGCCAACATCCATTTCGCATTAGCTTTCATGCCAGTTTCTAACAGTAAATCAGATAACTTCACCCCAGTATATTGAACGTTATGTATCATACCAAATGTAAACTGACACCCGTTCAGCTGTGCTCCGCGCCATTCCATTCCGCCGTTCGCCGCGCATTCAAGAAAGAAAAATTTATTTGTCTGCGGAAATCGTTTCAAATCGTCCAAGGTAAAAATCATTTCCCTGTCAACCAAACCGTTGATCATCAACCGAAAGTCACTTGGATTGACTTCAGCAACACCGCTGTGATGTCTTTCAAAGCATAACCCATTTGGAGTTACAATCCCCTCCAAATCTTGCAATGGTGTAAAATTAACAGAGGACTCCGTAGTCGCGGTCAGCCAACCGACATTTCTACGAATTACATCGCTTTCGTATTCCGATGGCAATCCGTAAGGCGTGGCGTCGACACCATCTCCAAGATATGAAGTCCACTCTGGAACATTAGGAGGTTGATTAAGGGAATTCTGCTCTGAAGCATAGGTCCTCAATGCTGAAACGGAGCCAATTGCTAAAGATCCAGAAAGGACCTTTCGACGCGTTACACTAAAACTTTGTTTGGTTGTCTTATTCATTACAGGTATTATCTTCTTATGATACCGTTATCTTTTTGGTCATTTTGTATTCTTGACCTGTATCTTCAACCCACAAAAAATCAAAAGTACCAGACACGCTAACCTTAAAAGGAAATACTATGTACGGATTGCTGGAAATTGATGGTTCCAGATTGACACTAAATATCCGGGAACCATTAAAGTTGACTGAGAAACTCTCAATGATGTTCTTCGGTATATTATTTCCTTCAGCGTCTTTCACTCTTCCGCTGTGCATCGGGTGCCTCAGCAATGTTTTTATCTCTATTACTTCACCTGCTGATGCTTCTTTGGGTACTTTCCCTCTAGGTTTAATCGACGACATTCATTTACTCCACTTTACCCTCCGCATCCACCAATAGTCACTTTTACTGTAGATTGCGCCATTCCAAATCGACCATCATTAAACGCCGCCAAAACATACACATCTTGAGTTTTGGCTAATCGCATTCGCGTGGTAGCTGCACAGACCCCCATTTCAGGGCTAAATGTAAACTTTGCAACACTTGGGGCTGGGTTTCCATCAGCTAAAATATAGACTTCAGTTACATGGTCTTCGTTCGTCATTGGACTGTCAATTTCAAACGCCACTTTCACCTGATTACCATTTTCGGCAATTTCAGGTAAATCCAAATAAAAATCCGACATAGGTGCCCCCGCACCACTCGTAATATCACTTATAATTGCTTCGACATCCTCCGGGGAAGCAAATAGCGGCCTATTTGATGCGACAGATAGTCCAAAAGCCCCTAATAGAGCTAATGCCGAACGCCTATTTATCTCAATACTGCGACCTTTTTTCATAACACACTCTTTAATATTTATAACTCAATACATCAATTAATTTTTTTAGGTCTAGATTTAACAATAGTTCTTTTCAGAATAAGCTAAAAAATAGGATTCTCTGTATACAATAAAATTTACAAAAAAAACAACTCTATTCTCCGGAGATTTTTAGGGGATAAGCGATATCACTTATTAGCCACCAGAACATCTCAGGATCACTAAAACCCTCAATTCTCCCAATTTCAACCCGGTCCCTTATGAAAATAAAAGTCGGAGTCCCGAAAGCAGGCTCCACGTTATCTGCAAAATCATTCAACGAAGTGTAAAGGGAAATTCTTATTAACTCGAACTCTTTGGCAAAATCAGTTTTTGGATAAATGTTTCCCACTTCTCGTTCCCATGCTTGACAATATGGACAGGAATCATCTGTGATCATGATCATTAAACTCTTAGCATCGCATAAATTGACACTACTAAATGTTAGATATAAGAATAATATTATTTTATGAAGAAAAGACAAAATCACCCTCTCTATGTAAAAATCTAGACCCTAAATCAAAAAAATATTTTCTTTAATTTAACAAATGTCATAATTAAGCCATCTGACGCTCTAGACTTCTATATTAACGGAAAAAAATTTCAAAATAAATTTAGAAACGCATAGAATTTAATTAACGGTTCACATTGTTTTACATATTTGATAGGCTGATGAGGGACAGAGAAAAGGTGTTTTATGTCAAAGAGAATTTTATCTGCCTTTATGGTCGTGTTTTTTGTGCTTTCCGCCTGCGTATCTGGGGATGGATTGCCTCCTACAAGAGTAATCACTGATCTTAAAGGTGTAGATTCGAAACAATATCAAAATGATTTGTATGAGTGTAGAAGATACGCGGGGCAAATAGATGTTGGTGGTGACGCGCTAACTGGATTGGTTGCAGGTGCCTTGTTTGGAGCCGCAGTCGGCTCAGCGCTGGGCAATAAAGATGATGCTAAAAGAACGGCTAAAGTAGGAGCAGTGGCAGGTCTAACTGAAGGAACTTCTGGTGCGCTGGGCGAGCAGGACCTTATTATAAGAAACTGTCTCATAGGACGAGGATACAAAGTCTTAAATTAGAATTTAAAAGCTAGGTTAAACTCCAAACGGACTAAAACCACTAATGTTTTTAGTAAGATTTCCAATTGGAATTTTGAAGAGACATTGTTGAGGTAAAAAAAATGTAAGCGTTCTGGCAAACGAACTAGTGGGTAGAAAATATTTATCGAAACATTAATGAAATACGAATCATCGAGCACGTCTGGATAAAGATGTCTGACGGGATAAGATTGTCTGCAAAAATTTGGTTGCCCATTGACGCAGAAGCGCACCCGGTTCCCGCTATTCTGGAGATGATACCGTACCGTAAAAGAGATGCTTACGCGATTAGAGACCATCGCAATCACGCATGGTTTGCGGCCCGAGGTTATGCTTCAATCAGACCAGATATGAGAGGTCACGGTGACTCAGAGGGTCTAATGATAGATGAATATTCACCCCGGGAGCAACAAGATACCATAGAAGTAATTGAGTGGCTCTGCGATCAGTCGTGGTGCAACCGAAAAGTTGGAATGATGGGGTTATCTTGGGGTGGGATCGCCAGCATGCAAACTGCGGTCAGACAACCCGATGCACTGAAAGCAATAATCCCAGTTGGGGCATCCGTGGATCGGTATTATGATGACGGAGGCTATTTGTGGGGATGTTACCCAGGTCAAGGTCTGGGCTGGGGTGGAATAATGTTCGGCTACTGTATACGGCCACCAGATCCTGCTTTAGTAGGTGAAAATTGGCGTGATATGTGGTTTGAAAGATTACAAGGTACGCCAATGTTTGCAGAAAAGTGGCTTACACATCAAACTCGTGATGATACATGGAAGCAAGGCTCAGTTTGCGAAAGTTTAGATAAAATTCGCGTGCCCGTTTTAGCAATAAGTGGCTGGAATGATTGTTGGCCGAATACGGTGATTCGCCTATTGCGAAACCTACAGGTTCCATTCCGGGGAATTTCGGGAGCGTGGGCTCATGTATTTCCAAACCTCGGGGGTCCCGGACCAATGATAGGTTTCCTCCAGTTGGCAATTGATTGGTGGGATTATTGGTTAAAAGGGATCGATAATGATGTTATGAAGGCTCCGGCCTTTATAGCTTATATACAGGATAGTCATGCGCCCGACCCTAATTCCGCTAATAGACCGGGGCGTTGGGTCACTGAGAGAAATTACCCCTCAGACAACATCTCGGCACTCACCTACCGTCTTGGACCAAACAAGTTGTCAAATAGTGGAGAAACAAGCACTGGTCATGTTGAAATATGCTCGTCGGTAGCTTTAGGTTTGAAAACCGGAGAATATATGCCAGTGTCTGGTACCGCTGAATTGCCTCAAGATCAACGAGACGACGATTCGGCGTCAATATGCTTCGATACCGAACCTTTAACTGAGTCCCTAGATATTCTGGGAACATCAACGGTACATCTTAACCTTTCTTGTGATCGCACATGCGGTGTGATTGCGGCACGACTTTGCGATGTGGGACCAGACGGCACCTCTACTTTAATCACTTATGGAGTCCTTAATTTAAAACAGCGTGAAGGTCGCGAAATCTTAACTGAAATTATCCCAGGAAAATTATTAAGGGTTAATATTCCTCTTAACGATACTGGGTGGTCTATAAAACCAGGACGTAGACTTCGGCTGGCTTTATCGACACAGCTATGGCCTATGGCGTGGCCGGTAGCAGAGCGTGCAACTATTACGGTCGATCTTTCGAAAAGCTACCTGAGTGTTCCATCACGCGAGAAGTCGCATGGGGAAGAAATAAAATGTCCATTTGAGTCCCCTCTGGCTGAAGATCCGCCGCCCCATGATTTAATAGCCCCAGCTCGAGGCTCAAGAAAAGTGATTAAGAACATTAAATCTGGAGAAACTATCTATAAAGTTTCGTTTGACGGAGGTAAAATCAGATTTCGAGACTCTAACCTAACTTACGGTACAAAAAACAGTCAACGTTATTCAATTAGAGAGGGTGACCCTCTTTCCGCCGTTGTACAATATAAATCAAGCTTTAGCTTTGAAAGAGGAAGTTGGATCGTAAGTACTAGCAGTCAACTACAAGCCTCGTGCGATAAATTTAATTTTTTCTTAAAAGGACGAATCTCAGCTTTTGAGAAAAATGAGGAGGTTTATTCGCGAGAATGGGACATAAGGATCCCAAGAACAGTTTTTTAGAACTCCGCAAGCATAATCTCATTAAGACTAGCACTTTTTAAACTTTATTACTCAAGAAGAATTGATTTTTAAAAAAATATACCTCACCATATTCCATGCGACTTTCATCTTCACAGAATCAAGTATATTTTTTTTTCTTTATATATTCATTTTCGATGGGCGCTTTCTTTCCTCGTCTTAGCGACTTACAAATGCGACTGAGTATCGGAGAAAGTGCTTTAGGGGTTGCTTTGATAGGATTGCCATTAGGTGTACAAGTTTCATTAATGCTAGCAGACAAAATTCTGAAAATTTTTAATGTTAAAATCATTCTGTGTCTGGGAATTCCTATGATTGGAAGCTCTTTAATTCTTACTTCCATCTCAAGCGGACCGACATCACTTTTTTTGTTCTTATCATTTGGAGGTCTAGCCGTTGGAGTTGTAGAGGTAGCCGTAAATTTGGAAGCCGACCGCGTGGAATATACGTCATGTAAAAAAATTATGAATAGAAGTCATTCTTTTTGGAGCCTTGGCTTTTTTAGTGCTGGATTGGCGGGAGCGTTTCTGTCTCAACTGCAAATAGGTTTGATGACTCATTTCATTATTTCTTTTGTATCTTGCTCAACGCTCACGGTTATATTTTCTTATAATTATAATCCTGCACCAGTTAGACCAAACGTTACTAAAGAAAGTCCATTATTTGTTCTTCCCTCCAATGCTGTTCTTGCCTTGGTAATTTTTACACTTCCCGCTATGCTTATAGAGGGGGCTGGGATAGACTGGTCTATAATTTTTATGCGAGATGTTTTTAACACTCCACCCTTCTTGAGCGGTCTAGCGTTTGTATTAGGTACATTTGGACAGTTTTTGGTCAGATTTTTTGCAGATGGGATTGTCACACGTTACGGCTCTGAACTAGTGAGTCGTACATCCATAATTGCGACTCTTATTGGTTTAATTTTTGTCTGCTTTTCATTACACCCCTTTCTCGCACTTATCGGTTTTGGCCTAATGGGAGCCGGGACAGCGGTGATATTTCCGTTGGCAATGTCGGCGGCAGCGCAAAGGACTGATAAGCCTGCTGCGGCAAACGTTGCTTCTTTAGCCCAAATATCATTTTTGACTTTCCTTATTGGACCTCCATTATTAGGTTTTATTGCGGAAGTTTTTGGAATTAAAATATCATTTGGTATATGCTTACCTCTACTAATAATTAGTTGGGTTTTTGTACATACTGTCAAAGAAAATCGCTATTGAGATCAACCTAGATTAGCCTTTTTAATAAATTAACCATAAATTAAAGACGATATATTCAATAATTTTTTTTAAAAAAGGCCACTCATTCTGTGTAGCGTAATCGCTACACAAAAGGTTTAAATCCTGCAGGGTTTAAAAGTGTGTTCTCGAAAATATATTTATAATATTATACACGTATTTCAGACTGTGTCGCTTGCGTAAGGACGTGTCACATGACAACCATGTCTAACAAAATTATTTTCATCACCGGCGCAAGCCGAGGCATTGGTAAAGCTGCAGCCTTAGAGTTTGCTAAGAATGGAGCCAAGGTTGCGCTCTTTGGTCGAGATAAAAAGTCTCTTATTAAGGTGCAAAGTGAAATAGGTGAAAGTGCTACTGCTCTGCAAGGAGATGTTTCGGTATTTTCTGACGTAGAAAGAGCAGTAAAAAAAACTGTAGAAATATTTGGTAGAATAGACGTGCTCATAAACAACGCAGCGGCCATTAAGCCAATAGCTTATTTGACCGAGGCTTGTATAGAAGATTGGGACAAAGTTATAGATATTAACATTAAAGGGGTTTTTTATGGTAACCGTTGTGCCATTCCTCATATGTTAAAAAACAAAGGCGGAACAATTATTTCAGTTAGCTCGGGTGCCGCTTTTAATTCTATCGAGGCTTGGAGTGCCTATTGCACATCTAAAGCGGGTTTATCAATGCTAACCGCTTGCACAAACCTGGAATATGGCCTGAGAGGGATTCGTACTATGAGCCTTTTACCTGGTACGGTGGCTACCCAGATGCAAAAGGAAATAAAGTTAAGTGGAATAAACCCTGTAAGTAAGCTTGACTGGTCTGAACATTTTCCGCCGGAGTGGCCTGCGAAAGCGCTTGTATGGATGTGTCAATCAGCCTCGGACCGCTACCTTGGAAAGGAAGTTGATTTAAGAGAAAAAGTAATACAAAGAGCTGTTGGATTGATCCAATAGACCACACTAGGCACCCACCAAAAGCACCAAAGTATTTTTTTAGTTTCTTTTTCGTTTAATAAAATTTAATTCCACAAATCATACAATTGAGTCACCGCAATCGCAACAAATGTGACCGAGTAAACGCCCTTCCACATACCAAATGGTGCTTTGGTTAAGAATTTTCCCAAATTACTGCTGATGTCTTTCTCGTCCATATCATCGATCCAGTTTTTAAACATATCCATCTGATTCAAACCAGCTATCAACGCAAATAACAAAGTTGTTATTATTACGGCTGAAACTGCGAGCTTTGCTTCAGTTTCAGACGATACGAGATAAAGGGTCACTGAATTCGCGATTACAGCGGTAAAAGTGATCCACTGGAAATCTCTTGAAAGCGCATTTCCCGTGATTGCATGTGTTTGCCTGTCCGTTGCCTCATTACTCATTCTTTTCTCCTTTTAATTTATTTAGGAAAGGGGTTTACCCTAAATAGTTCACTAAATCAACTATTGGAACATTTGTTTTTTGAAATGTTTACCTTTGGTGAAGTGAAGAACGAGATGCTCGGATCAATGATCACTTTTGGTAGAGAATTTTGTGTTTTTCAATTAAGTATTACAACTTTATTCGGTTGCAACCCTTATTTCAGAGCAAAAAAAACTATTTCCCCAATATTTGTGGCGAAACAGCCCTTACAATAAATATATCTATCTTCCCTTAACTGGTACGGGTGGAGGGACTTGAACCCCCACGCCTCGCGGCGCCAGAACCTAAATCTGGTGCGTCTACCAATTCCGCCACACCCGCTCTACGTTTGGATACCATTTAACGTACTTAGTTTCTAGAGTTTAAAAAAACTTTTTAAAAAAATTTTACTATTCAGCTATTAGCACACTCGATTATTTGCGAACCTCCACTCAGTATGCCTAAAATTTAATCACAAAAATTAGTAAATTAAAGCTTTCCATTATTTTTGTAATGACAGGTGTTGATCCCACAATTGTTTTTTGTCAAAGAGGGGTCAACCGTAAGACAAGTTAAGTGGGTCGAGGGCGGATTGACTGCTAAGTTCGCATGGATACTTATGAAAATGATAAAAGTCAGAAAAGGAAGGCCGTGATGAAAAAAATTGAGGCGGTAATAAAGCCGTTTAAGCTTGATGAAGTGAAGGAGGCCCTTCAAGAAATAGGGGTTCAAGGCCTAAGTGTTTTGGAAGCTAAAGGCTTTGGAAGGCAAAAAGGACATACTGAGCTTTACAGAGGGGCCGAGTATGTCGTGGATTTTCTACCTAAAGTCAAAATCGAGGTCGTTGTAACAGATGATATATTGGACGAAGTAATCACAACAATAGTTGATACAGCAAAAACGGGTAAAATTGGAGATGGAAAGATTTTTGTTTCAGATGTTCAACAAGCTATTCGTATAAGGACCTCAGAAGAGGGAACCGACGCATTATAATCTACTACGACGCAAAAAACTTTTTAGACGGAAACTAACGCAAGAAAAAAAGGAAAAATTATGACAGATACGAAAAAAGTAATTGAATCTATTAAGGAGAATGAAGTCGAATATGTAGACATGCGCTTCACCGATCCTCGGGGAAAGTTGCAACATGTGACAGTGTCAGAGGATCAAATTGATGAAGACTTTCTCAGTACAGGGTTCATGTTTGATGGCTCATCTATTGCGGGCTGGAAGTCAATAGATCAATCCGATATGAAATTGATCCCAGACTGTAAATCGGCGTATCTGGATCCCTTCTATGCCGAAAAAACACTATGCTTACATTGCAACGTAGTAGAACCTGATACCTTGGAACCTTATCAAAGAGATCCCCGAAGCACTGCTATAAAAGCGGAACAATTTTTAAAATCCACTGGCATTGGTGACACAGCATATTTTGGACCGGAGGCCGAATTTTTCCTGTTTGATGATGTTAGATTCTCAAACACCATGAACAAAGTTAGTTATGAAATTGATGCCACGGACGCATCATGGAATACAGACGCAGAGTACGAAATGGGAAATATGGGACACCGACCTGGTGTGAAAGGTGGCTATTTCCCAGTTAACCCAACAGACGCATCTCAAGACATAAGGTCAGAGATGCTGTCTACTATGAAAAGAGTTGGAATGGCTGTAGACAAGCACCACCATGAAGTGGCCTCTTGTCAACACGAGCTTGGGTTAATTTTTGACTCTCTTACAAAGCAAGCAGATGAACTTCAAAAATACAAGTATATAATTCACAACGTAGCACACGCATACGGAAAATCGGCTACTTTTATGCCAAAACCCGTTGCGGGTGATAACGGAACTGGTATGCATGTAAGCATGTCGATCTGGAAATCTGGGAGTCCACAGTTCGCTGGGGACAAATATGCGGATTTGTCCGATGAAGCACTATTTTTTATTGGAGGTTTACTAAAGCATGCACAAGCGCTAAATGCTATCACTAACCCTTCTACAAACTCATACAAACGTCTGATTCCTGGCTTCGAAGCGCCGGTACTCAGAGCTTATTCAGCTAGGAACAGGTCAAGCAGCGTAAGAATTCCATGGGCAGACTCCCCTAAAGCGAAAAGAGTTGAAGCAAGATTTCCGGACCCATCAGCAAATCCATACTTAGCTTTTTCTGCACTTCTTATGGCTGGACTGGATGGGATAAAGCAAAAAATCCATCCGGGAGAACCGGCCGATAAAGATCTTTACGACCTGCCACCGGAACAACTTAAGGGAATTCCAACGGTCTGTGGAAGTTTAAGAGAGGCAATCCTCGCGTTAGAGAATGACCATGAATTTCTTTTGGCAGGCGATGTATTTACTACTGATCAGTTGGAAGGCTACATGGACCTGAAATGGGAAGAAATTCATAATTATGAACACACTCCTCATCCAGTTGAGTTTGGCATGTATTATTCCTGTTGATAAGTTAATTTTTCTTTTAGATAAAAATACAAGTTAGGGTTTAAAGCGCAGTAATATATGGCAAAATAGTGCTGCGCTGCATTTCACTTAGCTTATTAAATGGAATAACAAAGGTGTGTATAGTAAATATAAGAGCGCCATTGTTCTTCAGTTTGGAGAAAGTTTGTCGCTCCACACGTAAAAATTTTGCTATAGTCTTATGCGGATTTCCTTTCTCATCCCTCTCTCTTCGTGGTTGAAAAAGTTCAAAGTCATCGTACAGCAAAAAATTTGCTCGCCAAAGATGAATGTTTGGCCTCAGGTTGGTCACCATTTTTTCAATACGGTTAGCCAGACCTGGTTCATACTCAGCTACGGGACTATGAATAGAAGTTAATGACCGGTTCATCTTCTCTTCGAGAGTCCATGAAGCCGGAAAGCACAAGACTCCTGCTTTCAAAACATGTTGACCTTTTTCTTTTACTAACACTAACATGTCCTCTTGGACCAACATTGACGCCGTTAATAGCGAGTCAGACATATTAATATTAATTTCTTTGTTGTCAGGTCGAGTAATGGTGTCGCCTTTTACTTGGTAATTCTTATCTTTTTTTAAATCATCTATTACGTGTTCTAGGAGAGATTTTAATAACTCGTCGTCTTGAAAAAAGTTTTTATAGACGCAGTCTTTTTTTGTAGATAAAAGTTGTTCCTTATACTTCATTTGAGAAGCAAAAGCGTCATCGACAAGAAAGCATTTCCCATCTTTGATTTGTTGAGTTCCGGGAAGCCGTCTCGTTCTCTCCTCTACCCATGGCGAAATTGGCAAAACTTTCTGACAAATATAAGGCATTTTTACTCATCTCAAAAACATTTTAATTATTCTAAAAACTTATTTTCCAGAAACAAATTATTCAAGTTTTAAACAAGAAATTATTCAAATTACTAAAAAAGTCTATCTTTTAAAGAAATTTTCTCTATATATTGGGCTCAGAATTCAACTCCACAGCATATTTAGTTAGCACGCATTACACAGAGATATATCCAGAAAAATGAACCGCGAGAATAAGTTTAAAGTATATGATGCCTCCTCCATTGAAATTCTTGAGGGTCTAGAGCCTGTAAGAAAAAGGCCAGGCATGTATATCGGTGGAACCGATGAAAGA
Source organism: Pseudomonadota bacterium (assembly GCA_036337105.1). GTDB lineage: Bacteria > Pseudomonadota > Alphaproteobacteria > Rhodobacterales > Rhodobacteraceae > JAYZEV01. The sequence goes on from JAYZEV010000007.1 coordinate 49,148, forward strand.
GCAATGCATCACTTGGTTTCAGAAGTTTTAGACAACTCCATGGATGAGGCCGTAGCCGGACATGCCGATAGGATAAAGGTTTCTTTAAACCCCGATTTTTCCGTGACCATAATTGATAATGGGAGGGGGATTCCAGTAGATTCTCATCCAAAATTTCCTAATAAGTCTGCACTTGAGGTAATTCTTTGCACTTTGCATGCGGGTGGAAAGTTTTCTGGAGAAAACTATCAAACTTCCGGAGGATTGCATGGTGTAGGAGTATCTGTGGTCAATGCATTGTCAGTCTTTTTGTCAGTGGAGGTAATAAGAGATCATAAGCTGTTCGTTCAGTCATTCTGCCGCGGTGTTCCCACCAGTAAACTGGAGTATATAAAAAAAGTAAAAAAGAAGAGTGGCACGAAAATTACCTTCAAACCTGACCCAAAAATATTTGGCAGTGACGCCTATTTTAAACCAAAAACGTTGATCAAAATGTCACGTTCCAAAGCGTTCCTGTTCTCAGGAGTTGAGATAAACTGGGAGTGCGAAAAAACCTGTATTAAAACTAATGATGACACCCCAGAAAGTGCAAGTTTTCATTTTCCTGGTGGCTTGGTAGACTTCTTGAACGAATGTTTAGAGAGTAGCAAAACTTTTGCACTGGTTTCATTCTCTGGAAAAATAAACTTCGCAGATAAGTTTAAGAATGGCTCAGCAGGCCTAATTGACTGGGCAGTCAACTGGTCACCAAATAAAGACGGTTTTATGTTATCCTACTGTAATACAATACTCACTAGTGAGGGTGGTACTCATGAAATTGGTTTCTGGAATGCGATTTTAAGAGGATTTAAATCTTTTGGTGAACTAACCGGAAACAAAAAAACGTCTCAAATTATTAAAGAGGATGTTGTAGCGGGAGCTTGCGCAATCATATCGGTTTTTATTAAGGAGCCTGAATTTGTAGGTCAAACAAAAGATCGTTTAGCTACATCAGAGGTATCGAAACTGGTCGAATTGACCGTTAAGGATCACTTCGAAAATTGGCTTGCCTCTGACACGAAGACTGCTCATGACATATTAGATTTTATTATCTCGCACTCAGACGATCGGTTGAAAAGAAAAGCCGAAAAAGAAACCCAAAGAAAAAGCGCAGTAAGGAAGCTTCGGTTGCCCGGTAAATTAACCGATTGCTCAGATCAAAGTCGTCTCAACACCGAGTTATTCATAGTAGAGGGTGATAGTGCAGGAGGAAGTGCTAAACAAGCTCGCGATCGAAAAACTCAAGCTATACTTCCCCTAAGGGGAAAAATATTAAATGTTCTAGGCGCTTCATCATCAAAAATGTCACAGAATCAAGAAATACTGGATTTGTGTTTGGCACTTGGAGTTGGAACAGAAAATAAATTTGATATTGATAGTTTACGTTATGGAAAGATTATAATAATGACGGATGCAGATGTTGACGGAGCTCATATAGCAGCATTGCTGATGACATTCTTTTTTACCAAGATGAGACCACTGGTAGACCAAGGGTACCTTTATCTTGCTGTTCCTCCTCTTTACAAGTTAACTCGAGCTGGAAAATCATTCTATGCCAGTTCTGAAGGCGAAAAACGAACCATTATTGAAAAGAATTTGAAAGAAAAGGGCCGAATGGAGGTCAGTCGGTTCAAAGGTTTGGGAGAAATGAATCCACAACAATTAAGAGAAACAACGATGAACCCGTCCTCTCGAAGATTAATAAGAGTCCAATTAAATTTAAATGAGCTCGACAACGTAAAGGAATTGTTCCATCGTCTAATGGGAAAAAATCCAGAAACGCGATTTCAATTTATTTCGGAAAAAGCAAAATTTGTTTCGGAAATTGACTATTAAATTTTAAGAAAAACAGTTGTACATATTTAAATTGGGGATCCATGCTAACAAAATCACTGGATCTGACAAAACCAAACTTTCGTTTTTTATCAAAGGTTAAATATTGTCTTTGTCAAAATAATTTAATACGTGTAAAGCAGGCTATTGCGTCTACTTTTAGTCTTCTTTAGAAAGACATTACGTGTAAACAATTTGGGAGATATTTTTTTGGCAGCAATGCGTTCTAAAACCTCAAAAGTTTTTGCCTGGTTGATCGTAGTGATTTTGGTGATTGGACTAGCAGGGTTCGGCATTCAAGATGTTATAAGGTCTTCTGGAAACAATTACATCGCTAAATTTGGGGACCAAAAAGTTTCACCAGAAGATTATGTCAGAGCTATTCAGCAAGAGATCAACTTTTTATCAACTCAGTTAGGTAGTCAGATATCATTCGAACAAGCAAAAAGCCTCGGGGCAAGCCATAGAGCTCTTCAAAATCTTTTAAGCTCTATGGTGTTCAACCAACTTGGTGATGACCTAGGCATTTCTCGAAGCGATAAAGCTGTAATTAGTGAGATACAACAAAACAGAGCTTTTTTGAACATCGGAGGTGAATTCGACAAAGAAAAATATTCAACTGTATTGAAAAGAATAAATTTGCAACCAAGAGAATATGAAGAGATGGTTCGTGATGATCTTACACGTAATATAATTATTTCCGCCACGCAGACAGAGGACCCTGTCCCATTAGATGTAATTAACCTGATGACTAAGTACATTCTAGAGGAAAGGATAGTTGAAATTGTTTCTTTTAACGCAAAGGATTTGGAGTTAAATCTTACGGAGCCATCGAACGATGCGATCGCAGATTTTTATAAAGAAAACGCTGAATTATTTAGAAAGCCACCTGGTCGAAAAGTAAGCTACATTTACCTGACCCCGGAAGAGTTATCAACAGATCAGATTGTTTCAGAAGAAGAAATAGAGGAAGCGTTCAAGATAAACGGTGCCAGTTATAGCTCCTCTGAAAAGCGCGACATTGATCAAATATTTTTCATGGATAGTGAATCGGCAAGCAATTTTTTTAATAGTGGGAAAGCGCTAGAAGATGAATTCGAAACTGTGATCGCTGAACGAGGATTACTAGCGGAGGATATATCTTTGGGTGAGGTAGAGCAATCTGATCTAGAAGCGGCAGCTAAAAGCGAGGTGTTTGCGTCGCCAGAGTTAGGTATCTTTGGTCCATATCAGACCGAAGTGGGTTATGTAATTTATCGTGTGAATCATATAATTCCAGCAGAATCATTGAGCAACAATGAAGTAAAGAAATTGATAAAAAAAGATATTGCACTACAAAAGTCGGAAACTGAATTGTTAACCATTTCTACAACTATTGAAAATGAACTAGCGGCAGGTGTAAGTTTAGAGGAGATCGCAGGAGCAACGAAAATGCTTCTGGGAAACATAGAAATGTACCCTAACTTAACACTACCCGCACCGATAAACGTTATTGAGTTTATAGAAGCAGCCAACTCAGCTGACGAGTATCCTTCAAATCTAATTTCGTCTGAAAATGGTTTAGTTTTTGCCGTAAGGTTGGACGCGGAAATAGATGGGTCAACAAGCGCACTTGAGGAAGTTAGGAGTGAAATTGTTGATAAACTAAAAAGTTTTGAATTGTCCGACAAATTAGAAGAGTTAGGAAAAAACATTGTTTTAAAAGTTGAAGACAAAAAACTTATGGAACATAAATTTAATTATTTACCTTCCGCAAAAAAAGAAACAAAATTGTCACGCTTCAAAATTTCCAACAATTTGACCGATGATACGATCAACACTATTTTCGAGCTAAACGAAATGGATATAGCTATTGATGTAAGTGGGAGTACTTTAAACTTAGTTCAGCATATAAAAACCATTGAGCCTTCCCTAGAAGGGCAGGATGCTAAAGTCATTAAAGAGCAAATAACTTCAGACTATAAGGCGTCTTTGAACAAAGACTTGATAAATACAATGTTAAGTGCTTTTCAAAAAAAATACGATATGGAAATTAATCAAAACATGATTAACAGCACTATAGGTCGTTTCGAATAAGGACTAAAATGACAATCTCCTCTTTTGAGACTTTTGAAAATAAATTTGTACAGAATGAAAATCAGGTTGTTTATGAACGTATACCGGCCGATCTCGATACCCCTGTTTCAATAATGTTAAAATTAACACAAGCAAAAAAAAATTCGTTTCTTCTTGAGTCTGTAACGGGAGGAGAGATACGGGGCCGGTATTCAATTATCGGTATGGATCCAGATTTGATTTGGGAGTGTTCAGGTACCAAAAGTAGAATATTTCGCGATCTAAAAACCAAGAATTTTAAAGAAGAAGCTTGTCAGGGGACTCCTCTTAATGCACTACGCAAATTAATCCGAGAAAGTAAAATTGAACTGCCCGAAGAACTACCTAAGATGGCTGCCGGTTTATTCGGTTTTTTAGGGTATGATATGATTAGGCTAGTAGAAAACCTACCTTTGATAAATAGAGATACATTGAACCTTCCAGATGCACTTCTTCTAAGACCACGTTCCGTTCTAATTATTGACGGAGTGAAAGGCGAAATGAACATTGTATGCCCAGTTTGGGGACAAAATTTCTTCGCTAAATCAACAGAGGCCTATAACGATGTCGTAAGTAGAATTGCGGCAATCAACAGTGTTTTGTCTTCAAAATTGAAACAGCAAACAGTCCGCTCGCGAATGGAAAACTTCGAGTACAAACCGACCAGCAACGTGTCAAAGAACAAGTATCTTGCATCTATTAAAAAAGCAAAAGATTACATTCTAGGAGGTGACATATTTCAGGTAGTGTTAAGTCAACGTTGGAAGATACCTTTCACTCTTCCTCCATTTTCTTTATACAGGGCGTTGAGACGAACTAATCCGTCTCCATACATGTTTTTTTTTAATCTGGGAAAATATCAAGTGATCGGAGCTAGCCCCGAGATTTTGGTCCGAGTAAAAAATCGAACAGTAAATATACGACCAATCGCAGGTACGCGTCCTCGTGGAAAAACAACCGCTGAAGACAAATTACTAGAGAAGGAGCTTCTCTCAGATATTAAGGAAAGGTCTGAACATTTGATGCTCCTAGATCTAGGTCGAAACGATACAGGGAAGGTTTCCAAGATAGGGACCGTGAAGCCAACAGAGCAATTCGTGGTAGAAAAATATAGTCACGTAATGCATATAGTATCGAACGTAGAGGGAGAGTTACTTGATAGCGAGGATGCTCTGTCTGCCTTGCTTTCTGGTTTGCCTGCGGGTACGGTTTCAGGCGCTCCCAAGGTACGAGCAATGGAAATCATCGATGAATTGGAGACAGAAAAAAGAGGCATTTATGGTGGTGGTATAGGGTACTTTGGGTCGGATGGAGAGATGGATATATGCATTGCACTAAGGACAGGAATAATAAAAGACTCTACTTTATATATCCAAGCTGGAGGTGGAATAGTGAATGATAGCAAACCAGAGGATGAGTTCATTGAAACAGTCAATAAATCAAAAGCACTACTAACGGCAGCTAAAGAGGCAAAAAGCTTTGTACTCTTTAAAGATTAAGTTAATAACCTACCAAAACAAACACTCCCGTGATCACCAGCCAAAAAAACAAGCCAATCAAAAAGCCTTTTGCAAAATGGTTTATAGAAAACCTCATTAAATGTTCCAAGAAGTTTGAAAAATCATATTTGTTAATTGTAACTTTATTTGATAAGTTATTCAACATACAAAGGAACAGACTTTCTAACGATAAAGCTTAATGTTCGAAATGATACTACTTATCGATAATTACGACTCGTTCACTTACAACTTGGTACAGTACCTAGGAGAACTTGGAGCTGAGGTGTCTGTAAAAAGGAACGATCTCGTTTCATTAAGTGACATTAAGAAAGATCCACCAACGGCAGTAATCATATCACCAGGCCCATGCAACCCAGATAAGGCGGGGATTTGCCTTGAATTGACAAGAATGGCTAGTAATGAAAACATTCCTGTTTTTGGAGTTTGTTTAGGCCATCAGACTATTGGCCAAGTGTTTGGTGGAAAAATAACTGCAGCAAAATCGATTATGCATGGGAAAACCAGTTCAATATCCCATAACGCACAAGGAGTCTTCAAAGGAATCCCATCACCATTTAGAGCTACACGATATCACTCATTAATTGTAAGCGAAAAAAACCTTCCGGATTGCCTGCAAATTACTGCTAGGATAAAAGATGGGACGATAATGGGATTGCAACATAAGACCAAACCGATATATGGCGTGCAGTTTCATCCTGAATCAATTGCCTCGGAGTATGGACACCTATTGTTGAAAAATTTTTTAGCTAAAATTAGAGACCATAATGATTAATTCTATAGACCAAATAATTAAGAGAGCTTCAGAATCGGCATTGTCAAATAAAGACGCGCAAACAGCGTTTTCAGTTATTATGAATGGAGAAATAGAAGATGGAAAAATTTGTGAGTTTCTTCTTGCCTTAAAGAATCGGGGAGAAAGCGTACAGGAGATCATAGCTGCTGCAAAAGTCATGCGAATGAAATGTGTGAAAGTCAAGGCACCAGAAGGATCGATCGATATCGTTGGAACGGGAGGTGATGGCAAAGGGACGCTTAATATTTCTACTGCAGCCGCCCTCGTGGTAGCGGGTTGCGGTGTTTGCGTCGCAAAGCACGGAAATAAGAATATTTCTTCAAAGTCAGGGGCTGCGGACGTTCTTCAATACTTGGGAGTCGATGTTATGCTCGAACCCAGAAAGATTGAGAGTTCATTCCATTTTGCGAATATTGGTTTTATGATGGCACCGATCCATCATCCTGCGGTCAGACATGTGATGCCAGCGAGACAAAAGCTCAAGAGTCGGACGATCTTTAATATATTAGGCCCCCTAACTAACCCCGCGGATGTTAAATATCAGCTTACCGGTGCATTTAGCAAAGATTTACTAGCACCTATGGCGCAAGCTCTTAAAGTTTTGGGGACAAAGAGCGCCTGGATAGTGCATGGAGACGACGGGACTGACGAGCTGTCAATATGTGGGAAATCATATGTTACGTCACTGTCTGAAGGTGTCATTAAAGAATTTGAGATTTCACCGTCGGATGCAGGGCTTCCTTCCCATGAGCTAGAAGAAATAATTGGAGGTGACCCGACTGAGAATTCTCATGCATTACGAGCATTGCTGTCTGGTGAAAAGAGCGCTTATCGCGATGCCGTTCTTTATAACGCAGCAGCAGCATTGGTTATTGTGAAGAAAGTGAAAAATCTTCGTGATGGCGTCATATTAGCAATGGAAGCAATTGATAAGGGAGCAGCTCGCTTAACATTGGAAAAGTTGGTACAAGTTTCTTGCGGAAAGTAAATGGCTGAGGATATTTTAGAAAAGATTAGAAACTATAAGCTGGAAGAAATAAAGGAGTCAAAGAAATTGCGGCCTTTAAAGTCTCTTGAGCTCGAAGCCAAAACTGTTGAGCCTCCAAGAGGATTTGCGGCCGCACTGATTAACCTAGCCCTTGATAGGAAACACTTTGGAATAATAGCCGAAATAAAGAAAGCATCGCCATCTAAAGGTATAATCCGTCCAAACTTTAATGTGTCTAACATCGCATCTGCATATGAAAAGGGCGGAGCAGCTTGCCTGTCCGTATTAACTGACTTTCCTAGTTTTAAAGGTAAAGGTGAATATTTGAAACAAGCCAAGGAATCTTCGAAATTGCCCACCTTGCGGAAAGACTTCTTATATGATCCATATCAAATTGTAGAGTCGAGGGCAATGGGAGCCGACTGTGTTCTAATTATTCTAGCTGATGTGACCATCCAGCAGGCGGCTGAATTGGAGAGTGAAGCTTTTAAATGGGGTATGGATGTTTTGCTAGAGGTCCACAACGAAAGAGAACTGAAAAAAGCCCTACAACTCAAATCAAAACTGATTGGAATTAATAACAGAAATTTAAATACTTTTGAGGTAAATTTAACTACCACGGAAAACTTGGCACAAAAAATTCCTAAAGACTATCATATCGTATCCGAGTCTGGTTTTTTTACATTTAAAGATTTAGAAAGAGTAAATAGACATAGTGTTAATTCTTTCTTAATAGGAGAAAGCTTAATGCGAAAAAAAAATATTAAGAAAGCAATTTCTGAAATGTTGAATGTTATTTAAATGAGGAAATATGGCTAAGTTAACTCATTTTGACCAAACTGGTTCTGCGCATATGGTAGACGTGTCTAGTAAAGGAGTTACTAAACGCACAGCAATCGCGGTAGGTAAGATTAAGGTCAATAAGATAGCTATAGATTTATTAAAAAAAGGAACGTCTAAGAAAGGCGATGTTTTAGGCGTTGCGAGATTAGCCGGCATTATGGGGGCTAAGAGCACCTCAAGGCTAATACCACTGTGCCATGCAGTAAATCTCTCTAGTGTAAATATTGAATTTCGTGTGGACTCCAAATTAGGCGATATTAACATAAAAGCATCTGTATCGTCAGTCGGTTCAACGGGTGTAGAAATGGAAGCTCTAACTGCAGTATCAGTATCAGCTCTGACAATCTATGACATGCTAAAGTCTGCTGATAAATCAATGCTGATCTCTGACATAAAGCTAATTCTTAAAACTGGTGGTAAATCAGGCACCTATAAAAGATACGATAATAAGAAATGATAAAAAAAGCAGAGGCGGTATGCCGTCTATTAGAGATTATAACAGCTGGGAAAACAGAAATTTTGGAGATACAACATTGTTTGAATCGTGTGCTAGCGCAAGATATATTTTCGAAGACAGACAGCCCTCCCTTTGACGCATCCGCGATGGACGGTTACGCTATAAAGATAAGAGATAGGCGCAAAGGACACCAATTGAAGGTTGTTGGAGAGGTAGCGGCGGGTTCAAAATCAATCAAAGACGTCAATGCAGGGGAAGCAGTTAGAATCTTCACCGGTGCGCCATTACCAAAGGGAGCAGAATGCATAATAATCCAAGAAGACGTTCAGACTAGCGGTGACTTCATTAAGATAAAAAATAAAATAGAAAATATCAATTTTATTAGGAGTAAGGGCAGTGATTTCTTAATCAATACGAAATTACCAGCGGCAACTAGATTAACACCGCAAACTCTTTCTCTTATTGCCGCAATGAATTTCGATAGGATATCGGTATATGTAAAGCCAAGAGTTGCCCTAATAACTTCAGGCGATGAACTTTCAGAACCTGGAAAAATATTAGGTGAAAACCAAGTTGTGTCTTCTAACAGCTATGGTTTAAGCGCAATGTTAGAGAGTTTCGGAGCAGCTCCTGAGATTTTCCCTATTGTTTCAGACGATATTTCTTCAATCTGTGAAACTTTAAGAACCGCGATGAGCTTCAACTTGATAATTACGGTTGGAGGTGCATCAGTTGGGAAATATGACTTAATAAAATCTGCAGGAACAAAAATAGGGTTAAAATTGTTGTTCGATTCGGTTGCGATGCGCCCTGGAAAGCCTTTAATGGGGGGGCTGTTAAGGGGCACCCCATTGATAGCTTTACCAGGGAACCCCGTCTCAGCATTAATATGCTGTCAGGTGATTGTACAAGAGGTTATAAGGAAAATGCTTGGACTAAAAAATGCAGATGCTAAAATCGACTTTGGTTTTCTTCAAACTCCGTTGCCTCCGAATGGGATACGAGAGCACTATATGAGGGCAAGAACCACAAACAAATCAGGACAAATAATGATCAAAGGATTTAATAGGCAAGACAGTTACTTGTTAAGGGACCTTTCCGCGGCTAATGCTCTGCTATTAAGGCCAGCGAATGATAGAGCTCGAGGAGAGGGCGAATTAGTCCCTTACATACCAATTATGAACTATACAGATTGACACAAAAAGAGAACAAGTATAGAACAAAGATAGTATAAATTCGAGGAAAATAAAATGCTCACAAATAAACAATTATCACTGCTAGAATTTATTTGTAAAAGTACAAACAATAATGGGGTATCTCCATCGTTCGATGAAATGAAAGAAGCACTAGGATTGAAGTCGAAATCTGGAATACATCGACTCATCACGGCATTGGAGGAAAGAGGTTTTATTAGAAGATTACCCCACAGGGCTCGAGCGTTAGAAGTAATAAAAAAACCGCCGGACTCATACTTTGGAACAAAACAAAAAAATAAAGAAGACTCTATAAGAATTAACAATTCTACACATTACTCATTAGAATTAGATAGTTATAAAGTTCCGCTTATAGGAAATATTGCCGCCGGATTGCCAATTGATGCAATAGAAGAAATTTCAACCCATGTCTCGATCCCGAATTCAATGATAGGCGTAGGTAAACATTTTGCACTGGAAGTGAAAGGCGAGTCAATGATTGGAGAAGGAATAAATCATGGTGACATCGTAGTTATAAAGCAGCAAAATATTGCGAATAATGGAGATATTGTTGTAGCCTTGGTCGAAGATCAAGAAGCAACATTGAAAAAGCTAAAGCAAAAGGGTGACACGGTTGAATTAGAGGCAGCAAACCCAAACTTCAAAACTCAAAAGTTCCATAGTGATCAAGTAAAAATACAAGGTCGCTTGGTTGGTCTATTAAGACGTTATTAAATTAATTTACAATTAGTTAACTTAACTTTAAAAGTGACCGTAGTTACTCTCTAAACTTTGTAAACCAAAAAAAAGAAACTTTCTGATTATTTTATTAATGCAGTTCGTTTGGGAATGTTATGTGGAAAGAAGTTATAACAAGGTTTGCACCCTCACCAACAGGCTCGCTGCATATTGGTGGCGCAAGAACTGCTCTATTCAATTGGTTATACGCACGAAAATTCAAAGGAAAGTTTCTATTACGGATAGAAGACACTGACGCCATTCGATCATCGAAAGAAGCAGTTCAAACTATTATCCAAGGCCTTCAGTGGTTAAATTTACATTGGGATAACAGTATTATTTATCAAAAAGATAGGTTTGATCGGCATAAAGAAATTGCGGACATTCTCCTTAAGGACGGCAAAGCTTATAAGTGTTACTCATCTCGGGAAGAGATTGAGGAGCACCGAGCTATGGCGAGACGGTCCGGAATCAGTACAATATTTAAGTCTCCATGGCGTGATAGAATTGGCAAAGGACCAAAGAACCAAAAGTTTGTTGTGCGTTTAAAAGCCCCTGAGCATGGCGCGACTAACATCAAAGATCAAATTATGGGTAATCTGCAATGGAAAAATGATACTCTGGATGACCTCATTATTCTGAGACAGGACAGTTCACCTACTTACATGTTGGCTGTAGTAGTTGACGATCATGATATGAATATTTCCCATATTATTCGTGGTAACGATCACTTAACTAACTCAGCGCGACAATTATTAATTTATAAGGCCATGAATTGGAATATCCCAGAATTTGCTCACCTACCACTAATTCATGGAGCTGATGGAACAAAACTATCAAAGAGGCACGGTGCTTTGAGTATTCTCGAATACCAAAAGATGGGATTTCCTTATCAAGCTATAACTAACTATCTAGCTGGCTTAGGGTGTAGTGATTTTGCGTCAGAGTCTTTCTCTTTAGAGACTTCACCCACTAGCTTTTCTTTGAGTGAAATTGGTAGAAGCCCATCAAGATTTGATTTGAAAAAATTAGAAAATGTTTCAAAGTCACATATCATTTCAACAGATCTCAACACATTAACACGTGTTGTTTCTAACTTTATCGAAGCTCAAGAGCTTCACTCTTTAAATGAGAGGGATAAAAAATCATTAAAAAATTCAATGTACCTCTTGAGAGATAGATCTAAGACTTATTTTGATATATATGAGAACTTTAATTTCTTTCTGAAAAAGCGCCCAATTGAAATACCAAATGACTTGTCAGTATTTTTGAGCGTTGAAAGCTTAAAAATTGTGAGAAGATTGACTTCACAATTGGGTAGTGTTAAGTGGAACGAGCAGGACCTTGAGACAAAACTGAAAGATTTTACCGAGAAAGAGACCATTAAGTATCATCAAATGGCGCAACCTCTCAGAGTCGCGTTAACGGGGAGCAAGAACTCCCCTAGCATAGCATCAATAATGACCGTACTTGGTAAGGAAGAAACACTTGCTCGATTATCAGATGTTTTAAAGTAAATAGAGCCATTTATAGAAACGGCAAGGATTAAAAATAAATGGAACCCATTAATTTAAATTATACTCGCTGGTTTAAAGGTTAAAAGATGTCAGAAGAAAGAAATATGGCTGAATTAAAACTTGGTAATAAAGTGATTACATTACCAAAACTAACCGGGTCTGAAGGACCGACGGTTTTAGATATAAGAAACTTATATAATGAGTCGGGTGCCTTTACCTTTGATCCTGGTTTCACGTCAACAGCCGCATGCGAAAGTGCTATAACTTTCATTGATGGAGAAAAAGGTCAACTTCTTTACAGAGGTTATCCCATTGAACAATTGGCTGAGCAATCAAGTTTCATAGAGGTTTGTTATTTGCTTTTATATGGCGAGCTACCTACGGAAGCTGAGTTAAAAGATTTCGACCTAAGAGTTTCGCGACATACAATGCTTCATGAACAAATAAGATATTTCTATCGTGGTTTTCGACGCTCTGCTCATCCAATGTCGATAATTTGTGGTGTTCAAGGTGCAATGTCATCGTTCTATCAAGATAGTACTGACATAAACGATGATTGGCAAAAAGAGGTTGCATCCATTCGGATGATTGCAAAATTACCCACAATAGTTGCTTGGGCCTACAAATACTCCATTGGACAACCGTTCGTTTATCCGCGTAACGATCTTTCTTACGCGGAAAACTTTGTTCATATGTGCTTTGCAGTGCCTGCTGAGAACTACACCATAAATCCAATAATTTCTCAGGCTATGGACAGAATTTTTACTCTGCACGCAGATCACGAACAAAACGCATCGACATCAACAGTCAGGCTCGCTGGTTCATCTGGAGCAAACCCCTTTGCGTGCATAGCCGCTGGAATAGCCTGTTTGTGGGGGCCGGCACACGGCGGTGCAAACGAAGCTTGTCTTAATATGTTGAGAGAAATACAAACTGTGGATAAGATTCCGGAGTTTATAGCGCGTGCAAAAGATAAGCAGGATCCATTTCGTTTAATGGGCTTTGGTCATCGAGTGTACAAAAACTTTGATCCTAGGGCTAAAGTAATGAAGGAAAGTGCAGATAAAGTATTAAGTTTATTGGGGATAGAGAACAATCCTACACTGCAGGTGGCCATAGAATTAGAACGAATTGCTTTAGAGGACCGATACTTTATCGAGAAAAAACTTTATCCAAATGTAGATTTTTATTCTGGTATTATTTTGGATGCAATCGGGTTTCCTACCTCAATGTTTACTCCTATTTTTGCACTAGCACGTACCGTCGGTTGGATAAGCCAGTGGAAAGAGATGCTATCTGATCCACAAAATAAAATAGGTAGACCTCGTCAACTATATACTGGTTATGGCTATCGCGATTATATTGGGCTGGATAAAAGATAAGAAGCTTTATCACGCTTTAACATGCTCTAAGAATCCAAGTACCGATCTCGCGGCTCGGAGTTTTGGGTCAACTCCCTTCAAACCTAGTAGCATCATAGCGTTATTCACTGCCTTCCGTTGCTCCTCAGCTTTTTTATCGTCCAATAGCAATGAAATTAATACTGCGCTTATGTTGCGGTAAGTGCATTTCGAAAACAACAGTTCTGGTATGTCAAGACGATTATTCAATATATTGATTAATGTAGCACTCTCTAAATTTACCAATAACCTTAATACCAGTTCAGTAAATAGAGAAGCTCGGTAGCACACTATTGTCGGCGCCCCCATTTTAGCTAATTCTAAAGATACTGTTCCAGAAGTGGCAACGGCTGCTAATGAAGTACTGAATAATACTTTTTTTTGCTGTTCGAACCTAAGAGGGTTATGGTCTTCGGTCAAATGGATCACGGGTAGTTTCCATTTTGAAATCTGCTTGTCTACTAATTTAGATACCCCTTTTAAAGAAGGAATTATAAAAATCAGACTCGGAAATTTAACTGTCACAATACTCATCATTTTACAATATAACGGCATCATTCTTTCTACTTCACTTTTCCTTGATCCGGGCAAAATCGAAACGATAGGTGTGTTAGTCGAAATACCCAGTGAGTTCCTAAACAAACGAATTTCTTTATTACTCGGAAGTTCCTCTGACACGATAGGGTGCCCTACGAAATCGCAACTTACACCAACATTATGCATGTAAGGCGGCTCAAAAGGTAAGATAGCCAATACGTGGTCAACAAATTTCGACATTCTTCGTGCTCGTTTTGGTCTCCAAGCCCAAACGCTTGGTAAAACGTAATGAACTATTTTTGTTGTTTGGGAGGATTTTTTTATGGATTTTGCGATCCTTAAAGAAAAGTCAGGACTATCAATCGTAATAACGACATCCGGCTGCCATGCGATTGCGTATTTGCTAATACGTCTAATAATCTTTAGCAAATGGAAAAGCTTCGGAACCACTTCAGAAAACCCCATCACCGACAAATCTTCATAATCAAATAATGGGAGCAACCCGCGCTCTTGCATCAATGGGCCACCAATGCCCTGAAGATCAATTTCCCTAGAACTTCCAAATTCATTCCTTAGGCCATCAATCAAGTTAGCTCCAAGTTTGTCTCCCGATGGCTCTGTAGTTATAAGTAAAACCTTCATATTCTCTTTTCACGTCTCACTTTGACCAAATGAAAATGTCCAGGTCGTTAGCTAGTTTCAGGGTTCTTTCTTTATTCAAAATTATTACTTTTTGTTCTTTCAATACAATACCGTTCAAACCAGATTTTTTTACATTTCTAACTGTTTTTTCGCCGATTACGGGTATGTCTATTAACATGCTCTGACCACTCTTTGGTGCTTTATAAAGTACACCTCCCGTCTTCAGCTTTAGTTTGTTATCCTTTTTTCTGACAATTTTTAATATGAAACCAAGTAACGCATCAGTACCAGGTGAAGTTTCAACACCTAAACACACTCCATCTTCAACAACCAAACTTTGACCCAAATCGGCTTTCGAAATTATAGAAAACAACTGTTCAGCACGAATTGTATCTCTTATATCAGCTTCTGAGGGTCGCCTTTTCGTTAAGAACCCTTGTTTTGCAAACGCGGTAGGAATTAATTCAAACAAATTTATGATCTGCAAGCACCTTTTCCTGAATTGATGAACGACTTCATCAAACAAAACTGAGTCACCTTTTTCTAACTTAGAAGTGAGCTTAGTGAGAATACTATGTGAATTTGAGTCGATTTTCTTAAATTCGATTTGAGGAGGCGTAACATAGCCGCAAAATGCGACTTTTTTAATATTCATTTTTTTTAAATCGTCAAATAATTGGGCAATATTTGCGAAACTGGCATTTAATACCGTTCTCTGAGCGACAGGAATGTTTATCTTCGTACCGTCAAAACACACAAGTATAAATGGGATTCCTCTTTTGTTTAATGATTCTACCACTAATGATGGCAAGTCCCCCCCACCTATAAACAAGGCCATCTCCGTCGAAGCGAGCTCTCGTAGTTTCATATCAATAACTTGTCTTACTTTTGGGCGTTACGAACGATCGGTTTGTGTCAGACAATATAAAATCAAGTACTGCATTAATACACTCGTTTTCGACTTTCGAGTTCGCAAGTCTTTTAGCCTGTTCTTTGAAATTCTTACTTGGGTCAAACAAATTCGTGAATGTTTTTCGGACTGAATTGATTACTTCTTGGGAAAGCCCTTTTCTCTTAAGTCCTACAATATTTAAACCGACCAAGCTGGCCCGCTCACCGACTACGGTAGCGTAAGGGATAACGTCATTGTTAACCATAGAGACTGCTCCAATCATGGCGCCCTGTCCTATTCGACAAAATTGATGGACACCTGAAAGACCGCCAATAGTCACGTTGTCCTCTATAATTACATGGCCAGCCACGGCACTATTATTAGCTAAAATAATTGAATTCCCTATTTGACAGTCATGACCAATGTGACTCCCTAGCATAAATAAACAATCATTTCCGATCCGCGTAATCCCTCCCCCACCTTCCGTTCCCGGATTAATAGATACACCTTCCCTTATTTTATTCCTTTTACCTATCGAGAGTTCTGTCTTTTCTCCCTTATATTTTAAATCTTGTGGTTCAGAACCAACTGACGCGAAAGGCCAAACCACGGTCTCATCTCCTATAGCAGTTTTACCAAGCACTACAACGTGACTAATTAATTTGACGGAGTTGCCTAAAAAAACGTTGGGTCCAACGACGCAAAAGGGACCTATTTGGCAGTTTTCACCTATAACTGCTCCTTCCTCAATAACTGCTGTAGGATGAACAACTGACTCGCCTCTTTTACTGGGGTTCATTAAGTTTTCCCTTCATCCGGTGGTACCATCATTGCTGTAAACTCAGACTCTGACACTAAGTCATCTTTGACATACGCTTCACCCTTAAATTTCCAAATATTTCTTCGATTTTGAGTAACCTTTACTTCTAAGTTCATTACATCACCTGGCTTCACCAACTTTCTAAACTTAGTATTGGTCATAGACATAAAATAAACCAACAATTCATTATCAATTTGGTTTAATGTTTTTACAACTAAAACTGCAGCCGTTTGAGCCAAAGCTTCAACTATTAGCACTCCAGGCATTATAGGCTTCTGTGGAAAGTGTCCCAAAAAAAAAGGCTCATTAATGGTTACATTTTTTATTCCAGTTGCACTATTCCCCAGATTAACATTTTTTACAAAATCAATTAACAAAAAAGGATACCTATGGGGAATTAATCTTTTTATCTCCTCAATATCGATACGTTCATCTTTTTGCAATTGTTCAATCTCCATCTTAATAAATTTTTAATTTAGTTAATATTTATAATCCTATCAATTTTCCCTGGATTCATTATGAAGTCCTCATTTAGTTTTTGAATGACTATTTCAGTAATATCAATTTTTTGATCATAAATTAAGCCTCTCGTAGATGTATCAATGACTAAAAGCGACTTTGTTTCAGTCATTATGTCACGAACAATAGGCAAAACAATTTGCGCAAACTTCTTCTTCCAAGTTATAAAGTTTTGCTGAAGCATCCTATCTTTTTCTGATCTACTTTCACGAGTTTTCTCTACACGACGGTCAAAGTCGTCCGCCAGTTTTTGGAAGTCTTCCGGTTGAAGTATCAACCTTTTCTCAGTAAGCTTTTTCTCTTCCAAAATGAATTTTTGTTCAATTTTTCTGCCTTCAACTAGTAAATTTTCTTGTTTCGATTTAAAGATTCTTGAAATTTCTTTTCCATAGTTGGATTGTCGAAACAAATCGTCCTGCGACAATACAAGGACTGCTCCTTTCTGAGTTAGTATATCCTGGTATTGGTTTGGCTCTGCGAAAGAACTTTCAATCCACAAAGTGAAAATTAGTGTGGCTGTGCTTAGGAAGAGAAAGCGCATCCAAATACCTTCCTTTAAAACCGAGTTGCAAGATTTAAGCTAAAATTTTCGGTGACATCAACTCCCTCAAGATAGTTAATAGGTTTTGACCAATTAAACTGTAACGGTCCAATGGGTGTGGTCCAATACAACGAGAAACCAGCGCTACTTCTAAAAAACCTATCAGCATAAAGAATCGAGTCGACAACGGATGGGTCTGCCTTTAGCCCCCAAAGAGACCCCGACTCTGAAAACACTCCCCCGTATAGCCCTAAATCTTCTGGTAAACCAAGAGGAAAATTTACCTCCAATCTATTCATTAGGAATTTATCTCCTCCGAGAGCGTCACCGGACACGTCGCGTGGACCCACTTCCCCAAATTGAAAACCACGAAAGTTCCTGCCTCCAAGCTTGAAACGATCAGTTATTCTCGAGTAGCCCTTTAAGTTGTGTAGGATTCCACCTTCCAACTCTGCAGAAAAAACAACAGAGTCCTTAAGTATACTTCTGTATATTCTGCTTTTCAAAGAATTCTTGATGAAACCCGTATCACCCCCTAAACCAGAAAAACTAGTAGCTAGCTTCACTATATAACCGTCAGTTGGTTCAATAATCGAATTTCTTTTATCGAACACAAAAATAGACTTGATGGACGAATTCATGTAACTACCATCGTCTTTACGTAGCACTACGGATGGACTCTTTTCTGAGTTTATTTCTATGTTCTCAAGTTGATAAGATAAACTCATTCGAGTATCAGGTCCAACCTTGAACCCAAGAGACGGGTTAAGTGAAACTGAATTAGATGTATAGGTGGACTCTGAGGGGTCCACTTTTCTCAAATTTAAACTAATACCTGCTGACACAGCACGACCAAAAATTGCCGGCTCGGTAAACCCTAAGTTAAGAGCTTGTGATTGCTCTGCAACTGAAAGGTTCACATTTAGTCGCTGACCTTTGCCTAGTAGATTTCTCTCCGCTAACGATAGTGAGCCAGTCAATCTTGTGTCAGTAGAATAACCAACTCCGAAATTTAACGAGCCTGTTGGAGCTTCTTCGACATCTAATAAAACTATTGATTTCTCTTTTGAGCTTCCGGGTTTTACAGTGAACGATACTTTTTTAAAAAAACCTGTAGCTCTTAACTTCTCTTCTGTCTTTCGTAACATTATGGGATTAAATGCGTCCCCTTCAATCAGATCAAATTCTCGTCTTATAACTCTATCGAGGGTCTGACTGTTTCCTCTTATTACAATTTTCTCAACAAACATTCGTTTTTTGTCAGAAAAAGTAACATTTAAATCAATCGTTGCATTACCACGATCTTTTTTTGTATTTACTTCCACCTTTACAAGAGAGAGGCCCTTTGAAAGCACTTCTTTTTGTAAAGTATTAGCCACTTCTTGAACCTTTGACTGGTTAAAGAAGTCACCCTTGGACAAAGGTATTGACTCTCTAATTTTGTTGAAATCCAGTTCTTTTGAATCTCCGAACACCTCAATTTCACCTAATGAATACCTTTGTCCTTCAAAAATGGAATAAGACAAAGTAATCTCTTTATTATCTCTGGACAACTGACCAACGTGAGACAACACTAGCGCGTCAAAATAACCATTATCTTTATAGTATTTTTCAATGGCAATCTTATCATTTGTTTGAAGGCCTTCAGCGTAATTATCGTTATCAGTAATAAAAGAGAATAGACCTTTTCTTTTAGATACTGTAATTGCTCTTAATCGGTTATCAGATATGGTATCATTTCCTGAAAAAACTATGTCCTTTACCTCTAAAATAGATCCTTCATCAATCGAAAAAATCAATTGCACAGTGTTTTTATCACCTTTGATATATGATGGCGATACTGCAGCGTTGAACCGCCCTTTTTTTCGAAATAGAGTTAATAGTCTGTTAACATCTTCCAAGATTCTTTGCTCTGACAACCTATCTCTATTTTTTGAGCTTATAACCTCCCTGAGCTCGTCTTCGGAGAAAACCTTATTGCCCTCAAAAATAATTTCTGAAATTTGAACGCTCTCTTTAACACGTATCACGATATCTCTATCGCGCCTGTCAATAGAAACTGTTTCAAAAAGACCACTCGAGGTGAGATTTTTAAGCGCCGAGTTTAACGATTTGTTTGAGTAAGGATTCTCTTCATCAAAATTAGAAATAATCTTGATCGTATCTTCCGAAATCTGTTGATTTCCTAAAATTATTAAATTATTCCCATCTGCATTTACCGTAAAGCTTGGGACTATATAAATAAAAAATAATAGAAAAGAGAGGAGAGTTATCTTATTTTTTCTTGTCCTTTTATTCATCTTAGGAGACCTAACTTATATAATGGCAGCTTTTCTGTATGTTACCACCTTAGTATATCATTAATCGTAGCAAATACCATAACCACTAAAAGAAATGTTAGCCCTAAGGTTAATAAGTACCTCTGAAAAGTCTCACTGGGCTGTTTTCCAAACACAGCCTCGTAAAGAAAAAATACCAAATGACCTCCATCTAAGATAGGAATAGGAAAAAGATTTATTAACCCTATTCCTGCTGAAATAGCTGCAAGTAAAGATAAAAAGGGAAGCAAACCTTCATTTGCGGTATGGGAAAGTGCTTGAGCCACACCAATAGGACCGCTTAAGTGCTTTGGACTTATCGTATTGTCAATTATCCTTAAGAGCCCCGTAATAGACGACTTCAGAACGTAAAACGTCATTGACACCC
This sequence comes from Pseudomonadota bacterium, assembly GCA_036337105.1. GTDB lineage: Bacteria > Pseudomonadota > Alphaproteobacteria > Rhodobacterales > Rhodobacteraceae > JAYZEV01. Next base: position 69,199 of record JAYZEV010000007.1, read on the forward strand.
CAATGGAAGTAGCTTGCAATAGGCTTGGGGTACTTAAACTAGGATAAATTGCTGGCCCCCCCCTGACGCCGATCCTCATAACCTCTTTTATATCCCCGTTAGGCATCTCGGTCGGTCGTAATTCTGGTACTATAACCGTATCGTAAATCTCCCCATCACGCCAATACCTTACATCAACAGGGGTACCAGAGGATGATACAATTACGCTACGCAACTCTTCAAACGATAAAATGCGGTCTCCATTAACCTCAAGGAAGACATCACCTTCTTCTAAACCAGCTCTTCGCGCAGGAGAAAACAGCTCAACATTTAAAACGATAGGTTGAAAAATGTAAGGAATTAATAAATCTACCGTTTCATCTCCTCTCTTTACTGTAAATCTACTTTTTCCCGATGGAGCAACATTGGAAGAGATCTTAAAAATTTCACTGAAATAGTCTACAGGACGCCCGTCAATCGCTAAAATCCTATCACCTACAAAAAAATTATTTTCCAAATTAGGTCTACTTACGACTTTCCCAACGACTGGTTTATCAGATACTACCCCTGTCATAATGGACACTAAAGAAAATATAATAATAGCCATTAGTATATTACTTACCGGGCCAGCTAAAACAGTTAATGACCTCTTAAAGGTGGTTGCCTCTTCAAAAAGCCCAGTATTCAAAGATCCTGTCCTATCCTCTCCACCAGAAAATGCTCTTTTATCAGCATTAAAAGTTTCAGAACTTAAAAACTTTACGTAACCTCCTAAAGGTAGTGCGCAGAGGCGCCACTCAGTGTCATATCTATCAACTAGGCTGAATATTTTTGGTCCGAAACCAATACTAAAAACTCTAGCTTTTATGCCGCACCAACGACCAACTACATAGTGTCCCAATTCATGCACAAATATAACTAGGGCAAATGCGAAAATCGCTGAAATAATTGAAAAACCCAAAAATGACAACTCTAGGAGCTCCCTTAAAAAAATGATTACACAAATTTAATCGAATGAGCTTCTTGGCGGGCAATCTTATCGATAGCCGTGACCTGATTAATATCGTAATTATCATTATTTTCAAGCTTTGAAACTGCCTCCGATTGCAAAACTTTTTCTACAACTTTCACAATATCCAGGAACTTAATTTCTTCCTTAATGAACTTTTCGACCGCCACTTCCTTGGCCGCATTTAGGACTGTACCCCAAAGCCCTCCACTTTCTAGAACTTGGTAAGCAAGACTCAATGCAGAAAACTTCTTAAAGTCAACTTTCTCAAACGTAAGATTCGGGTGATTTAACAAATTTAATTTGTCCACAGATAGGGGTCGCCGTTCAGGATAATTTAACGTGTAGCCTATAGCGCCACGCATATCTGGATTGCCTAGCTGCGCTATTACAGAACCATCACAAAAGCTAACCATCGAATGAATAATAGATTGACGATGGATAACAACTTCAATCTCTGAGCTTCTAACATTAAAAAGATGTTTTGCTTCAATTACTTCCAGAGCTTTATTAAACATCGTTGCACTATCAATTGATATCTTTGCACCCATATTCCAATTTGGATGGTTAACAGCTTCTTCTAAAGTTATATTATGCATATTGTTCTTATTCCAGTTATGAAAAGGCCCTCCACTAGCAGTAAGTATCAATTTATGAACTGAGGACATTTTCTCATTTCTTAGACATTGGAAGATAGCATTATGCTCACTATCAACCGGCAACAAAATTCCTTTATAGCGATCCATTTCTTTGGTCAACAGAGCGCCAGCACAAACCAAAGACTCTTTATTTGCTAACGCGAGAGACTTTCCAGTTTTTGCAACGGCCAGACTCGGCGCCAATCCCGCAAATCCAATGATCGCATTCATAGTCCAATCAACTGGCTCCTCGCATAGCTGAACTAATTCTTCGGCACCAGCCAATGGAATAACAGGTGAGCCAGATAAAAGATTTTTTAATTCTGGGTATTTATCCTTGTTTACGGTTAGCGCATAATTTGCGTTAAACTCTATCGCAGATCGGGCCAATAATTCGACATTATTGTTTCCCGTCACAACATTCACTTTTAAATTTGAATTATCGGGATCATCTTTGATGACTTGGAGCGTATTAGTCCCTATCGACCCAGTTGCTCCCAAAATATTCACTACACGCATAACTTTTCCCTAATAATTAAAAATAAGTATGATACAAACTTACAAAGTAATATACTGGAACCACAGCTAATAATCCATCTAATCGATCATATAAACCTCCATGACCTGGTAAAATTGAACCGCTATCCTTAACCTTAAACTGACGTTTAAAATAGCTTTGAAAAATATCACCCACCTGTGAAACGACCGCCAATATCGCAGTTATTAAAATTATCCCAAAAATTGAATATTGAAATTTTGAAGCTAACATTGGGGCAATGGAAATAGCTAGTAATACGCCGCCAAGTGCTCCAGCCCAAGTTTTTTTGGGACTAATTGACGGGAACAGTTTAGGACCAGCTAATAATCTACCAAAGATGTACCCTCCAATATCAGAGGCAATTACTAGGCATATAATGTATTTAAGACCAAGAATTGAAATCATCGTTCCATCACCAAACAATATCTTTTGGAAACAAAATATCGAGAGGCCAAAATATAATATGTGAAAGAGACGAAAAAAATTCCAACCAAAAATAAGGATATTTGTAACTCCCGCTAGCACTAAGATCGAAAACGGAAATATATTAAAAAATTGGAACACTGGGAAAATTGAAAAACTAAGGATCGCAAACATATTACTCAAGTTCAAACTAAACTTGTTTCTAAACGAAACAGATATCACCTCGAATAATAAAACTGAACTGCACACAACGAGAAGCACCACAGACGTAAATTCACCGAGAAATATACAAACCAGTACTAGGGAGATTAGCACGAAAGCCGTTAACGCCCGAACAGGAAGATCTTTAAATTTGGTATTGGAAACCGACATCTGAACAATTTTATATTTGCATTATTTCCGTCTGTTTATCTTCCAGAATCTTATCGATACTCAAAATTGCAGAGTTTGTGAGCTCTTGAATTTCATCCGACCACAACCTTGAGTCATCATCCGACATTCCTTCACTTTTCAACTTCTTTAGTTTATCCATTCCATCCCGTCTTACATTGCGAACGGCTACTCTGCCTTGTTCTGCGTAGGTTGCTGCTAATTTTGATAACTCTTTTCGCCTTTCTTCATTCAGTTCAGGTATCGGCAGCCGTATTACCGAGCCTTCAACCAAAGGATTAATTCCTAAACCAGAGTTAATTATTGACTTTTCTACTATGGATACATTGCTCTTATCCCAAACATTAATTGTAACCATTCTCGGCTCTGGAATATTTATGGTTGCACATTGATTAATAGGCATCTTTGAACCATAAACTTCTACAAAAATGGAATCCAACATTGAACTGGATGCCCTTCCAGTTCTTAATGACTGAAATTCCCCTTTTAAAGCAGTCAAAGCTCCATTCATTCTACGCTCAAGATCATCGATATCAAAATCAAGATTTTCCATTTTCTTCCCTTTAAAAGTTTAAGGCTCTACTTTCGTGAACTGACCTCTCCCTTCGACAATACCTAGCAAGCCACCCGGTTCCCTCAAAGAAAAGACGATTATTGGCAGTTTGTTGTCTCTCGCTAGAGCAATTGCAGAGGCGTCCATAACTTTCAAATTTTTTTGTAAAATAGTATCGTAAGTAACAGTTTTAAAATGCTTTGCCGACGAATTCAATTTCGGGTCACTGTCGTATATTCCGTTGACTTGTGTGCCTTTAAATATCGCCTCACACTTCATTTCCGTGGCCCTTAAAGTTGCTGCTGTGTCAGTTGTAAAATAAGGATTTCCCGTCCCAGCAGCAAATATAACAACTCTTTTTTTCTCAAGGTGTCTTACGGCCCGCCTACGAATATAAGGTTCGCAAATCTGATCCATTGGGATAGCAGATATAACTCTAGTGTAAACATCTAAGCTCTCTAAAGATGACTGCATAGCGAGAGCGTTCATAACTGTTGCTAGCATTCCCATGTAATCCGCAGTTGCCCTCTCCATACCCTGCGCACTTCCTTGTAAACCCCTAAAGATATTCCCGCCACCTATAACTAGACATACCTGTACGCCTAAACGATGGACTTGTTTAATTTCATTCGCTATTTTTTCTACGGTCGGAGGATGCAAACCATATCCACTAGACCCCATTAAAGCTTCGCCCGAAATTTTTATTAAAATCCTCGAGTACTTACTTTCTTGTGATTTGAGTCCCAAGGTCATAGTAATAGCTCCCCTTTTATCAAACAATTTCGGCGCAAATTAAATTTCTCTAGCTAATATAGTCACTCCACAATTTTTCAACAAAAAAGCTACTAAGCACTTAACTTAGTAGCCTTCAGAAATTTGCAATTTCAAATAACTATCCATTTATTGTTTTTTCAACCTCGGATGCAAAATCCTCTTCTTTCTTATCAATTCCCTCTCCCACTTCCAATCTAATAAAGCCCACTATATCCACACCTGCATGCTTTGCAGCTTCCGCAACCGTTAAGTCTGGGTTAATCACAAACTTCTGATTTAAAAGTGTCACTTCCTCAAGGTACTTTTTTAATCGACCATTTACCATATTTTCAATAATATTGTCTGGCTTTCCAGACTCTTTAGCCTGATCCATTAAAATTGATCTTTCTCGTTCTAAAAGACTAACGTCTAAATCTTTCTCAGATAACGACTCAGGATTTGTCGCTGCAATATGCATTGCAACCTGTTTACCAAACTCCTTATTGTCTTTCGATAAACTCACCAACACCCCAATCTTACCCATATTTGGTTTGACGGCATTATGAACGTACATAGAGACGCATTTACCTTCCAACTTTTTTATTCTTCTTACGCTTAAATTCTCACCAATGACGGAAATATTCTTAGTAAGAATATCCTTTACTTTTTGTCCATCTATGCTCTCACTCAGAAGCTGATCGACATCGCTACAACCAATCGCAACCTCAGTTATACTCTCTACCATATCTTGAAACTCACTATTTTTTGCTACGAAGTCAGTTTCTGAGTTTACTTCAACTGCAATACCGCAGTCTGCACCTACATTCATGCAAACTAATCCTTCCGAAGCTGTTCGGTCAGATTTCTTAGCAGCTTTAGCTAAACCTTTTGTCCTTAGCCAATCAATAGCTGCTTCCATATCGCCTTTTGATTCAACTAGTGCTTTTTTTGCATCCATCATACCTGCACCAGAAGCGTCTCTCAATTCCTTTACCATGGCAGCATTTATCGTCATGAATGTCCCTTTCAAAATAGATTTTCTTATTGCCTTAAGCCTTTATTTTTCCTTTTGGCTCTTTTCTTTTGTGTCATCAATTTTCTCTTCACCTTTTTTTACTTTTTCAACTGTCTTTGACACTTTTGCTTTAGAAGCCGGCTTAGGTTTAGTACCCTTAGTCGATGATCTAGCCTCTTTTTGAACCGGCGTTATCTCGCTTTTCTTTTCGTCACTCTCATTTTCCAACTTTTGTTTTTTTGACGACGCCCTAGTTGGCTTGACCAAGGATTCACCTTCCGTACTACTCTCCTCGACAGAACGGTCACTATTTTCTCTTTCAGATTCACTAGATTCTTCGTCTATCACTTTTTTGTCCTGAGTATTCTCATGTTTGACCTCATCTAAACCAAGAGTGGAAGCATTCGACGATTCAAGACTAGCCTCAGTCTCCTTCAATTTCGTGTCTTCTGACTCTTTCTTTTCCTCGGGATGCTTTTCAGAGTCCTCAGTTAACTCCAAATTATTTGATTTTGGTACTGTGGCAGACGTAGCTTTGTCAGAAGACACTACTTCTTCCGTATTTTTGGTCGACGAGACATCTCCCTCTGCTTTAATCTGATTTTCTTCCTCAAGGTTTTTTAAGTTCTCTGTAGGAGAAACTTCCAACTCACCTATGTCAACACCAGAGGCTCCCAATTGAGACTCCATTCCGTCTAATGCGGCTCTTGCAACTAAATCGCAATACAATGAAATTGCACGCGAGGCGTCGTCATTTCCAGGTATAGGATAATCGATGCCAATAGGGTTTGAATTTGTATCCACTATGGCCACAACAGGTATACCCAACTTTTTAGATTCTTCGATAGCCAGCGACTCCTTGTTCGTGTCAATAACAAAAACAAGATCAGGGGTTCCACCCATATCTCTTATACCACCCAGCGAAGCTTGTAACTTCGATTGTTCTCTCTCGATGTTTAACCGCTCTTTTTTTGTTAAACCTTCTGTATTTCCCTGTAATTGCTCATCTATTTTTTTTAAGCGAGAGATAGAATTTGATACCGTATTCCAATTGGTCAATGTACCACCTAACCAACGGTAGTTCATGTAATACTGCGCACTCTTTTCAGCCGCTTCAGATATTGGTTTCTGAGCCTGTCTCTTTGTTCCAACAAAAAGAACTATTCCACCTTTTGCAACAGTTTCGGTTACAACCTGCAACGCTGCATCAAGTAAGGGAACGGTTTGAGTTAAATCCAAAATATGAATACCATTACGCGAACCATAAATATAGGGTTCCATAAGAGGATTCCATCTTTTTGTCTGGTGACCAAAGTGCACACCAGCCTCAAGAAGCTGGCGCAAATTAAATTCAGCTAACGCCATAATTAAAAGTTCCTTTCCGGTTTGTTCCTCGACAAGGCAGAAGGGATGACCCCAACCGGCGGATTTAAAAAAACCTTTCAAAGCCAACCTTGTCTGTGATATTGCTCGCTTGATAAGGTATCAGGCCAATCTTATCAAGAGTGAAATTTTTTTTTTGATTAGAATTAGGACCTTTTTTATGATGTTTTGGCAATTTGGTGAGAAATTATAGTATGAAAGGTCACAAATTTATTTGCGCAGGACTGACAACCTGGGATTACATTGCTCGATCAGAACTCGAGATGGGGATAGGGGACGATCTGCCTGGTCAAATCGATATCAAACCTGGAGGTGTTGCTGTCAATATTGCGATAGCGATAACCAAGCAACTCAACCCAAAACCAAACGAGGGTATCGTACTTTTAAGTGCAACAGGAGACGACAAAAACAGTGTATCACTTCTGGACGAAATCCGTAAGTTAGGTGTAAATTGTGATTATCTTAGAAAGCAACCTGGTACCTGTGACAGTTACGTGGCTATAGAGTCCGGCGGCATACTACATGGAGCTATTGCCGAAAATCACCAATTAGATAAGGCAGGAACCGAGATATTTACTCCTTTATCGAACGGACAATTGGCGAATTTAGAAAAACCTTTCACAGGCACCTTGATTATAGACGGAAACTTATCAGTTAAAACATTACAATATATTTCGGAGTCAAAAGTTTTTGATAAAGCGCATATTGTTGTAGCCGCAGCAAGCCCAATAAAAGCAAAAAAACTTCTCAGAATACTGAAAGTGAGGCAATGTAGTATCTACTTAAATCTTAAAGAAGCAAATACCATGACAAAAAATGAATTCTTGAATTCTTCTGAAGCTGCAAATTTCCTTTTTAATGAGGGAGCTATGCGAGCGATTGTTACAAATGGAGAATACTATGCAAGCAGCAGATGTGAAAAAGGACTATACACTATTGTGCCGTCGAAAATAGAGTTAAGAATTAATACTGGCGCTGGAGATATTTTTCTAGCATCACATCTAATGTCAACATTTTTTAATGCTGATTTATGTCCTCAAAAGCATCTTGCGTTTGCTGAAAAAACGGTTAGGTCAGAAATTGCCCAATCCTTTTAAATATCGGACGACCCTATGCTAGAAGGGATGGATGCGCAGAATCTTATTATATTTTCTGAAGAGGTTCATAAAGCGCGAAAGAAAAAAAGACCTATAGTAGCGTTAGAAAGTACGATTATCACTCATGGTATGCCTTACCCAGATAATTACTCTCTAGCGATTGAAGCGGAAATGCTGGCGAGAAAACACGGTTGCACACCTGCGACAATTGCCATCATTGATGGAAAAATACGGGTAGGCTTGACCGACGAGGAAAAGCTGTCTCTATCGAAAGCAAAAAATGTCTCAAAACTGACAACAAACAACTTATCTCTAAACATAGTCCAAAAACAAACTGGGTCAACGACGGTAGCAGCAACCTTATTGATAGCAAACATGGCTAAACTGCAAGTTTTTGCAACAGGTGGCATTGGCGGAGCACATAGACAAAGTGAGCTATCGTTTGACATCTCTGCCGACATTCAGCAGCTGTCAAGATCAAACTTAATAGTAGTTTGTGCTGGACCAAAAGCAATCCTTGATATACCTAAAACAGTTGAAATGTTAGAAAGTCGTGGAGTGCCTTTAATCACTTATAAAAGTAAAAATGTTCCAGCATTTTGGTCTCGCGACTCTGGGATCAAGTCGCCAATGGTTGTGAATTCAATATCGGACATAGTTAAAAACCAAAAATTCCGGGCTGCCACAGGACAGGTTGGATGTCAGCTAATATGTAACCCTGTTCCAGAAAAAAATGAGATTTCTAGGAAATATATTGAACCAATAATTGAAAAGGCCATAACAAAGGCTATTTCGCAAAAAATATTTGGAAAGGCCTTAACTCCGTTTCTTTTGACCGAAGTGCTTGCCATGACAAAAGGAGTTTCCTTAAAGACAAACAAAGCACTTTTGCTCAATAACGTTAAACTAGCTTCAAAGATAGCTTTTATGATAAAATAACTATAGAACATGATAAGATTATCTGAATAAATAATTTTCCATTAAGGAAAGGTAACAGATTGCCCGAGAAGAAACTGTCAATTCTGCAAAGAACAAGAAATAATTTTCTAAGAGGCTTAGTTTTAGTTATTCCAGTCACCCTTACTGCTTATCTGGTATGGGGCGCCGTAAATTTTATTGATGAGAAGGTTATTCCTCTCTTACCTTTAACATATAATCCTGAGACTTATTTTGAAAAGAGCATCCCAGGATACGGCGTTTTTATTTTTATTGTTTTCACCACCTTAATCGGTGCGACCACAAAAGGTTTTTTTGGTCGACAGCTTGTGAAATTTGGAGAGGGGGTTGTTGAAAAAACTCCAATAGTTAGGACGATCTATAAAGCCGTTAAACAAATATTAGAAACAGTGTTAAACAATTCTAACAACTCCTTTAAAGAAGCTTGCCTAGTGGAATACCCAAGAAAAGGAATTTGGGCTGTCGCATTTATTTCAACAGAGACTAAGGGGGAGATAGCTGGAAAAATTAACCAAGGAGATTTAATAAGTATCTTTCTACCCACTACTCCAAACCCAACTTCAGGATTCATTCTTTTTGTGCCGAGAAAAGATATATTGGTACTAGACATGAGTGTTGAAGAGGCTGCAAAACTAGTCATTTCCGCAGGATTGCTTGTGCCGAAGGAAGATCCACACCTTTTGGAAGAAAAATAGATTGCTTTTGATGTCTAAGGATTAGCAATAACTTAGGCTCTTCTCGATTCTTAAGATCGAATCATGACAAGAAGTATTTTTCGAATCACTTTGTAAAAGCTTTCTAAGATTATACGTACGTCGGGCCAAAAAAAAAATAAAGTTTATCACTACCCAACAATTATCCTAAAAAAATCAACATAAAGTATCTCGGTTAATCCATACAACCACTTATAGTAACTAGAGTGTTGGTTTTCTAAACCATTTTAGAAAAAGTATTTAGTTTGAAATTCGTTTTAGAAAAAAAAAACCGACTTTAGTTAAAATTCTCTTGGCGAAGTAAAACTTATTTAGTAAGCTCGAACTACTGCTCGATAGGTTTCTTGCCTGTATGAAACCTGCCTCAATAACTTGCGCCCTCATATGAGGGCGTTTTTTTTACGTTGAACACTGTGCCAAATCAGAAACGATATTATACGCTCGCTCGAGCTTTTCATCATTTGATTTCCACTCAATTTTGAATATCAACTCATTACCTATAACTTTGAGTGTATTCGCATTTGAATGAATGTATTGTAGCAGCTCATCTGGGTTCGAAAATTCGTCCTTCCAAAACTTTACCTTTAGACCTTTAGGGCCTGCCTCAAGCTTTGACACCTTTGCTGCCAAACATTTATTTTTTATTTTCATAACCTTCAACAAATCGCTTAACTCTTTGGGAAGACTTCCAAAACGATCTACTAGCTCAACTGCAAACGCATCGATATCCTCTATCTCCGCTATATTTGAAAGGCGTCTGTAAAGATTTAGTCTTAAATTCAAGTCAGGTACAAAATAACTCGGTATCAGTGCTGAGATATTCAAGTTTATTTCTGGAGACCATTTATCCTCGAGGCTATCAAAATGCTGTAGCTTTCCTTCTTTGATATTTTTCACTGCCTCTTCTAGCATCGATTTGTAAAGCTCAAACCCTACTTCCTTGATCTGACCCGACTGCTCGTCACCAAGGAGATTACCAGCTCCTCTGATGTCCAAATCGTGAGACGCCAAGGAAAAACCCGCTCCAAGGGTTTCAATATTAGAAATAACTTGAAGTCGTTTCTCAGCTTGCATTGTTATAGTTTTTCTAGCGTCCGTTAAAAGATAAGCATAAGCACGTATTTTTCCACGACCCACTCGACCCCGAATTTGATACAGCTGAGCCAACCCAAACATCTCTGCTTTGTTTACAATAATAGTGTTCGCTCCGGGTAGATCCAATCCGCTCTCTATAATGCTTGTGCACAGAAGAACGTCAAACTGTCTATCGTAGAAGGCTTCCATTATAACGTCTAACTCTTTAGACGCCATTTTCCCATGAGCGACGCCCACTCTTAGCTCCGTCAAATTATCTTTCAAAAAAACCTCTATTGAGCTAATATCTCTCACACGAGGAACTACAAAAAAGCTTTGTCCTCCCCGAAAATGCTCTCTCATTAGAGCATCTTTGATGGTTAACTCATCAAATTCGGAGACAAATGTACGAATAGCATATCTGTCTACCGGAGGCGTTGCAATAATTGAGAGCTCTCGAACTCCAGACAACGCTAATTGTAAAGTCCTAGGGATTGGTGTCGCCGTTAAAGTTAAAACATGAACATCTGACTTTATCTGCTTTAAACGTTCTTTATGCACAACACCAAAATGCTGTTCTTCGTCGATGATGACCAAACCGAGATCATTAAATCCAATATTATTCGCCAATAGTGAATGGGTACCAATTATAATATCAACCGTCCCAGTATCTAAGCCATTTCGGACTTTTTTAGCCCTACTCGATGAGACGAATCTAGATAACATTTCAATTTGTATTGGCAAATCTCTAAACCTATCTTTAAAATTGAAAAAATGTTGTCTGCATAAAAGAGTTGTCGGAGTTATTACTGCAACTTGCTTTCCGGCTGATGCAACTAGGAACGCAGCTCTCATTGCTATTTCGGTTTTACCAAATCCGACGTCCCCACAGATCAAGCGATCCATAGGCCTGCCTGAGGCCAGGTCAGAGACAACATCGTTTATCGAATTTAATTGATCTTCTGTCTCCTCATATGGAAATCTCGCACAAAATTCTTGCCAAAGGTAATCGGGTTGTAAGAACTTTACACCTTTTCTCAACGTCCGCTCAGCTTGTAACTTTATCAATCTATCAGCAAGCTCGAAGACCCTGCGCTTTATAGTTGTTTTTCTTTTTTGCCAAGATGTTGACCCCAGCTTATCTAGTTGACCTTCCTCTTGGCCATAACGATTTAGTAGCTCGATATTTTCAATTGGAATTAATAATTTATCCTTATTTAAGTATTCTAGACCTATATATTCACGCTGAACACCCAGCGTTTTTATTTTTTCGAGACCAATATATTTACCAAGACCATGCTCTACGTGAACAATTAAATCATCGACTTCTATCTCTGAAAGATCCTTTAAGAAATCTTTTCTATTTCGATTCAACAGTGGGGATCTGATCACCCTATCGCCAAGAATATCCATCTCCGAAATTACCGTTATCACACTACTTTCAAAACCTTTTTCGATATTAAGAAGTACTAAACCGACAATCTCACGTGCCGAGTATAAATCAGAAAAATTACGAATATCTCGGAAATTTTGGAAATCATTATCTTTCAGGATATTTTTTATTCTCTCTTTAGATCCCTCTGAATAACAGGCGATAGCGACTGGCGTCTTTGCCAGTTTAAGCTTAATATGTGATACTACCTTTTCAAATAAGGAAACAGATTTCTCTCGGCGCTCAAAGGAAAAACTGCGCCCAACAAATCCACCAAAATTAATTGAACCATAACCAACTGGTAACTTCATAGGATTAAAACTATATGAATCACCTCCACTGCCGCGAGAAAGCGCCACCTCTGCCGGAGGAATATACAAAAGCTCCGGACTCAGAGGTTCAATTTTTTTTCGCTTTTCACCTGGGCTACTTTGACTTTCTTTACGACTTTTATACTGTTCCTTAATAAACTGCCACCTTTCCCACATGGCATCCTCTACTCGGCAATCGATTGAGAACAAAAATCGTTTTGGAAGGTAATCAAATAAAGTTTTCATTTCGTTATAAAATAATGGCCCCCAGTGTTCAAAACCAAGAAAATTTCTTCCGACACTAATAGATTGATACAAGGGATCATTTAGTCCATTTGTTTGAAATGCCACTCTGTAATTTCTTCTAAATGCATTTATTTGATCCTCAGACAAATAGTACTCACCTATTGGGCAAATTACTAAACTATCACTAGAACGAATGGAAACCTGAGTCACGGGATCAAATATTTTCAAAGATTCCAGGTTATCACCAAAAAAATCAAGTCTGACTGGAAACTCATCATTGGGCGAAAAAATGTCCATTATTCCACCTCGTATTGCAAACTCTCCTACCGATCGTACTTCTGGGGCGCTCTGATATCCAACTTGTACTAGTGAATTCTTTATCTTTTCTAAATTGTAAGAATTCCCCTTCATCAACTTTAGCCTAGAACTGCTGAACTGAATAACGGGTGGGAGTCGTTGCATAATCGCGTTCACTGTTGTAATGCAGACGAAAGGAGCCCCTTTCAATTCAAACATACTAAACAACGCAGTGCATCTCATACCTGAAATTTTAGAGTTCGGTGAGACACGATCGTAAGGCAGACAATCCCAAGCGGGAAAATAGATGATTTTTATTTTTGGATTAAAAAATTCTAATGCACTTTTTAGCTGTAAAGCCCTGCCATGATCTTTGGCAATGTGAACCGCCGATAACTTCTCCTTAGCCAGTTTTTGCACTAGGAAAAGAGCATCTAGACCTTCTGGTAATGATGATACAACTTTATTTTGAAAAAAAATATGTCCATTCTTTGTCATTTGGATCTGATGTAAAGCACGGGAAAAAAAGCTGCAAGGTTATAATTATTGTAGGTCCCAGCTAACTTAAAAATTTTTTATTTAAGGCATGGTAAAGTTTTATTCAGTTGAGAGCCAAATTAAGTTGTAGCTTTAGAAGCTATAAACTACATTACTATCACAAAGTATAATATGGAGGTAAAAATGTTTCCAATAACGGCCCCTTATCCTATCAAACGGTCGAGGCGCATAAGACAAGCTGATTGGATCAGGAGCTTAGTCTCTGAAAACGTTTTGTCAGCTAATGATTTAATTTGGCCAATCTTTGTTTGCGATGGAACCAAACAAAAACAGCCGATCAAATCTCTACCCGGCGTTTACCGTCACTCGATAGATCAAGTAGTGAGTTTGGCCGAAGAAGCAGTATCCTTAGGAATACCCTGCATTGCTATATTTCCAAACACTCCTCAAGAACTAAAATCCGACGATTGTGCGGAGGCATGGAATCCCGAAAACTTAGTAAATAAAGCAACACGATTGATTAAGAGTGTCTTTCCAAACCTCGGTATTATTCTTGATGTTGCTCTGGACCCCTACAACTCAAAGGGACACGATGGTTTTGTTAGAGACGGGGAGATTTTAAATGATGAGACATTAATAGCATTACAAAAACAAGCCTTGACTCAAGCATCGGCTGGAGCGGATATTTTAGGTCCATCGGATATGATGGATGGGCGGGTGGGTAAGATCCGTGAAATTTTAGAGAATAAAGGATATAGTAATACGATGATTATGTCGTATTCAGCGAAATACGCTTCCTCATTTTATGGTCCATTTAGAGATGCAGTCGGGGCTAAAAAAAATTTAACAGGTGACAAAAAAACATACCAGATGGACTGTAGAAACATAAACGAAGCAATTCGTGAAGTTGCGTTGGATTTAAAAGAAGGCGCAGATATGGTTATGGTAAAGCCAGGCTTGCCGTACCTAGACGTGTGTAGAAGGATAAAGGATAAATTTCAAGTCCCAACATTTGCCTACCAAGTGTCTGGAGAGTACGCAATGCTCGAGACTGCCAGAATTAATGGGTTAATTAAAGGCGATATCGCCGTGATCGAGACACTGATTAGCTTCAAAAGGGCTGGTTGTGATGGTATTCTAACTTATTACGCACCCAAAGTTGCCAAACTTTTAGCGTAGGTTGCAAATTAATTTAAGAGTTAGTATTGTTATACAACTAAAAGAGAGGCAATCAGTAAAGAGGATAAGCAGATATGACTTTCATTGGGCGAAGATCATTTTTATTAGGAACACTCTCAAGCTTTCCTATTATGAGTTGTACAGGAACTACAATAACAAAAACGGCAGGAGATATAGATTCTGATGCCGATGAAGTACTTGATCTACTTTTCAATATTAATCCTGACTCCCGAAGCATTTACGAAAGGGCTGCCGGTGTATTAATAATGCCCCAAATAACTAAAGCGAGCTTTGGTTTGGGTGGCACTTATGGCGAAGGTGCCTTAAGAATCAGAGGAGCTTCTGTGGACTACTACTCTGTGGCTTCAGCCTCGTATGGCTTGCAATTTGGCGCTGTACAATATAGCCATGTTCTTTTTTTCATGACTCAGGAAGCTCTTAGACATTTTAGAACTATTGATGGTTGGGAAATAGGAGCGGACGCGGAAGTTACTTTTAGAGACAAAGGCTATTCTTATGGAGTCTCTTCGAATACTGTTACGAAACCTATTTATGGAATAGTTTTTGGCCAAGTAGGAATAATGGCAGGCGCTTCTCTCGAGGGAGCAAAATACTCCAGATTAATTAGAGGCTAGTTTCGAAGAGGAGCTCCTTCAAATTCCTAATTACACAGATTCTATGTTATAGCTATTTTTTGGTTTTTTCGTTTAATTTTCGCAATCGAGCAATTAAACTGGATGTATCCCAACGACCTCCACCCATATTTTGGACATCTTTATAAAATTCATCTATCAAAGCCGT
The DNA here is from genome assembly GCA_036337105.1 of Pseudomonadota bacterium. Lineage (GTDB taxonomy): Bacteria > Pseudomonadota > Alphaproteobacteria > Rhodobacterales > Rhodobacteraceae > JAYZEV01. Next base: position 84,485 of record JAYZEV010000007.1, read on the forward strand.
GATTGGAAGGGAAGAGCCATTCTTGTTAGCCTCCTCTAAACATATTTTCAAATCTTTTCTCATCCAATTTACCGCGAAGCCAAAATCAAATTCGTTGACAGCCATTGTTTTACCTCGGTTATTCATCTGCCAGCTTCCTGCAGCCCCACCCGCAATAACTTCTAGGACATCGTTGACCTGTAAGTTAGCGTTTTCTGCGAAAGATAGCCCTTCCGAAAGACCCTGTAAAAGCCCTGCTATACAAATTTGATTTACCATTTTCGTAAGTTGTCCAGCACCACTTTCTCCCATCAGTTTGCAAGACTTGGAATACGACGAAATTAAGGTCTCTACTCTGCTATATGCATCTTTATCTCCTCCACACATTGTGGTAAGAGTTCCATTCTGCGCACCAATTTCACCTCCGGAAACAGGTGCATCGATGAACTTACGACCAGACGATGATGCAATGTTTGACAACTTTCTAGCTAAAGAAGCCGATGCAGTTGTATGATCTACAAATATAGCATTTGCGCCCATAGTTTTAAACGCTCCATCGTCACCAATTGTTACATCCAAAACATCGTTGTCATTACCAACACAACAAAAAATAACCTCTGTGTCTCTCGCCAGCTCTGCCGGCGTTTCAGCACTCGCACAAGAAAAACTATTTACAAATTTGGATATTTTTTCCGAAGACCTGTTGTAAACAATCATCTCGTGCCCGCAGTCAACAAGATGGCCCGCCATGGGGAAACCAATCACTCCTAATCCTATAAAACCGACTCTTGCCATTTTTGTTCTCCTTGATATTAAAAGGCTTTAACATGTAATTTGCGCGATTTGCAAAAGAGGTCAAGCAATGAGATAACAATGGTAAGATTAATACGAATAATAATTTTTAGTTGTGTTATTTTAACAGTATCTTTGTTAGCTGCGCTATCGCTCGTTTATTACTTAGCATCGAACTCTCTTCCAAAATACGATGCTGAAATTGTTTCACTTGATATAAAAGAACCTTTCGAAATAATTCGTGACTCATACGCGATTCCATACATACAAGCACAAAATGATGAGGACGCCTTTTTTGGACTTGGCTTTGTTCATGCGCAAGATAGACTTTGGCAAATGCAATTGCTCAGAAAAATATCGCAAGGAAGGCTGTCAGAAATATTTGGGAAAAGCGGTTTAGAGAGTGACAAACTTATGAGGTCTTTAGGAATCTATGCACTTGCACAAGAATCTGAAAAAAGTCAAAGCGACGAAACAAAGTTATTGCTTAGCTCTTACTCAAAAGGTGTTAATTGTTTTATCGAGCAGATTTCAAAAGAAGGTTTGGGTAGGGGAGCACCAGAGTTCTTTTTCCAGCAGCCAAATATCGCTCCTTGGAGACCTGCAGACAGTATCGCTATTTTGAAACTTATAGCTTTCCAATCAAGTGATAAAATTCAAAGCGAGGTTTTGAGAACCCAACTCTTATTACAAGATATTGAACCTGAACGTCTCAAAGACATCTTTGATGAACCACCAATAAGTAGCGATTTATATAAGGAGTCCGCTTCATTTTTCAAGCAACATCTCAACAACAAGGAAACTATTAAAACGACGGAAAATAACAAGAAGCCCTCAATCATCGAATGGGTTGAGACACCTTTGAGTACAGGTGCTTCCAATATTTTTGCGGCAGCTGCAAAAAGATCGGCAACAGGAGCCTCCATAGTTGCGATTGATCCCCATATGATGCTCACAGCACCCTCTAAATTTATGCTGGCAAATATGAACTTAACAGCGGGCCCAATCTCTGGTGGAACTATACCAGGCATACCCGCAATCTTGGTTGGTCAAGGAAATAAGATTGGTTGGGGGTTTACTAGTGCTCAAATAGACGATCAAGATTTGTTTATAGAAAAAATCAATAAAGACAATAAATCAGAATACTTTACTGAACATGGGATAAAAAAACTACAAAAAACCACAGAAATAATAAAAGTTAAAGATGATCTGCCAGCAACCTACGATATAATGCGCACTCACAATGGCCCTATCTTATCAGGCAATATTTTTCAACTGGCATCGATACGTCCGGAGGGGCACGCAATTTCAATCAATTGGACAGGTTTTGACGATGAGGACAGAACAATTGAGGGCTTAATTCATTTAATGAAGTCTGACTCTATAGAAAAAGCTAAACAAAAGTTTCATTTAATTACAGCACCAGGAAAGAATATATTACTCGCCGATAATAAAGACATCGCTATTTACACCGCAGGCAAATTACCTAAAAGAAACCAGAGTCATTCCACACAAGGAAAAATGCCAGCTCTTGGATGGCAAGAAAAGAATTCATGGACCGGGCACTTCCCATACGATATGAACCCCAAGTTAGAGAAGCCTCCATCAGGTATAATTATTAATACCAATAACAAAACGGTGGACTTGCCGTTTCCAAAGCACATTAGCTTTGATTGGTCTGACAGCCAAAGAATAATCAGGGTAAACAATTTAATAAGAAAGCGTCAATTTCATACTGTTAATAGTTTTATTGAGATACAGACAGACACAGTATCAGTTTCTGCACGAATATTACTTCCTCTGTTAGCTCAGGATCTTTGGTTCAAAGACCCACCTAAGGAGTCGAACAAGTTTGAACGTTTGAAACATGAGAGCTTAAGTTTGCTCTCTGACTGGAATGGAGACATGACCCAAAATAGTGCGGAACCATTGATTTACACAAGCTGGGTTAATGAATTTCAGCAACTCATAATTAAAGATAACCTAGGAACAGCGCGACATTTACTAAATACTGCGCGACCCCTATTTCTTGAAAGGGTTCTAAGAAATAAGAATGGCGCTGCAGATTGGTGTGACATTGTACAATCCACAGTGGTTGAAACGTGTTCAAAAATAGCATCCACTGCTTTGGAGCTTGCAGTTCAAAAACTACGAGATCAGTATGGAGACGAAATAACTGGCTGGAGATGGGGCGATGCGCATATTGCCGTTCATAAATCACATATGTTTGGAAACTGGCCATTATTATCTTTTATTTCAAATATTGTGCATGAAATATCAGGTGGGGATAATACTGTAATGATGTCTAAGGCTATTTCGATGGGAGACAAACCGTTTTTAGTTAACTATGGCAGTGTATTAAGAGCAATCTATGACTTCTCGGAGAACGAAAACTCATTATTAATAATTTCTACTGGTCAAAGCGGGCATCTTTTATCTCGACATTATGATGATCAAGCAGAGCTCTGGCAAAAACAACAATACTTACCCTTGGAATACAATTTAGAACGAAGTCAAGGGGGAAAGTTGGGCTCAACGAGGTTTTATACGGCCTCACCCTCGACTGGAATTAATTAAATATTTCGTGACAACTCCGCAAAGCTTTGATTAAAAAGTCAACCTCATCTTTTGTATTATACATCGCAAAAGAAGCTCTACAGGTAGCACTCAATCCTAAGTGATCCATCAGAGGTTGAGCACAATGATGACCCGCCCTAACAGCGATACCGTGACGATCAAGAATAGTCGATATGTCATGTGGGTGGGCTCCCCCATCCATAGTGAAAGACAAAATTGCACCATTAGTTGAACTATGACCTTGGATATTTAACCAGTCCAACGGCTTAAGTTCAGAATCCAAGTAGTGCTTTAGTTCTTTTTCATGCCGCTCAATATTACTTAAACCTACTTCACCGATGAAGTCTAAAGCGGCGCCCAAACCGATCATCTCAACGATTCTAGGTGTTCCCGCTTCAAATTTAAAAGGTGCTTTATTAAAAGTCGTACTCTCTCGCTTTACTTCCTTTATCATGGACCCACCTCCAATAAAGGGGATCATTTCGCTTAATCTATCCTTTTTGACATACAATGCTCCAGAGCCAGAAGGTCCATATAATTTGTGGCCAGTTATTGAGTAAAAATCACATCCTATATCGCTAACATCAACATGCATGTGGACTGCGGCTTGAGAGCCATCAACTAATACCGGTATATTTTTAACTTTTGCAATTTCGCAAATTCCTTTTACATCAACAATCGAACCAAACACATTAGACATGTGGGTTACAGCAATTAATTTGGTATTTGCTGTTAGAGCTGCAGCAACATCCTCCACGGGTAAAGAGCCGTCTTCTCTCGGCTCTACCCACTTTATAGCTACACCCTTTCTTTCTTTGAGGAAATGCCAAGGCACAATGTTAGCATGGTGCTCCATAACGCTTAACAAAATTTCATCACCTTCTGTTAGGTTTGGCACGCCCCAGCCGTAGGAGACTAAATTTAAACCTTCAGTAGTTCCAGAGGTGAAAATTATCTCTTCTAAATTCTCTGCGCCCAAAAACTTTTTTATCTTATCCCTGACCCCCTCAAATTTTTCAGTCGCCAGATTAGACAAATAATGCAACCCACGGTGTACATTAGCATATTCGAACGAGTACGCAGTATTTATCGCTTCCAAAACTCTCTTCGGTTTTTGCGCTGAGGCTCCATTATCTAAGTAACATAGCTTCTTCCCATGTACTTTTCTTGAAAGTATGGGAAATTGATTCCTTATTTCATTAACATCATACATCGGCTCACCTTAGAAAGAAACGAACACTCATAAAATTATATTTAGAATAATGACAAGACAAAAACATATAACAAATCCCGCCAATAAAGTCATTAAAGTACTTCTAAAACCATGCAATTGCGCCGCCACAGCTGCGTAAGCCCATAGAGACCAAAGTATCCCCGGAACTATGAACGCAAAAGCTAACAATGATGATAGAGGAAGTAATATTAACTGGAGAATTTTCAACAATGCCAAAATAAATTCTATCCATGTGATACACAATAATGCATCAAAAAATTTTCCAGAACCTCCAAATATTCTTCCTCCCAAAGTAATAATTGCACCTAGAAGAAGCATTTGAAAGACTTGATTAGCTGTAAAAAATACTGGCTCAATTTCAGAAATAAATGGGATAAGATCGGATACCCTCTCTGAGTTTTTGCTTAAATCACTCGAAAATCTACTCAGAACTATGTTTAGAAATGCATAAGTTAATAAGGTACTACAAATGGCTACGAATAAGACTGCTTGTAAAACGTCAATGGGGCTAAAACGAATAGCTTTTGACTTTTCCGCTATCGACCTTGGGTCCTTCAAAGTATCTTGAATGAAATTTTTCAGTTCTTTCAATATTATCTCCGCAGGCTAGATCGAGTAAGAATAATTTCCTAATAAGACGAGAAACGAAATTACAACAAACATCGGATAGACCGATTTAAATTTCTCGGCAATAGAAACGATATTAGACAGTATCCAAGCCATAATCAAATCTGACAAGATGTCATAAAAGTAATGGTACACGCTTCCAATAGTATATCCTTGAAAAATCCCCAAAATAACTATAATTGGGGCGCTAACAATTATACTCCAGAAAAAACCAAGTCTAACCTGATAAAAAGTTCCCTCACCTCCAAATAGTCTAAGAACTAAATGTAATACAACAGACAGAAAGTAAAGAATAAGAGGAGTAAAAAAAACCGAAACGAATAGTAGTGAAGCAATGTAGCCAGATAATGGCTCTAAAGTGATAACTCCTAGTCTCGAGGCAATTTGGGACGGTAAATTTGATAAAAATAGAATTAAAGAACTTGAGAAACACAACAGGAGAATATATCGTTCCCCAGTGTTATTCGAAAGTTGCTCTTGAAAAGATGCTCGATAGTCTAAATGAGCTACAAAAATGAAATAAAAAAAACTTCTTTTGTCCAAGCTGCTAGCTTCTTTATTCAAAATCAATACCCAGTTTCTTAATCAAAAAACCTCTTATTTTTTGTACCAAGAGGTCGTCAACCACTTCTTCAAGGGCTTCATCCAAAAACGCCAAGGTTAACATGGAAATACATTGCTCTTTGGGAATCCCTCGGGACATCAAATAAAAAAGAGAATCTTCATCGATATCTCCGCATGTTGATCCATGAGAGCATATTACATCATCGGCATAAATCTCCAACTCTGGCTTTGTTAAAAATCTACTCGCAGCATTCAAAAGTAAACCTTTACTAATCTGATAGCCATCAGTTTTTTGAGATTTTGGATCAACAAATATTTTTCCTTGAAAAATACCCACAGCATCGTCTCTTAATACTTTCTTGAATACCTGCCTACTTTTACAATTAGGCATCATGTGAGCTATGTAAACCGTGTCATCTTGCGATGAGCCTTCAACTCCGATAGAAGCCGCAGATATAGATGACATACACCCCTCGCCCTCCAGAGATATGGATGTCTCATTGCGGGCAAATAAGTTTTCAAAAGTGAGAGAAAATTGATTATATGTGCTTGAGAATGCCTGACGGACAAAACATTGCGCTAAAATGTGTGCCGAGGTATTAGCTCCAAAAAACCTGACGTGATTACACTCCCCATGTTCTAAAATATCGCATTCTAGCATCCTATTTACTCTAGAAGCGCCCTCCCCCGTCTCTATCAAGGTAACGGATGCTGAGGCTTCAATTCTTAATAAATTGTGAATTAGCGCATCAGATCGACCCCTCTCACTCGAGTAATCTATTACAATATGCTGTTTAAGTTGACCTGAAACCCGAATAAAAACTCCTTCTTTCGCGTACGCGCTGTTATATGCTGCCAATCCCCTTCCTAATTTCTTCTGAGACTCTTTCTCAATACTTCCATATAGATCGTTTATCCAGTCAACCTTTTTAACTTCCTCTGAACCCATGCTAAATACTTCGATATCTTTGAATTCTCCGAGGTTTGACTCTTTCATATTTAAGCAACCATCCACGAAAGATATCCTCAAACAATCGGAGGTCTCAAAATCGATAACTTCTTCTTTATTCTTTGATATCTGACCCAATGGTTTTTCAGACGTAAACTTCTCTGGCGATGAAAATCTCCAATATTCGTCATTGAATTTTGGCTTTCGAATTTCATCATATCTTTTTTCTGCTTCAACTTTTGAAACGCTTAGCGGGTCCAAGGTTTTCATATTATCTTCCACCTAGTTAACGGTTGTAATACGCCGAAGATTCATATCTTCGATGGTTAAAAACAAATTATGAGGTTAAATTTAATTTAGAGTAACCGTTTTTTTCAATTTCCAGAGCTAATTCTTTTCCTCCAGATTTAATTATCTTACCATCAGACATAATATGTACAAAGTCTGGAATGATGTGGTTTAACAAGCGCTGGTAATGAGTTATAATTACAAATGATCTACTACTCGATTTTAGTTCATTTACTCCACTTGCGACTAGTTTCATCGCATCGACATCTAAACCACTATCTGTTTCATCCAAGATACATAGTTTTGGTTCTAATAGTGCCATTTGCAGGATTTCATTTCTTTTTTTTTCTCCCCCCGAAAATCCAACATTGACGGGCCTCTTCAACATATCCATATCCACATTTAAACGTTCCGACTTTTCCTTAACTAACCTTAAGAATTGGGCTGCATTTAGTTCAGTCTCATTACGCATTTTTCTTTGGGCATTAACGGCAGTTCTCAAAAAGTTCATATTTCCCACTCCTGGTATTTCTACCGGATACTGAAAAGCCAAAAACAAGCCCTCAGAAGCCCTTTCTTCTGGTTCAAGGTCGAGAATACTCTTTCCACTTAAGCTGACACTACCAGACGTTACCGTATATCCAGGCTTACCTGACAATACGTAGGACATCGTCGATTTTCCAGAACCGTTCGGCCCCATTATGGCATGCACCTCACCTGATCCGACTTTCAAATTTACTCCTTTGAGAATACCTTTTTTCTCTTCTTCAAGTTCAACACACAAGTTGTTTATTTCTAACATAATCACGCTGCTCCACTTAAATTAAGTACTTTAACCGACTGACCCTTCTAATGAAATTGCTACTAGTTTTTGCGCCTCCATTGCAAATTCCATTGGAAGCGCTTGCAATACTTCTTTACAAAACCCATTTATGATTAAGGCTACTGCCTCTTCCTCGTCTAATCCTCTTTGTCTACAATAAAATAACTGATCTTCATCAACTTTAGATGTCGTAGCCTCATGCTCCACGCGCGACGAATGATTCTTGACTTCAATATATGGAACAGTATGCGCACCACATTCATTACCAATAAGGAGGCTGTCACATTGAGTATAGTTTCGGCAGTTTTTAGCTTTAGGATGAACCGAAACTAAACCTCGATACGTATTCTGGGCTCGTCCCGCGGAAATACCTTTTGAAACTATTCTGCTTCGGGAGTTTTCTCCCAAATGTAGCATCTTTGTTCCAGTATCGGCTTGTTGCATATTATTGGCTATTGCAATAGAATAGAATTCACCTTGGGAATGCTCTCCACGAAGCACGCATGAGGGGTACTTCCAAGTAATTGCCGAACCTGTCTCGACTTGTGTCCACATCACTTTTGAGCGGCGGCCTCTGCAGTCAGCGCGTTTAGTTACGAAGTTATAAATACCCCCTCTTCCTTGTTCATCACCAGGATACCAATTCTGGACCGTCGAGTACTTTATCTCTGCATCATCCATTAAGACCAACTCTACAACGGCGGCATGTAACTGGTTTTCATCGCGCATCGGCGCTGTACAGCCTTCGAGATAACTAACGTATGATTCCTTATCTGCTATTATCAAAGTTCTTTCGAACTGCCCCGTATTTTCTGCATTTATTCGAAAATATGTCGACAATTCCATTGGGCATCTAACTCCTTTTGGAACATATACAAACGATCCGTCTGAGAAAACCGCTGAGTTTAGTGCGGCAAAATAGTTATCTCCTCTAGGAACTACTGATCCAAGATATTTCTTTATCAAATCTGGATGTTCAGATATTGCCTCTGAAATTGAACAAAAAATTACGCCAGCATCAGCTAGCTCTTTTTTAAATGTGGTACCTACTGAAACACTATCAAAAACAGCATCAACTGCGACTTTGGTTGAGGATGCTTTCTGACCATCTGTAGAGTCCACCTCAACACCAGCAAGTTTCATTTGCTCTCCAAGAGGAATGCCCAATTTCTGGTAGGTTTCCAGTAGCTTAGGGTCAACCTCTGCTAAGCTCTTTGGTTTTTCCTTTTTCATGGAAGCTGGCTTGGCATAGTAAAACAGGTCTTGATAATTAATTTTGGGGTAATTTATCATTGCCCAGTCAGGCTCGCGCATACTTGTCCACCTTCGATAAGCGGACAACCGCCATTCCAACATCCAGCTTGGCTCATTGTTTTTCTCTGAAATAAGACGCACTATATTCTCGGAAATTCCCCTCGGCGCGAATTCCATCTCAACGTCTGTCACGAAACCATACTTATATTTTCCTCCAACTGCTTCAACTGTCTTAATAGTCTCTTTGTCAATTTCTTCTCTATGAAATTCATCTATACTTGCATTTGTCATTGTTTTAATTACTCATCTATTGCTTTCTTATGTTACCTTTATTACTTTTGTATGCCTTTTGCCATTCTTTGAGGAAAGCTTCAATATCCTCTTTCTTTGTCTCTGATCCCAGAGACACCCTGATAGCGCAATCTACCAAACCAGCTTCAAAGCCCAAGGACCTTAAAGTCTCACCGCTGGTGACTTTTCCGCTGGAACAAGCCGAGCCAGAAGAAATTGCGAATCCTCTTAAATCCATTTGCATAACTTGTGTTTCACCTTTCCAATTAGGGGTTACAATACAGGAAGTATTGGGAAGCCTGAAGGTATTTCTTCCTACAAACATAGTATCCTCTGAAATATAATTAAGCTCATTTTCTAAATAATCTCTCAATTCTCTTACCCGCTCCCACACACCCTCATTTAACTTTTTTATCTCAAACTCTACGGCCGCTCCGAATCCAGCAATGGCAATAATGTTCTCACTTCCTGAACGATAACCAGACTCCTGACCACCTCCACCAAGGAGAGGAAATACCTCCGTGCTAGAATCCAATAAAACTGCTCCGACGCCGGCTGGACCTCCTAATTTATGGGCAGAAATAATAACCGCTTTTGCACCACAGTTTTGAAAAGAAAAATCTATTTTACCTACTCCTTGCACGACATCACTCATATATAAATTTTCAGGTAACTCTTGAATTATACCTGTTTCGGAGTTCGCCAGTTGTACTGTGCTTTTGCTCGGCTCCGTAACTTTAACTTCTCCATTTTCTGTAGCCTGTAAATTTGTCTCGCACCAAAAGGATACACAGGGATGCTCAACCCGACTGCAACATATACCTCTGTCTTTCAATAAGATTGCTGCGGACTCAGTAGCACCAGAAGTAAATATAAGTCTAGAACCGGGTGCATCCAGAGATTCGGATATCTGTTCCCTAGCGGTTTCAATTACTCCCTTTGCCCACCTTCCTTCCCAGTGAACAGAGCTGGCATTACCAACGGCATTCATCACCTCCAGCATGGCTGACCGAGCCTGAGACGACAGAGGCGTAGTAGAATTATAGTCTAGGTAAGTTCTTTGGAAAGTCATTCATCAACCAACGTAACGAAGTTTGGAACTGCAGGACATGGAGTTAACTGTTCATACAAGATGTCAGATAGCCTTGTCTGATGCAAAAACACGTATACGTTTGCAGAGAGTTGTTCCCACAGCCTTACGGTTAAACGGTGTTCTGAACTTAAAACATTGATTTGCGCAGCACCTCCTCCAAGATCAAGTGCATTCATCTTTTCATCAACCGCAAAAAATATTTCCGATATTCTTATTTGTTCAGCCAACCTATCCAGCTTGTAACCACCACCTGGTCCTCGAACGGAACGCACTATTCGTGCCCTTCTTAACTTTACAAACAATTGCTCCAGATAGGTTAATGATATTTTCTGCCGTTCTGAAATTTGTTGTAGATTCACTAAACCATTTTGCTCATTTAAAACTAAATCTACTAGAGCAATGACGGCGTAGCGCCCTTTTGTACTAAGTTTCATAAGGCTTTTACCTTGTTATAGTTGACGAAGGCCCAATAAAGATTTATTCAGCTTTTAACCAGACATCCGCAGCAAATTTTTAGAATCATTCTAATCTAAGATTTCGTGATGGTCAAGCAGCGCTATAACTGGAGTAAAATATGCCCGAAGTAATATTTCCTGGTCCAGAAGGCCGGTTAGAAGGTCGCTTTCACCCACAAAAAAATAGCGACTCCCCAATAGCTATAATTTTGCATCCTCAATCGAATATGGGTGGCACAATGAACAACAAGGTGGTCTATAATCTTCACTATGTTTTTCTAAAAATGGGTTTTTCATGTCTTAGATTTAATTTTCGCGGTGTAGGACGAAGTCAAGGTGAATTTGATCATGGCGTTGGTGAGCTTTCTGATGCAGCTGCCGCTTTAGATTACCTACAAAGTCAGATTCCCAACGCAAAAGCTTGCTGGGTAGCAGGTTTCTCGTTTGGTGCATGGATTGCAATGCAGCTATTAATGAGACGACCGGAAGTTACAGGGTTTGTAGCTGCATCACCTCCCGCTAACAACTACGATTTCAGTTTCTTAGCGCCCTGCCCTTCTTCGGGCATTCTTATTAATGGAAGTAATGACAAGGTGGTTCCCCCAGAGGATGTGGCTGCCCTATCTGAAAAGCTAAAGCTACAAAAGGGAATTACTGTCACTCACGAAATCATCGAAGGGGGCAATCATTTCTTCGAACCAAGCATGGATTTGATGATAGAGAGAGTCGATAGCTACGTAAGAAAAAGAATGACGGAAAATAGCAGATGAGCCAGTAGCCTAATGTCTTTCAAACCGAAAAGCGAATTCTTAACAATATTGACCGAGCGAGGTTTCGTCCAAGACGTTACAAATATCGAGCGTTTAGATGATTTATTAAGTAAAAAAAAGGTAGTGGGCTACATCGGGTACGACGCAACAGCTGGCAGCCTTCATGTTGGACACCTATTAAATATAATGATTTTGCGCTGGATGCAGAAATGTGGTCACACTCCGATAACACTGATGGGTGGCGGCACTACGAAAGTAGGAGATCCTTCCTTTCGATCAACTGATAGGCCACTGTTAAGTGAAAGAAAAATAACAAGCAATATTAACAGTTTAAATAAAATTTTTGAGAAATATCTTAGCTATGAAAACCTACAGAATAACGCTGTAATGGTAAACAATTCGGATTGGCTTGAAAGCCTTAACTATTTGCAATTTCTACGTGATATTGGCCGACATTTTAGTGTCAATAGAATGTTATCATTCGACTCAATAAAATCAAGAATTGACCGAGAGCAATCACTTAGCTTTCTAGAATTTAACTACATGATCTTACAGGCTTACGATTTTCTTGAGCTTCAAAAAAGATTTGGCTGCATCTTACAAATAGGAGGTTCCGACCAGTGGGGAAATATAGTTAATGGTATTGATTTAACTCGACGAGTATTAGATAAAACTGTTTATGGTCTAACTTGCCCACTTTTAACGACATCCTCTGGTCTAAAGATGGGCAAAACTCAAAACGGCGCGATCTGGTTAAATGCAAACCTAACATCACCTTATGAATTTTGGCAGTTCTGGAGAAACACAGAAGACGAAGACGTAGTAAAATTTATGAAATTATTTACGGAAATTCCATTGACCGAGTGCAAAAAATTCGAAAAGCTTGAAGGCTCTGAAATCAATGATGCGAAAGATATTTTAGCAACGGAAATCACCTCATTATGCCATGGAATTGCAGCAGCAAAAGCTGCTAAGGAGACTGCAAAGCGAGTATTTTCTGATGGAGAAATAGGTGAATCTTTACCAACTACAACGTTAACAAAACAAGATCTAAGCGAGGATCTGACACTAATAAAGTTATTTTTGCGAAGTGGACTGGTCTCTTCGAGCAAACAAATGAAAAGACTAATAAGCGAGGGAAGTGCGAAAGTTGGTGGAATCGAGATAAAAGAGAACAACTTACGGTTGTCTGATATAGAATTTGAAGACGTGCTGAAATTGTCGATTGGAAAAAAACGTCACGCTTTAATTAAGAAATGATGATATCTTGCTTAACCCTACTAGTTCTGTATAATTAAGGCACGCTTTATGTAGTCCGGCTTCTCGACCATCCCATTCCGTTTTATGTCACCTTTTTTAATCTGCATTACGGTTTCCATGCCGCTTATAACTTCGCCGATGATCGTATATTTACCATCTAAATGGGAAGCTTCATCAAACATTATGAAGAACTGGCTGTTCCCTGAGTTGGGGTCTCTTGACCGAGCCATTCCAACCGTTCCTTTCTTGAAAGGCTGGTTTGAAAATTCCGCGACGAGATTTGGATACTGAGAGTCACCCATACCAACTAAATCAGCTTGAAGATTATTGATATTTCCGTACTTAACGTCACCGCTTTGCGCCATAAAACCAGCAATAACTCGATGGAAAACTACCCCATTATACTTTCCCTCTACAGTCAGTCTTTTTACCCTATCGACATGATTTGGCGCTGCTTCTTTGTTAAGCGCTATGTCAATCGTACCAGAAGAAACACCGCGCACCTCAAGTCTAAATATTTCTTCGCCAAATGAGAAAACAGGAAGAAACCAGAAAATGATGCCTATCATCGTCGCGCTAAGGTATATTTTTTTATTTATGATCCTAAAGGTTCTAAATATCATTACTTTACAACTACTTTAAGCATTTGATCTGGTTCATGCACAGTCCCATTGTTATCTTGGTCACCACGCTTAATTTTATCAACATATTCCATACCGCTGATAACGGTTCCAAATACCGTATACTGGCCATTTAAAAAGTGACCATCGTCAAACATAATGAAAAACTGACTATTAGCTGAATTTGGATCTTGTGCACGAGCCATCCCAACGGTGCCTCTATTAAAAGGAATGTCTGAGAACTCTGCGGGAATATTAGGCTCCGACGAACCGCCTGTTCCAACTCTTTCAGGATCATATCCCTTTTCACGGTTACCAAATTCAACATCACCGGTCTGAGCCATAAATCCATCAATTACACGGTGAAAAACGACATTATTATAGTTCCCTGATTCAGCAAGCTCTACAATTCTTTTTACATGTAATGGAGCAGCATCAGTCAACAATGATATCACAATCACACCATCTTTAAGTCGTATTTCTAAATTCTTTTTTTCTGAGATATTTTTATCCATATTAAAAAATCCTATTTCAATTTCTTGTCTATCAAAGTAGCTACCTCGCTAGGTACAAAATTCGTAATATCTCCGCCTAATCTGGCAATTTCTTTAACCAGTTTGGATGCAATTGTTTGGTGATTGACATCAGCCATCAAAAAAACGGTTTCTATATTTTGGTCCAAAACTCTGTTCATTCCAACCATCTGGAACTCGTATTCAAAATCCGAAACAGCTCGCAATCCCCTAAAAATTAAAGATGCCTCAACGTCTCGAGCACAATTAATGAGTAGATTTTTAAAAGGGTGAGTGATTATCTCACTGTTAGACGTCGGAGGTAGAGCTTTTACCTGACTATCGATCATTCTAACTCTTTCTTCAACCGTAAACAAAGGATTTTTTTCCGAATTGATCGCAACACCTATCACCAGCCGATCTACAAGAGATGAGGCACGACCTATAATATCAAGGTGACCAAATGTTATTGGATCAAAAGTACCAGGATAGAGACCAATTCGCATAACAACCTCCTTCTTCTTTTATTGTGCTGAAGCAACACTAACTTTAGTAAAAGGTCAAGAACTTTGGCTTACTCGGCCGCCACCGGCTTCGAATTGAGTATGCTTCTTAAATATTGACCTGTGTAACTGGATTTCACTCGCGATACACTTTCTGGAGTGCCAGCTGCCAAGAGTTTGCCACCAAAGTCCCCTCCCTCTGGGCCCAAATCTATTATGTAATCTGCAGTTTTTATTATATCAAGGTTATGCTCTATCACAATAACTGTATTCCCTTGCTCTACTAACTTGTGAAGTACTTCCAAAAGTTTTTTAACATCTTCAAAATGAAGTCCGGTGGTAGGCTCATCTAAAATATAAATCGTTTTTCCGGTTGCTCGTTTTGAAAGTTCCTTAGACAACTTCACTCTTTGAGCTTCACCTCCTGAAAGAGTAGTAGCTTGCTGACCAACTTTTATATAACCTAGCCCAACCTCCATTAAAGTGGCCATCTTATCCCTAATTGCGGGTACCGCAGAAAAGAAATTTTCAGCCTCCTGAACTGTCATGTCCAATACTTCAGCTATATTCTTTCCCTTGAATTTAACCTCGAGCGTCTCACGATTGTAGCGCTTTCCTTTACAGCTGTCACAAGTCACATAAACATCGGGTAGAAAGTGCATTTCGATTTTTATAAGACCGTCACCCTGACAAGCCTCGCACCTTCCCCCTTTAACATTGAACGAAAACCTGCCAGTTGTATACCCCCTTGCCACCGACTCAGGTAAAGTTGAAAACCAATCTCTTATAGGTGTAAATGCACCAGTATACGTAGCTGGATTAGAGCGCGGTGTGCGCCCAATAGGGGCCTGGTCTATTTGAATTACTTTATCTAAATTTTCAAGGCCAAGTATGGCCTCGCAAGGTGCCGGTGACTGACGAGCTCCACTTAACTTCATTGAGGCATGTTTAAATAGTGTTTCTATCGTTAATGTGGATTTTCCTCCTCCAGAAACACCAGTTACACAAATAAAAGTCCCCAACGGCAATACAACGTCCAAGTTCTTCAAATTGTTTCCGCGAGCTCCTTTAATCACAATTTCTTTTCCATTTCCCTGTCTTCTATTGCTAGGAATTAAAATCTTTCGTAAACCCGACAAGTACTCTCCCGTAATGGATCCCACCGTTT
Source organism: Pseudomonadota bacterium (assembly GCA_036337105.1). Classification (GTDB taxonomy): domain Bacteria; phylum Pseudomonadota; class Alphaproteobacteria; order Rhodobacterales; family Rhodobacteraceae; genus JAYZEV01. The sequence goes on from JAYZEV010000007.1 coordinate 100,244, forward strand.
GAGCGATTTCTTCAGGGGAGCCGCTCCCAACAATTTTCCCTCCATGTATTCCCGCACCTGGACCTATATCAAAGACATAATCCGCCGCTCTTATAGCTTCTTCGTCATGCTCTACTACCAAAACAGTGTTGCCTTGATCTCTTAAGTCTTTCAAGGTAGTCAACAATCGTTTATTATCACGCTGGTGCAATCCAATCGACGGTTCGTCAAGCACATATAAAACCCCTGTCAATCCAGACCCAATTTGACTGGCTAACCTGATCCTTTGGCTTTCTCCACCAGAAAGAGTACCAGCTGCCCGCGATAACGAAAGGTAATTCAACCCTACGTTAATCAAAAATCCTAAACGCTCACTAATTTCTTTGATGATCGAGGTTGCGATTTGAACTTTTTGACTAGGCAGGTTGTCGAGCACTGTTCCCACCCAATCGTGAGCACCTTTAATCGAAAGATTCGTTATTTCTCCAATATGAAGTCCCGCAATCTTAACTGCGAGAGCATGCTCATTTAACCTGAAACCAAAACACTCACAACAATTTCTTTCTGCGCGAAAGCGCGAAAACTCATCTCTTGCCCAAGCACTCTCACTTTCATTATATCGACGAGTTAGATTGGGGATAACTCCTTCAAACGTCCTTTTTACCGAATAGACTCTTCCGCCCTCGTCGTAACGGAAGTCTAATTCAACCCCCCCACTTCCATATAGCAACATATCTTGAATTTTTGCGGGTAATACGGACCACGGCTTGTCTAACCGAAAATCAAAATGTTTTGCTAACGACTCCAAAGTTTGCCGAAAGAATGGTGAATTTCCCCGCAACCAAGGGGCAATAGCTCCCTCTAGCAGACTTAAATCTTTATCTGGTATTATAAGACCACGGTCAAAGAAGCTTTCAATTCCTAAACCGTCGCATTTCACACATGCGCCAAACGGGGCGTTGAATGAAAACAACCTTGGCTCGATTTCAGGAATTGTAAAACCTGATATAGGACACGCAAACTTTTCAGAAAAGACGAATTGTTCATTAGTTTCTTTCTCTTGGTTAACAATCTTTTCAACCACGGCTATACCTTCCGATAAATTTAACGCAGTTTGAAAACTATCTGCCAACCTAGTCTCTATACCCTTTTTTACTATTAATCGGTCAACTACCACATCTATATTTTGACGAAATTTCTTGTCTAAATCAGGCGGCTGATCCAAATCGCAGTACTGCCCGTTCACCTTAACGCGCTGAAACCCTTGTTTTCTCAATTCAAAAAATTCTTTCTTATACTCTCCTTTTCTATCTCGAACAATTGGTGCCAAAACATAAATTCGCGACTCTTCCGGCAGTTTCATCGTGCGATCCACCATTTCAGACACCTGTTGAGCGGAGATTGGCTCTCCAGTTGTAGGGCTGTAAGGTGTTCCTACTCGTGCAAAAAGAAGCCGCAGGTAATCGTATATTTCAGTTACAGTACCGACTGTTGACCTCGGGTTTCTGCTTGTTGTCTTTTGTTCAATTGCTATTGCCGGTGACAGACCAAAGATTTGATCAACGTCTGGCTTTTGCATTATGTTTAAGAATTGGCGTGCATATGCACTCAGACTTTCAACATACCTACGCTGACCCTCTGCATATATTGTATCAAATGCCAGGCTCGACTTACCGGAACCCGATAAACCTGTTATTACAACAAATTTGTTCCTCGGAATAGCTAAACTGATCGATTTCAAGTTATGCTCTCGGGCACCTTTTATCTCAATATTTTTTACTTCTGACATTCAAATCCCTAATTTATTTCTCTAAATTATATCTAGAGTATCTAAATACTGATTCAACAAGTTTATCCAAGATTTAATTATTTACAGCTTTATTTTTTTTTATTTTTTACTAAAAGGTGTTTGAAGCGATTTGTAATAATTGTTATTGTATTTCTATTAAGTAATATGCAATTCGGAGAACCAGATGGCAGGCAGCGTAAACAAAGTAATTCTTGTAGGAAATCTGGGAAGGGATCCAGAAATTAGAACGTTTCAAAATGGGGGTAAAGTATGTAGCTTTTCAATCGCCACTTCGGAGAACTGGAAAGACCGAATGACTGGCGAACGCCAAGAAAGAACTCAGTGGCACAACATTGCGATATTCTCTGAGCCACTTTGCAATATTGCAGAACAGTACATAAAGAAAGGTTCAAAAGTCTATATAGAAGGACAATTAGAGACTAGGAAGTGGCAAGATCAATCAGGTTCTGACCGATATTCAACGGAAGTAGTTTTGCGACCTTACCGAGGAGAATTAACTATTCTTGACTCCAAAAGTGGCGGCTTGGAGTCGGGGATGGCCAATCAGTATTCGGGCGAACATAGTAGACCTAACCAAAACGATAGAACAGAAGCAACCGAATCGGATAACGTAAACGACCTAGATGATGAAATCCCTTTTTAAAAGCATTCATAGAAAAGAATGTGATTAAAAGTAATTTTTTTATCGTTGCAAGCTAAATATCGTATAAAATTTTGTGGAAGAAACTCAAAAATTGGATGACAAATCAGAAAACGGTGATGCAGGATCTGTAGGTGGCGACAACCTCGCAAGTAAACCTGAGTTTTTTGGATCCTCAATCTTGATCCAAGAAGAAATGAAAACTGCTTATCTTGACTACGCAATGAGTGTTATTGTGAGTAGGGCAATACCTGATTTGCGAGATGGACTAAAACCTGTTCATAGACGCATACTTTATGCGATGCACGAGTCTGGTAATACGAAAGATAAACCGTACAGAAAATCAGCTCGGCCAGTTGGAGACGTGATGGGGAAATATCACCCACATGGCGACAGTGCTATATATGACTCGCTTGTGAGAATGGCGCAGAGCTTTTCGATGTCACTTCCACTCCTAGATGGTCAAGGAAATTTTGGATCGATGGATGGAGATTCTCCTGCCGCAATGCGATATACTGAGGTCCGAATGGAAACAGTCGCAAACTTCATTTTGGCAGATATTGAGAAGGATACTGTAGACTTTCAGGATAATTATGACGGAAAGGATAAAGAGCCTGTAGTGCTCCCAGCAAGATTCCCAAATATGTTAGTAAACGGAGCAGGCGGTATCGCAGTTGGAATGGCTACTAACATTCCTCCGCATAACTTGGGAGAAGTTATCGACGGAGCGATATCCTTAATTGAAAACCCCGAAATATCTATTGCTGAGCTAACTAATATTATTCCCGCCCCTGATTTCCCAACAGGAGCTCTGATCCTAGGCACATCGGGAGCACGCAAAGCTTACAACGAGGGTAGAGGATCTGTAATTATTCGTTCGAAAACCAAGATTGAAGAAATTAGAAAGGATCGCTTCGCAATAATTGTAGAGGAGATCCCGTACCAAGTTAACAAATCTACGATGATTGAACGTATCGCGGAAATGGCAAAAGAGAAAAGAATAGAAGGTATATCACACGTTCAAGATGAGTCTGACCGCCAAGGTGTTCGTGTGGTGATCGAATTAAAAAAAGACTCCACCCCTGAAGTGGTTTTGAATCAGCTCTACAAATTTACACCTCTTCAGACAAGTTTTGGCTGCAATATGTTGGCGCTAAATGCCGGCCGGCCCGTACAATTAAGTCTGAAAGAATTCCTTGAGTCTTTTTTGACTTTTCGCGAGGAGGTGATAGCCAGAAGAACCGCTTATGAACTTAGGAAAGCTCGGGAGCGAAGTCACCTGTTATGTGGCTTGGCAGTAGCGGTATCGAATACGGATGAAATAGTTAATACCATAAGATCGTCAAGCGACCCAGCAGAGGCACGAGAAAAATTAACTTCAAGAAGGTGGTCAGCTAAGGACATTCGGGAGTATATTTTGTTAATCGACGATCCGACTAACAAAATTTCTGATGATGGAAGCTATTTTCTCTCTGAGCCGCAGGCTAAGGCTATTTTGGAGTTGAGGTTGCAACGACTTACAGCACTAGGAGTAAAAGAAGTCACCACGGAATTAAAAGAATTAGCTGAGAGAATAAAAGAATATCTGTCAATTTTAGGTTCTCGGACCAAGATACGTGAAATAATTAGAGATGAGTTGACAGAGGTGAAAAACAAATATGCTATTCCTCGTAGGTCTGAAATCGTTAAATTTGATGGTGAAATGGAAGATGAGGACTTAATCGAGCAGGAAGAAATGGTCGTTACAGTAACCCAAAGCGGTTATATAAAAAGAACTGCGTTGTCAGAGTATAGAGAGCAGAAAAGAGGTGGAAAGGGTAGTCAGGGGATGAATACGAAGGATGAGGACGTAGTAACCTCATTATTTGTCGCTAATACCCATACCCCTTTATTGTTTTTTACATCTGGTGGAATTGTTTATAAAATAAAAACTTGGCGATTACCCCAAGGGGGAAGAAACTCTCGCGGCAAAGCTATTGTGAATCTCTTACCCGTGGAGACAGGTAGTACTATCGCAGCAATTATGCCTGTGGACGCTCCTGAAGAAGAGTGGAAAAATTTGCAAATAGTGTTCGCAACTTCAACTGGAGATGTACGTAGAAACGCCCTGTCAGATTTTACAAATGTTAAATCCAATGGAAAGATTGCGATGAAGCTTCCCATTCAAACAAGTCTAGTAGGAGCAAGAATATGCTCCGAACGAAACGACGTAATGCTGACGACATCAAAAGGAAAGTGTATACGTTTTCCTGTAACGGATGTTAGAATTTTCAAAGGACGAGACTCCATAGGCGTTCGGGGAATAAAGTTGCTAAATTCGGATCACGTGGTGTCAATGGCGATAATCACGCATGTGGATGCTAGCTCTGAGGAAAGAAATATTTATTTTAAGATGCGGAGAGCGCAGTTGGAAGATGGACAGCAACCCGAATCCAGTATGCTAGAGTCATTTGGTACAATATCTGAAGATAGGTACGAAGAGCTTCTAGCTAAAGAAGAATGGATTCTTACTTTAACTTCTTCAGGGTTTGGCAAAAGGTCTTCGGCACACGAGTTCCGTGTTTCAAGTCGAGGAGGACAAGGAATATCTGTCGCCAACTTAGAAAGAAGAGACGACACAATCGTAGCGTCTTTTCCTGTAGAAGATGATGACCAAATTATGTTAGTTACTTCAACAGGGCAATCAATACGATGTCCAGTACAAGGTATTTCTCGTCAGTCCCGAACCGCTTCGGGAGTCAAAGTTTTCAATACAGCTAATAATGAAAAGGTTGTTTCCGTGGCATGGATTGCAGAACAAAACGAAACTGAGTTAGATATCGGAAACTAAAACTTAGCTGTCAAACTATAGGAAAAACAGTTGGACCCAATTCATGTGATCGGTGGAGGAATGGCTGGTTCAGAGGCTGCTTGGCAAATTGCAACCATGGGTTTGCCCGTTATTATACACGAGATGCGGCCGAAGTTGAAGACTTCTGTTCACACTACTGGGAATCTCGCCGAATTAGTCTGCTCAAACTCATTCAGATCAAATGACGATCAATTTAATGCTGTGGGATTGCTCCATTGGGAAATGGTAAAATTAAATAGTTTGATTATGAAAGCCGCGGTAAAATGTAAAATTCCAGCCGGCGGTGCTTTAGCTGTTGACCGACATAAGTTTTCGAGTCTTGTTACAAAGGAACTTGAGCAGCATCCGCTTGTGACTATAAGCCGAAAGGAGATAAAAGATATTAATGCTGCTAGGTTTAAGCGCGTCATAGTTGCATCGGGCCCTCTATCATCTGAAGCCCTCGTGTCAAACATAATAGATCTTACAGGACAGGATAATCTCGCCTTTTTTGACGCCATAGCACCAATAGTCTATGCGGACTCGCTTGATATGAACAAGATCTGGTTCCAATCGCGGTATGATAAAGGCGCCACTAAGGAAGAACAAACGGCCTATTTGAACTGTCCTTTAGATCAAAGTGATTACTACAATTTTATAAGTAAAATAAGGAACGCTAATAAAACAGAGTTTCGGTCTTGGGAAAATGATGCACCCTATTTTGACGGATGTCTTCCTATTGAAACTATGGTCGAAAGAGGTGATCAGACATTACGTTTTGGCCCGATGAAACCAGTCGGCTTAACGAATCCTCACAAACCAGAAAAAAAGCCATACGCAGTAGTGCAGCTTAGAAAAGAAAACAAGCTAGGAACCCTCTTCAATATGGTTGGTTTCCAAACAAAAATGACATACTCCAATCAAATAGATACATTCACACAAATTCCGGGATTAGAAAAGGCTAAATTTGCAAGACTCGGCGGCATTCACAAAAATGTGTTTATCAACTCACCAAAACTATTAAACAAAAAACTTCAACTAAAAGGTTATCCACACATATATTTTGCAGGTCAGATCATGGGAGTAGAGGGTTATGTTGAAAGCGCTGCAATGGGACTTCTTGTTGGTCGCCTTGCCGCTAAAGAGACTTTGGGTCTCTCAATTAGTACGCCACCAGAAACTACTGCAATTGGAGCCTTAACCTCTTACTTACTGGACAGCACCACGAAATCTTTTCAACCTATGAATGTGAATTTTGGTCTGTTTCCTCCAGTCCAGGAAACTTTTCGTGGTCGTCGAGAGCGAAAAAATCGATACAAGTTATACACGGACCGCGCTAAAATAGATTTGAAACGTTGGATCGATATTTAAGAACTTAGGATTGGGTTGCAAAAAACGTGAAAAGAAAAGATGTAGTTATAGAGCGTTTTGCTCCATCCCCCACAGGGTATTTACATTTAGGACATGCATTTTCAGCGCTTACCGCCTACAACAAAGCAAAAAAGAGTTTAGGAATTTTAAAACTTAGAATCGAGGATATCGACAATAATCGTTGCAAGAAAAAATTTGAACGGCAAATTTTCAAAGATCTTCATTGGTTGGGAATTAAATGGAGCGAGCCGGTTCTAAAACAGTCTAACAGAAGGCATATATATAATAAAACATTATATGATTTGAAAAATAAAGGCTTAATATATAAATGTAATTGTTCAAGAAAAGACATCAAAAACGCGCTTTCTGCTCCTCATAGATCTGATCGCCGAACTACTGTGTATCCCGGAACATGCTTGAACAAACATTTAAATGATGATTTCGTATCACTACGCTTGAATATGAGGAAAGCTCTTCAAACTATTAGTTCTCGCCGGCTAGAATTCATTGAAACTGGATACAATAATAAAAAAAGTGTTTTTCAACGAAGAGTTGATCCAGAAGAGCTTCTCACAAATTTTGGTGATATTGTGATAGCTCGGAAGGACATAGGTACAAGCTATAATTTGGCAGTTGTCGTCGACGACGCAATGCAAGGGATCACTCATGTTACGAGAGGTGAAGATTTGTTTGAGATAACACCTATTCAGATTTTATTACAGAATCTTTTAGATATTCAAACTCCTATTTATCACCATCATAAATTAATTCTAGACAGCTTTGGCAACCGCCTCGCTAAGCGATCTTACTCAGAATCTTTACTGTCACTCAGGGAAAAGGGAATGGATCAAATCCAAATCTTCGAACTAATCTCGAGTGATAAATTTTTTTAAGGTTTTTGCTGATGACGTAAATGTCAGGACTTTTTAAGTGAAATCAATCGGCCTATAGTGGACAATATAGTTTTCTAAGTCCACTTTTGGAACATGTTAACGTATGCAAATCAGGTACAACAAATTGAATATTTACAATCCAGCGACATTTAGATTTTAAATCCTTTTCTTTTTGAGATAAAAGACTAAGTGGTACAGATAAATTTAAAAAAAAAACTTGTTATGAAGAATTACCGAAACCCCATTGACCTTTACTCTGCAAAGATTCTGTCGCTGGCGGCTAATATCCCACTATCTGAAAGACTGAAGAGACCACATGCAACAGTAACAAAAAGGTCCCCTTTATGTGGATCCATGGTAACGATTGATATTGAGGTAAGCGAGAATAATGTTTCCGCATTCGGCCAAGAGGTGCGAGCGTGCGTTCTGGGTCAAGCTGCCGCATCTATCCTGGCACAAAGAATAATTGGAAGTTCTGAAAATCAAATTAGAACAATTAGGGGGGAAGTAACTAACATGTTAAATGGTTTGGAGTATATTTTAGAGCCATTTGATGAATTTGAGGTACTATCGCCTGCAGCAGAGTTCACGAATCGTCATGCCTCTATCTTACTATCCCTAGATGCCACCTGCGAAGCTCTAGACCTTGCACGCAAATAATTCTTATAATAGTTTGAATACAATATGCGGAGCCCAGAAAAGAAAAGCCATAATCCCGACCATTGCTGAAAGGCCTATAATATCCTTCAAGAGCTCTAATACGCTAAGCCCATTTGAGATTGTAACGTAATTACTTATCATTTCATACCCTCTATTACGGGCACATTATAACACAAACAGTGAACAAGTAAAGAACAAAAGAAGAACTATTTAATTAGTTTACTAACCCTTGAGGTACTCTAAACAACTTTCCAACTCCATAAAATGAAGTAAGTCTTTTACAGCCAGACCTCGTTGGGTAACCAAGTCTGGATCTGTATCTACAAGCGCCCGAGCATTTGACCAAGCAGTTTCTATCAAAGCCAGATTTGAGGTAAACTCACCAAAATGAAAAGTGGGAAATCCTGACTGTTGAACGCCCAGTAGGTCTCCGTGGCCACGAATTTTTAAATCCTCTTTAGATATCTCAAATCCATCATTCGTTCGACGCAAAACATCTAACCTTTTTTTTGTCTCAAGGCTTGCTCGATCAGAGTAAAGCAGAATACAGCTGGAAGCTCTATCGCCTCTCCCTACTCTTCCTCGAAGTTGATGTAGTTGTGCTAAGCCAAACCTCTCAGCTCCTTCAATAATCATAATGGAAGCCTCAGGCACGTCCACCCCAACCTCAATTACAGTTGTTGAAACCAAGATGTCTAACTTTCCATCAACAAATTCTTGCATTAGCAAGTCTTTTTCATCACTTTTCATTCGACCATGGAGCACTTTAATTCTCTTGTCTTTAAATCGATCTTTAAGCAAACTACATCTTGATTCTGCGGACAAAAAATTGTGTCCCTCCTTTTCCTCAATGAGAGGGCAAACCCAAAAAACTCTAGTTTTTTTATTCAAGGAAGACTCTAATCTGTCCAACACATGTCGAACTTTTCTTTGTGGGATCGCAGCGGTTCTTATCGGCAAACGATCCCTGGGTTTTTCCTTGATTATTGAAATATTCATGTCGCCGTAGGATGTTAAGACTAAGCTTCTGGGTATAGGGGTAGCGGACAGCAATAAAAGATCAGCGTAACCTCCTTTTTCGGCAAAGGAAATTCTTTGCTTAACTCCAAATCTATGTTGTTCATCAATAACCGCCAACATTAGATTCTTATATTGAACCCCCTCTTGAAATAACGAATGCGTACCTATGATTATTTGAGCTTCTCCAGTCGCTATCTGACGAATCTTTTTTTCTTTGACCCCCCCTTTATCTCGGCCGCTGAGGTGTAATACGCTTATTCCAAAGTCTTTGGTTAGGGACGATACAGTTTCATAGTGCTGCAACGCTAATATCTCAGTTGGTGCCAATAAGGCAGCTTGTCCGCCGGTCTCTGCTGCTGTCAAAATTGATATTAGCGCCACAACTGTTTTACCAGATCCAACATCACCCTGTAGCAATCGATTCATTCTATTCGAAGACTGCATATCAGCCTTAATTTCTCTCACCGCTTCCAACTGACAAAAAGTAAGTTCAAACCGCAAAGATCTAATAAGTTTGTTGACCAATATCCCATTCCCTATTATTGAAACCCCTCGTCTTCTCCTAAATTTGGACCTAGCAATAGCCAAACCAATCTGATGGGCGTAAAACTCATCAAAAGCGAGACGCTGACGAGCCACGCTTCTGTTATTCAGATCCTCCAGATTCGACGGTTTATGCAGCGATGCCATTGCGTTTTGAAAAGACGGCCATTTTTTTTCTCTCACTAACGAGGGGTCTAGCCACTCCTGCATTAATGGAATTTTATCAAGGGCATGCTTCAGAGCATTCAGCAAAAATTTCTGTGAGAGGCCTTTAGAAAGGGGATATTTGGGTTCAAAAATTGGAATTTTAATCCGCTCACTCGGCAGAACTATGTAGTCAGGGTTAATTATTTGGGAGGGGAACATCTGATGTTCAATCTTACCTGAGATTACTCTTTTTTGACCTTCGGGCAGTATTTTCTTTACCCAATCCAATCTATAGTTAAAAAAAATTAGTTCCAAGATTTTGGAAGACTGTTGAGTTTTTACTTTGATAGGAGACCTCCTACTTTTCTGAGAAATTGACAAAACTATTACCTCAGCAATAACAACAGCTGGATTTTTGTGTTCCCCAAAATAATTAATGTCCACCCTATGAATGCCACCAATAGGGGCTAGTAATAACAGGTCTCTAAACCGACTTATACCTAGATTATTTAAACTTCGTGCTGTGCGGGGGCCAACTCCCTTCAAGTTTGTAATTGACGAAAACAAACTAAAAAATTTTTCTGGCCTGCCAAAATAATTTTCTTTCATCAATCAGCCTTTGACAGAAGATCTAGCCATTCATACTCCGAAATGATTTTCACCTGCAGTTCTTTCGCCTTGCGGGCTTTCGAACCCGAATTTTCCCCTAAAACCAAAAGATCAGTTTTAGAGGATAAGGAGCTCGTCACTTTTGCGCCTTGCTCCTCTGCTCTAGCTTTAGCTTCAAGGCGTGTCATTTGTTGTAAAGTGCCGGTAAAGACTACAGTAAGATTTTTCAAAACGCTTCTTTTGGATTCTACGAACTCAAAGTCTTCCACATGCAACTCACTGATTAACTCTGACATCATATTTTTTGTGTGCTCGGAATAAAAATATGCGACTAATGACTCAGCCATTGTCTTGCCAATTCCATCAATGCTGCACAAATCCACCCATTGATCACTTTTTTTACTATGCGCAGCGCAAATCTGTGAATAAAAATTTTCCCATGTTAGATAGTTTTTTGCTAAAAGACTCGCTACTTGCTCCCCGATGTGACGTATCCCGAGAGCATAAATAAATCGGCTTAAAGTAGTAAATCTGGCTTCATTTATTGCCCTAAACAAATTTGCTGCCGAAAGCAGCCCCCAACCATCCATATCCTCTAATCTTATATGACTATCGGGGCCGAAACTTTTTTCAAGCCTGAATATATCAACTGGCGTTTTGATCCAATCTATTAAAAAAAAGTTTTCTATGATTTTATTTCCGAAGCCATCAATATTCATTGCTCGCCTGGAAACAAAATGTTTTAAGCCTTCTATAGCTTGAGCTGGACAGAATATGGCACCAGTGCATCTCGAAATTGAGTCGTTTTCCTCCCTTTTTGCAGGACTACCACAACTCGGGCAAACCACCGGATACTTGAACTTCTTTGTTGTCGAACTTCTTTTTTCTAAAACCACTCCTTTTATTTTTGGGATTACATCCCCCGCTCGATAAACCTCAACCCAATCATTGACACGAATATCGATACCATCTCTTATTGGTAGTCCATCATTACCGATGGCCGCTATATAATCCTCATTGTGCAAAGTCGCGCTAGATACGATTACCCCACCAATATTTATTGGCTGCAATTTTGCAACAGGAGACAATGATCCTGTTCTACCTACCTGAATATCAATGTCAATTATTTGGGTTATAGCCTCCTCTGGTGGGAATTTGTGAGCAATTGCCCATCTCGGGGTTGTTGACCTTGATCCAAGTCTTCTCTGAAGTTTTATTTCATTGACTTTATACACCACGCCATCAATGTCGTAATCCAGCTCGGCTCTATTACAAGAAATTTCTTCATAATGGCGCAACAACTCATCAATTGATGAGCATAATTTGACACGAGGATTTACCCTAAACCCTAACTCTTTTAATTTGTTTAATGCTTCAAAATGCGTTTCAGCCAGAGGTTCACTAAAATCACCTAACGAGTATGCAAAAAAACCGAGCTTTCTCTCAGCAGTTCTATTAGGGTCAAGTTGCCGAATTGAACCGGCGGCAGCATTTCTTGGATTTGCAAATATTTTTTCTCCAATCTCCTTATGAGAACGGTTCAGCTCTGCAAAATGATGTTTGGACATGTAAACTTCACCCCTAACTTCCAAAACATTAAATTTATTCGAAAGTCTTTTGGGAATATCTGGAAGTGTCATGGCATTTAAGGTGACATTCTCACCGTTTATGCCATCTCCTCGAGTTAGTGCCTGAACCAAGATTCCACTTTCATACCTCAATGCCAATGAAAGCCCATCAATTTTGGGTTCAGAAACAAAGGAGATAGAATTTTGGACCGAAAATCCTAAAAACTTTCTTATACTTGCTTCAAAGTTAAAAATATCTGTGTTTGAGGTGCCATTACTTAGGCTAAGCATAGGTATTACATGTTTTACTTTAGTAAAACCTGGAGCAAGAGTCCCTCCTACTCTCTCTTCTTTTTTAACTTCTACACGTACCAGCGGAAATTTCTTGGCTAAAAGCATAATATCATTTTTCAAAGCGTCATACTCTGCGTCCGTCATAATCGGATCATCCGCAGAATGGTATGCAAAATCTGCTTTGCCGACCAATTTCAACAGCTTTTTTACTTCAATCAAAGCCTCCTCCGCGGCAAGAGCGTCGACCTGTTCTGTCGTGAAAGTTTTGTAGCCCATAATAGGAATATACCTCACTGGAGTATCCTCAAAAACTATAAAACAAAACTAAACATTATGCGCCAAAAAAGTTGTCTAATAAATTAAAAAACTATCTTTGATTTTCCCCACAAACCTATTATATCTTAAGTGATATGTTTTAAGGAACCAATTGTACCAATGATACATCAAGAACGTTCAGCTTTTATAAAGAAACTAAATTGAAATTTCAAAAAAATAATGGTCTCATCGATAATTGATAAAAAACACATTTCGAGACGCAATTCCCTAGGATTTGCAAAGCGCCCTGAGCAAACAAAGGTTGTCGTAGCAATGTCTGGAGGAGTGGATAGTTCAGTCGTGGCAGCAAAACTTAAGACGGAAGGGTACGATATCATTGGGCTGACAATGCAGTTATATGATCAAGGCCTAGTAAAAGGGAAAAAAGGTGCTTGTTGCGCTGGTATAGACATTAACGACGCGAGACGAGTAGCTAACCAGCTAGATTTTCCACATTATGTACTAAATTTTGAGCGGCGCTTCCAGCAGGCCGTTATTGACGATTTTACCGATAGTTACCTCTCGGGCTATACACCAGTGCCCTGTATACGCTGCAATGAAAAGGTTAAATTTGTTGATATGCTAGATACCGCACGCGAACTTGGTGCAGATTGTTTGGCAACCGGCCACTATGTCCAACAAAGAATGGGTTCAAAGGGACCTGAACTTCACAAAGCGTTAGATGAAAAAAAGGATCAAAGCTATTTTTTGTTTACTTTGACCAGGCAGCAGCTTGATTTTTTAAGATTTCCTCTGGGTGAAATGTCTTCAAAAGATGTGACGCGAAAGCTGGCAAAAAAATATAACCTTCGTGTTGCTGACAAGCCAGATAGTCAGGATATATGCTTTGTTCCTAATGGTTCATACTCTGAGCTGATTAAAAAGCTTCGTCCAGAAGCGAGCAACCCTGGCGACATAGTTGACTCAAATGGAAAAAAATTAGGTAGACATAACGGTATAGTGCACTTTACGGTAGGACAGCGTAAAGGTTTAGGAATTGGCGGTGGAAACCCATTTTATGTATTGGGAATTGATGCTCCGAGTAACAGGGTCATTGTAGGTCCGAAATCGAAATTACTTGTCAGTAAAATTTATATTAAGAATGTGAATTGGTTAGGAGAGAAAAGGTTCATGGATGCACCTGATGGACGTTGGCCCGTAAGGGTAAAAGTAAGATCAACAAAACCGGCTATCAAAGGCTATGTTTTTCCAGAGTCAAGGAGTGAAGCAAATGTAGTTCTTGACAGTGGCGAGGAAGGAGTCGCATCAGGACAAGCATGCGTTTTTTATGCCTTAGGGCAAAACAGAGTGTTAGGGGGTGGTTGGATCTCACCCCGAAAAGCAACCCTCAAAGAGGAATACTAATATGATTTCACTTCTATCTCCCGCAAAGAAGTTGAATTACAAACCGATGATCAGAACTTGTGATATATCCGAACCAAAGTTTGCGACCGAGGCTGTCAATTTAGTGAAAACTGTTTCTAAACTGGATGTTGCGCAACTTTCTAAACTGATGAGTATCAGTCAGAGTTTGTCTGAGTTGAATAAAACTCGTTTCTTAAAATTTTCCGCAAGTCCGGGGTTAGATGACGTAAAACAGGCGGCTTTTACTTTTGCGGGAGATACATACGTCGGTCTAGATGCCGTTAACCTTGCTCCCGATACAGACTCGTTTTTTCAAAGAAGCGTGAGAATAATATCAGGGTTGTATGGTTTGTTGAGACCCTTCGATATGATACAGCCACACAGACTTGAAATGGGTTCTAAATTATCAAACCCAAGAGGTAAAAACTTGTATGAATTTTGGGGTACTAGATTAACCGAGGAGTTAGAGCAGTTGTTGAAGGAGCATGAGTGCAAAGTAATTGTTAATTTAGCGTCAGACGAATATTTTCGTGCGATAAATACGAAAACCTTAACCGCAAAAGTAATAACACCAAAATTCTTCGAAAACAAGGACGGAAGAAAAAAGATGATTAGTTTCTACGCAAAAAAAGCAAGAGGTTCGATGGCTCGGTTTATTATCTCGAACAAAATAGATAATCCGGAGGAACTAAAGAACTTTGACCTTGACGGCTACCGACTCTCAGTTGAAGAGAGTAACGGATCGACTCTCGTTTTTGAACGCTAGATGAACCATAATCTGTGATTAATAGTTCGTAGATTTTATACGCCTCCGTCTCCTTTGAGCACTTGGAGCCCCCTCAAGTCCTTCTAACAGGACCAAAGTCATTGGGTGTGTCTTGTAGTCGACTGAATACAGATTATACAGTTTTTTTATCTCGTCAGATGGATTAAAGTCTTCTGTTATCGACAACGCCCAATCAAAAAATATCGACCTGCAATCCGTAAATGTTATATCCGGCATATTGTAAGCCTCGAAAATTAATCCCCGAGGATCACTCTTTACTGAATACTTCCCAATCTTATCCGGCATATATCAAACCTTATTTATCAATATCGTATCGTACTGCAGCCTCTCTAAAAACTATCGAATGCAACTTAACTAACTTTACAATATCCTTTTGATAACCTCCACCTAGAACAACTGCGACTGGAACTCTATTAGTCTGTGCAAAGTCCAACACCTTTCGCTCTCGTGTTTCTATCCCAGCAGTCGAAAGACATAAATAACCTAAATTATCGTCTCTATGCACATCAACTCCACAATTATAAAATATAATATCTGGGCAAAATGCAACTATCCTTTGTAGAGCATAATCGAGTGCTTCAAGGTAATCTAAGTCCGAAGTACCAGCAGCCAATCCAATATCCAAGTTTGAGTTTTTTTTTCTTGCTGGGAAATTTTTTTCGCAATGTATAGATAATGTAAAAACTTTATCGTTCGTTGAAAGAATTTCTGCAGTACCGTCACCTTGATGTACATCCAAGTCTAAAATAACTGCACGATTAATTAAGCCCTCTTGCAACAAGCAATTGCATGCCACCGCAACATCGTTGAATACACAGAAACCTGAACCAGAATTCTTTCCTGCATGATGCGAGCCTCCCGCCAAATTTAATGCAATATTAAACTTTAATGCAAGTTTCGCAGCCAAAAGGGTGCCACCAGAAGAAACGAAAGCTCTCTTTCCAAAATAGTCTAAAAATGGCAACCCGATAACCCGTTTCTCTTTATGCGTCAAAGCTCCTTCAAAGACCCGATCAACGTATTGTTTATCGTGCGAGATAGAAATCTGGTTTTTAGTCAAGGCAATTGGAGTAAACAGGTTTAGTTCACTTAAAAGGTTGATTTCTTCAAGATGAGTCTTCAAGTTTTTATATTTCTGAATCGGAAAGCGTAGTTCTCTCCGTGAGTCAAACTCATAACAAGGATGGTAAATAATAGGTAACTTATTCATGACGTAATTTTGAAACAAAAATATCTTCAATTCTTTTTGAATACGATTTAAGACTGTTTTCTAATGACATAGACAGTTCACTAACCTTCTGATTGTTTAAAACGCCCAAAGTTGCTTGAATAGACAGATGCTTTTTACTGTCTGAACCGACAATGTTTATAACTTGCTGCAAACTGAAGTAAAAGTTGTAAGCGTCAATACAGTATTTTGCTTCATTTTCGGTCAGAAAGTCACTTTCTTTTAATTCGTAGATTTTATTAAACGGTGCCCTTGCAGAAAAACACTTTTTTATCAACCCCCCCATCTGCAACAGAAGTTCTAATTCTTGCAGCCTACCTGGACCATTTTTTGGGTCAAGATGGTAATTTGAAAATTTTTGGTTTTCTCTAATACGAATTCTCATTAGTTCTACTTCACGTACTACATCGGTTGAATTTAAAGGTTTGTTCAAAGCGGTTGAAATAATTTGATTAATCTTGCCCCTCAGAGTTTTTCCTGCAGCTATCACACGTCCCCGCGACAAAGCTAAGCGCTCCCAAACCCAAGCTTCATTCACCTGATAAAACTCAAAAGCCTTCACTGAGGTTGCTATGGTTCCCTTGTTCCCAGACGGCCTGAGCCTCATGTCAACTCTAAAAAGTTTGCCCTCGGAGGTAGCAACTGTAATCGCTGATATAAAGGCTTGGGTCAGTTTTGCGTAATAAAGCTGAGAAGGTATTGCTTTGCCACCAGTCGAAAATTGGTTTGGAGATGCATCGTAGATGATTATTAAGTCCAAGTCAGAACCTAAAGACATCTCTTTCGAACCAAGCTTGCCCATTGCCAAAATTGCTGCACCTGCACCTGATACAAATCCATACTTGGCAGAAAAATTTTTGTGGATAATGGTAAATAGCTTCTCCAAGCAGATCTCTGCAATATTTGAAAAGGACTTTGCTGCTGTTCTTACGGTCGAAAAACCCTTCAAAAGGTGCACCCCCGTACGAAATTGGTTTTCTTTTACCCACCTTCGGGCGATATTGAGTATTTCTTCGTAGTCACTTACTCCTTTTAATTTGAAAGAAAAATCTCGCTCTAAGGTCTTTTTATTTGACAGCCGATTATAAAAACCCTTGTCCAAAACAAAGTCGAGAACCGAAGGATTTTTCGTTAAATAATCAGCTAGAGCTGGAGCTGCCCCACAAATTTCAATTAACAGGTTGAGGATTTGTGGACTCGATCTGAACAATGCCAATACTTGCACACCACCCGTTAATGATTTCATGAATTTATCAAGATTAAACATCGAAACCTCTGGGTATTCAACGCCTCTAATGGTTTCGATGATCACTGGCTCAATGCTTGCAAACAAAAAAATTGCTCGTTCTGACCGTAGAAATCTGTATCGATACCATTTCTCGAAATAGGTCCTTAATAAAAACTCAGTATCAATATTGTGAACGATCCGTCCGTCATCGACTGAAACTTCCATCTGCTCATCTGTCGTGAACAATTGTTTTACAAGATTATTAACTTGCTCCAGTACATTATATAAATAACGACAGAAATCATGCGTATCTTTTAGCCCATGCAATTTTGAAACCTTACTAAGCCTTTCAGTAGACTTTGGAATCGAATGGGTTTGAGCATCATCAATGAGCTGAAGTATATGCTCAATTTTTCTTAACGCTTGATAGCAGGAAATTAGTTTCTCCGCCGTGTGAATTGGTATCCAATTTGCTGAGCAAAGTGCTTTCAAAGCTAAAATTGTCTGGCTTACCCGAAGATCCTTATTTCTTCCGCCCGTGACAAGTTGTTGAGCTTGCGTAAAAAACTCAATCTCCCTTATACCTCCAAAACCAGTTTTTATGTTGTGGCCTCTAATCGAGTCCATGGAAATATTTGTCTTTCCTAATTCCATTTGTGTTCGAATATTGTTAACCTCAGATACAGCTTCAAAATCTAAGTTTTTTCGCCAAATAAACGGCTCTAAGGTTTTTAGAAAAGTGACACCCATTTTTGAATCACCACATATTGGTCTAGCTTTTATTAACGCTGCTCTTTCCCAGTTTCGTCCAAAGATCTCATAATAATTTCGTGCCACATTTAAACCAATACATACGGGGTTTGATGCTGGGTCAGGTCTCAGTCTCAAATCGACTCTAAATATATGACCCCTATCTGTTACTTCCGATAGTAGCTTTACCAGACTTCTCACAATTTTTATAAAGACAGATCTAATATCCAGATACAATGACGCAAAATATTTCTTATCATCAAATAAAAAAATTAAATCTATATCGGACGAATAATTCAACTCATAAGAACCGAGTTTTCCCATAGCAAGCACTACTAAACCAGATTGCTCAGCAGCTTTACTTGGCAAATTCGAATACAAAGTGGGCTTTATCATAAGTTTCTGGCAGTTAGACCTTTTAAACTCGTTAAAAACCAAATTGTTCAAGGATACACACAATACCCTTTCAGCAAAAATTGATAGTTTCTTCGTCACCTCAGCTAAGTCCCAAAGCCCACCAAAATCCGCTATGATAATCAACAAATTGGAACGCCGCTTTGCTATCTGCAGTTTTTCCCTCAAATCTAGAACCGACTTGGCCACATAGTTTCTATTTAGTATTTGATTAAAGGTTTTTTCGATTTCTTTATCCAGAATCGACTGAAGCCATTGGTGCTCCAATTTCAAAAGATTATTGATATAAGGGCTTGAACATGCAAGATTGATAAGCAACTCATGTAACTCCTTAGGAATGTGAGATACACGTTCAAAAATCTCGTTTCTTGTCGACTCTGCATTTTGACCAAAGCAGTTCTTGCAATTCAATAAGGTTACCATAAGAAAATTTTAAACAAATTATTATAAAGTAACAAATGTAATATTGGAGTTACTATAAAAAGACTAAGATTTAAAGAATGTGTTCACCTTCGCCTTTTCAGATTTAGAGAACTTCGTGTCAAGATTGTGAACTTGAACATTTTGCTCTTCATCAGACAAATTTAGCGAATTATTTCTTATGTGGAAAGAGACAAAAAGCAAGCCGAGCAGAAAGCATACCGGCAACGAAACCCATAGAATTAGCCCAGACCCAGAAAATTGCGGTCTCAGTAATACAAACTCGCCATACCTATGCTCTAAAAAGTCAAAAATGTCGTCATCAGACTCACCTAGTAACAACCGCTCTCTAATTATAAGTCTTAAATCTCGTGCCAATTCAGCGTTTGACTCGTCAATACTTTCATTACGGCACACCAAACAGCGTATCTCACTAGAAATTATTCTAGCTCGCTTTTCTAGGTTTTTATCGGTCAAGACTTCATCTGGCTCTATCGCCATGGATACTGTGGCGATTAAGACAATAAAAATAATACTGAATGAAAATATATTCATGTGATCAGAAGTTCTTTCTTAGAGTTTTTATTGATTGTAGCGATACGAGACCTCCTATCTGAGACACTTAAAAGTCCACCAGAAGCAATGGTCAAAGCACCAAGCCAAATCCACACAACAAATGGTTTTACATAAGTTTTAATTACCCAGCTGTCGGCAGACTTTTTCTCCCCTAAAACAGTATATAAATCTCTAAAAAGCGTCGTATTAATTGCGGCCTCAGTTGTCGAAATAGATTGTACAGGATAAAAACGTTTCTCTGGATAAAGCGTTATCGCTTTTCTATTTTTAGCTTCAGAAATAATTGTAGCTTTTTGACTATAGAAGTTATCTATTTGTGAGTTTTCTACGCCGTTTAGCCGAAACTGGTACGAGCCAACCTGATAAGTTTGGTCTATCTTAACCACTCTTATATCTTCTAACTCCCAAGCTGATACCGCACAGATACCAAATATCATAAACCCGAACCCTACATGACCCAATAATTTTCCATAATCGGACCAGCTCAAAAAGTAGAGTCTACGCAGACTACGAATAGGTTTTAACTCGTTTACTTTGATTTTTCTTGCAACTTCTAAAATGGCGCTGCTAATGACCCACGTTGCTAGAAAGATACCGATTGGCGCGATTAATGAACCACTTTTATCAATAATCCAAATGAATAGACTTAAGCCCAAGGAAAAAATTATGGTAGACAAAAAGATCGGTGTCGATTTAATTATCTCTCCTCGTTTCCAACGAAGTGTTGCACCTACGGGTAATAGGCACGCAAGAAAGATCACAATTGGTGTAAAACCTAAGTTAAAAAACGGCGCACCTACCGAAATTTTTTTTCTCATAATGATTTCAGCGATCAGGGGCCAGAAAGTCCCAACAAAGATAACAAAAACCGCCATAGACAAAAATAAGTTATTGATAATTATTGCACTCTCTCGACTCAGGACTGAAAACTGACTTTCAGACCGAATTTCTGAAAATCGTGTCGCATAAAGTGTTAATGAGCCTGCAACCGTTAAAAATACTATCATAAGGAGGTAAACACCTCTAGTGGGATCGTTTGCAAAAGCGTGAACGGAGGTGATAATCCCAGATCTCACAATGAATGTTCCTATTAAAGATAACGAGAAGGCTAAAATTGCGAGTAGTAAAGTCCAGCTCTTTAACGTATTTCTTTTCTCGACAACTGAAACTGAGTGTAGTAAAGCTGTTGCTGCCAACCACGGCATGAAGGACGCATTCTCGACGGGGTCCCAGAACCACCATCCACCCCATCCTAATTCATAGTATGCCCAGTAGCTGCCCAAGGCTATCCCTAGCGTTAAGAAAACCCATGATAACAGTGTCCAGGGTCGAACCCATCTAGCCCAAGAAGGACCCAATCTACCCTCGATTAAAGCTGCCACTGCAAAACTGAATGGAATAGAAAGCCCTACATAACCCAAATAAAGAAAAGGCGGGTGGAAAGCTAACCCAGGATCTTGAAGTACGGGGTTAAGGTCGTTCCCGTCAACAGGAGGGAACAACTCACGGTCGAACGGATTTGAAGTGAAAATTAAGAATGCGAAAAAAAGGAATGAAATTAGGCCTTGGACCGAAAGAACGTAGGCACGAAACTTTAATGGCAAGTTGCTTCCAAAAAGTGAAATTAAATACCCGTAAAAAGTTAAAATTAGAACCCACAAAAGCATAGAGCCCTCATGATTTCCCCAAACACCTGAAAACTTGTACAATAAAGGTTTTAGAGTATGGGAGTGCATCGCAACTAATTTTACAGAAAAGTCAGAGTTCACAAAAGCCAAAACCAAACAACAAAAACCGAACAGAGTAAAGGCAAATTGGAGTAGAGCCGTCGAATTAGTTAAACTGATCCAACTAATCCAATTATTCCGCGCACCTACATAACCCAATAATGTTTGTATTAGAGACAACATCATCGCCAAGATTACGGCAAAATGACCGAACTCAACCAACATTGAGATTTACCTCTACAATTATATTTAAGCTTAAAAAAATTAAAGCCAAATGCTATAACCCAATTTATGTTTTTTTGTAAAATCCAATTAGGAAATAAGTTAATAATATACGAAAACAACCATAACCTGAATATAATTTTTTTCACTCGTGATAATCATAATATTTCCATAATATTTCCTTACTCTTGCGACAATTCTATAGGCGAATAGTTTTCGTCATGCTTCGCCAGAATTACATCCGCAAAAAATATGTCACTACTTCCTAACTTTCCAACTGCTATAACACCTTTACCCTCTGCAAAAAGATCTGGTAAAATTCCCAAAAAATAAACCTTTATAGTACTCTCACGATCTGTTATTTCAAATGAGACTTTACCGTCAGGCAAATAAATTAGGCTATTTTCATTAACTACGCCGCCTAATCGTAAAGTTTTATGCATTAGATAGTCATCTTTTAATATTTGGGATGGAGTCTTAAAAAATTCTATGCCGTCACGCATACCATAACCGACAAGAATAGCGGACAAGGTCAAAAAAGATAGTCCAACGCAAATTAGAATTATCCTTCTTCGTTTTCTACTGGTCATAGCATTTTAAGGAAATAGAGGGTTAAGATTTAAGGCAACAGTCTCCTCAAAATTAAACATTAAATTTGCGTTTTGTACAGCTTGTCCAGACGAACCTTTTGTTAAATTATCAATAGCCGAAAACAGAATGGTTTTCCCTTTGACACTATCTCCTACCACACCAATGTGACAATAATTTGATCCTCGAACGTGCCGAGTAGACGGAACTTCACCCTTTGGCAATACATGAATAAATGGCTCTTCACTGTACCGATCCAACAGTTTTTTGTGAATATTATCGGCTCCACCTTCCACATAAATTGTAGCTAAAATTCCTCGATTTTGAGGAGCCAAATGAGGTGTAAAACTTACTTTTACTGGTTCTCCAGCAGCTAAAGAAAATTCTTGGTTAAACTCAGCTAGGTGCCTATGATTAGCGACGCTGTAAGCAGAAAAGCCCTCTGAAATTTCACTATGCAAAGAGCTTTCCTTCAAAGCACGGCCAGCACCGGATATGCCTGTGGCAAGGTTAATCACTATATTATCAACCGAAATTAATTTGTTTTCGAGTAGTGGAAGAAGAGGATACATTGCGGCGGCAGCATTACAACCGGTACATGCAACAAGTCTAGCAACGGATATTTGTTGCCTATAAAATTCGGTTAATCCGTATACCGCCTCTTTTTGAAGCTCTAATGCTTGATGCCTAACTCCATACCATTTCTCGTAGCTTTTTGGATCTCGAATTCTAAAGTCAGCGGACAAGTCAACGACTTTTACCTTATTTGGTATTTTTCGTATAATCGATTGGCCTGTGGCATGCGGCAATGCGGCAAAGACTAAATCCATAGACTCTAAATCAATTTCATCTATCGGGATTAACTGGGGTAGCGATAAATGGGTAAAATGAGGGAACACCTGCCGATATTCCAAGCCCGATTTCTTATCGGCCGAAAGAGCCACTATTACAAATTCTGGATGGTTGGAAAGTATCCTAACTAACTCAGCTCCAGTGTAACCACTCGCGCCTAATATTGTAACTTTTTTCACAATACTCCTTGTTAAAGATGATAAAATCTGAAACACTGACCCCACTATATAGTATTTTCATATCTATTCTCAATAAAAACATAGCTATACCTGTTAAAAATTATCAAATTCAAAGCCGCACTCAAAATCTTGCTCTGGATCTACAGATAGCCCATAGGTCTTTAGACGGAGATATTCCATCAAAGCATTCGAGTCATTTTTTAGCTCCGTGATCTCTTCTGATGGCAAGCTTTGTCCAATAGAAATCAGAACTTTATCATCTACACGCCTTTTAAATTCATTCAGAAGCAAGGCTAACCTTAAGTTATAATGAATGTGGCTCGCTATTTGAAATATCCGACTGTTGGAACCGTAAAAAAATATTGGGACCACGTTTGCCTGTGACTTTAAAATTAATTTTGCCGCGAACCTTCTCCAACTTGGATCCACAGGTTTCCCAAAGGGTTTACGCGCAGTCGAAACTGTTCCTCCGGGGAAGATACCAATACACCCTCCATCTTTTAGGTATTCAAGAGCGACTGCCCTCGTAGTAATATTTTTCTTTGCAGCCTCTTTAGTGTCATCAAAGCAAATGGGGAGAATTGCCTCACTTAAATCGTCGGACTTCATAAACACTTGATTAGCTAATATACGAAAATTTTTTCTTTTTTGCGAAAGAATATAGCCAAGCATTAAACCATCTAAAATGCCGTAAGGATGGTTAGAGACGACTACCAAAGGTCCCTTGGGCGGAATAGTATTAACGTCGCCAGACACAATTTCCAAATCGAGATGATAGCGATCGACAATTACTTCCCAAAAATTTCTTCCGGATCGAACAATTTCCTTATCGTAATTCTCAGCTCGTTTAATAAGCCCAATTCGGCCAGTACAGTTTTCGATTGATCTTATTAAGGCTCTCCCAGCTTTGCTGTGAGCAGAGTCTGAATAGGAGATTTCCCGAACCTCACTTGGTCTCATAATCCGCTCCAAAACTTTGATCCTCTTTGAGCTCGAAGTATTTAAGAGTAAAAATCATATTCGTTACTTTTTTATTGATGTATGCCCAGAGAGTGCTACACACTTATTACGGCAAGTTTTCAAAAACACGTCGGGCCCACTAAATAGTATTTTAAATAAGAGACTTCAAGGGAAAACTATGGTTCGAGAATTCGATCGTGAGTCTTTAATGAAATCAATAGAGGACGATAAAGAAAACCTTAAAGAGCTTACTTCAAAACTTATACAAATACCAACCGAAAACCCTCCAGGAGAGAACTATTATGATATATGTAATTTTTTGGAAAAACGTTTCAAGAATATAAATTTTTCAACAAAACTAATAAGAGCAAAGGGTGAAATTGGGGACTCAGATAAATACCCACGTTGGAATTTTATAGCTCGGCGCGAGGGAGAATGTTCAGGGGAATGTATACATTTTAATTCACATATCGACGTAGTTGAAGCTGGGACTGGGTGGAAATACAATCCATTTGGCGGAGAGGTTTTGGACGGAAAGATTTATGGTCGAGGGGCTTGCGACATGAAGGGTGGTCTCGCCTCATCAATAATAGCGATAGAAAATTTTATCAGGATTCACCCCAACTACAAAGGTGCAATAGAAATTTCAGGAACAGCTGACGAGGAGTCAGGGGGCTTTTCAGGCGTTGCATACCTAGCGAAAAATGGTTACTTTAATCCCGAAAAGGTGCATCATGTGATCATTCCTGAGCCATTAAATAAAAACAGGATCTGTCTCGGTCATCGCGGAGTATGGTGGGCAGAAATCTTAACCAAAGGAAAAATTGGGCACGGCTCAATGCCCTTTTTAGGGGACTCCGCGATAAGGCATATGTCTGCCGTTCTAAAGGAGATTGAGGAGAGGCTTTTACCCGTGTTACTGGAGCGAAGATCTAGTATGCCAGTCGTACCAGAAGCTGCGAAAAGTCCGTCGATTAACATTCAATCAATTCATAGTGGTGAGGCAAGACGTGTTTCGGAAGCAATGGGTATGCCCACGCCTTGTGTACCTGACCGTTGCACAATAACCATTGATAGAAGGTTTTTAATCGAAGAGAACTTAGAAAGTGTAAAAGCAGAAATTTATAATCTAATGGAGCGGGTCAAGAAAGAACGAGATAATTTTGAATACGAGATTAAAGAGCTCTTCGCCGTGCACCCTTCAATGACAGAGAAAACTTCAAAGATTGTTAAGGTGGTTGGAGAGTCCATAACCGAAATAATTGGAACCCCGGCCGAGTTTGTAATTTCTCCAGGTACATATGATCAAAAACATATTGACCGAATCGGGCAACTTAAAAATTGTATTGCCTACGGTCCTGGAATTTTGGATTTAGCTCATCAACCTGACGAATGGGTGGCAATAGACGACATGGTGACAAGTAGCCAAGTGATGTTATTGTCAATGGCCAAATTATTAGTTTAGTAAGCGAGTAAAGTATAAGAGATAGTATCTCAAAAAAAAATACTGATTTAAGGGAAATAAAATGCAAAAATTTTTAACCATGTTTTTTTCAGTTGTGGCGCTCTTGTGCTGGTGCACCACCGCCAATTCAAGTTCAAAAAGGTCGATTTCGATTGGAATGCAACTTGAACCGCCAAACTTAAATCCTACTGGTGGCGCTGCCGCCGCTATTGATGAAGTAGTTTACGCGAACGTATTTGAAGGACTCACTAGGTACGGGCCCGATGGATCGATTAATCCGGGGCTGGCAAAATCTTGGGAAATATCTTCTGATGGCTTAACATATAAATTTAATTTACATCCAAATGTAAAATTTCATGATGGCACAGAAATGACCGCATCAGACGTTAAGTTTTCGTTAGATAGAGCGCGTGGTGAGGATAGCACTAATGCTCAAAAGGCCCTATTTAAGGGAATAAAGAGCGTAGAAATAATTGATGAACTTACCGTAAGAGTTCATCTTGAAAGTCCAAATGGTGGTTTTATTACAAATCTAGCTTGGGGAGACGCGGTAATCGTAGCACCCGAGAGCATAAGCAAAGCAGAAACAGAACCAGTTGGGACGGGTCCATTTAAATTTTCAAAATGGATAAAGGGCGATAGAGTTGAGCTTGTGCGGAATGATAACTACTGGGGAGAACCCGTAAAATTAAATGAAGCAGTTTTTAAATTCATTTCTGACCCTACAGCAGCATTTGCAGCCGTAATGGCGGGTGATATCGATGCATTTCCAGTCTTTCCCGCACCAGAAAACCTTTCACAATTTGAGGCAGACCCAAGGTTTAAAGTGATGGTTGGATCGACTGAGGGAGAAACTATTCTCTCGACAAACAATAAAAAACCTCCTTTTGATAACATAAAAATGCGAAAAGCTCTTGCCCACGCAATTAATCGTGAAGAAATAATTGATGGCGCTATGTTTGGTTTTGGAACACCAATTGGAACCCACTTCGCGCCTCATAATCCCAATTACTTGGATTTAACAGAAAATTCACAATTTAACCCCGCTTTGAGTAAAAAGTTAATAAAAGAATCAGGCTATGACGACGGATTAACAGTTTCTTTAAAATTACCTCCTCCTTCTTACGCGAGACGAGGAGGAGAAATAGTAGCCGCTCAGTTAAGGAACGTAGGAATTAATGTGGAAATTTCTAACTTAGAATGGGCACAATGGTTAGATCAGGTTTTCAAAGGGAAAGACTACCATTTAACTATTGTCAGTCATACCGAGCCATCGGATATAAATATCTACGCAAGACCAGACTACTATTTCCAATATGATAGCAAAGATTTTCAAGATTTAATGACGAAACTTAATCTAGCAACTGATATTGAGTTGCGAACAACATATCTACATGCCGCCCAAAGGCAGATCAGTTTTGATTACGTAAATGGTTTTCTTTTTCAACTAGCAAAAACTGGGGTAGCCAATGCAAATATTGTTGGGCTCTGGGAAAACTCCCCTACCCAAGCAAATGACCTTACAGCAGTGAGTTGGTCGGATTAAGTGAATTAGACGGAAAATACTGTTCCGTCTAATTCAAAAATTTACTGGGTAACTCTTATGCTTCGATACTTGCAAAACCGTTTGCTCTCTTTTCTGGTTAGTATTTTCTCTGCTAGCCTCCTTATTTTTATTTTAATTGAAGGTATACCAGGAGACCCAGCTTCGTTCATGTTGGGGATCAATGCTACTGAGGAAACAGTGTCGGCACTAAGAGATGAACTGGGCCTGAGCGAAAATCTTATTACTCGATACTTTGAGTGGGTTCTAGGGATGCTATCTGGGGATTTTGGTATTTCATACACTTATCGTGTGCCCGTCGTGGAACTTGTATTCGATAGAATTAGCCTATCACTACCACTTGCAATTTATGCATTGTCATTGTCAATTTTAATCGCTTTTCCTTCGGGCTTGTTTGCTGCACAATTTAAAGGTAGAAAAATTGACTATTCGATAATGACAGTGTCTCAAATAGGCATTGCTATCCCAAATTTTTGGTTCGCAATGATGTTGGTGCTAGTGTTTTCTATTTACTTACAATGGATACCATCGGGCGGATTTTCCGGTTGGGACGATGGCATTATTCTCGGTTTAAAATCGTTAACTATGCCAGCCATCGCATTGGCTCTTCCACAGGCAGCAATATTGACTCGGATTCTGAGATCCTCGTTGCTGGATACTCTTAATGAGGACTATATAAAGACCGCTCGCGCCAAAGGCTTAAGTAAGGGTCAGGTCTTAAGAAATCATGCATTGCGAAACGCCTTGATTCCTGTACTCACAATACTCGGATTGCAATTTTCATTTCTTCTTGCAGGAGCAATTATAATTGAGAACGTTTTCTATCTTCCTGGTCTTGGCCGCTTAATTTTTCAAGGAATCAGCCAAAGAGACTTAATAGTTGTCGAAAGCGTAGTTATGCTTCTGGTATTTTCGGTTATCTTAGTTAATTTTGCAGTTGATATTTCGTACGCTATTGTGGACCCGAGACTAAGAAAATGATTGTTTTTCCTTCTGATAGCAATAAAAAGAACAGAAACATTCCATCCAATCTAAAATTTGGATTCCTTATCTTCGCTCCGATAATTTTACTGTCCCTGTTATCAACGGTTTGGACACCATATGATATCACGGTTTTAAGAATAGAAGACAAATTAAAGCCAATTTTTGACTCAAATTTTTTGCTCGGTACCGATCACTTCGGTAGAGACATTTTATCAATGCTGATGATTGGCAGTCAAACTTCTGTACTAGTGGCCTCAATCGCAATAATTATCGGTATATCGATTGGCGTACCATTGGGATTAATAGCAGCGAGCCAATCAGACAGCTTGATGGATGAAGCAATAATGCGAACCAACGATTTAATCTTTGCTTTCCCCGCTCTAGTTATTGCAATCTTATTTTCTGCGATTCTTGGCCCATCTCCGATTAATGCGATTATAGCAATAGGAGTCTTTAATATTCCCGTTTTCGCACGTGTTACCAGAGGAGCCGCATTATCCATATTCAAATTGGATTACGTGTTATCTGCGAGGACTTGCGGTAAAGGCGTAATACGAATTTGCATAGAGCATATCCTACCCAATATCACTAGCGTGCTCCTTGTGCAAAGCACAACGCAGTTCTCCTTGGGCATATTGGCCGAAGCAGGGCTGAGCTATGTCGGTCTGGGAGCCCAACCACCCATACCTAGTTGGGGAAGAATGTTGTCAGATAGCCAAACTATGGTATCTTTTGCTCCTCATTTAGCGCTTGCCCCTGGTTTGTTGATAATTGTTACCGTGGTTTCTGTCAATCTAATGGGTGATGGCTTACGCGATTACTTGGATCCTAAAACGGATTTTGTGCCAAAATGACAATTTTAAGTTTACAGCAGGTCTCCGTAACCATAAATAGAACAAAAATACTGGATAACGTTTCTTTCAATATTTCCTCGGGAGAGACCTTTGGTTTAATTGGCGAAAGTGGATCTGGAAAATCTATAACAGCATCCACGATAACGGGCCTCTTGCCAGAAACCTCTTCTGTATCTGGAAAGGTAATGTTCAACGAAATAGACCTTTTGGGTCGAACAGAAAAAGAAATGGATACTATACGCGGCACTGAAATCTCAATGATCTTTCAAGAGCCTATGAAAGCTTTAAACCCACTTCAAACAATTAAATCCCAAGTTTCTGAATCTATACAAACACACTCATCGGTTCAAAAGAAGGAAGCTGAGAATATCGCTTTAAAAAAATTAAGACTTGTTGGTTTGAACCCTAGCGTAATCTCGCCAAATCGCTTTCCTCATGAGCTTTCGGGGGGACAACGTCAACGTGTCATGATAGCGATCGCAATTGCTAAACGGCCTCGACTGCTTATCGCTGACGAACCTACAACAGCTTTGGACGTTACTACTCAATCTCAAATACTGATATTACTGCAAGAACTAGTTAAAACTGAAAAGATGACTCTTTTAATTGTATCGCATGATCTATCAGTGATTTCGAAAATGGCGAATAGGGTAGCGATTATGAAAAGTGGGAAAATTATCGACCAAGGAGATATCAATGATGTTTTTACTAACCCATCAAAACAGTATATCAGAAGGCTTCTTCTCGACTCAGTAAGTGCAAAAAAACACCCCTTAGTCGTTAGGAATAGGCCACTGCTAGAATTAGAGGCCGTATACAAGACATACAAGAAAAAGTTTTCATTTCTAGGAAATAGAAATGAAATAACTGAACCAGCACTCAGCGGCATAGATTTTACCCTATATATTGGGGAATGCCTTGGACTAGTCGGGGAGTCTGGTTGTGGAAAATCAACATTGGCTAGAAGTATACTCGGCCTAGAGACCTTAAATTCGGGGTCGATAAAAATCGGTAGAGTTTCAATTCGGCCCGACTCAAGCCAGTCCGATGCTTTTAGGAGTAAGCTACAAATTGTTTTTCAGGACCCCTATGGGTCTTTCAACCCACGCCATAGAATAGATAGGATTATCTCAGAGCCACTACACCTAAGGAACCACAAACTTACACCAAGAGAGAGAATAGTTTTAATACAAAAAGTCATAACAGACGTCGGATTAGAAGTTTCTGACCTTCATAAATTCCCCCACCAATTTTCGGGCGGGCAAAGACAACGAATCGCAATCGCTAGGGCAATTATAATTAAACCACAATTAATAGTTTTAGATGAAGCCTTATCAGCTCTCGACGTATCATTGCGAAAGAAAATGATTTACTTGTTACAAAAGTTGTCTGTGGATTACAACTTGAGTTATTTATTTATCAGTCATGATATAAACCTTGTTAGGTCAATAACAAACCGAATTTTAATTATGAAAAAAGGAAAAATCGTGGAGATGGGAGAGACTGAAGCTGTATTATCCTATCCAAAAAGCAAATATACCAAAGAGTTAATTTCATCTACTCCCAAAATTCCTAATTTTTGGTTAGAGTCAATAAAAGGAACAAACTTGGATGCTTAATGAATTGATATGGTTTCCAACAAACAAATGTTTTATCGGTGGTAAATGGGTCTCCTCCTCTACCGCTGAACGCATAATAATTGAGAACCCGTCTTCAGCTGAAGTGTTAACGGAGGTTGCTAAAGGGTCCGCCGAGGATATAGACCGTGCTGTAACCGCAGCTGAAAAATCGTTACTCAATGATTGGGGACAAAAAACTGCAGCGCAAAGAAGCAATGTCTTATTTAAAATGAGTAATTTGGTGCTTAAATATGCTGACAAACTGGCTAAATTGGAATGTTTAGACGTAGGAAAGCCATTGTCGCAGGCAAAAAATGATGTCATCGCCTTAGCTCGATACCTAGAGTTCTATGGAGGTTCGGCAGATAAAATACATGGAATAACAATACCCTATGGCGAAAACTTTACTGTTTACACATTGAGAGAGAGATTAGGCATCACCGCGCACATAATTCCTTGGAATTACCCGATGCAAATAATTGGAAGGTCGATCGGAGCATCTTTGGCTATGGGGAACTCTTGCGTTCTAAAACCCTCAGAGGAAGCATGTTTAACAGCTTTAGCATTTGGGGAAATTGCTAGAGAGGCCGATTTGCCTCCAGGCGCTCTAAATATCGTACCAGGATATGGAATAGAAGCAGGTGTAAATCTGGCATCTCATCCAAAAATAAATCATATCTCTTTTACAGGTTCATTCAGAGTGGGTTCACAGGTTCAGGAATGCGCAGCGAAAAATGTAGTGACCACAACGTTGGAGTTAGGGGGAAAATCGCCTCAAATTGTTTTTAACGATGCTGATGTAAATAAAGCTCTACCAACTCTTGTAAATGCAGGCATTCAAAATGCAGGACAAACCTGCTCAGCTTCGAGTAGAATTCTTGTTCAAAGAGGTATATTTGAGGAACTAGTACAAAAGATGACCTCTCGTTATAATTTGTTAAGGGTAGGGCCTGCTTTGGAGGATTTAGAGCTAGGACCCTTGATTTCTCTCAGGCAGATAGAGCGGGTAATTGATTTTGAAAGAAATGCGCAGGACATTGAAAAAGTTGCAGAGGGTTCAATTCTCGATCCATCTGGACAGAATGGTTTTTTCTTGTCTCCAAAACTCTTTGTAAGTGAAAATCCAAATCATATTTTGGCGCAAAGGGAGATTTTTGGACCTATTCAAGTCATTATACCTTTTGAAAGTGAGGAAGAAGCAATTTCGATCGCTAATTCAACAGAGTACGGGTTGGTTGCATCCATATGGTCAGCGAATGGGGCTCGGCAAATGAGACTTGCGAAAGCAATTAAAGCGGGCCAAATATTCATAAATAATTATGGAGCCGGTGGTGGCATTGAACTACCTTTTGGAGGAATTGGAAAGTCTGGGCATGGTAGAGAAAAGGGCTTTGAGGCACTTTACGGATTTTCTCAGGTAAAAACCGTTGCTGCAAATCATGAATAGGAGGCAACCTAATGCGATTAAAGGATAAAACAGCAGTAATTACTGGCGCGGGATCAGGTTTTGGAGCCGGTATCGCCCAAAAATTTAGTGATGAGGGAGCCAAAGTTATTGTTGTTGATATAAATGAAAGTGGCGCAAAAAAAATTGCATCCCAGATTAACGGGACACCCTTCGTTGCCGACGTCTCAAACGACAGTTCAATTAACTCGTTGGTGAGTTTTGTAATTAAAATGAATGACAAAATTGATATTTTGGTAAATAACGCAGGAGTTACTCATTTACCTAACTCTATGGAGGCCATAAGTGAGCAAGAGTTTGATAAGATACTTTCAGTTAATGTTAAATCTGTTTTTTTAACGGCTCGTCATGTTATACCGCTTTTTAAGAAGCAACGATCCGGAGTCATTTTAAATATAGCCTCAACAGCAGGCATTTCTCCGAGACCAAATCTCACATGGTACAATGCTTCAAAAGGCTGGATGATTACAGCAACAAAAAGTATGGCTGCGGAATTAGCATCGCATGGAGTTCGTGTTAACGCCCTGAATCCCGTCGCTGGTGAAACTCCGCTGCTTAAGGCATTTTTAGGACAAGACACTCCCGAAATGCGGCAAAAATTTTTATCTTCAATACCCCTTGGAAGGTTTTCAACCCCTAAAGATATAGCAGAAGCCGCTCTTTTCTTGTGTTCTGAGGAATCTAGTTTAATTACTGGCGTTGCCCTTGAAGTCGATGGTGGACGTTGTATCTAATTTTTCAGGAGAAAAAAAATGAAGACTGGTCCAAAAAATTTAATAACCGACGTCTCGGGAATACTAGTTGGGAACTCTGAAGACAAAGAAAAAAAGACTGGAACGACGGTTTTAGTAGGTGAGGCAGGGTTAATAGCAGGATATCATGTTATGGGTGGCGCCCCTGGAACTCGAGAGACAGATTTGCTTGCACCGGATAAATTAGTTGAAAAAATTGATGCAATCGTTCTCTCAGGCGGTTCTGCGTTCGGGCTCGATGCAGCCTCAGGGGTCTCGCAAGAGTTGTTAAAAGCTGGCCGTGGCTTCCCTACAAAAAGAATGCGGGTTCCTATCATTCCAAGTGCAATATTATATGACCTCGACAATGGCGGAGACAAAAACTGGCCAACGAACTTTTATCGGAATCTTGGTATTCAAGCAATACAGAATGCTTCTTTAAATTTCAAAATTGGAAGCTCCGGTGCCGGAGCCGGTGCTACCACTGGAAATTTGAAGGGTGGACTCGGTTCAGCTTCTCTTATTTTGGAAGAAGAATTTGTAGTCGGAGCTATTGTAGCAGTATCTTCAATGGGTTCTACGATTGTTCCTGGAGGAAAGCATTTCTGGGCCGCACCCTTCGAATTAGACTCTGAATTTGGAGGTCTTGGTATTGCAAAAAAATTTGATGAGCTTAGCGTCCACAATGGGCGAGCCCTACCCTTTGCGGTAGAGTCGACCACCATTGGTGTAATTGCCACCGACGCAAAATTGACTAAAGCTCAGGCTACTCGTATCTCCACAGCGGCTCATGATGGTCTAGCACGGTCTATCTTTCCAAGTCATACCCCTTTCGATGGAGATTTGATCTTCTGCGTCTCCACAGGTAAAAAGCCATTAGTCGACCCTGCCCTTGACACTATGAATATTGGAAACGCAGCAGCGCATTGTGTAGCACGAGCAGTTGCTAGAGCCGTTTACTCCGCGTCCTACGAAACAAATGACAAACTACCTTGCTGGTCGGATATTTCTGGCACAACACGTGCAATGTAGTTTCAGGAGTTTCAAAAAAAACTGTAAAACCCAAACGAGGAAATACCATTTCAAAATGACTTTAAAACAGCAAATTACTTTTTTTTCAGTAATATTTGTAATGGTTGGATCATTCATCTACATGTTTTGGCCAGACTTAAAGTCCGAGTTCAAAGAAAAGGAAGTGATATTAGCCTCAATTAAACTCGATAATCTTTGTTCCTTTCAAGACGACGTGTTTATCGTAGTTAATGATAAGACCGGTAAAAGCTCAAAATTCAGAAATGGAATTGCCTATATTAATGTCAAGGAAGACGGTTATGTGAGGCTAGCTCTATCGCCAGAATACTCGAACTTTAGGTACGATGGGACCCCGGAACCTGTAAAAAAGAAAATGACTATGGTTGCAGATTGCAATTCGTCACCACGAATGCAAATGATTATGGATTCTATGAACAAAAGCTTTTCGAATTAGGCAGTAAAATTGATATTATACTGCATAGTGACGCTATTGATCGGAACACTGAGTACGTGGTCTACACGCTTACGGGAGTGTTCGTACTAATCTCAAGCTAGAAAACGTTTCTGCATTTTTAAAAACACACAATCTTTTTAGTGCCAACTAACACATTACTAACTGATCACCACATATGTTTTCTTGCATTTTCTTGTAAAAGTGTTCCTACCTTTTACTGAATTGGAAAGAGCGTCGAGCCTTCGGTTTACCGTACTTTTTTCGTTCTACCACTCTACTATCCCTCGTCAAAAAACCTGCAGATTTAAGTGCCGGCCTTAACGTGGGTTCAAACAAACAGAGGGCCTTCGAAATACCGTGTTTCAGTGCACCTGCCTGGCCTGAAAGTCCTCCACCTTTCACAGTTGCAACTACATCAAATTGTCCCTCAACGCCGGCTATAGAAAAGGCCTGCCCAATAACCATTTGTAGAACCGGTCGAGCAAAGTATGCATCCATCTCTTTACCATTTACTGTAACTTTTCCTGTGCCTGCTTTTATCCACACTCTAGCAACAGCATCTTTCCTTTTACCAGTAGCGTAAGACCGACCAAAATTATCTTTAACCGGCTCCCGAACTGGTATTTCCGCAATATTCGGCTCTGGAACAACAGCTGGCTTCAATTCACCTAATGATTTTATTTCCTCCGATACCGACATCTATTTAGTACTCCTACTATTTTTGGGATTCATAGATTTTATATCTAAAACTTCAGGGTTCTGAGCTTCGTGTGGGTGATCTGCATCTGAGTATACGCGTAGGTTTGTCATTTGAGCCCGTGATAACACACCACCCGGAAGCATCCTTTTAACTGCCTTCATGATTACTCTCTCGGGAAACCTTCCATCCAAAATTTCTTCAGCCGTACGCGACTTAATACCCCCAGGATAACCGGTATGCCAATAATATGTTTTTTTTGTCCTTTTGTTCCCAGTTAGTTCAACCTTCTTTGCATTAATAACAATTACGTTGTCGCCCATATCCATATGAGGGGTAAAAGTCGCTTTATGCTTTCCTCTTAGAATCCTTGCTATAATAGCAGCTAATCTTCCCAAAACTATGCCTTCCGCATCAACCAGAAACCATTTCTTCTCTATATCACTAGGTTTTGCAGAAAACGTCTTCATTTTCCTACTCCTATATTATAACCGTCATATTAGCGAACAACACTCTTTTACAAAAAAAACAAAGAAGGTCAACAGTAAAAGCAAATAAAAACAATATAATATAAAATGGTACTATAGTACCGCTAACCTATTTGGGAATAGAATAAGTGAAACACGCGTGAGCTACCATGACCTGATTTATTGGCGACTTTATAGATACATCTCCTACCACAAGTGTCTTTCCAATTTTTAACAAACGTGCTTCTCCAGTCAGATGCCCAGGTTCTGGTTTTCTTAAAAAATTAATCGAGCAGTTGGTCGTAACGGCTAGTGGTTTTTTTCCTATGTTGTAAAGAACCAGAACATAAAATGCGACATCAGCTAAGAGAAACATCGAGGGTCCCGATACTGTTCCACCTGGCCGCAGATCCCCATCATTTACCAAAAGCTGAAGTGTGGCCCGCTTTTCATGAAGACTTTCGATAGATAACCTCCCACTAACTTGAGGGAAAACTTCATCTAGGTAGGAAAGCATCGATCTCTTCGTAAAAAAACGTGACATTTTTAATCCCTTTAAGTATGAGTTATGCGCAGTCTAATAATAAAAAGGAAAGGTTCAATGGAAAATATTTTGTCGCGAGAGAAAAATGGCCCTATAGAGATTTTGACATTGAATGATCCCAAAAAGTTAAATGCATTGTCTGAGGAAATGCTTAACAAACTTCAGGATACTTTCGACGAAATTTCAAAACGAAGCGACGTTAAGGCAATTATATTAAGGGGAGAGGGAAAAGCTTTCTGCGCAGGCCACGACTTAAAACAAATGCAACAAGCAAGGCAGTCATCTGATGGCGGGCGAGAGTATTTTACCCACCTATTTAAAAAATGTGGAAGAATGATGCTGACAATATCGAATATGCCGCAACCTGTCATAGCTGAAGTCAGAGGAGTAGCTACCGCCGCAGGTTGTCAACTTGTTGCAACATGTGATCTTGCTATAGCGTCTCCTTCAGCATCATTTGGTGTTAATGGCGTCAACATCGGCTTATTTTGCTCAACACCTATGGTTGCTTTGTCACGAAATATAGGTCGTAAAAAAGCGTTTGAAATGCTGGTCACCGGCGATTTTTTGGACTCGGAAACCGCAATGTCTTTCGGTTTAGTTAACCGGGTAGTTCTGGACCAAGAAATTCAAAAAGAAACATTTTTGCTGGCAAAAAAAATAAGCAATAAACTCGGTCAAGCGGTAAAAGTAGGCAAAAAAGCATATTACAAACAAATAGAACTTCCAATTGATCAAGCTTACGAGTATACCGCCGAAGTAATGTCAGCAAATATGCTTTTCGAGGACACAAATGAAGGTATTAATGCTTTCATTGAGAAGAGAGAACCAGACTGGAAAACAATTTAACGAAGTTCCTTAGTTCTTGGAAAAGACGTTTCGAAACAAAAATGAATTGTTACAAGCCACAGGATTACACCTGTTAATTGATGAAAAATCGATAGAATTATTGGCGCTCCATATAGGACTGTGAGCACTCCTAAAATCATTTGGCTAACTAGAACTATAATGACAACTATGTAAGATTGTCGGATTTTTGTCAGTGGGCTCTTTCTACTCTCTAAAAAGATTAAAAAAGCAGATAAGCAAAGTAAGTAGGCAGTCATTCTATGGTTAAATTGCACATTAGCAGGGTTATACAGAAAATTTTCTAGTAAACTATCATAGAACAAATAATCAGAGGGAAACAGTTCACCTGCCATAAGTGGCCATTCATTGAACGAATTACCTGCATCAATACCCGCTACTAAAGCCCCTAATAATATTTGAAGAAAAAGCAACCCAACAAAAATAATTGTCAGTCTGGATAATTTCTTATCCCTTTGTCTACGAGAGAGTAAAATTGATTCACTGTCTCGCGACAATAGAAGGATATACCACAAAACAACGAACAAAATAATAAATGCCATACCAAGATGAACTGCCAGCCTGTAAGACGCAACGTCTGTCATCTGATTACTAAGTCCGGAATACACCATCCACCAACCGATTGATCCCTGTAAAAAAATGAGCAAGCCTATGATCCAGAACCGAACACTCCAACCTGGGGGAATTCTCTTTCGAGCAATAAGAGTGGCAAGTCCAATCAACCAAATTAATCCAATTGCCCGACCTAGTTGTCGATGCCCCCACTCCCATAAATAAATATACTTAAACTCTGATAAAGTCATGTCTCTATTTACCAAACTGAACTCGGGTATTGCTTGGTATTTGTTAAATTCTGCAAGCCAACTTATCTCAGTAACCGGAAGAAGAATTCCTGTAATTGGTCGCCATTCCACAATAGACAGGCCAGAGTCAGTCAACCGAGTTGCCCCCCCTACAACCACCATAGCCACAATTGTAATCATCAGCGTATACAGCCAAAAAAGGCAGCTACGAGCTAACTCTTTTTTGTCGGAGCCATAAACAGGAACCTTACGATTGTTATCTCGCTCTTTGGAGACATCTACTTCTTCGAAAACAAATTTCTTCTTATTCAAACTGTATCTTCCAACCAATTATATCTATAAAGTTAAATGCTTTAACACTACGTAATTAGATGTCAATTGCTGTTAAATAATTTTTCCCATAACGCCAACTATTTACTCAATGCCTTTACTAGGCCGTGCAAGGTTCGGACATCAGCACTGGTGACGGATAATCGACCAATTAAATTGTTCAAGTTCTCCATTAAACTCATTCTCTTATCTTCTGGCCAAAAATAATTTTTTTTCTCCAAAATCTCCACAAGAGCATCACGAAATTTTTCGACCTCCAAAAATGTTGCTAAGTCAAGGCTGTCACCTTTAAACTCGACTAACTTGCCATCTTTGATTTTAAACCACTCATAAGCAATCAAGCCAACGCATTGAGCCAAATTCAACGATGAAAACTCTGGATTTACAGGTACAGAAACTATTGTTTTAGTAAGAGCGACATGGGCATTCTCTAACCCAGAGTTTTCGGGTCCAAACAAAATTCCTACCCTAAGACCATCTGTCAGAAGCGTTGCTGCTTCTTGCATAGCAACTTCAGGAGGTTTAACATTCTTCGTTAGACCTCTATTTCTTGCGGTAGTAGAAAAAACAAAATTTAGATCCGCACATGCATCAGCAACTGATTCAAAAACAGTTGCTTTGTCAAGAAGACTACCTGCCCCAGACGCAGTACTACAAGCTTTAACATTGGGCCAACCATCTCGGGGGGATACAATTCGTAGCTCGGTTACACCAAAATTCAGCATAACTCGTGCAACCGATCCTATATTCTCTCCAAGTTGAGGTTTAACAAGAATTATTGTAGGCGCTGCGTGCAAATGTTTCGCTATAGATTTATCGTGCAGGTAAGTCATAGTACTTGTTTTTTCGGAAAAGCTTTACCAAAAAGGTAGCTTATTTCTATTTGTGGTGGATAGTTTTTTTGTGTTTTTGCAATTATTTACTTTCACATTTCTTCGTTGTGGTTCATACAGCAATAATCGAGTATGATCAAGTTTAGTGGATAAAACGGACGGGTAATAGGCATGACAAAAATTAGAGTGAACAACCCAATAGTTGAGTTAGATGGCGACGAAATGACAAGAATTATTTGGGATTTTATAAAAAAGAAGTTGATTATACCATACTTAGATATCAAACTCGAATACTATGATCTCGGGATAGAGGAACGAGATCGAACTAACGATCAAATTACAGTTGACGCGGCAAATGCTATAAAAAATGTTGGTGTAGGAGTAAAATGTGCGACCATAACACCTGATGAGGCTCGTGTAGAAGAATTTGGTTTGAAGCAGATGTGGCGTTCACCAAATGGTACTATTAGAAATATTTTAGGTGGCGTTGTGTTCAGAGCCCCAATTATTTGTACGAATGTACCTAGGTTGGTACCTGGCTGGACGAGACCTATTGTAATCGGTCGTCACGCTTACGGTGATCAATATAGAGCAACAGACTTCACTTTTCCTGGGAAAGGTACTTTGTCAATGAAATTTACTGCTGAGAACGGCGATAGCATAGAAAAAGAAGTTTTTAAAGCGCCAGCATCGGGGATTGCTTTGGGTATGTATAATCTAGACCAATCAATAATTGATTTTGCTCGGGCATCATTTAATTATGGACTTAACCTTGGTTGGCCGGTGTATTTATCAACAAAAAACACTATTCTAAAAGTTTATGATGGAAGGTTTAAAGATATTTTTCAAACAGTTTACGACGAAGAATTTAGAGATAAATTCGAGTCCAAAGGAATAACCTACGAGCATCGTCTAATAGACGATATGGTTGCAGCAGCCATGAAGTGGTCGGGCGGTTTCGTTTGGGCGTGTAAAAACTATGACGGCGACGTTCAATCTGATACTGTGGCGCAAGGCTTTGGATCTCTAGGTTTGATGACTAGTCAACTGATGACGCCTGATGGCCAAATCATGGAGTCTGAAGCGGCACACGGTACTGTGACCCGCCATTTTAGGCAGCACCAAAAGGGAGAAGAAACTTCAACGAATTCTATAGCTTCAATATATGCCTGGACAGGTGGGTTAAAGCATCGAGCAAAAATTGATGGAAACTCTGAATTAATGTCTTTTAGTGAAACTCTTGAAAAAGTGGTTATTGAAACAGTCGAAAGCGGTTATATGACAAAAGATCTTGCTCTTCTTGTGGGACCAGACCAACAATGGGTAAACACGATAGAATTTTTAGAAAAAGTAGACGAAAACTTAACCCGAGCCCTCTAACAATAGTTGGATTTTATTAGCAAGCTGTTTTCCTAATTAAACTCTCTACGTTTTTTATCGCTATTTCTGCCTTACTAGGGTCCAAACCACCAGCTTGCGCAAGGTCGGGTCTACCACCGCCACCGTTGCCGCCGGTCGCTTTTGATGCCTCATCCACAAGCGATATTGCAGATATATGGTTTGTAAGATCAGAAGTTACACCTGCTACTATAGTAACTTTTTCCTCACTGGTTGAGATTACTAAAACTACACCAGACTGAAGTTGTTTTTTTCGTTCGTCAACTATGCCCTTCAAGGCCTTGCTATCCATTTGCGTGACTATTTGTGAAAAAAAACTAACTCCTGAAATCTCTTTAGTTTCCAATTTATCGAGTTTGCTAATACTCGAACCTAACGCCATAGCCGTCTTTACAGACTCCAATTCGGCCTGCAACTCTTTTTTCTCTGTAAGAATGCGCTCAACACGGTTTTCAACATTATCAGTACCAACTTTTAACAATTCAGATAAGTTGCTCAATATTTTCTCCTGCCTGCTAACGAAGTCAATAGCCTCGACCCCAGTTACTGCTTCAACCCGTCTTACACCACTTGCTAATCCGGCTTCCGAAACGATCTTAAAAAAACCAATTTCTCCAGTATTTTTTACATGAGTTCCTCCACAAAGCTCAATCGAAAAAGTGGGACTTTCTTCCATCCCCGCCAATTTTTTCTTTAAACCCATTGAGACAACTCTAACCTCTTCTCCATATTTCTCACCAAACAAAGCCCTAGCTCCCATTGCTTTCGCTTCTGAGGGCGTCATAATTCGTGTGTTAACAGCTGAATTTTGACGAATTTGATAATTTACGATGCTTTCAACCGCGCATAATTCATCACGGGATAAGGGATAGGAGTGGTTGAAATCAAACCTTAATCTGTTGAAATCGTTTAAGGATCCTCTTTGGTTTACATGATCGCCTAATTCAGCTCTCAAGGCTTCATGCATTAGATGAGTAGCGGAATGGTTTCTGCAGATGGCATAACGACGTGTTTTATCTACTTTCAAATCTGCTCCAACATCACTCAAAAGCTTACCCTCAGTAATTCTTACATAATGAACATAAAAATCTCCCTTTTTCTGCACGTTTAAAACAGATCCTTTACCCGTATTCGAGGTTAGCCAGCCAGTATCTGAAACTTGCCCCCCTGATTCGCCAAAAAATGGTGTTTGATTAAAGATGATTTGAACCTCTTGACCTTCAGATGCTCCATTAATATTCACACCATCCTTCACAATAGCAAGAATGTTACCGGACGCCTCTTCAGCCTCATAACCAAGAAACTCAGTAGGTAGGTAAGACGATGCTATCTCAAGCCATATTGCGTCATCTTTTATCTCTCCAGACCCCACCCAAGAGCGACGAGCTTTTTCTTTTTGCGTACTCATGGCTACTTCGAAACTTTTCACATCCAAAGTATAGCCTTTTTCTCTTAATGCATCTTGCGTCAAATCGAGAGGAAATCCATAAGTATCATATAATTTAAATGCAATTTCTCCTGATAAAACACCATTTTCTGGAAGTTTCTTCAACTCCCCATCAAGCAATTTAAGACCTCGCTCTAATGTTTCTTTGAATCTCTTTTCTTCAAGAAACAAGGTATCCTCGATTATCTTTTTTGATTCGCCTAATTCTGGGAAGGCTTGTCCCATCTCCTGAACTAATATGGGAACTAACCTGTGCATTACGGTCTCATCCTTACCAAGCAAATGTATATGACGCATTGCTCTACGCATAATTCTTCGTAGAACGTAACCTCGCCCCTCGTTCGAAGGTAAAACCCCTTCTGCGATTAAGAAAGAGCTGGAACGTAAATGATCAGAAATTACTCTGTGATGCACATTGCCTGGGCCGTCCGGCTCTACCCCAGTAGCTGATGCTGAAGCTTCTATCAGCCTTCTCATTGTATCCGTTTCATAATTATCATGCTGTCCTTGTAACAAGGCACCTATACGCTCTAAACCCATACCTGTATCGATCGAAGGCGTAGGTAATGTTTTTCGACTTCCATCTTCAAATTGCTCAAACTGCATAAAAACCAAATTCCAGATTTCGATAAAGCGATCACCGTCTTCATCTTTTGAACCTGGCGGTCCACCCCAAAGTGACGGACCGTGATCAAAAAATATTTCAGAGCATGGGCCGCAAGGTCCAGTTGGTCCCATAGACCAAAAGTTATCCGCACTTTTTATTCGTATTATTCGGTCATCAGGTAGATTAGCATATTTTTTCCAGATCATGGCGGCTTCATCGTCTTCATTGAAAACGGTAACTAACAATCTACCCTTATCTATTCCAAATTCTTTCGTCAGGAGATCCCAAGCAAACGGAATGGCCTGCTCCTTAAAATAATCGCCGAAAGAAAAGTTTCCCAACATTTCAAAAAAGGTATGATGTCTTGCGGTATACCCTACATTATCCAGATCATTATGTTTCCCTCCCGCTCTTACACACTTTTGACTCGTAACAGCCCTTTTAATTTCCGAAGGCTCAACCCCAGTAAAGATATTTTTGAATTGAACCATGCCCGAATTGGTAAACATCAATGTCGGATCATTTCGTGGAACCAGTGGAGAGCTGTCAATGAGCTTATGGTCTAAACTCTTAAAATAGTTAATAAAAGAACTTCTTATACTGTTTAAACTTGCCATACCTTATTATATCCCGTTTTAAAACTTTATAACAGGTTCTTTTAATTGAGCTCTAATTAAATCTGTTCAAACTCTCGCAAGCAAGAAAACCACGTGCAGTAAAGTCTTTTATAATGATTGTGATCACTCATTCAAAGCTGCTCTTTCCTCTTGATCCTCTTCTGCTCCAGCAGTCAAGCCTTGTGATTCCCTTATCTTTTCCTCTATTTTTTCTGCTACTTCTTTATTTTCCTTTAAAAATGTCTTTGCATTTTCTCTACCTTGCCCAATTCTTTCCTCCGCATAAGAAAACCAAGAGCCCGATTTTTCTACTATGCCATGCTTTACACCTAAATCAATTAATTCTCCCGTTTTTGATATTCCCTCGCCATACATAATATCAAACTCCACTTGCTTAAAAGGGGGCGCAACCTTATTTTTTACTACCTTTACCCGCGTAGAATTCCCTACGACTTCATCTCTGTCCTTTAATGCACCTATCCTACGAATATCCAACCTAACAGACGAATAAAATTTCAAAGCATTACCTCCAGTAGTGGTTTCAGGACTTCCAAACATAACGCCAATCTTCATACGAATTTGATTTATAAAAATAACCATACAATTCGATCTACTAATTGATCCAGTCAGCTTCCTCATAGCCTGACTCATTAACCTCGCTTGAGCTCCCATTTGCATATCGCCCATATCACCTTCTAACTCTGATCTGGGTGTAAGCGCTGCCACAGAGTCAACTATAACTACTGAAACCGCCCCCGACCGTACCAAGGTTTCTGTAATCTCTAAAGCTTGCTCCCCCGCATCTGGCTGAGATATCAGTAACTCATCTAAATTTACACCAAGCTTTTTAGCATAGCTCGGATCTAAAGCGTGTTCTGCATCTACAAAAGCACAGACACCCCCTCTTTTCTGCTCTTCAGAAACCACATGAAGAGCTAAAGTAGTTTTTCCTGAACTTTCTGGACCATAAATCTCAATGATTCTACCTTTTGGCAAGCCACCTATTCCC
The DNA here is from genome assembly GCA_036337105.1 of Pseudomonadota bacterium. Classification (GTDB taxonomy): domain Bacteria; phylum Pseudomonadota; class Alphaproteobacteria; order Rhodobacterales; family Rhodobacteraceae; genus JAYZEV01. The sequence goes on from JAYZEV010000007.1 coordinate 144,006, forward strand.
AAGGCTACATCTAAACCAATGGAACCAGTAGAGACTGCTTCTATATCCATTACTGGGCTATTTTGACCCAACTTCATTATTGACCCTTTGCCAAAACTACGTTCAATTTGACTTAACGCAGATTCTAGTGCTTTTTCTTTATCCATTTCGTATCTTTCCGGTAATTTGTGCAGTGTCGCCATTTTACTCTCCTTATCTCATATCTATCCTAAATAAACAACGCGAGCATTAGTATTTTTATCACAACACTCATGTTCACTTTTTGTTCTATATTCATTTTGATTTTGGTTCAACAAAAAATTTATTCGAAAACTAACTTTTCTGTTTCTTCATAACAGCCACATAGAATCCGTCGCCACCCGCTCGAGGTGAAAAGAATTTACGGCGCTGCAATTTGAAATTATTATTATGCGAAAGAAACCAATTAACTTGAATATCATTTTCGCTCTGTAACACTGAACAAGTGACATAAACATAAATGCCGCCGTCTGAAACGTATTTGGAGGCATTGAAGATAATTTTTTTCTGTTCCGCAATAAGGTTTAACAATTTACTCTTTGTCAACCACCATTTATTTTCTGGATTGCGACGCCACGATCCTGTTCCAGAGCACGGTACATCAGCTAAAACAAGGTCAAATTTGGGAGGATTTCTTTTTTTTTCACGATCGTTTGGATAAAACCTTTCTATTTTTACGCCTGCCCTCGTCGCTCTTGCATCAATATCCTTCATCCTTCGTATTTTTTTATCATAGACAAAGTACTGCCCGGTGCTTCGCATTTCTGAAGCAATTGCAAGAACTTTTCCTCCGCCACCAGCGCAGAAATCTAATACCGACTTAGTTTCCAAAACCTCTATGTATTTGATCACAGACTGACTTGAGATATCCTGAATTTCGACAAGGCCTGAGCAATAGGCTTGTGAACTCTTGATACGGTTTGCGCCTTGCTTCAACTCAAGACAGCCTCCAACACCATCGATTTTCTTTACTAAGATTGAATCTTTACTTAAACTCAATATCGCTTCGTCGGCGTCACACCTCAGATTATTGACGCGAAGAAAAACTGAGGCTCTAGTATTTAACGAGTGTAATGTGTCCTCTAAACAACTGCCCAATGATCTCTTTAATTCTGGATATAAAAAGTCTGGAAAATCAAGCCTAACGGGTAAAGGAGCTTGATCTAAAATAGACCAAAAGTTTTCTAGCACAGCCTTTTCATCAGAAGTAATCTTCCCAGCAGAGTATTTTTTTTCGTCAAAAAATATCTCTAATTCAGAGTAATTTTTATAAAGAACGCCTAAGATAAGATGCCTACCACCTACTTCGAATCCAGCCTTAATAAACGGCCATAGGCTCGACCTCTTGAAACGTATGGCATTAAAAACAAGGTCCCTTATAGCCGCACGGTCCTTTGATCCTGCATATCTGTTAGCTCTACTCCAGTTTAAAAGTACCCTTGTAGTTGATGAGCCATCTAATATTTTTTGTGCTATTTCAATTGCTGCACAGACCCGGGCTGACGGTATCAATTTTATCCCCAAATTAACACATATTTGCTTAACCCCTAAACCCTTTGGCCACCACAAACTTTTCCGAGCTATCAGCTCGACTGGCGCTTGGTTTAGAATTTACGACTTTGAAGAAATTCTTCTTCAAAATTTTTTGGAGCTCTGAGTCGGTTCCTCCTTCCAATACTTTAGAAACGAAAGTACCCCCACAATTTAATATATCGAAAGAGAGCGACGCAGCTTGTTCACAAAGGTTAACTATCCTCAAATGGTCAGTTTTTTTGTGACCCGTAGCGCTTGGGGCCATATCCGAAAGGACGACATCAACCGACCCTTCAGTCCATTCTTTTATTTTTGACTCAGCATCGATTTCAAGGAAGTCTAAGCACTCAAACCTTACACCTTCGATTTGATTCAACGCCTTCAAATCTATTCCCAGAACAAATCCAATCGGTAAATTTGCAATCTTACCATCTGAATTTGTTGCTTTTGCAGCCACTTGACACCAACCTCCGGGGAAGGCTCCAAGATCTAACACTCTATTCCCAGGCTTCAAAAAGTCAAACCTCTGATTCAACTGAATTAATTTGAAAGCAGATCTAGAGCGATATCCATCCTTTTTTGCTTGTATAACAAAAGGATCATTAAGTTGCCTTTCCAACCATCTTGTAGAAGAAATTTTTCTTCCCTTCGCCGTTTTAAGTTTAACTTTGAAATTTCGTCCTTTTAACAGATTGCCTTTGTTGCTACTAACTATGATTACCTCCATTAAAAACGTCATCTGAAATCATTAAGGAATATAATATACCCTCTCTTAAACCTCTATCTGCGACTCGCATTCTTTGAGTAGGCCAAATTCGTAACAACGTTTGAATTATTGCAGAACCGGACATTATTAACTCAGCTCTGTCTTTACCTATACCTGGCTCTGCTTGCCTTCCATCTGGACCAAGCTTCAAGAATTTTTGTACAACGGCGTCAACGTCCACCGCAGTTAAATTTAAACCGTCTACTTTGAGGCGATCATATTTTCTTAAACCAAGATGAGCAGCACCTAAGGTCGTAACAGTTCCGGAGGTCCCAATTATCTGCAGCCCTTTCAAAGCAAATTCTGAGTAATGTTTACTGTAAGGCTTGAAAGTTGCTATTTGGTCTTCAAAATAGCATGACATCAGAGCGAATCTTGCGGCATCATCCTCTACATCAGAATAGCGCTGATGGAGAGTCGCAACCCCCAAAGGAACCGAAATCCAATCAATTATTCGAGCCCTCGAGGTATTTTGGTTTTTGTTCTTCATGCGCTCAGGGCTCGGCTTCAATTTCATCATCGCTTCAACCCTTTTAGAAGGGGAAACTGAACTTAAATCGATCCAGACCAACTCTGTAGAGCCACCTCCAATATCTACCACTAAAACTTGGTCGGCATTAGACTCGAGAAGCGGAGCACAACTGATTATCGCTAACCGAGCCTCCTCAGCAGGAGAAATCACCTCTAGCCTCAAACCAGTTTCACTTAATACTTTGTCCAAAAAGTCTTGCCCATTTCTTGCTCTTCTGCAAGCTTCTGTGGCTACCAATCGAAACCTCTTTACACCATAATTTCGCAGCTTTCGTGAACAAACATGCAAAGCTTGAAGTGTCCTGTTAATCCCAGCCTGAGACAACACACCTGTTCTCTCAAGATCAAGTCCTAGCCTTACCGATTTCGAAAACGCATCTACTATGGTGAAATTAAGACCGTCTGGCCTGGCAATCAACATCCTACAACTGTTTGTACCCAAGTCTAAAGCCGCATAAAGTAGCTTTGCAGACTTAGAATCTAATGTCTTCACTGCACCCGCTTTTCGTTTTTTTTCTAAAAAACCTGGGCGCGACTCCAAGTTAGCCATTTAAATCCCAACTATCGGCACTTTGCCGTCAGTTCTTTAACTTGATCATATTGGACAAAATTTATAAACACAAGCTTTCAAAAAGGCTGCTTCATTTTCACGATGCAAGAAATTAAAACTAATGATTTTTTATACGCCGCTAAAAGAATTTATTTCATTTTTTTTATTCATGTCGTAAATTCGGCACGGCAGGTCGGCGTTAAACATAGGAATAAGTAAAAATCAAGCCAAATTACGACTTAGGAAAAAGATTATGGGTGAATTTACTGTCGTTTGCTGGCGAGATATTCCAGCTCAGCTAATTGAAGGCAAGGGCCGCAAATCCCTAAAGGTTAAGCTTTCGGACAAATTCGAACAGGCAATTGATAGGTGCGCAATGAAGATAGGTGCAAAAGAATCGGAAAAATATCTTGCGGAATGGAGAAAAGTTCAAATGTCATTTCAGGAAAACAATTCTGAAGGTTTGCATGGCGAAGCACGGAAAATAGAGAAATTTTATGACAATAAAAAGTTAAGCGATTTAATTAAAAACTCTGGTTGGGATAGAAAATCTAATTATCTGAATATCAGAAGGAAGCCTTGAATAATGACAGCTAACGTAAGAGAAGACAATGCAAGCCAGACATTTTTTAGCAGAGACAAAGAAAATATGTCAAAGCTTCTCAAAGAGTTTTCTATCGAAGTAATGCCTCGAACAGCTGAAAACATACCAGATTTTCGTAAAATAATTCCTTCTAAAACCAAGGTTTATATTGCCCATATAGACGGAACAAGCCCGGAAGAAATGATAAAAACAGCAAAAAGAATTCGAGAAGAAAATTTTGATGTGATACCTCATCTTCCGGCAAGAGTAATAGCGAACAAGAGCAATCTAGATTTTTTTCTGAGCAGGTACTGTGATATTGGAATTGACAAAGCCCTCGTATTGTCTGGTAGCACAAAGATGGCCGTGGGTGAGTTTGAAAACTCGATGCAACTTCTGTCGACAGGTCTCTTTGACTATTACAACTTTAAAGAAGTTATGTGCGCTGGCCACCCTGAAGGAAACAAAGACATTGACCCAACCGGTGAGGATAAAAATATTATGGAGGCCCTACGATGGAAAAAACAATTTTCAATTAGGACAGGAGTTCCAATCTCTCTTACTACACAGTTCTGCTTCGAGCTTGACCCTATTGTGGAATGGGAGAAGAAGTTGAGGAACGAAAATATAGAGTTTCAAATTAATTTAGGTCTCTCTGGTCCTGCAAAATTACAAACATTAATTAAATATGCGCTATTGTGTGGTGTAGGGCCATCGATTCGAGTTTTACAGAAAAGAGCAAGAGACATTTCAAAACTGTTGACACCTTATACCCCTGAAAAAATTATTCTCGATCTATCAAAGTATAAAGATGAGACGCCTGAGTCCAATATACGTTCAGTCCACTTCTTCCCACTAGGTGGAATAAAAGCAACAACTGACTTCTTGAAAAACCTTCTGGGAACTTATTATAACATTGCGTAAGGGGTCATAGGATAGCAACATGGTAGAAACGATTCTCCACTCAAAATCAAAGACGGTGATTATTGGATTTGACCAACCTTTCTGTGTCATCGGCGAAAGGATTAATCCAACAGGACGAAAACGCTTGGCGGCAGAACTTGAGTCTGGGGATTTTACTACCGTTGATAGAGATGTTCGAGAACAAGTCGCATGCGGTGCTAGTGTCTTAGATGTAAATGCAGGGGTTGTATACAACTCTAACCCAGACCCAAATTTAACCGAACCGCCCTTGATGAAACAGATGATTTCACTTATTCAAAAAGTTTCAGATATACCATTATGTATTGATAGTTCAGTACCAGGAGCATTGAAGGCAGGTTTAGAAACAGCCCATGGAAGGCCATTACTGAACTCAGTAACCGGAGAGGAAGAACGATTAGAGCAAATTCTTCCATTGGTTAAAAAATATGATGTTCCAGTGGTCGCTATTTCTAACGATGATACAGGAATTTCAGAGGACCCGGACGTCAGATTTGAAGTGGCAAAAAAGATTGTACAAAGAGCATCTGATTTTAATATTAAAGCTCACGATATAGTAGTTGATCCGCTAGTTATGCCCGTAGGAGCAATGGGGACCGCTGGACTGCAGGTTTTTCAACTCATTCGACGTTTAAGACAGGAACTAGGTGTGAATACGACCTGCGGGGCCTCAAACATTTCTTTTGGATTGCCAAATAGGCATACAATTAACGCAACATTTTTACCAATGGCGATGGCTGCTGGAATGACGAGCGCTATAATGAATCCTACTAGGAGTGAGGAAATGATGTCTGTTCGAGCGGCAAACCTTCTCTTGAACAATGACGCTTTTGGGTCAAGCTGGATAACAAATAACAGGTCATCGTCAGAAACTGAATTGCCTGGACAAAAAACAACTCGGCGACGATCTAGACGTACCAAATAATTTAAGGCATTTCTAATGAAAAGAAAGGACCCATTCGTAGTATTTTTACCTTCCGGTAAAAGAGGTCATGTCGAATTTAATACAAGTATTCTTTCTGCAGCTAGACAGTTGAACGTTGATCTAGATAGTGTCTGTGGCACTAGAGGTATCTGCTCAAAGTGTCAGATATCTCCCATTTTTGGTTATTTTCCTAAATTTAAAGTAAAGTCAGACACAAACTCAATTTCTCCATCCAACGAAGTTGAAGAGCGCTATGAAAGGAAACGAGGTCTCATCACGGGGCGTCGCTTAGGGTGTCAGGCAAAAATACGTGGTGACTTAATTGTTGACGTGCCACCAGAAAGCCAAATTCATAAACAAGTCGTTCGAAAAGAGGCCGAACATCGCCAAATACGGATGTCGCCCGCTACAAAGCTATATTATGTGGAAGTTCAAAAGCCAGATCTCGAGCTGTCATCAGGCGATTATGAACGTTTGAAAGACGCTATTGCTAATCAATGGGACCTAGCTCCTATTGAAGCTGACTTGAGTGTAATAAAGCGAATTCAACAAACCCTTAGAGCTGGTGATTGGAAGGTGACTTGTGCTGTTTTCAAGAACCACAAAGCAAAGACATATAAACTAATTGAGATTTGGCCGGGCTACTTTGAAGGACCTATTTATGGTATAGCTGTGGATTTAGGTTCAACAACTATAGCGGGTCATTTTTGTAACCTATTAGACGGTTCCTTAAAATATTCCTCAGGGTTAATGAACCCCCAAATAAAGTTTGGCGAGGATCTAATGAGCCGTGTAAGTTATGCCATGATGAATTTGTCAGGAACAAAGGATATGACTGAAGCGGTCATAGATAGCTTGAATGAACTTTTAAAAGTGATGAGTAAGAATGCTAATGTCCCCCTCGGGCTTGTTCTAGAAATGGTTATAGTTGGAAACCCTATCATGCACCATATTTTGTTAGGGATTGATCCGAGTGAACTTGGGCAAGCTCCGTTTGCCCTATCCATTAATGAATCAATTATTTTGCCCTGCTCAGAGCTAGGAATAAAGCTTAATGAAAGCGCAAATACTTATATTTTGCCATGTATCGCAGGGCATGTTGGTGCTGATGCGTCAGCAGTAGTTTTATCTGAGGGATTAAAAAGAAAAAGAAGTACAACTTTAGTAGTGGATGTTGGGACCAATGCAGAAATTATTCTCTGCCATGAAAAGGAGATTCTGGCCTGTTCATCACCGACAGGCCCTGCCTTTGAGGGTGCACAAATCTCAGATGGTCAAAGAGCTGCCCCAGGCGCAATAGAAAAAGTTCGTATAGATAAAACAGACAAAACAGTAAAATTTAAGGTCATTGGTTGTGATGTTTGGTCCGATGATGAAAGCTTCCCAGCGAAAATAAAATCTATCGGCATCACTGGTATTTGTGGCTCGGGGATCATCGAAGCAGTTGCCGAGATGCGTATGGCTGGTATCGTTGACTCAAATGGATTAATCGGTACGGCTGAGCAAACAAATTCGGACCGTTGCATTTTGCAGGGAAGGACTCAATCTTTTGTCCTATACCGTGGGAACTCTTCGTCAAATTCACTAACCATAACTAATTCCGATATTAGAGCTATACAGTTGGCAAAGGCGGCACTTTATGCAGGTGCAAGACTATTAATGGACCAAGTCAATATTGATAAAGTCGATAGCATAATTCTAGCTGGAGCTTTTGGCGCTAATATCTCGCCTCTACACGCTATGGTACTTGGGATGATCCCCGATTGTGATATTTCCAAAGTATCTTCAGCTGGGAACGCCGCAGGAACCGGCTCACGAATTGCGCTACTCAACAAAGAGTCTCGGCTTGAAATTGAAAAAACAGTCTCGAGAATTACCAAAATAGAAACGGCTCTTGCTAATCGATTTCAAGAGCATTTTGTTTCGGCTTCAAATATTCCCAACTCGGTTCATAGTTTTCCCAACTTAAACAATATGGTTGCACTTCCAAATGTAAACTTTAACTCGAGATCTCGTAGACGGAGCAATTGAACTTAACCTAACTCCTGTCGAAGAAACTCATTTAAATCTTCAAGGTTCACATTTTTCATAATGAAAGCGTCACCAATTGATCTCACCAGTATCAAATTTAAAGACCCTCCTGTTACTTTCTTATCATTCAACATCAATTCTATGAATTTATCACTTGAGGGCAAAGCTCCTTTAATTTGAGACAAAGATGTATTTAAACCTACAGAATTGAAATGTTTAATTACTCGCTCTAGCTGACTACTCTTACATAAACCTAGTTTTTCGCTAAACTTAAAAGCTAGCACACAACCAAGTGAAACCCCCTCACCGTGTAACAAAGTATCTGAATAGTTAGTTGCTGCCTCTAGGGCATGACCAAATGTATGACCTAAATTTAAGAGCGCGCGACTTCCTTTTTCCTTTTCATCGCCCTCAACTATTCGTATCTTCGCTTCACAAGATATTTTTACTGCCGTCGCTAGAGCTTCACCATCACCTTTTATCAAATATTTCGCATTCAATTCGAGCCAAGAAAAAAACTTTTCATCTCCGAGCAGACCATATTTTACAACCTCTGCATATCCTGAAAGAATATCGCGTCTACTCATTGTTTTAATTAAAGATGTATCGGAGATGACCAAAGAAGGTTGATGAAAAGTTCCAATAAGATTTTTTCCATGTGCTGAATTTATGCCTGTCTTCCCACCAACAGAGCTATCAACCTGAGCAAGCAGCGTAGTAGGAATATGAATAAGGGACACGCCCCGTCTGACAATTGAAGCGCAGAAGCCCGCTAAATCTCCAATCACCCCTCCACCGAGAGCAACCACTGTGTCCTGCCGCTCAATTTTTAACTCATTAAGCCAGTCTACAACACTTATCGTTTCGCGCCAACTTTTCGTAGTTTCTCCTGCTGGCAAACACAATGACTGGCAATTCACACCATTCATCTCAAAACTATTCTTGACTATTTCCAGATATAATGATGCCACCCTTTCATCCGTGACAATAAAGACCTTCTTACTTTTTAAGTATGGATAAGCTAATTCTCCTATGTTGTGGGTCAAACCAGAGCCGATTATCACGGAATGACTGCTCGAATTTAAATTTATCTGAATCTCTAAATAATTTTTCATTGCATAATTGGAAACTTGTTTCGTATTAATTAAATTCCAATACCTTATTGTTTTGTAGAAGTTTTATTAACTTAAGCACCATGGCTGCATGCGTCGTGTTTTTTTTACTCTGAACCATTATATTGGCCATGCCATAAATAGGGTTCCGCTCCTCGATAAGCCTCTTTAATTTTTCCTTCGGTCTAGAAACCTTTAATAGTGGTCGATTTCCTTTACCGTGGAGACGCGCCCACAACGTATCCAAATCTGCTTTTAACCAGATTGAAAATCCATGAAGGTCTATTACCGAACGAACCCTTTCAGACAAAAATGCACCGCCTCCAGTTGCTATTACTTTTGGCTCACCCGATAAAAGTCTATTTACGACTCTTTCCTCTCCAGCGCGAAAATACGGTTCACCGAATTTATTAAAAATTTCCGATATTGTCATTCCTGCAGCTAGCTCAATCTCATCATCCGAGTCCACGAATTGTATATCAATTTTCTCTCCAAGCCTCCTGCCAATAGACGATTTACCCGAGCCCATTAATCCGACAAAAACAACAGATTTTTTTAGTGTGTACTTAACCATTCTGACCCATCAGGAAATATTTTTTTATTGTAGTCAAGACCTTATATAAAATAGTTCTAATAAAATTATACCAAAATATAAATTAATTCCTCTTTGATAAGTTTGCTAGTCCCATTATAATGCCTAAAACTTCACGTTTATTTTTTGTTGAAACCAAATATTAAATACGCGAAACCAGGATGATTATGAAACTATTTAAGTATTGTTTATATTTGATTTTTTTAGCCATAAGTCTGCTATCAATATATGCCGCTATTACTGATTTACCGACGCCCGAAATAACTAAAACGATAGAAATTACTATTAAAAATGACCTGTAGAATAGTTATCTTTCTCGTTATCTGCTACACGCCCATATATGCGGCTAGCCCACAAAGTGCTATCGAGTGGCTAAATATCACAGCAGGTTCGACACAAGTTGCCGCCAAATCAGAAAAAAACACCCAAGAGGTCTCTACAAGTAATACCGTAATACAAAAAACAGAACTAAAGACCTTAAATTTCAATGGTATTGGTGTTATACCCTCTGAGATTTCAGGTATAAATTCAAAGATTTGGCTGCAGATTGATCAAAGCTTGCTAGCCAGCCTAATTGAGTCTTTGCCAACCCTTCAATTTTATAATGCGAAATCTTTTTTTAAGCGATTGTTAATTTCGGAAACAGATCCCCCTAAAGTTCTGGACCCAGAAGAGAGACAAGAAATATATCTATTGGCTCGCATAGATCGTTTAATTGGTATGGGAGCTCTAGATGAAGCTGAGGAGCTCATTCATCAAGTTCGGCCGTTATCCAAAGAAATTTTTAGGAGATGGAAAAAAATTGCTTTGCTCGGAGGGCGATTGACAAAGCTATGCAAAGAACTGATTAAGACTCCTAATTTATCAGATGATGCCTCACTACGAGTAGTTTGTTTTGCTAAGCTGGGTGACTTGGATACGGCCACTTTAGTATTGTCGACCGCAGCTTCCCTAAGAATAATTGATGAGAAGAAAGAGGCGCTGCTTGTTTATCATCTGGACCCACAGTTCATTCAAATTAATGAGGTCAAAAATCTCAGTTCAAAATTTGACGAATTAGAATTCTATTTACTTGACCAAGCTAATATCTTGGAAACAACTCAAGCACTGGGCAAGCCGTATTTATATCGAAAATTAAATAAAAATAGTTTTGCAGAAAGAATTTATGCGGCGGAACAGTTAACAATTTCGCAAGCAATTAACGGATCAAAACTGTTTGAGTTATATAGAAGCTCATACCGAGATATTAGTAATGGACCCGAGCAGTTAGCTTTATTATTTGAACTAGACGAGGCATTAAGAAAACCCAATAAGATAGCTCTCAGAAATCAATTAGTGCAGGCTATATCAAAGATGTATAATATGAGGCTAATCAATCCATTTGCCGAGGAGTACGCGCTTAGGTTGGCGGAGTTAGATATGTCAGCTTATGATAAAAAGCTGAACGACATGTGTATGAAATTGTTCCTCCTAGACGGAACAATACCTCGAAAATGGCAATCCTTTTCGACGACAGACCCTTACCTTGAAACTGCATTTAATCTGCTCAAAGAAAGCGAGCTTACTTTGAATCATATAAGTAATTTTTTTGAGCTAATTGACCCTAGCCTTGCATCACATGAAGGCATAAAAAAAAGAGATTTTTTGATTCAAGTGCTCGCTTCGCCTAGGGAGAAGGAGAGGTCTGGTCAGTTTCTCTTGAAAGCATTGCACCTGTCTTCACAAGGCCAAGGGACAGAGCCTGATGATTTTTTAAGAGCTCTGTTGATCCTGAAAAGTATAAATGAATCTCAGCTTGCAAAATCAATAATGATTGAGTATCTCGTTAATCTATCGCACCAGGAGACATAAAAAAGAATGTCACCCGATTACATAAATAGCTTTTTGGAAGCTACAACCTCCGAAAAAATGTCTAGCAAAAATACCATCGTGGCATACAGAAATGATTTGCGAGATTATCAGAGATTTCTACTTAAAAAAAAGCTATCATTTGAAAAAAGCACAAGGAAGAATATTGAAAGCTTTATGAAGACACTTTATTCAGAAGGTGCCTCAGCTTCCACTAGGGCCAGACGATTATCTGCGTTAAAGCAATTTTACAGATTTCTATTTGAAGAAGGACTAAGATGCGATAATCCCGCAAAAAATATTAGATTATCGTTCAAATCCCGCAGTTTGCCCAAACTTCTGAGTTTTAGTGAAATAGAGGGCCTTCTGACTGCTGCTGAGACCGTCGGTAAAACGGAATATATAAGAGAACAAAACAAAACACTCTTAGAGCTCTTGTACTCAACAGGTATGCGAGCAACGGAACTGGTTTCTCTTCCACTGAACTCCGCAATTGGAAATCCTGATATGATACTAGTTAAAGGAAAAGGCAGTAAAGAGCGATTGGTTCCTGTATCAACTAAAGCACAGGTGGTTATTAAAAATTGGTTGAAAGTTAGAGCGCAATCCCCTCTTTCTAGCAAATCAAAATTCTTGTTTCCAGCACGGACAAAAAGTGGTCATTTGAACAGGGAAACTTTTTTTAAAACCCTAAAAGCTGCAGCAAATTTAGCTGGAATTGATCCCTCAAACGTATCACCCCATGTTATTAGACATGCTTTCGCAACACATTTACTAGCCAATGGCGCCGATTTAAGAATAATCCAAACACTATTAGGCCACTCAGACATATCAACTACAGAAATATATACTCACGTAGTGGACGAGAAATTAAAGAATCTTGTCTTTAAGCATCATCCTCTCTCAAAAGACGAGAAGACTACTAAAACCCAAATTGTCATAAAAAAATAACAGGAAATATAAATGGAACCAGTTGACATAAGTATATTTGATTTTGAATTAACGCCCTTTTGGACTTTCCTATCAATAGTTGGTTTATTGGTTATTTCGGCTTTTTTCTCTGGCTCCGAAACGGCATTGACTGGAGCCAGCAAGGCTATTTTACGTACAATGAGTGATAAAGGTTCTAAGGGAGCAGCGAAGGCATTGCGCTTGAGAGCCGAAAACGAAAAGTTAATCGGGTCTTTGTTATTGGGAAACAATCTAGTGAACATCTTGGCTGCCTCGCTGGCCACTAGTTTTTTAACAAAATACTTCCAAGACGGTGGTGTAGTTATGGCTACAATCACTATGACATTGTTGGTACTAATTTTCTCAGAAGTACTTCCAAAAACCTATGCTATTACCAATCCAGAGTTTACCGCTAGCAAAGTCTCAAAGCTAGTTAACTTTTTTGTGATTCTATTTTCTCCATTCGTGACCGCAATCAGAAAAATTGTTCAGATTATATTGTGGATTTTCGGCATAAATATAGACCCAAACCAAAAAGTCCTGGCCGAGGAAGAGATCGCTGGCACAATTGCTCTACACCATTCCGAGGGCAGTGTGGAGAAGGACGCTAGGGACCGGTTGTTGGGAGCTTTGGATTTAGGAGATAGAGCAGTAGATGAAATAATGCTTCATAGGAGCCAAATTGAAATGATAGACTCGAGAACGCCACCAAATGAAATTTTATCCCAGTGCTTGAATTCTCCCTACACTCGAATTCCAGTTTTTCAAGAAAACCCAGAAAACGTCATTGGGGTTTTGCATGCAAAGGATTTGTTGAGAGAGGTGGATCTACTGGTAAGAGGAACGAATGAGGGCTTAAAAAACTTAGAAGTTTTGAACATTTTAAAAATTATAATGAAACCGTATTTTATACCTGAAACAACAACTCTGGATGAGCAAATGCAGCAGTTTTTAAAGCGTAAGTCTCATTTTGCATTGGTAGTTGATGAATACGGAGCTCTCCGAGGTCTTATTACGCTTGAAGACATATTAGAGGAAATTGTAGGACAAATTGCCGATGAGCATGATTTACCGCAGGAACAAGTGCTTCCTAGCTCCGATGGCAGCATTATTGTGGATGGAAATATGAGCATTAGGGATCTAAACCGAGCGCGAGATTGGAACCTATCCGATGATGAAGCAAACACACTGGCCGGACTTGTAATTCATGAAGCACAAACAATACCAACTATCGGTCAAGTATTTAGTTTTAATGGATTTCGATATGAAGTGCTTTCGAAGGAAAAAAACAGGCTTACTCGGATAAAAATCAAGAAGCTCGATGTGTGACACACGTTTAAACTAACTCGGCCTGAAATACAAGTTGGACTATCGGTACTTTAAAGATTTACGGAGTTCCTCGATCTTACTCGCGAGTTTTGGAAGACGTCTAAACACTTTATAGGACTCGATATTGTTTTCCATTTTAATCGCTGGATTTCCCATCATGAGTCTATTTGGGGGTACGTTTGAGGAAACCCCCGACTTGCCAGCAACGATGGTATCATGCCCTACTCGAATATGATCTGCAATTCCAACTTGGCCTCCCAATATTACTCGATCCTCAATAAGTGCGCTTCCAGCTATTCCTACTTGGCCACAAATCAGACAATTTTTTCCAATTTTTACGTTGTGTCCTATATGAACCAGATTATCAATTTTAGTTCCATCACCAATTTCAGTGTTAGAAATGGTTCCACGATCTATGTTAACAGAAGCTCCCAACTCAACATGATTTCCAATAGTGACCGAACCCAAAGAAGCAATTCGGAAATGCTTTTTGTCAGTTAAAGTTCTTTCCTTTTGCTCTACCGCTTTTGTTTCCTCTCGCTCATTCAAGCTTTGGGAAGCAAAAGAAAAACCATCTGAGCCAATAACGCTATTGTAATGACATATAAAACCATCTCCGATTTTTACCCTGGCACCAATTCTTGTCCCAGCGTAAACGAGAGCTGAATGGCCTAGAAAGACCTGCTCTGCTATAGTTACATTATCACAAATTCTGGAACCATCGCCTATTTCACAGTCATCGCCAATTATAGAAAATGCTCCGATTGACACATTGCGACCAATCCTTGCTGTTTTGGAGATTAAAGCACTAGAATGCACCCCTGCATTTAAAAGTATTTTCTTTTCAAAAAAGCCATTGATTTTTGAAAGACCATAACGTGAATTTTCTACTATCAAGACACCTTCCAATCCATGATCTTTCCAATTCATACCACGTAAGACCATAGCTACTCTCGCCTTCGCAGAGCTAAGTTTTTCTTCAAAATATTTGTTCAATGCTAACGCTATTTGATTAGCTTGGGAATTTTCAGGTTCAGCTACGCCTACAATTTCTATATCCCCATCACCCTCAAAAGGTATCCCCAAGGCAACCGAAATATCTCTTAATTTAAACATATAAGCTTCTAATTTTCAAATCTCTAACCGCAACCCTTTATCCTGAAGAGCCATGAACAACGATGCATCCCGACCATCGATATCAGCTCTATATTGGGGTTGCCCGTAATCACTAAAAAAGACTGTCCTATAAGTAATATTGACCGGAATAGTTTCAGTCAAATTTATTTGACTTTCTCTTTCCGTCAAAAGTATCCTTTGAAAGGTGGCTTCAGGGTTTGAAAACTGAGGCTCTAAAAGACGGAAAGCAAATTGGAAAGGATCTTGAACCCGAACACAGCCGTGACTAAAAGTCCGCTCATCTTTAAAGAAGAGCTCTTTCATTGGGGTATCATGCATATAAATATTATACTCGTTAGGAAACATAAACTTCACTATTCCTAGGGCATTAATATTACTGGGCAATTGTTTGATTTCAAATGGAAAATTGTTAGGTTCAAACTTATTCATATCAATTAATGTGGGATCAATCTCTTGATCGGTACCTCGCACGATTAAGATCATATTGTTATCATTTAAAAAGTTGGGGTCCTCCTGAATAATTGGTAAATACTCATGCACAGATATGCTTCTTGGGACATGCCAGACCGGATTTATAATTAAGTGGGTCATTTCATCACTAAATTCTTGAGTTTGATGGTTTGGTAGACCAATAACAACTCTCGACTGCCATATTACTGACTCATTTTCATAAAGATACGCATGAAAATTTGGTTGGTTGACAATGATATACTTATAATCTTTCGAATAATCTTTCCAACGAACTCTCTCTAAATTTACCAAGACCTGGATTATGCGTGTTCTGGGTGATACATTGATTGCCTGAATAGTATAATCTCCAGCTAATCCGTCAGCGTTCAGACCATGATCCGCTTGAAATAATTGTACTGCCGATTTCAACTCACCGTCATAAAGTTCGGACTTTGAGTCATATGTTAAATACCCCATCAGAAATAATCTTGTCCTTAAAATAGCAACATTTGGGTGGTTCAATTTATAACCAAGAAACGTGCCTTCAGGTACCAACTGACCCCACCCTTCGTTACCTATAAACCCTTTTAGACGAACCAGCTCATCCAACAGCTTTTTATACTCAAGATTTTTAGGAGCAAAGCTCAAAACTACTTCGAAAGGGCTCCAATCCTTTCCAAC
Source organism: Pseudomonadota bacterium (assembly GCA_036337105.1). GTDB lineage: Bacteria > Pseudomonadota > Alphaproteobacteria > Rhodobacterales > Rhodobacteraceae > JAYZEV01. The sequence continues at coordinate 159,985 of JAYZEV010000007.1, forward strand.
GAGAGCGAGACGCTCTATCAAAGTTTCGAAAGTCAACTCCTCAGGAAATATAGATATAGTCTCTTCCACCTTATTCGGTTCTACAGCTCCAGAATGCATGTCAGACGCTAGTTGAAAAAATGCAGTCATAGCTGAAATCTCAAATTGATACTTATCTAAATACACGCTATCAAGCGAGAGCTCATATCGTGTTTTGGGCAATCCATGGTTTATAGATATCTCGATAATTTTGTCGAGGCTACTCAACCTCTCTCTATCACCATACCAAATTGGCTTGAAATCTCGAAGTTTGTAAAATTCATAAAAAGTATCGTCCTGAGCGCTGTGTTTTAACAACCGGTCTAAAAACTCCTCCCGAATGAATTTTTCAGAGGAACCAAAAGCAGAATAATTTTCAGAGTAACAAACTCCTGAAAACAAAGTGTTTAAAAGAAAAACAAATACTAAAATGCTTCGAACTTTACCCTTCATGTCACCGACCTAAATCCTATCAGTTTCTCTATATCAAAGTCATTTCATATCTCTCGAGTGCAATACGCGTCTGTTTTATTTTTTTCAAAAAACCAAATTCACACAAAAAAAGCCTCAAAACAACTAACACATCTTATCAAAGTAAAAAATTAAAAAAAAGTGCAATATTGTCGTTTTACTATATAATGCTTGCAAATTACTTAAATGATTTATAATAATAGCGATGTTTGCTTGATAAGCGTCAGGCAGCTAAATAAGGTGTTGCCGAAACTCAAGTCGGCATAAGACAACGCCACGAGAGGAAAGGCGTATGAATAATAGAAGAAAGTTTCTGACTGGCGTGTTATGCTCCTCGGCGTTTTTAGCAACCCCGAATTTGGCGTCATCAGCGCTTTTTTTTCAAAAATCAGGCGATATAAGAAAAATTAAATTCCAAAACTCGAATACCGGTGAACGTGTTAACACGATTTATTGGATTGAAGGAGAGTATGTTCCCGAAGCGTTAGAGGAAATAAATTACTTCATGCGTGACTGGAGACAAAACAAGGTAATGCGTATAGACACCGCTAATCTCGATATAATATCTGCAACTCAAACTCTTTTAGATACTGAAGAGCCATTTGAACTGTTATCGGGGTACAGAACGATCAAAACGAATAAAATGTTGGCAAAAGTTACAGCTGGAGTAGCCAGAAATTCATATCATATTAGAGGAATGGCAGCAGATATTAGAATGAGGACACGCTCGGTCAACCAGATAGGGCGAGCGGCAGAAGCATGCAAGAGTGGCGGAGTCGGGCGATACGTCAGCTCGCATTTTGTGCATATAGATTGTGGTCCTTTACGCCGATGGCGCCAATAAAAAATAACGTATTAATCTCGCATTTGTCCATTACCTTCCACGATATATTTGAAGGTGGTTAATTGATCCGCTCCGACTGGCCCTCTGGCATGAAGTTTTCCTGTAGCAATACCAATTTCTGCTCCCAATCCAAATTCACCACCATCCGCAAACTGAGTGGACGTGTTTCTCATTAGTATCGCACTGTCCAACTTTTTGTAAAAATCATCGGCAACTGAATCATTCTCTGTTATAATACAATCAGTGTGGTTAGAGCCATAGTTTCGAATGTGGTCGACCGCCTGTGAAAAATTGTCAACTACCTTTGCAGCTATTGTCATACTTAAATATTCTTTACCCCAGTCCGAAAGACTGGCTTTCTTGACGCCGTTCATGCCTATTAACTTTTCACAACCGCGGACCTCAACTCCCGCTAAAACCAAATCTTCCAAAAACTGTAAGCTATTTGACTTGAAAAATCTTTCATCAATCAGAAGGCATTCAGCTGCACCACAAATTCCTGGTCTTCTAACTTTGGAGTTGAGGATCACGTCTCTGGCAATCTGCGGGTCCGCATCCTTATCCACATAAATATGAACGATACCTTCCAGGTGTGCAAAAACTGGGACTTTCGCTTCTTCTTGAACCAAACTAACCAAACTTTTACCTCCACGCGGCACAATAACATCGATATAATCACTCATTCGAAGCATTTCTGAAACCGCTGATCTCTCTCTCGTTGGAACTAACTGCACCGAAAAATCCGGCAAGCCACTTGAGTTTATGGCCTGCGTAAAAAGTTCTATCAGCACCGAGGAAGTCTTAAAACTCTCTGACCCACATCTTAGGATCGCGGAATTACCAGCGCGAATACAGAGTGCCCCTGCATCAATGGCGACATTGGGACGGCTTTCAAAAATAACGCCAACAACTCCAATGGGTGTGCAAACTTTTTTAATTGACAATCCATTGGGCCGCACGTTTCTACTCAAAACGGTTCCTACTGGGTCAGGATAATGAGCGATTTCTCTTAAACTCTCACAAATTTTCGTGAGGCGATCTTCGTCCAACATCAATCGATCAAGCATTGCCGCGGAGAGCTTCTTTTCTTTTGCTAGTTCCAAGTCGCTCTGGTTCTCAGAAATAATCACCTGTTGCTTAAGAAATAATTGATCCGCGGCAGCTAAAAGCGCCTCTGTCTTCACAGCTGGGTTTAATTGACTCAATATATTAGAGCAAACTCTCGCATTTCGACCAATTTCGTGCATAGTTTCAGATATATTCATTTTATCCCTTGATTTAGTTACTTTTCTTACATTGCCATATTGTTTCGATGGATTAATACTGCCCGACCCGGATGCCCCAAAATATCTTGAATTTCACTTGAACGACGCCCTTTTATCAGCTCAACCTCCTTATAACTATAATCAGTTAGCCCGTTTGCCAAGAACCTGCCATCAGATGACAAGACAACAACAGTATCGCCCCTCTCAAACCGCCCCTCGATCCTAACAACTCCTGCAGGAAGAAGTGATTTGCCACGGCGAAGAGCCGATTGGGCTCCTTGATCAATGAAAATTTTTCCTTTCGCCTTAGTATTAAATATCCACTGTTTTCTCGAAGTGATTGGGTCATCATGAGATATAAACCACGTGGCTACCCCTCCAGCAATCAGCTTTCTAAGGGGATTAGCATTGCGTCCATTGGTAATGATCAAATTGCAACCTGCAGCCACAGATACCTTAGCAGCCTCAATCTTGGTCTTCATTCCACCTTTTGATATCGAGTTATATTCATCATCAGCCATATTCTCAATTTTATCAGTTATTTGGGTCACAACTGGTATCAGACGTGCCTGTTGATTTTGCCGAGGATTGGCTTCAAATAGACCATCGACGTCAGATAACAAGACGAGTATGTGCGCATCACATAACGAGGCAACTTGTGCTGCTAATCTATCATTATCCCCAAATCTTATTTCATCAGTTGCAACAGTATCATTTTCATTAACAATCGGCACAACACCCATCTCCAGAAGCTTTAGTAAAGTCGCCCTGCTATTTAAGTATCGTCTCCTATTCCTACTATCTTCTGCCGTGACAAGAATTTGACCTGATGTGATTTCGTGAACGTTTAAAATTCTTTGATAAGCTTGCGCCAAATTTATTTGACCCACCGCCGCAGCAGCCTGACTCTCCTCTAGACCCAAATGTTCAGCCGTTATCCCAAGAATCTTTCTACCCAATGCGATTGAACCCGATGAGACAATAACAATTTTCTTACCCTGCGACATTAAATCAGCGACATCAGAAGCAACGGAATAAAGCCATTCTTCCCGAATCAAATTTGTCGAATTATCAACTAACAACGATGAGCCAATTTTCACCACGATACAATCCGCGGATGAAAACCTTTTCTGTGCAAACTTTTTGTGATCAATTATTCTCTTAACGGGTTCCATTTTTCTTCATTCTGATGATCTTTTGACACAACCTCTGCAATCTCGACGAAAACCTTATTTATATGCCGCAACAGCTTTTGTACACCTGCACCACTAATATTAGAAATAACATGCACATCCTCCTCTAGGCTATCTAAAATCATCCGATTTTGGGTCAATTTTTCTTCATCCAAAGCATCAATTTTATTTAATACGGTTACTCTACGTTTTCTTAAAAGGTTCGGGCCATACTGCTCTAGCTCGTTAATTAAGGTAAAATAATCCTTTTTTAAATCTTTTGAAGTCCCATCTATTAAATGTATTAAAATGGAACATTTTTCTATATGACCTAAAAACCTAGTTCCAATACCCCGACCGAGATGCGCGCCCTCTATTAAGCCCGGGATATCTGCAAAAACCAACTCCTGCTGATCAACCAAAACAACTCCTAGGTTTGGACGAAGTGTTGTAAAAGGATAATCAGCAACTTTTGGTTTGGCATTAGAATTAGACGCTAAAAAAGTTGATTTGCCAGCATTCGGCAATCCACAAATTCCGACGTCCGCTATTAGCTTTAAACGCAACCAAACTACAAGCTCCTCACCTTCCTCACCTGGATTAGCTTTTCTAGGAGCTCTATTTGTCGAGGACTTAAATCTTATGTTGCCCCAACCCCCATTACCTCCAGTCAGCAGACAAAATGCTTCCTCTTTCTTACTGATTACTGAAATTAGTGTCTTTCCGTCCTCCTCTAATATCTCTGTTCCGATCGGAACATTCACTACTATGTCTTTTCCTCTAGCTCCAGTGCGCTGCTTGCCCATGCCCGGAGAACCATTTTTAGCGAAGTGATGTGGTTTATAACGAAAATCGATTAAAGTATTTAATCCCTCTACAGCTTTAACTATCACGCTACCACCATCTCCACCATCTCCACCGTCTGGGCCCCCAAATTCAATATATTTTTCTCTGCGAAAACTTACGCATCCTGCACCACCATTGCCAGATTTTACAAAAATTTTTACCAAATCAAGAAACTGCACTTTCACCTCTCAAACAACAAATTTTGGTAAACAAGCTAATATCGACTAATAATCATCTAACCAAAAAGAAATACCACAAAAATTCTACTAAACTTCAATAAATACCAAAATAATACTTGAAACCGTGAGTACTGCTAAGATACTGAGGAAAAATTTCTCGCTTTTCTTGCCTGAAAGGTATTTCGATATTAGATTTCCAGCGTACCACCACACGGGATGAAATAAGCATTGGGTCAAGAAGAAAATTAACGCAATTGACGCTATTTCTAAGAAAGAGGTTTTGTCAGGCTGTGTGTAATTGGCTACACTCGCGGTAACCATCATCCAAGCCTTAGGGTTAAGTGGGTGCACAAGAAGCCCAACTTTGAAGCCGGGAGCATCTCCCTGAAAATCATTCAAAGAGATCCGAGATATTAATATCTTCCATGTCAACCATAGAATGTAAGCAATCCCCAAAACCTTTAAAATAAATATTACTTCAGGAAAGTTTCGTGACATCTCATTGATGCCAACAGCTATCGGCCAAATAATCAGCTGCTTGGATAAAATAACTCCGAAAAGGAACCCAATTGTGTTTTTTGCTCCATACTTCACACCCGCCGACATCAATAGCATGTTCGCGGGACCAGGACCAGAGACCATTGCAATACAAAACAAAATTAGGCTGTAATAATTTATTTCCAAGTCATTCCAACTACTTTTAAACGCAACCGCCAGATTTCGCCGAATAAAGTGTTAAATTGGCCAGTGTGTTTTTTAGATTCTCCACCAACATACTAGGTGGCGGAGGCCAGCACCGATACGAATGTTCTTCCTTTCAAACCCTTGTGGAATTTAACATGACCTGCGGCCTTTGCAAAAATCGTATGGTCCTTACCAAGACCCACGTTCTCACCAGGCCACCACCGAGTGCCCCGTTGACGAATGATAATGTTACCCGCTTTAACCAACTCGCCACCGAATTTCTTTACGCCTAACCTCCGACCATCAGAGTCTCGGCCATTGCGTGATGAACCACCAGCTTTCTTATGTGCCATTTTGGTCTCCTTTGAGTATCCAGGAAAGTAGCATCATTTTCCTCCAACTATTTCACATTTTTCTTAGTTGACATTTTTGACACTGCGCCTTTCCTTGGTTTGGTTTTGACCTTTTTTTCTTTCTCTAACGCATTACTTTCTGTCACCGCTTTAGCAGAGGTCTTGGTTTTCTTATTAACTTGACTTTTTGTACTCGCAGATTTCGAAGATTTTTTTTCTGAAGCATTCTCTCCAGACTTATCCTCTTTCGTACTTCTCTTTTCTACCTTCCTTGTAGCCCTCTCCTCCGCATATTGCTGCGACCCACCCTTATCAGCCTTTTTCTCAGTAGAGGCAGGTTCTTCTGATTTTGTTAACTTTTTTAATTTTTTCTGTACTGACGTCTTATCAGTTTTTAGGTTCGCCGAACCCACAACACTTACACCTGTTTCGATCGGCTTGCCCGTGGTTTTCGCACCAGAAATCAAAATTTCTTTTATTCTTAAGACTGTTATCTTTTGCCTATGACCCTTCGTACGCTTAGACGAATGCTTACGCCGCCTTTTGACAAAAGATACAACTTTTTTATCCTTACCTTGACTTATAACCTCAGCTCTAACGGCAGCACCTTGCACATTCGGCAAGCCAACTGTGGCTTCTTTGTCACTTACCATCAGAATATTCTCTAGTTGAACCAGATCCCCAGTCTCAACGGACAGCTTTTCAACTACTATAACGTCATCCCTCGAGACCTTATACTGTTTGCCACCAGTTTTTAATACCGCAAACATTACTTTTCCTTTTTTTAATCGAGCTATTTGGTCTCATTCTCTAGAACCACAATTTCCACTGTTCTGCTGTCATTTTTATTACTCTTAAACTAAACAAAGACCAGTCCGGTCTATGATACAATTTCTTGAATTTGTCAACCTTCGTTCCCAAAAATAATTGTTGTAAAATCAGATTCATCAGAATAATTACCGTTTGTATCTAGACTTTTTTGGGAGAGGTGCCAGAGTGGTCGAATGGGGCGGTCTCGAAAACCGTTGTGGGGGCGACTCCACCCAGGGTTCGAATCCCTGTCTCTCCGCCAGTTTTTTAGAAATGCGAATGCTGTGGCTAAATCAAACCTAGTTTTGTCATTTTGAGATAATTTGTCTATAATCGAAAAAAGACTGTTGGAAAAAAAAAAGTTAAAACGTATACAAGTAGAGTGGCCCCTTAGCTCAGCTGGATAGAGCATCTGACTTCGAATCAGAGGGTCGGGAGTTCGAATCTCTCAGGGGTCACCAGACTAACTAAATTTATTAAAATATTGAATACAAATAGTATTTTTAATTAAATTAATCACTAGGACACAACAAATGACTTAAGAGAAATGGTTTTTCCCTTAAGGTTCACCAACAAATAAACACGAGGCTAACCGCTTAAATGTCAGACACTCGTTACGTATAGAGGGTTTTCTTTGTTACCTGTAAGTATAGAAGAAAAAAAACAAAGAGCCCTTATAGCAATTGTTTTATCTTCGTTTGGACTAGGAGTAGCATTTGGGGGATATTTGCCGCTACTCTCTCTTTGGCTAGAAAATAAAGAGGTTAGCTTCTCAAATATCGGCCTTATAACGGGCTCCGCGTCGATTGGGGTGGTTATCACTGCTTATCTTTCTCCGGCAATTGTTTCTACTTTTGGCTATTTAAAAGGGGCGGTTTTCGGATTAAGCTTAGCTGCTGCAGCCGGGTTAGCATTCAGATTTGTTGAAGGTGATTTTTTTTGGATATTGTTGAGGTTGATAGCTGGTCTCGGCTTTGGCCTTCATTGGGTAATTACGGAGGCTTGGTTAGGCCAAATTGTTTCGGATAGAAATAGAACCAAATCGATGTCTCTTTATACATCGGCAATGGCATTAGGATTTGCAGGTGGTCCTGTTATTATCTGGACAACTGGATTTACAGGGGTAACGCCATTCATTTTGATTACCATTATTCAATTGCTTTCAATAACTCCACTTTTAACATTAAGTAATATTCAACCTGGTATGAAAGTAGAATCAATCAAATCACCATTTTTTTTGACTAAGAGCGCACCTACAATAGCGGCCGGTTGCGTCTTGGTTGGTATAATTGATTTATCTTTGGTAAGTCTAGTACCAGCCCTTGTTAATAGAACTACCGGCTCGGTTCATGATTTAGCTTTTCTATTACCTATAGCCGCCGGCGTCGGTACTTTTTTGCTACAGTATCCGATTGCCCTTTTCGCCGATAAATTCGGCAAACGGGGCACAGCTAATTTTGTCACGATACTTGGTATCTTATGTTGTGCTGCGATACCGTTTTTCTTTGAGTACCTTATAATACCGCTAGTACTTGTTTTTATTGGGTGTGGATCACTATACTCCATTTACACGATATCACTAGCTAGGTTATCCGAACGTTTCAAGGGCAAGCAACTAATTGCGGCAAACGCATCCTTTATCATTCTCTTTGACGTCTCCAGTATTGTAGGCCCGTTATTAGCCGGCACTATACTTGACTGGAGCCTTAGATTCGGCTTAAGTTTTTTCTTAATATCAATCGGATCAATATATTTACTGATTTCAGCGTTTAGGGCCCTGCAAGGGAAAGCCGATGGTTAAATTAGTTATAGTTACTGCTAATTATCTTAGATACAAGATTAAGAAAAAAAATGCAAAAACTGGTTACACTGAGATGTCAGCCGCAAAAGTTAATAGCCACCTTGATTGATTTAAAGAGTGGCTAATTGCTTCGTATGAACTTGAAATAATACTTCGAACTAAATATAAAAACGGTTGGCATGCACTATGACACTTTTAAAGGATTTAAATTGGCACAAAAACTCCTTAACCGCTACGGGTCTTCATTAGCTTTTGCTTATTGTACAGCTTTTATTTTATTTTTTTCTAATAGCGCTTATGCCGAAAAATTAATCTGTGTATTCCCACAAGAAAAGGGAATAGTCTCCCACACGAGTCACAAATATATCGAATTGTTAGAACCAAAAACCGTAATAAACCTCAACAGGTTTGGAGAGGTACAGAAACTAGTTTCTCCAAATTGTTATAGATTTCAAAGCATTGCAAGATGGCAGCATTCATTAACAGTCGAGTGTGAGGCAAACGAGGGCACAAGGGTACAAATTTCTGTAAATTTGGAAGCCTTAAAAATTGACAAAAAATTAGTAAATTTGAATAAACAAATATCACAAATTACAGGGTTTTGCCTTTGGCAGTAGCAATTTTACACTCTTCCTCGGCTTCCTACTTAACTGAACTTGAAGATATTAACTTCGCTACATTGTTTTGATCTTCAACTATCGCGCTTTGACTTGCACTAATAATATCTCGACGCTTTGATATCTCCGCAGAATTCAATAACACATCCATCGAATTCTTCTTTGCCTTCTGATAGAGCGAATCCAACCTTCGTGAATTTTTCTCGGCTGTATTTCTAATTTTTTTACAACGTTTACGATTTTCATCTGCCCGATTCTTATTCTGGACAGCAGTGGCTTTAGACGGTCTGAATTCGCCGTTCACTAGTTCTTTGTTCATTGCCAAATTTTCTGAGTTCGTTTTTACTGATTTTTCATTCGCGCTCATTATCATTTTGTTTGTTTCAATCAACATCGAATTTACTTCGCTCATTCGATTATTAATTTCTAAAACTAACTTATTGACTGAAGCTTGCATCTCTAAAAAATCTAGTTTTGCGGAATTGGTCATGGACTCTCTAAAGTTTTCCTCAACATCTCCATCTACTCTCATATTAGCAAGGATAGTCAAACGGTTCCTGAAAATATTATCCGTATTTTGAGTTGTAACCTGATGGTTTCCTAAGAAAGCCGATGAGTAATTCCTCATAATGGAGGTATAATTCTGTTCAATTGCGGCACGTGTAGAATATACGAGTGCCTTGTTGGCATTGATCAGACTTTCCAATTCGAAAATCTCTCTACGATTCTCCTGTATTTTTAATTTATTTTCTTGAGTAATATCCATTAAATTCTCTCCCAAGCTTTTAAACCAAACTCAAATAGTGCTATATGTGAAGTATACGCCAAATTTGATAATTTTACCTAATTCTATTTGGCTTTTTTTAAAAAAAACTCCAGTGCCAGAGTTCAATTAAGATATTTTAGTTAAATGTTTCTTCTCTCTAAAACGAATAACAGAGCTGGTAACAATAAAAGATCTCCTAAAACTGCAAGTATCATTATTAGAGCCACAAATAAGCCAAAAAGCATCGTGGGAACTAAAGAAGCAAACAACATAGTGCTAAAACCACATACAAGTATTATAGAAGTAAAAATGACAGCTTTACCGGATGTACTTACAGCCTGATCAATCGCCTCCATAGTCGTCAGACCTGACTCCTTAGCTCTGATATAGCGAGATAACACATGTATTGCATCATCGACCGCTATACCCATACACATCGCGCCTACAATAACTGTTCCCAAATCTAAGGAAATACCCATAAAGATGGTTAAGCCACCAACACTTAAAATCGGTAAAACACTCGGGAATAATGCAACTAGCCCGTATTTAAATGATTTGAATAAAAATAAAAAGCTCAATGCAATCAAAAATAAAGCCAGCGCAAAAGATTCTTTTAAACCTTTATTTACGTAAACCTCCTGAGCATTGTAAAGAACCAATGGTCCCGTAAAATCTATTTTTAAGCTCGGGAAAAGTAGATTAGAATTCTTCTTCAGGTCATTGAAAAATATATCAAATTCTTTTGCTGAGAGATTTTTTATTGGTAATGAGACCCTCAAAAAACGTCTATCAAAATCGACTCGATCAGATAAGTCATCATCTGGTCCTGAATTTGAGTACAGAAGCAGTAATTGAGCAGTCATCGCAGAACTATCCGGCAACACAAAAAAAGCTTGGTTATCACCATTAAACGCCTGCCTTATTTGCTTCAACGTCATTAGTACAGAAATTGGCTTTCCTGTTTCTGGCAAAGCATTCAGAAATAGTTCGTAGGACTCTATTAACGATAAAAATTTTGGGTCTTTTATTCCATCCTGATCTCCAGAGTCTATTACTATTTCAACTCCCCCGGTCTTATAAAGCTTATCAAAATACCTCATATCTTGTTTTATCCAGCTGTCCGATTTAAAGTAATTGAAGATATTTGAGTCAACGGAAATTTTTGGAACGGTTACTAAGCAAAAAATCACGACGCCCATTGAAATAAACGAAATTATTTTTTGTCGTTTGAATGTGAATAAAGCTATTTTTCCTATAAAAAACTCTATTTTTCGTTGGATGAAAATCATTTCATCTTCTTTAGGTTTAAAAGGAAAAAAACTTAGTAAAGGGAGAAACATAGTGAGTGATATTGTTAAAATTATAAGGGAACCCAAGGCACTCAGAAAAGCGTATTGACGTACTGGAACTAACTCAGTTACCGAAAGAGCACCAAAACCGATTGAAGTTGTCAAGGCTGTGAAGAAAATTGGCTTAAACAAATTGTTGATAGTGCCCTTTGTAGCGTTTATCGGGGTTAAACCCTTTCCTCGGAGAGAAAAAAATTCTGTAATCAAATGGATGCTTGCACCCATTCCTATAATCATAAGTGTAGGCGTGAGTGCACTATTTACAACTGTCATCGGGAAACCGACCAATAATTGAATCGCTTTTAAAATTACCACGCTCGATATTATCAATACCCAAGGCAAAATGCACGCAAGCAAAGACCCGAAAAGAACCCATAATAGGAGACACATTGTAGAAAAGACTAGTGGAATAAGCAAAGACGAATCTCTCTTGCTGAATGTTTCAAAACGCTCAGCTATTATAGCGCTACCTCCCAACCTAATTTTGTAGCCCTCAGAGAAGTATTTTTTTTGTTTAAGGAAACTATACAGATCTTTTGACACTTGTATCTTGTGACTATTCTCGCTCTCAATATATTCAGTGCGCGCTACAATTCGAGTGTTTTTGAAATCTTCAGTAATCAACGAATTAAGAGCTAGAGTTTCGCCTTCAATCACTTCTCTTGCGGCTGACAAATGTGTTTCACTATAACGATTTCTGTCAACCTCTGGAAACAAATTTTCCGTAGCTAAAATACCGTCTCTATCGTGAATATATTGGTAGTTTGATAAACTGGAGACTTTTGTGACGTACTCATGACCCTCCAGCATTTTTGTAATTTCATCGATAAGCTTTATTGTCTGAGCTTCAAAAATATCTAGATCATTGGGTCTGGCTTCAACACCTATTGTCAGATACTCAGCGTCTCCGAACAGATCTCTAAAAGTATAGAACTTCACGATGTTTGCATCATCCTTCAGCATAAACATCTCAAAGGAATTATCGTATTTCAAAGGATTTCTTACTATGAGAAAAAGAGAACATACGACAATCAGCAACGACAGTATAAGACAGGGAACTCGATTCTTAATGAGGACATCGCTCAAGGCCAAGAGGTTTTCTCCAACTGAATATTCTTAGTAATCTGGGTTTCAAATTTTCAAAGGCGAAAATAAATCCGAATTTGACAACAAATAGCACCCTCCTCTCTAAATTATTAGAAAAAAATAAATCTCTAAGGCGTTCTCCCAAAATAGCTTCTGAGGCAAACTTTTATCCTGTGGATAAAAAAAAGCATTGCGTTGTTACAATAAAAATATTACGCTCATTCTAACGACAAATTATAAGTTGTAAGTTTAGGGGGGAATTTTCTTTACCGCAAGGAGAAGAAAATTAACAGCAAAAAAATTGGAAGCTTATTGAAGCTTCCTTTTTTTTGCAAAAAAAAGCCACTTTAAAGTGGCTCAAGTTTAGGGAGGAAACCCTCGATAATAAGCGAGGGGTTGATAAAGATCAACAGGCCTGATATAGCGCTCCTTTACACAATTAACAGTACTTTTTTTTGCATAACCGATATGTAAGAATCACAATGCTGGAATGCTATTCTTAGAATAGGAACAATGAACTCATGTTAAAAATCGCTCCCGAATTGAATGATCTTGGTACAGAGACCGCCTTCGAGATTTTAGACAAAGCAGAAAAATTAAGTAAAGCTGGAAAGAGAATTATAAACCTTGGAATTGGTCAACCGGATTTTAAAACCCCTGAACATATCGTAGAAGCCGCTGTCAAGGCTTTAAGGGATGGTCATCACGGTTACACTCTGGCAACGGGGATTCTAGAATTACGAGAGGCAATTGTAGAAAATCTTCATACGCGCCATCAGGTCGAAATATCTCCCGACAACATCGTGGTAGTTCCAGGGGGGAAACCAACAATGTTTTTCTCAATTTTGATTTTTGGGGGCAAAGGCAAAGAAATATTGTATCCGAATCCTGGTTTTCCTATTTATGAGTCGTTAATCAAATACACCGGTGCACGACCTATCCCTATAAAACTAGACGAGTCAAAAGGCTTTTCCTTCTCGGCCGAAAAAGTGCTTTCACAAATAACAAAAAAGACTAGTCTGATTATCATTAATAGCCCATCAAACCCAACAGGTGGGGTGATAAACAAGGATGAATTGGATAAATTCGCTCTCGGCATGGAGCAACACCCCAATGTAGCTATATTGTCTGATGAAATATATAGTCGGATGATATATGATAATGCAGAGCAGGTGACCCTTTTGCAATACCCTAGAATTAGGGATCAATTGATAATGCTAGATGGATGGTCAAAGACTTACGCCATGACCGGCTGGAGGCTAGGTTATGCGGTTTGGCCTCAAAAGTTAGTGCCGCTTGTCACGCGCTTATGTATAAACGATCACTCATGCGTGAATACCGCCACTCAATTCGCCGGTATAGCCGCTCTAAAAGGCCCTCAAATAGAAACTCAAAGCATGATTAAACAGTTTTCGACCAGAAGAGAGTTTATATCTGAGCGATTAAACTCTATACCTGGTTTTAAATGCCAAAAACCGAAAGGAGCTTTTTATACTTTTCCGAATATCAGTCAAACTGGCCTTACCTCGGCAAGGGCTCAGGACCTGTTCCTAAATGAAGCTGGAGTTGCGGTAATTGCAGGCACTAGTTTTGGAGCTTGGGGTGAAGGTTATTTGAGATTTTCCTTTGCAAACAGCCTAGAAAATATTGAAGAAGCCCTCGCGAGGATAACAGACTGCATCCAATAAAACATAACAATACTTCATAGTTATTTTTTCTTAATGCCCTCTATAATAGTTACTTTGGCCATTGCCTGTTCTTTCAGTCCCTGAACTGCTCGCAAAGTTTCCAAGTTTGAACCTGCCGCGGCCTGATCGGGAAATATTTCGGTAATGAAACCAGTGTTATCTGTAGATTTAAACAAGTATCTCGAGTATTCTTTATCATCAATTGTGGTAGCAACATTTTCCAGCACAGACCAAAGGGAGGGGGCCAATAAAGTGAACATTATGGTTCGACCATACATTATTGCTTACCCGCGACTTGAGCCGCCGAAATGTATTTTTCCATTTTTTCATGTCCCAGTTGAAAGACATCTTGATATTCGGCCGCCTCAAAAGCTCTTGACCAAGCTAAATTTGAAAAATTTCCTGATGCAAAAACTATGTTACACAACGTTTCAACCTTTTCATCGGCTTTGGCTGACACTACTGCAACGAAGTTTGTATGAAGTCCTGAAGTAAACAAGAATTCGCTCATATCAATCTCTAAACTTTCTAAGAACGGCTCTACAAAAGACTTTCTATTCTGCGGCTTGTTTAACATTGCAGTTGCAAAATCTTGGCTAGTTTTTCCGGTAATAATATACTTTTTCATACTTGGTCCTTAACTACATAAAAAAATTCATTTTTTAAAACACCCCCGAGATAGTAAATCTTAATTCAATGGAATCTTGTTCTTCTCTTTTTTTTCTTGATAACCGTCAGAAAGCACTTTGTAACGCCTTTTCAAAGCTGAGATCCCCTTTACACCCTCCATATGGACATTCTTTCGGCTTGATTTTAACAGTGACTCTAAAGAACAACAAGTCCAGTATCCATTCTCGCGGTTATAGGCTCCTGGTTTAACAGAAAATAGTTCCCATAGAATATTAAGATCGTGAGGTATCTGGTGTTGATCCCGAGATTCTTCGTGGCTGAATAAATAAAAAATATTATCAAAACCGCCCCAAGTTATTGCTGATAAACACATTGAGCACGGCTCATGAGTAGACAAAAAGAGACAATCTTTTGGATTCTCTTTTGAATGCTCAGCAAAAAATTTATTTAGTGCTACGATCTCCCCATGAAAAAGAGGGTTTTCCATTTCATTATTAGTTCCAGCACATATTAAAGATAAATCTTTTTTTTTCAAAATTGCGGCGCCAAATACCTTGTTACCACGAGAAACCCCCTGTTCCGTTAACGGTAAAATTACTTTATCTATAATGTAAATAAAAGTATTGAAAAGTTTTGAGTTATATTTATCAGAGTTCATAATTCTATTATAACTAATTCATTTTCATTTTTACAATCTGAAAAAATGTATCCTCTGCTAAAAAAGGAAATTTATGAAAAAGATACAAAAAAAACGCGTAAACACTCTAGCACTAAAACAACCTGACTTTAGTAAACTATTAGGCTTAAAGCTTACTCTGGTTGATTACAAAAAGGTTGAAGCAACACTGGATGTGAAAGAAAAGTTTGTCAATAGAAACGGTGTAATGCACGGTGGAGCAATCATGGCATTTGCAGACGACCTTGGAGGGACGGCAACTTTTGTGACCCTTGAGCCTGGCCAGAGCACAACTACTATTGAAAGTAAGACTAATTTCCTTCGTCCAATCACTATTGGAGATAAGATTCGGGCAGTTTGCAAAGTTTTAAACCGTGGGAAAACAATTGTTCTGGTCCAGACAACAATCTACCGATCAGATAAGAAGGTTGCTGCTATCGTGACACAAACGCAAATGATACTAACTTTCTCTCATTCAAAACCAGAATGAAGTACAATAGCATTAGAAAAATTAACGACTAAGGATAGATTATTGACCCCTCCGATTCAAACAATAGGTATTCATCACGTCACTTTAAACGGTGCAGATCGAAAAACTTCGATACAATTTTGGCGAGATGTACTTGGTATGAAACTTATTTTTGAACAACCAAATCTTGATGACGTATCTGTAAACCATTTATATTTCAGCTGTGGGAACGGTCAAACAATCACTATTTTCACTAATGAGGACAGAAAATCTAATAAATCTAAAAAACTAAAAAACATCACAGGCTCGGTTCACCACATAGCATTATGGGTTAGGCCAGAAATGATCGAGTTGGCTCAAACTCGTTTAAATGAGTGTAGTTATGCGCACACAGGAGTAAAAGATAGAGGCTTTATGGATTCACTGTATTTTCGTGATCCCTTAGGACTATTGATAGAACTTTCTAGTTACAAATTTGAACCACCACCCGGAGTTTCTTATGAAGATATCTTGGAAAAAGCTTACGAAATCAGAGTAAACAGAGGAGCCAAAAACATTGAAGAAAGAGATGTTTTGGACGCTGTGGCAAAGTTCAAATAACAGATTTACGCCTCTGAGATAATTAAGTGATTATGTTTAAAAAAACATAAAGAAAATTTAGTGTTCAGAGGTTAGATGCGGTCTTTTGACCCACCATACTTTAAATCTTCAAAGTAATGTTTAAATTGAGACCAATATGTGTGGAAACAATTTGGAAATGTATGATGGTTAAAGGGAAGATTGGAATAAATAATATTGTTAAAACTTCTATGAAAGCAGAAATTTTGGACGCGGAAGTAGAGCTGGACCTCGCTCGACGATGGAAAAATGAGCGAGACGAAAAAGCTTTACATCGCCTGGTAGAGGCGTATATGAGGCTCGCAGTGTCGATGGCTTCCAAATATAAACGCTATGGCGCGGAACTCACAGATTTAATCCAAGAAGCTAGTACAGGATTAATGAAAGCGGCAGAGAAATTCGACCCCGAAAGAGGAGTACGTTTTTCAACTTATGCGAGTTGGTGGATAAAGGCAGCGATACAAGATTTCGTAATGCGGAACTGGTCCCTAGTAAGAACAGGATCAACGGTATCTCAGAAGACGTTATTTTTTAATATGAGTCGCGTGCGGTCTCGGTTAGAGAAAGAGGCTGAATCAGTTAACGACGTAGACAAAACGCGTCTTAATGAGCTAATAGCGGAGGAACTTGGAGTATCTATTAGGGATGCAAACATGATGGAGTCTCGTCTAGCTGGATCTGACTTCTCTCTGAATGCTCAGCAGTCGGGTACGGAAGGGCGTGAGTGGATTGATATTTTGGAAGATGAAGAAAAAAGTTCGTCGGAAAAAGTTGATTATGATAATGATTTACGAAAAGTGAAGTCGTCGATAGGGTCCGCTATGAAGTCACTCAACGAACGCGAAAAAAAAATAATCATTGCTCGGAAACTTCAGGAAAAGCCTAGCACTTTAGAAAGTCTCGGAGGAGAATTGGGATTGTCAAAAGAAAGGATTAGGCAGATCGAGTGCAAAGCTTTAGGAAAGATGAAGAAGCGCTTAGAAAGTGAAGAGAAATACCTTCTAGATGTATTCGTTTAAAGCAATAATAGATTTGACAATATAAATTGGCGTTTCTTTGAAATCAATGTACGAAACCTAACTTTAATGTTAAAAACGATACTAATGCTGAGAAACGGCACTTAAACTAAGCACGTCTTTACATTAACCTCATTTAGATTTAAAGCAATTGGGTTTTAAAGGTCCATCATGATGTGGACGACTACGACGTTAGCGTTCAAATTTTTAAGGAGTATTCATATGAGTCTGTTCGATTTTAATGGAGAGGATGTGAGCCGTCGTTTGCATTGGACTACAGTTTATACAGAAAAAGTTATGCTCTCAGTGATCGGTGGCCTGACTGTAGTAGCCGCCTCTCAAAGCATCTGGGGAATGGCATTAGTCCAGAGAGTGACTATAGCGGATCTGTTTTTGCTGTTTATCTATACCGAGATAATTGGCATGGTTGGCGCGTTTTTCGTTAGTAGTAGAATACCAGTTACATTGCCAATAATTATTGCTATGACTGCTCTTTGCCGATTAATTGTTTTACACGGAAAAGATAGTGATCCTGTAGTCGTCATAGCAGAGGCAGGGGCCATTTTGGTGCTATCCGTAGCGGCCTACATAATGAGTCTAAAAGACGCTAGAAGCTTAAAGAAATCAATGAATGAAAAGATAGATAAGAGCCTAAGCGAAGGGTTAAATAAGAATACTTGAATAGCGTAGAAAGCGTAGAAGACAAATTCTATTGGTCATTTGATCTCGTGAAAGCCATTTACGGATATATTGAAGAGCAATTATGTGTAAATCGCCTATCTGAGCCTCTTAAAAATTTTAGAGAGAGTAAAGGGTTTAGCTTGATAAGCATAATGATCGTCGAACTCTGGTATGTCAGAATTCCCTTTAAAAAATGCTTCAACCTCATAAACTTTTGACATCCGCCTATTCAACACTTTTACAAATTCAACTTAAGTTTTTTGCATTCAAGATTAGTTGTTTTCATAAATTATCTGCTGTCGCAAAAAACAGGGGATAACCCTTCTTATTTTTTACACACTCAATTTTTGTATCATACAAATTCTCTAAAAAATCTCTATTCATGATAGCTGAAAATTTACCCGAATATAAACTGGAACCATCCTTTAATACCAACCCGAAATCAGCGTAGCGGCTTAAACTATTTATATCATGAGTTGCCATCACAACTGTGAATTTATACCGACTTCTTAACTCATCCAATATGTTAATCACCTCTATAACTCTTGCAAAATCCATAGAGGCTGTTGGTTCATCAAGTAAAAGGCAAGTAGCTTCTTGGGCTAACGCTCTGGCTAGTGTAGCTCTTTGCATTTCACCTCCTGACAAAGTCGTAACTAATTGATTAGAACTTGAAGACAACTTTAATGCGTCGAGAGCGTTGGCAACAGCTGCATAGTCTTTCTCTCTCTCTCCAAGAAACCAATTAGAATGCGATGTTCTACCCAGCATTACGTATTCACAAAGTGTCATACCAGCGGGTTGAGATAAGTTTTGTGGTACATAAGAAAATAATTTCTTTTCAGTTGTTAACCCTCTACTTCGTGCGGAATTTACATACAAGCAACCGGTAAAATTGATAAAACCTGCAACCGCTTTCAAAAGAGTAGACTTGCCCGATCCGTTCGGTCCCAAAAGAGCTACAAAAGAACCCGATGGAATCCGAAAAGATAATCCCTTAAGAATAGATTTCTTTCCAAAATTCACACTCAATTTCTCAGCCGCAACCTGCACTAAATAGTCCCCTTTGATAACTTTAGAATTAGAACGAAGAACGGCGCTCCAATAAATGCTGTAATGACCCCGATTGGCAACTCCGCGGGTGCTACAGCAGATCTTGCAAATGTATCGGCCGAAGAAAGGAACGCTGCACCAATAATAGCCGAAAGGGGGATAATAATTCTATAGCTTGCCCCAACAGCTAATCTTACGACGTGAGGGATAACAAGCCCAACAAATGCAATTAGTCCACTAACCGAAACCGCAACAGCCGTCATCAATGAAGCACAAGAAATCACAACAATCTTTGCTTGTAACGGGCTGCCACCGAGAGCCTTAGACTCGTCCTCAGACATTCGTAACAGATCTAATTCTCTGCCATACATAAATATTATAGAGAAGCAAAAAACAAAATAGGGCAAGATTATTAATACTTCGCCCCATCCTGAAGTCAATAGCCTACCAATCAACCAACCATATATTTCCTGAATTGAAACAAAGTTTCTTTGCATTAAATAAGTTTGACAAGCCGTTAAGAAAGCCGCTACTGCAACGCCAGATAAAAGCAAACTAGCCGTAGTTCGACCAGAACTAGACGATATAATCGCGGCAGCTATCACTGCTACCAACGCACCTAGAAAAGCACCAAATTGCACTGATCCCAAGAAAAGAAAGGATACATTTAAATCTGTAACAATTACCAATGTCGCGCCAAGACCAGCACCCGCTGCAGAACCTAACAAAAAAGGATCAGCCAATGGATTTCTAAACACGCCCTGAAAGCCTGAGCCTGCAACGGACAATGAAGCGCCCACTAATGCACCTAAAACGAATCGGGGAAGCCGCCACTCCATTATAATGGTTTTTTCAATTTCGCTGAGGGATGAATTCACCCCACTTGTAAAAAAACTGTCCCACATAAACTCAAAAATATTCAAAATAGGAATTTTTGTAGCACCGAGGCATATACTTGCCAATGCAGCAAATCCAAGAATTAGAAAACTTACGGTTAAAGCAAGCCGAGGGATCCGAAAAATATCTTCCATGCCTATGCCAATACCTTACAAAAACAGATTAGTTTTCATCTAAATCAGATCGCGCCACGACTGCTTTAGCAAAAGCAACTATTCGTGGCCCCCATCTTGATCCGATATCCGGATCAATGATTAAGAAGCGCTCCTGCTTTACCGCATCAATTGCTGACCAACCTGGCCTGTTTTTAAGTTTGGCAACATATTCAGGGGTTTTTCCGGGAAGAATTATCATGCCTGGATTTGATGATAATATATATTCTGGTGACAACTTTGGATATCCAACACCATCCTTATCGGCTTGATCAGCTATATTGTGAAGGTTAAGAAGTCTATATATGCTTCCAATGAAACTATTCGTTGACGGACTGTAGTAATTTTCATCTATTTCATGATACACGCTCATTCTAACTTTGCTTTTTCTCATACTTATTAGAGAAGTCATTTCTGTATTCATCTCCTCTACAAGCTCCCTTGCCTGATCTAAATTTCCTGTAACCTGACCTAATTCTATGATTTGATTAAGAATTTCTTCAAAATTTAAAGCGGCTGGGAGTAGGATTGTATTTATTCCAATTGTGTTAAGACCTTTTACCAAACCACCGATATCATAAGAAAGAACTACTAAATCTGGTTCAAAGGTGGCTATAGCTTCCATGTTGGGTTCCATCGCAGACAATGGAGAAGTGGGCGCATCTGGTGGATAGTTTGAAATATTGTCAACTGCAACTACTTGTTGTCCCGCACCAATGGCGAACAGTATTTCTGTTAAAGACGGCGATATGGAGACAATTCTCTCCGGCCTATTATTAGCGGCAGCAATTGCCAAAAACGTGGGAAAACTTAAAGTCAAACCTAAAAAGATTAGGCTAATTAACAAATTAAGTTCGACAAAGAGTTTCTTCATATATTTAAACCTTTGTTCATAAGTGCTCCAGTTAGGAAAGAATATCAATTTGATGGAAGCTTAAGCTTCTCCATATTAAATCGTTATCACCCCTGCAGATTTGCCACCTCAATGCACGTCCCGTATACTAAGAGGGTAAACTTACAAGAAAAGTACCCCGAATTGTGAAACAAACGCCTTACAAATAGGTCTTCCCAGACTGAAACCTCGTTGGCTATTTAACACAGCGCTGACTGCTTACAGTTGCGAGGGGCAGTCGTTTGTTAGCAGAATCTTACAAGCACCACATTCCCTTCTATTAAAGATTTCCATCTGCAAACATTGTTAATATTATATAGGAAGACTATCCTATATTTTTTGCCCAAAAACAACTTTTTAATAGTTCGCAAAACACACACATTGCGTATTTTCTTTCATGAGATAAAGTCTTTGTGAAGTAGCACTCCTCCGTGCACTAATTTCCTAAATGACAGATGAAGACACATAAGATTGACGACTGTGATTAGTTTAACATATGAAAAGAAGAAAATACGGCGCTCTAAATGAACGTGACAAGCGTATAAAATAAGGCACTTTAATTTCAATTCTTTTATCAAATACAAGCCATTTTATACAAAGCCAATTTTAAAGCTTTTTCTCCTTCTCACTAGGTTTACCAATTTTACGGAACCGCCAAACGGGACCTGCATATAGTGATGTCACTCTAAAAAGTTACACGATTTATTTCACGGACTCGACATCACCAGACTAGTCTAATAGGTAATTAGGGACTTACGACGAAAGCCATTTTCGGTGTCTAAGCGTTTTTAATCAGTTTGCATTTATTTGGCTCTACCGAATACGAGGCTTTCACCGCAAAGCCTCGCCTCGTTCCACCTGCTTAATCTAAAAGTTAAAAATGATCCACTATCTTGTCTTAGCGTAAAAAGCTATCCGTCGTTCCAAAATCTCAACCAGCCCTATAATTGTAAACGACAGTACAAATACGACTATTATAAGAGCCCAGAATCGTTCCATTAAGAAATACGACAGATAGGTGTTAAAGAGACCACCAAATCCGATAAGTGCAATCACAATTTGTCCGACAATTACACCTTTAACAGCTCTAACCACTGAAAGTCTTATACCCGTGATAATTTCTGGCATTGCAGCTGGTATCACAATCCAAAAAATAATTTTTAATTTTGAGCAACCAAAAATTCGACCCATTTCTACCAAAGAGTCCTTAACATGCGTTACCCCAGCCTGAGTATCAATTATTACCACCCATATAGCAAACAGAATAACCGTTGCGATAACTGTCGCATCACCAATACCTAATATTGGCATTAAAGCAGGAATAACGGCGGTAATTGGTGCAGACAGGAAAAGATTAACCCATATAGACAAAATTTTATCTGTACGCTTACTAATTCCCATTAATATACCAATCGGTATCCCAACTCCTATAGATAGACCAAGCCCTATTGAAAAAGTCCTAGCAGTCATTGCGAACGCATCCCAGAATGCAGATTGCTCAGGCAGTTCAGTAAAAGCAAACCAAATGTGTGACAATGGGGGCAAAAGGGTCATCCAACCCATTTGACCTACCAACTCCCAAACTCCTGCCCAAAAAACTAGAGACCAAAATGGGGATGTTCGCATAAGTCGGCTAAACCACAAATGATGCTTCAGAGATTTGCTTTTTCCAGGATTTCTATTCAACATAACGTTTCAAACTACTCCAAATCTCGTCAACAAGTTCAATATACCCAGGTTGTCGTCTTATTAAATCAATATCACCCTGGCGATCAATTTCAGGATAGACGATGTCAGCAATAGAGCCTGGTCGGCCTGAAAGAATGACAACCTGATCTGCAAGGTATACGGCCTCTTCAATTGAGTGAGTAACGAACACAACAGTCTTACTCTCTATTTTTAAAAGATGAAGCAGATCCTCCTGAAGCTTTCTTCTCATCTGCTCGTCAACTGCGGAAAACGGTTCATCCATTAAAAGTATATCAGAGTTAATTGTGAGGGCACGTGCGAGCCCAGTCCTTTGTCGCATCCCACCAGACAACTGATGAGGATACTTGTCCTCGAACCCCAAAAGTCCTACTTGTCGGATATAGTGCAGTGAGGTATCTTCTCTTTCTTTTTTTGGCACGCCGCGAGCGCGGAGACCAAATGCAACGTTCTGCAATACTGTAGCCCAGGGCAAAAGAGCAAAATCTTGAAAGACGAGAGCCCGATCTGGACCCGGACCAATAATTTCCTTTCCTCTAACTTTGACTAGGCCCTTGCTGGGCTCGATTAGACCGGCAATCACCTTAAGCAAAGTAGTTTT
This sequence comes from Pseudomonadota bacterium, assembly GCA_036337105.1. GTDB lineage: Bacteria > Pseudomonadota > Alphaproteobacteria > Rhodobacterales > Rhodobacteraceae > JAYZEV01. The sequence continues at coordinate 183,326 of JAYZEV010000007.1, forward strand.
CCCGCAACCACTCGGTCCTAGAATTGCTGTGAGTTTGGCAGCGGGAATATTTAACGAAACATTTTCCAACGCGATAATGGATTCTTGGTATGTTACACCAACACCTTCAGTATTTAATATTATGTCAGACATACTGCTACCCTTTTCTCATAATCCTAGATTACCAAAATAGTCATTTATCTTTCTCTGATGGAAAGAGCCAGTCCTCAAATAGACGCATCAAGCCCAAAGTCCCTCCGGCAATAACAAGTATTGAAACAATGGTCGCAAACATTTTATCATATCGTGCAATAAATCTATTGTACGTTATAAGATCACCTATCCCTGTCGGCGTAATAAGCAATTCAGCGAGGACAATGCCGATAAAAGCGCCCGAAACACCCAGCCTCAGTCCTGCAAAAATCATTTTTTGAGCTGACGGAAGTATAACAAAAACAATTGTATCAAATCGTGTGGCCAAAAAACTTTGTGACATTTCCAATAGAGATGGGCTTGTTGCCTGAATACCCTTGTAAGAGTTAAGTGCAACAAGAGGCATCCCTAGAATCACTATAGCCACCACTTTAGAAGTATCACTTATCCCATAAATGTATGTTAACATTGGAATAAGTGCAGAAACTGGAGCAGTTTGAAAAATAATAAGCAATGGTGTAATGAACCATTCAGCGCTCCTCACCAACCCAACACTAATTCCTATTGTAACACCTCCAATAATCGTTATCGCAAGTCCTATGAGTAGAGGAGGTAAACTATCTGCGTAAGCTGCAGTAAACTCGCCGGAGAAAATCATCGAGACAAATGCCAACCCTACATCGCTGAAAGGAGGGAAAGCAATACTCATATCAGACCTGCCTGCTATTTCCCAAATTGTGAATACGAGAAGAAACGAGAACGATCGCCACAACAGCAAGCTGGCTTTAGTATCAAATTTAGCTGATCCAGTTTCAGGTTTCGTAGGCACGTGGGAATGGTTATCTACATTGCTCAAAAAGTAAGTTCCTTCGATAGCGAAAACTGTGGCAGAAATTACTGCCACAGTCAAAGTTTCTTTTCAGTGAAATCTAGTTCAACGCAGCTTTCGCCTTTTCCAAAAGCTCAAAGTTCCAGAAATTATCCGGATTGAGGTTAGAAGCTGGTCCCTTGAGCCCTCCTGATGCAACAAGAAAATCAAAATCTCCAAGCGCTGCCGGCAAACCACCACCATCTTCAGCGAACATTCCTTGCCCAACGGCCGTTTCGAAATAAGGCGTTATCTCATCCACCAACTCCTGTGGCAAGTCAGGTAATAGGCCCATTTCCTCACGCAATCTGGCAGGAAGTGTTGGGTCTGCGTTAATTTCACGTGCAGAACGCATAAGCTCTTCCAAAAGAATTTGCATATCGCCAGCGCGCTCCTTTAATAAATCAGACCGTGCAAACAATAGACTATCAGACCCATCAACATCGCCAAGTTCTAAAATACCAAATTTCTCTGGGTGCTTGGCAAGAACTAGTCTCGTGTTGGTAATGTCCAAGAATGTCGCGTCAATCGTGCCCTTCATTAACGCTACTCCGCGAACCTCGGAACCTGGCACGAAACTCATCTCAGAAAACTTAATATCATGCAATTTTTCCATATAATAGGAGATCGCCTCCGTACCTGAACCACGCGCATGTATCGTTATTGGTTTTCCATCCAAATCTTTCCACGACTTTATTTTGCTTTTGTTAACAACGCAAAGGAAGCCCAGTTTCTTTAGTTGATAAAAGTTTCGAACTGGCGCGTCGGCGCCAAGCGTTTGCATAGCAGCGTAAGCAGAGCCTACACCCACTTCGACCTGTCCATTCAAAACTGCTTGGAAAACAAGGTCATCCGATTGAAGTGAAATTGCTTCAGCGTGGACCCCGCGAGCCTTTGCTCTTTCGAAAGCGATCAAATTTATTAAGCTTTCACCAGTAATTGTGTCAGCCTCGGCAAAGGTGATTACATCATCAGCATAAGCCATCGAACTAATTACTATAGAGCTGATAACAACGGCAAAAGCCGACCTGAATTTTTGTAAGTAAATCATTTTAAACTCCATTACGAGGCCTGTTGATTAATGCTTTGCCTGTGAAGAAATGAACACAAGGCCTCAAAAATGCATTCTTTCTTGTATATAATGTATTCAAATTATAATTAATTGTATTTTCTTACAACTATTAAATTAAAAACTTGTGAAGATAATTAACACCATGCTCAAAACGCATACTCAGATTTCTTTTACGCTAGTTTCGAGATAGCTGGTGCCCATTCAGAAAGGAAAGATGTACTTTTCCCGATTGATCTAAAGGCCCCCCATACTGTTAAAACAACACTATCAAGTACTGGAACACTTGTGTTTTCTTCTATTTGAGCAGCAATACCGGCACCAGCCAAATTAGTGCAAAGAATAATTACCGCTTCAGCACCTTCAGCTATAACCTCCTTGGCTGCTTTCGCGATAGAAGCCTCAGATACTTCTCCAAAACTAAAGTTGTCAGTCATACAAAAATGCCGTTCCGAGATACATTCAAAATTTTCTATCTTGAAATTCTCAATTATCTTTGTTTGGATTGACCCGACATAAGGCGTAACCAAGCCAATATTTCTGACCCTCAGTGCCCTGAGGGCTTCTATAATCGACAGGGTCGATGTTACAGCTATGCAGCCTGTTCTCTTTCTAATTTCGTCAACCAAAACGCGATCTCGGTCAATACCTAACCAAGAAGCAGATGTTCCGTTCCATCCAATCACTGACGGCCTCACATGAGATAATAAATCGAACCCTTTAAGCATACTTTCATTCTGAAATTGTGATAAGCTAGCCGCCTCGTCGTCAATCCAGAGCACTTCAACTCGTCCAAAATGTACCGAGGTATTATCTAGTGAACCAATTATCTTATAGCACCAGGGTTCAACTACAGAGTTAGAAGACGGCGTAAGCATCGCAATTCGTATCTTTTTTTGGATATTCTGATCCATGTCTATTTTTTCGAATGTTAGAAGACTATTTTTTTAATGTGCTCGCAAGAGACGCAATGAAGTCCTCTAGTTGGTTTCCAATAAGCCGCATATGCGACAATGCCGCCTCCATTGCGCCTTCGCTATCGCCATTATTGACGGCATTTAAGATTTTCCAGTGCTCTCCTAATGTAGCACGCATACGCCCAGGCTGGTAGGTTACCCGCATTCTGTAAGGAGACAGACGGCGCCTTAATCTCAAGGTTTCCCCAGCCAAATATTGCGTGTGTGAGGCCTCGTATAACTGGTCATGAAATTGTAAGTTAACTTTGTAGAATTCCTTGTGATCGCCACGTTCAAGTGTTTTTTCTAAGAGTTCGTGAGTCGCAAACATGGCAGAACGCTCATCATCCGTCGCCCTACGAGCTGCTAATTGAGCACACATGCCTTCTAATACTGCCATCAGTTCAAACATTTCTATAAGCATAGAGACAGAAATTTCCGCAACCGCTGCTCCCTGCCTACCTGCATTCTGGACTAGCCCGATCGCAGTTAAAGATCTGATTGCCTCTCGAACTGGGGTTCGAGAAACGCCAAATTTCTTCGCTAGTACCATCTCATCTAAGCGTTCACCTGGCGTTAGACTCCCGTCGATTATCATGGCTTCTATCTCAGCTAATAAAACTGCTGCTCGTGTATTTCTTTTTGTTATAGATTGCTGAACATTCATGTGATTCCCTCTTCATATGAATAATCTAAATACATTTTTTAAGAATCATCGTGTTACTACAACATTTGTAGAAAAAGAGCTAGCCAAACGTTCACATTATAGATTATATAGTGTACAAGATTTAAAATATTGTATACTTAGAGGGGGTAATGTTTTGGATTTGCAACTGAAAGATAAAACTGCGCTAATTACAGGTGCATCCAAGGGGATCGGTGCTGGGCTAGCGAGAGTTTTGGCTGCCGAAGGTTGCAACTTGCATTTAGCGGCGCGTGATGGAAAAGCTATGCATACATTAAGTGCTGAATTGACAAGAAAGTTTGGTATTTCAGTAGAAGTGCACGAGGCTGATCTAAGTTGTAGTAAGGCAATGAGTGAACTGGATACGGCAGCCGGCGATTATGACCTTCTGTTTAATAATGCCGGAGATATACCTGCCGGGGATATAGAAGAAGTATCTGACGACGCTATCCGAAAGGGCTTTGACTTGAAGGTTTTTGGTTATATCTCCTTGTCGCGTTCTTTTTGGCGCAAACGGAAAGGTCGAGATGGCGTGATTATAAATATAATAGGAAACTCCGGTGAAAATTGGGATGCAGCATACTTTGCTGGTTCGACAGGGAACGCAGCACTTATGTCTTTCACCAAGGCTTTAGGTGGACGAAGTTTAAATCATGGTATTCGGATCATAGGGGTAAATCCTGGCCCTGTTGCAACGGATAGAATGTTAAAAATCATGAAGCGTAAAGCTATCGATATCTTAGGCGACGAAGCGCGCTGGAAAGAACTCTACGATCATTATCCGGGCAAGCGACCAGCTTCCGTTAAGGAGGTAGCAGACTTATGTGCTTTTCTTTCTTCACCTCTTGCTAGCTACATCACAGGAACCATAGTCACCATTGATGGTGGAATCTCTGCCCGCGGCTCTGTCATTTAAGTTCAACAGTCATAGACTGAGCTATTGATTCTGGATAACTCAGTCAAGATGTTTAAAATTTAAGAGTGCAAACTTTACTATTGTCACCCGAAACCTAGAACAGAATTTTCGCTTCTGCGGGTCAACAAAAAGAAACTTGTTTCTGACTAGACTGACAGGCAGAAGAGACGTACCTTTAATCAAACTGTGGGAGTGGCAGAGCGGTTGAACGCGCCGGCATTGAAAACCCCACACTAGTAATACTCCAATCCCCTACTCCCACGAATTTTTTTGTATGGCCTCTTTGCTTACTTCATTGACCAAAAGTAAACTGAAAAACACTATGGTTTTAATATAAATTGTTTAGCAAAGTGATTAGAAGGAATAAAAAAACTTACCGGTTTAATTGAGAGGATTCATTAAAAATATAAGAGAACAAAAACGCCTTGGGACACTCAGCACCACCGATTAGCTTTGAAACTTAATCACAACTGTTCAAAGAAAACGTAAACCCAGACAAGATAAAGACTAAGAAATCAAGTATTTTATCCGAGAATCTTTCTTTAATTAGAAAATTCATACAATTTTTTCAAATGGAGCAGAGGAAGCTAAAGGTTTATGCCGGAAAATTAACTATAACCACAGAATTATTAAAGCCTGCAAGCTATCTACCTTAAGGCTTACTAAAACAACACCCTAGGACCCCACCCAACAATTCAGCTGCTTTCTAAGCTAATTAGTTAACTACGAATATCTAGGGGAAACCGTTCTTAATATGATCGCTATTTAGTAAACCAACAGAACCACTAACCATGTTCAAATAGCTTCTCAAATGAAAAAAGCAGACCTTCCGTATTAAGTGCTACGAGAAGGACTGCTCTAGTTATAACAACTTAGGAAATGAATTCCTTATGGGTCAAATAAATCCCAAGTTAATTCATAGATGCGATAAACTCATCTACTTCAGTCAACGATAGGTATTCTATCTCCGTTGTTCCCCCATCGGTGAATTTCCAAACAACGGCTGGAGCAGAAACGTCTCCGTTTTTGTCAAACCGTACATTCCCAGTTGCACCTTGATACATTACATTCCCCCCACCGGCTAAGATAGTGCGTGCAGCCTTGAATCCAGCCGCATCGGCAGTAATTGGAGTCCCGGCTGGATCCGTCACGCGGCCAACCTGCGAAGCAATCTGATCACCGGTAGCTCCCTTGCCTGCCGCTTCCATAGCTAAGAGGGCTATCATCGCAGCGTCATAGCTGTTAGCCAAACCAGGACCACTCGGCTCCTTACCAAAATGACTCTTGTAGAGCTGAACAAATGCATCAGCACTTGCAACGCGAGGTGAAGCAGTGTCGGTACCAAATGCATTACCCAAGTATTGCAAGCCAACATTTTCACGAAAATCCTCAGACTTAAGTGAGTTTGCCATAATCATATTTTGAGTTCCGCCGAGAGAAAGCCATTCACGTACAGCAGCGGTACCCTCGTTAGGATATAGCCCCAAATAAAGAACGTCAGGGCTGCCGGAAAGCGCACTGGTTACCTCAGCTTTGTACGAGGGTTGACCATCATTAATCGCCACGGCTGATGTAACCTTAATTCCTAATGCGGCAAAATCGCGAGCAATTAAACGATTCAAATCTTGTCCCCAATCGTCATTTTTATATAAGATTGCAACTTTTTTAAACCCACGATCCTTCGCCACTTTAGCTCCCACAGCGGCCTGCACACCTGTAGTAGCAAATGTACGAAACCATAATCCCTCAGTCTTACCGTTTTCAGCCAGCTTGCTAAAGGCCGTTGAAGATGAGCAACATGACATTTGCATTACATTGCTAGGAACCGAAACTGATGTAAGGATCGGCATTGACACGCCTGAAGATACCGCACCCAATAATAGTTGCACGCCATCCAAATCTACAAGCGCCTTAGCAGCATCAACTCCCACCTTAGGGTCGACCTGAGTATCGCGCAAAACCATTTCGATACTACAACCTGAAACACCCCCAGATTCATTTACTTGATCCACTACAAATTGCGCTGTTTCAGCAATAGGTCGCCCCCAATCAACGGAGGTAGGGAGTACAGCGCCAATCTTGGTAGTGCATGCATGAGAAATTGAATTGCTAGCAAAAAGAGCCAGGCAAACCACTGCCCCTAACTTAAATACAAAACGTTCATTATCCTTTTTCATCACTTTTCCTTTCTTTTTATTGGGCAAGCAATGATCTAGCCCAAACCTGATTGCGATACGACTAGTCGCTCGGGCAACAGACCTTGAGGTCTCCAAAGCAACATAATTACTATAACTAGCCCTATTAAAACATACTGAATCGATCCTGTATATAACTGAGCTTCAATTGGCGCAAAACGAGAAAGAGCCCAACCGCTAAATGTCCAAGCCGCCCAAATTATAAAAGCTCCTAAAACTGCTCCCTTGTTGTTACCGGCACCACCCACTATTAACATAGCCCAAATTTGAAAAGTTAATGTAGGTAGAACATCCTGAGGGCTAACAAAAGCGTAAAATGTTCCATAAAGCCCACCAGCCAAGCCCATAATAACCGACCCAGTAACAAAAGCAGTTAAACGAATTCGGGCCGGATCTTTACCCAGTGACCTAGCAGCATTTTCATCCTCTCTTATAGCTCGCAAAAGCCTACCAAAAGGCGAAGAAACAAGAATTTCTTGAAATCGGTAAGTTACTATGAGACAAAAAACCACAGCAATTAAAAAAACAAAATTGTAAACAAACCCATCCCCAAGAGACTCTCTAAAAGGTCGTTCAAATCCGCGCAAACCCTTAGCTCCACCACCTAACCATTCTGCATTGCGCATTAGATTCTCAAAAGCCACAGCCACGCCAAAAGTTGAAATAGCAAGGTAATCGTGACGCATTTTTAGTGTCAAAATACCAACAACCCAAGCCAACAGCCCTGCAGCCGTCATACCTCCAATAAGAGCTATTGGATAAAACAATTCAAATCCGGCAATATGGTCTGGCTGCGGAGTCCCTCCTAAAAGAAGTGTCCCATAGGCGCCGGCTCCGAAAAAAGCAACCACTCCTCCATTAAAGAGTCCAGTATTGCCCCATTGAAGATTCAGGCCTAAAACGGCAATTGCTAATATGGAGGCTACGGTAGTAAAAAAAATAATGTATGAAAGAATGCCGATCATTGTCTCTCCTCACCAAACAGACCGTTTGGTCTAATTAAAAGAACAGCAAGAATTATGAGGAAGGGGACTGCGGGGCTATAGCCCGAAGGTAAGACAATTAGAGCCATGTTAGATGCCAAACCAACGATAAACCCACCAAGTAAGGCTCCGTATACAGATCCAATCCCACCTACAATTGTCGCGGCAAACACCGGCAAAACTAAATCGCGACCAATCATCGGATTAATTTGATTAGTCAAACCATAAAACACACCCGCTACAGCAGCCAGGCAACCCCCAATGATCCATACTACCATTATTGTCTTATCCAAATTAATACCATTTACTTGGGCTAGTTCGGGGTTTTCACCAACAGCTCTAAGCGAGTAGCCAAACGTCGTTCGAGATAAAACAAAATGTATCAATACCATTAAAATAAGCGTTATGAACAAGGTCGCTACCTGATCTAGTTTTACAACGACTAAAGGATCTCGACTCAAAACGGTGGCAAAAACTATTTCCTTAGTGTAAAGTTTGGTATTCAACCCAAAAATAAGTCCTATGAGGTTTCTGACGATCAGAGCAAGTCCAAAAGAAGCAAAAACCATCGAAAGCTCCTGACCATTTTCTCTAATCCTTCTAAAGATCAACCGATCAAATAAAACGGCACTAGCGCCAGTAATAACCATAGAAAAAAGTATTGATAAAATAAGTGCCCAAGTAATCGAAAGGGAGCCAATCGCACTTGCCATTAAAGGCAGAGTTACTTTAAAAATTTTATCAAATACCAAAGCAGCATAAGCTCCAACAGAAAGGAGCTCTGCGTGACTGAAATTTGCAAAGCGCAATATATGCATAACCATAGTTAGCCCAATAGCTCCAAGCGAGAGGATAGCACCAACCAGTATACCATCAAGCAAATGCTGGATCATGCTTCTGCCCCAAATCTTTTCCCTCCCAAATAGATCTCACCAACTATTGGGTCATTCAAAAGTTTAGAAGCCTTGCCATCAACTTGATTACGACCTTCGGCCAGAATATAGCAGTAATCCGCCAGCCTTAAAGCCTGATTAACATTTTGTTCTACCAAAAGTATGCTTACACCGCTGCTAGTCAAATCTCTTAAAAGTTCTAAAATGCCCTGAGCCGCCTTTGGGGCAAGACCTGCTGAAGGTTCATCCATCAAGATAATATCTGGATCAGTGGATATAGCCATTGCTACTGCCAAAAATTGTCGCTGCCCTCCGGACAACGCTCCGGCTTTCTCTTTCAATTTATCACAAAGGATGGGAAATTGCTCCAAGAGTTCACTCAACCGAAGATCGGCATTCTTACCAGAATTACGAAGAGCAAGCTCTAGATTCTGACGAACAGTGAGTGTCCTAAAAATATTATCACTCTGAGGAACATAAGATATGCCGTGTTTGGCAATAAGGTGAGGCTTTACTATATCTATTTCTTGACCTCGAAGGAAAATACTACCTTCCGATACGGGGACCAAACCGACGATAGCTTTAATTAGCGTAGACTTTCCCGCACCATTTGGTCCAATTACTACATTGACTGACCCACTTTTTACCATAATTGAGACCTCTCTCAGAATCGGTAAATCCGGCACATAACCTGCAATAATATTTCGAACCTCAAGTACTATTTCAGACATTCTCTTTTGCTCCCAGATAGGCATCAAGGAGAACTTTGTTAGATTGAGCTTGCTCGGGCGTTCCCTGAAACGCTACTTTACCTTGTGTCAGAGCAATAATGGGATCACAGTGACCCATAATAAAATCCATATCATGTTCAATAATTAAGAAGGTTTTTCCGTCGCGATTTAACTCCTTAATCTTTTTGACAAGAGTTCTAGCAAGAATCGGATTAACACCCGCAGCTGGTTCATCAAGTAGGATAACCTGGGGGTCGCCCATAAGAATGCGTGCTAGTTCAAGAAGTTTCATTTGACCTCCAGATATCTTCCCCGCCGGATGATCTGCCAAAGGCGTTAAAGTCATGAAATCGACAACTTCCATTGCACGCCTTCGAATCTTACTTTCTTGCTCTCTCACAAATCCTCTTGAGAAAAAGGGACCGGGAAGTTTTTCTCCTCTCTGCCCCTTCGGGGCTAACATCACGTTCTCCAAAACGGACATCCTAGAAAATGGTCTCGGAATTTGAAATGTTCTACCTAAACCTTTTAAAAAAAGATATTCTGGAGCTCCGCCTGTTACGTCGACACCATCCAAAATAATGCGTCCCGACTTCGGCCTGAGACCACCGGCAATTACATTAAATAAAGTTGTCTTTCCGGCTCCGTTAGGGCCAATTAATCCTGTGATCGAACCCCTTTCAATATGCAGAGAAACCTTATCAATCGCTCGAAACACGCCAAAATCATGCGTGAGGTTTTTTATTTCTAAAATAGGATCGCCCATTAGAACCACTCTCCAATGTTTATTCTTTATACAAATTATTTAAATTGTATTTCATAATTCTTCCATGTTTCGAAGTTCTATCGCTCTCAATACCATAAACCGGTCCCGAAGGCCCTGATGCCTTTTTAAGCAACGTGTCAATCTCGGTCTTGTCTTTAGACGTGAGCTCGAATCGAAAAACTTCAAGAGTTCTTGAAAGGTTAGAGGCGTAACGCGCCCCAACGATTGCCGCAGCAACTTGTGGCTGTTCGAGAACCCATCGGATTGCCACTGCGCTTAGAGAGACACCCCGTCTTTCTCCAATCCTTTTAAGAACTCTAAGTAACTCTTGAAAGAGCTCCCAAGATCCAAACTCATCAATTATCAATCGATATTTCGTTAAACTACGATTTGAAAAAGAATATCCTGGATTTAATTCTCCTAACCATTTTTCAGTCAAAAACCCACCTGCTAGCGTTCCATAACATAAAAGATGTATTTTTTTTAAACACGACCAATCAGTTAACCCATTTAGAGGACGTCTATCGAGAATCGAAAACTGGACTTGAGCCGAAATTAGTTCGAAGCCCGATTCAAGGAAAAGAGATATCTGATTACTATCCCAGTTGGTCACTCCAAGGTTCACTATTTTTCCATTTTTTTGACATTCTTTTAATGTACCAAGTATTTCTATCGCTTCACCAATAGACATATCCCACCAGAAGAACTGAACTAAATCAAGCTGCTGAACTTTCAGACGGCTCAGTGATCTATCAATAATCTTTTCAATCGCTCTAGGTTTAATGTCTGCTAACTGATCAAGGTCAGGAACCAGTTTAGTATGAACCTTGACGCTATTAGCAATAGTATGACCGTGCTCCCTTCGAAGTTTTTCAATAAAAGATCCTATGATTTCCTCAACGCCAGTATATATATCTGCGCAATCAATGGTGGTTATACCTGAATCTAGGAAAGTCTTCATGTCGGAAATAACAATATCTTTATCGACAGAACCATGCCCACCTGATAATTGCCAGCCCCCTCTAATTATACGAGAAATACTGTAACCAGGTCGAAGCTCTATTCTTTCTACCCTAGTCATGGTTTTTTTCTTTTTTCCAATATGGCATAGCTCGTGAAGAAGGAAGACCCGTCGTTTCTTCATGTGAGAACCAACGCTTGCCCTGTCTGATAATACGGAAACGTCCTCCACAGTTAGGGTCGGGGCAAGCCACTTCTGCATCGGTAGACATCCAATCTTTCGAACTTGTCATTCGCTGTTTAGCAGGCAAAAGAGGCAAAAGAGCCGCTAAAGCATACATCGAGACCTTCTGTTCTGACTTGAAAATTAAATTCTCACCGTGCACGGTAAAATATTCGCCTTCCACATGTCTACAAATAGGAACCCTCTCGTCTAAAACGACCTCGACTTTGAGGTCATAGAGCCAAAACCCTTCATCCTCGGCCATTGTTCCACCGCCCCTGATTTGCAATTGCGAAAGTTATATATGACGTTTAAGACTAGATACCATGTCTACACGTGTCAATGTGTGAATTGATAATGTATTATTTAGTTGAGATGCTCAAAAAAAAGAGGTTGCTTATGAAAGCTAAATCTAATGAATTAAATACGGAAGGAGTAAATCTTACGCCTAGGCTACGAATTAGCAGGATACTAACGGGCCTATGGCAGGTCGCCGATATTGAACGAAGATCTGGCTCCATTGATCGAGAATTGGGAGCCGACCAGTTGCAGCATTATGTTAATTCAGGCTACAACACCTTTGACATGGCAGATCACTATGGAAGTTCCGAGACAATTGTCGGTACCCTTTTGAAGCGACGTGAAAAATTGGACTATCAACCAATTATTTGTACAAAATGGTGCCCAAAACCAGGGCCAATGACAAGGAAAGTCGTTCGCGCTGGAATAGAAGAGCGTCTTCTACGACTTGGAACTTCTTGCATAGACCTATTACAATTTCATTGGTGGAATTTTCAACATCCCGCTTGGCTTGATGCTCTTCATGAACTCAGTAATTTGAGGGCACAAGGAATCATTAACGAAATTGGTGTTACCAATTTTGATGCAGCGCATCTTCACCTTGCATTGGCTGACGGTATTCCCGTTAAGACAAACCAAGTGTCTTGCTCCCTTATCGATCGGCGCGCTAGAGGATTGCTAGCAGACTTATGTAGAAATTCATCTGTTAAAATACTTGCTTATGGAACTCTATGTGGTGGGTTTCTGGCCGAAAAGTGGCTTGGAGCGAAAGAGCCAGTAAAAATAAAGGACTGGTCTAAAATGAAATATAAGAGGTTCATCGATAGTGCCGGTGGGTGGAAAAAATTTCAAATCATTCTTAGAACTGCTGCGCAGATTGCAAATAAGCACAATGTATCTATTTCTAACATAGCAACGCGCTGGGTTCTTGAACAAACGGGTGTAGCTGGCGTTATTATTGGTGTTCGATTAGGAGAAAATATACATATCAATGACAATTCACGCGTATTTTCCTTTAAATTAGATGACAAAGATAATGAAGAATTAGAAAAGGCTTTCTCCACCTCAATAGGAATTCCGGGAGATTGTGGAGATGAATACCGAAAACCACCTTTCTTAACTGCCTCAGGTGACCTTAGCCATCATTTAACCCAAAAACGTGTTTCTATTAAAAAAGAAGACGTTCTCGAAAAAGTTGATAAAGCGCAGGTTAACACCTGTTCCGAATGGGAAGACATCGCAGGTTATTGCCGTGCTCAGCGTATTGGGAACCGCGTGCTAGTCTCTGGAACTACGGCTACTGCGGGGTCGAGCAGGATAATTGCCCCTAACGATGCTGGTGCTCAGGCAACCTATATTTTAGACAAAATTCTTAATGCTCTTACCGCTCTGGGCGCTAAAGCCGAAGACGTGGTTCGAACGCGGATATATCTTATAAACGAACAGGATACTCTCGCTGTTTCCATGGCCCACGGCCGTGTATTTGAGAAAATCAAGCCCGCCAACACCTTGGTAATAGTACAAAAGTTGGTAGGAGATTATAAGGTTGAGATAGAAGCAGAAGCAGAAATTCGTCACACCTAGACGTTAAATCATTGGAGTTATAAATAAAACCACGAGATGGCAAAGTGTAACTGACTGGAAAACCTTTATAGTTATTTATCAACTTTAGCTATTATCCTGAGCTTTCGTTTCCCGGTATTGTGCAGTTAAAGCCATAACACCACTGCTAAAAATTAATATTGCACCAATTCCTGACGAAAGGTTTAAATACTCATCGAAAAAAACTATACCAATTAAAACCGCCCAGAGCATCTGTAAGTAATTTAAACAAGAGATTATTCCATAAAACTTTTGTGCTATTCGAAAAGCCACAACAAAAAGAAAAATAGCCATATTCACCGCAAAAGAAGCAATAATAATGAGCCCAATGGTGGACAATTCCAAGACCTTTGGCTCAATAAAAAATAATATCAGAGAAAAAAGATGTACAAAAACTCCACCATAAATAAAAAAACCAAAAGAGGTTACAGCATAATGAAATTTACTGACTATTAAATTAGTTGTCGCAACCAGACAGGCGCTAACTAAAACTAAAGGGAAATAAAGGCTGAAATGGTCAAAACCAGGCTGAAATATAAAAACAACCCCAATGATACCAAGAGCTAAAGCTCCAATAGTAAAAAAGTTAAAGTTTTCTTTCAGGATAAAGAGTGAAAATAAAACTGCAAATAGTGGAGAACACATAACAAGTGTTGTGAACTCTGGGAGAGAAATATTACCTAGTGCCGTGAATGCAATAACAGGCAAGGGAACAAAAAGCACCCCCCTGACTATCGCGATGAAATAATTAGAGGCTACCAAGTTTTCTTTAAGGCGGCCTATAAACCAAAGGTACAAGGGCAACGCAAGATAAACTGGAGAGCCGTAAAATACGAAGTGATAAAACTTAATGTCGTCTTCAGACAGATATTTAACGATTGCGTCATGAACCACAAAAAGCAGTGTTGCAAAAACTATTAATACGGAGCCTAACAAAGCATTCGAGTAGCTTCGTTCCAAAAATAGATTTATCAATCTTTTCATTTTGAGCTATCTTGAGGCTGAAGTAAATTTAGTCACTTATATTATTCTAGTATTAAATAAACACCAGATTAATATTCTATTTCTGTTGATTCAAAATAAATAAGATGACATCGAGAATTCTAACATTTACCAAGCACAGGCTAAATAAACCGAAGGATTAATATGCTACAACCTTAACCTCTGGTAAACCTGTATTTCAATTTGATGGCTATGCCTTTCTGGTGAAGTATGCAAAGCACCTCTTCAAAGAAGAAGCGAATACAATTAAGCTAAAGGTTGCAAACAAAAACATTTTGGCTTAGAAAAATTCCGTGTGATGGCACAGATGAAGGCATAATTCGTCATCATTAACAAAAAGAGAGTATAGGCCTAGAGTATTTTATTATAAAAAACAGTGCCTTAAACTAATATGGAGGAGTGGCAGAGCGGTTGAATGCACCGGTCGTGAAAACCGGCGAGGGTGCAAGTCCTCCGTGGGTTCGAATCCCACCTCCTCCGCCATTATCGAACAAATAAACTATTTATATCAATGATTTATGTAAAAAATGGTAAAATAGTCCCCCAATCAGTCCCCCAACTGAACGTCACTTAACACTTTCCTACTTGATCTGTGCGTTCACGTACCCTGCACCCAACAGCCTTTATCTTTCTCAAAAGCCATAGAAAAAATCTTGTCGTACCTTAACCAAAAGACATAGGGGGGTTAAAAACTCGAGTGGTTCTTGTGCCTAGTTGTACTGCTCTCACATTTCTATTTGAAAAGGTTCGATGTAACTAGAGTCTTCCCAAATTGATAAATCTGCATAAATAAAAGATTAACCTAATACGACTACGTACATAATTCTATTTGGCAATAAAGTAAAAGCACCCGTTAAAACCAAACCTAAATAAAATAACAAAGTCATTGTTCTTTT